>DAOQAG010000061.1:0-21045 GCA_035353815.1 bacterium
CGCTGCTCCCCGCGCTCCTTCTGGCTCAGGCGACCCTGCGCGGCCGGGTGACCGACCAGGAGAGCGGCCAGCCCCTGCCCGGCGCCAACGTCCAGGTGCAGGGCACCCTGCGCGGCGCCGTGGCCGATGCCAATGGCCGCTATGCGATCACCCAGGTGCCCGGGGGGATCTATACCGTGCGCGCCTCGATGATGGGCTACCGCAGCCGCCTGCTCGAAAAAATCAGTTTCAGCAGTGGCAAGGAGGCCACTCTTGATATCAAACTGAAACCGACGCCGATCGAGATGGATCCCGTGGTGATCTCCGCCGGCAAGACCCAGCAGTCCCTCGATCAGGCGCCGATCTCGCTCTCGGTGGTCTCCGCCCTCGAGATCAAACAGCGCAGCGCCACCAACATCCAGGATGCTCTCGAATCGGCGCCGGGCGTCCATTTCGTCGGTAACCAGATCAACATCCGCGGCTCGACTGGCTACACCTTCGGCGCCGGCAACAAGGTGCTGCTCCTCCTCGATGGCGTGCCGGTCTACGCCAGCGACACCGGCGAATTCAACTGGGACATGCTGCCGCCGCTGGACATAGAACAGATCGAGGTCGTCAAGGGCGCCGGTTCGACCCTTTGGGGGGCCTCGGCCCTCGGCGGTGTTGTCAATGTCCTCACCAAGGACCCGGATCCAAAGGGCCGGCTGCTCTTCTCCTACACCGCCGCCCGCTACGACAAACCCCTCTATGACGAATGGCAGTGGACCGATCCCAACCGGTTGCACTATACCCGCGAGGACCTGAGCTACAGCCGCCGCATCGGCCGCTTCGGCGGGCGCATCTCACTCGGCCGTTTCATGACCACCGGTTATACCCAGCTCGGCGACGCGGTCAAATTCAACCTCACCGGCAAGTTCGATTACCAGTTTCCCGGCGGCGCCAAGTGGACCTTTTACAACGCCTACAGCCACATCGACCGCGGCTTTTTCGTGCAGTGGAAAGGGCCCAACGATCCCTATGAGGTCGATTCCAGGAACCTCGGCAATCACGCCCACACCAACCAGATCAACAGCTATACCAAACTGGTGGTCCCTTTTTCGCCAACCTTTGCGATGAATTTCCGCGCCAGCCTGGTACGCACCCTGATGGGCAACCAGTTCGGCGCCGGCGGTAGTTTCAATCCCGCCTACGGTGAGGGGCTGGAGGTCCAGGCCGACTGGATCCCGCAGTTCAACCACACCGTCACCGCCGGGGTGCAGTTCCAGCACGACGCCGGCTCGACCAAATATTTCGGCGACCATAAGGGCTATTTCATCGGACCCTTCCTCCAGGACGAGTGGAAAATGCGCGAAAATCTGCGCACCACCATGGGTTTCCGTTACGACCGGTATCAGCTGGTCGGCGGCCTCAAGGAGGACCTGTTCAGTCCCCGCGTCGGCATCAACTGGCAGCCCTGGGCGAAGACCAGCCTGCGCGCCTCGGCCGGCAGCGGTTTCCGCGCCGCCACCATCATCGAGCGTTTTCTCGAGCTGGCGATCATGAACTTCAAGATCGTCGCCAATCCCGGTCTCAAGGCGGAGAGCTCGTGGGCCTATGATCTCGGAATCCGCCAGTACCTCACGGACAACTGGAATGTCGATGTTTCGCTCTTCGACAACGAGTACTGGGAGCTGATCGAGGCGCATATGGATCTGATCCGCGGCCAGGTGCAGTTCCGCAACATCCCGCGGGCGCGCATTATGGGGGTGGAGGCGACCACCAATTTCAGTTGGCCGTTTACCTGCCGGAGTTTGCCCATCACGCCCAGTTTGCAGCTGACCGCCACGGCGATGGACCACGAGGAACTCGAGTACCATGATCCGCTGCCCTACCGGCCCAGGCTCATCGCCTCCGGCAAGGCGGGCTTGCGCATCGCCAAAGCCCAGATCCAGGTCGAGTACCGTTATGCCAGCCGCATCCAGCAGGTCAAAATCTATCCGATCAACGACCGCGTGCCGATGAAATTCTTGGACGTGCGTTTCAGCTATGACTGGCGCGGCTTGAGCTTCAAGCTCGGCGTCCTTAATGCCGGCCAGTACAATTACGCACCGATGGAGAGCAACCTGATGCCGATGCGCACCTTTACGCTGGGTCTGCAAGGTGAATTCTAGCGGGAGAGGGCGATGCGCAACCTGCTCTATTTGATGGGAACCGGTTTTTTGCTGACGGGCCCAACGCCGGCCACCCTCTTCGGCGGTCAGGGGACGATTAATGTCCCCTCCTGGTCGGCCGACAGCAAGCGGCTCGCCTTTGTCCGTTACCGGTGGGTGGCACCCGGGATGTGACGGAGAAAACACCCTGGCTGATCGTCTATCCGCATCGGGAGGCCTGGTCATGAAATCCATTTTAACCGGAATTATCCTGTTGAGTATCGCACCTTTCACCACAACGGCCGCCCCCGCGGCCGACTCCAGTTGGGGCCCCGCCTGGGCGCGCCGCGCCGTCTGGTACCAGATCTTTCCGGAGCGCTTCCGCAACGGCGATCCCGCTAATGATCCGACCCTGGCGGAGATCAAGGGCGCCTGGCCGCACGATGTCACCTCGCCCTGGCAGATCTCACCCTGGACCTCCGACTGGTACGAACTGCAGCCCTGGGAGAAGGCCAACGGCCGCGGCATCTGGTTCAATCTCCAGCGGCGGCGCTATGGCGGCGACCTCGCCGGCATTCTTGAGAAGCTGGACTATCTCGACAGCCTCGGGGTCAATGCGCTCTACCTCAATCCGGTCTTTGCCTCGCCCTCGCTGCACAAGTATGACGGCGCGACCTATCACCATATCGATCCCACCTTCGGGCCGGATCCGCAGGGGGACTGGGCGATCATCGCCCGTGAGAATCCCGTCAATCCCGCCACCTGGCAGTGGACCGCTGCCGACCGCCTCATGCTCGAGTTGATCCGGGAGGTGCACCGCCGCGGCATGCACCTCATCTTCGATGGGGTCTTTAATCACATGGGGGTCAACAGCTTTGCCTTTCAGAACCTCATCGCCCGCGGCCAGAACTCGCCCTTCCGCGACTGGTTCACCGTGACCTCGTGGGAGAAAAAATCGCGGCTCGCCCCCTTCAGCTATGCGGGCTGGGCCAATGTGGCCGAGCTGCCTGAGTTGCGCGAAGACGCGAACGGCATCGTCGCCGGTCCGCGCCAGTATATATTCAACGCGACCTGCCGCTGGATGGACCCCGACGGCAACGGCGATCCCGCTGACGGCATCGACGGCTGGCGCCTGGATGTCGCCTTTTGCGTCGCCCACCCCTTCTGGAAGGAGTGGCGCCAGCTGGTCAAGCGGATCAATCCCGAGGCCTACCTGACCGCCGAGGTGATCGACCGCATCGAAGTTCTTCAGCCCTATCTGCAGGGGGACGAGTTCGATGCGGTGATGAACTATAATTTCGCTTTCGCCTGCGTCGAGTTCTTCGTGCCCGGCGCCCAGGGGATCGGCGTGGCCGAGTTCGACCGCCGCCTGGCGGAGCTGCGCGCGGCCTTTCCGGCGGGCGCTACCTATGTGATGCAGAACCTCCTCGACAGCCACGATACCGCGCGCATCGCCTCGCTGATCGTCAATCGCGGCCGGGCCAGCTACCGCGACTGGGCCAAATTCTACGAGTTCAGCAAAGGAAGCAATCCGCGCATGAGTACGCGTAAGCCCGGCGCGATCGAGAAACAGACGCAAAAGCTGCTCGCCCTGATGCAGATGTGTTACGTCGGTGCGCCGATGATCTATTACGGCGACGAGGCGGGCATGTGGGGGGCTAACGATCCCTGCTGCCGCAAGCCGATGGTCTGGGAGGATCTGGGCTATCAGCCCGAGATCTATCTGCCCACCGGGGAGCAGCGCGCTGAACCCATGACCGTGGCGGTGGACCAGGATCTGCTGCTGAGTTATCGCAAACTGATCGCCCTGCGCCGGGACAACCCGGTACTGCAGGAGGGCGGAGTGCGCACGGTGGTGACCGATGAGGCGCGGCGGGTGTATGGATTCGAGCGGTTCGACGATCGTACCCGCCTGGCCGTCCTCCTCAACGCCAGTGAGGATGAACAGCAGCTCCTCTATCCCTGCGCCACGGCGGGCTGGCGCGATCTGTTAAGCGGGGAAAAATATCTGGTGAACGGCGACGGCGTGGTGTCGCTGACGTTAGCATCGCGCTGGGGCGTGGTGCTCGAACCCATTACCGAATCCGGAGAATAATCACATGAAGGTCTTGTTTATCGGCGGCACGGGGAACATCAGTACGGCGGTGAGCCGGCTTTGCGTCCAACGCGGCATGGACCTCTATCTGCTCAACCGCGGTCGGCGCGGGGTCGAGATCCCCGGGGCGAAGCTGCTGCAGGGGGATATCACCGACGCGCGCGCCACCGCCGCCCTGCTCGAGGGCCACCACTGGGATGTGGTGGTCAACTGGATCGCCTATATCGAAAGCGAGGTCCGCCGCGATATGGCGTTGTTCCGCGGCCGGACGAAGCAGTACATCTTTATCAGCTCGGCCTCGACCTACGAGAAACCGCTGCGGCACCCCGTCGTCACCGAATCGACGCCGCTCTGTAATCCCTTCTGGGAATACTCGCGCAACAAGATCGCCTGTGAGGAGGCACTCGTCCAGGCCTGGCGGGCGGAGGGCTTTCCGATGACCATCGTGCGGCCCTCGCATACCTATGACACGATCATCCCGGCGCTGATCGGCAGCGGCTCGGAGTATACCCTGATCGACCGCATGCAGCGGGGGGAAAAGGTGATCGTGCATGGGGATGGCACCTCACTCTGGACCCTGACGCATACCGAGGATTTCGCCATCGGCTTCGCCGGATTAATGGGGAACCCGCAGGCGATCGGCGACGTTTTTCATATCACCTCCGACGAAAGCCTCAACTGGAACCAGATCTTTCAGATCATGGGCGAGGCCGCCGGGGTCGAGCCGAAGATCGTGCATATCCCCTCGGATTTCATCTGCGCGCGGGAGCCCGATCTGAGCGGCACCCTGCTGGGTGACAAAGCCTATTCGGTCCTCTTTGACAACAGCAAGATCAAGCGTTTCGTCCCGGAATACCGGGCGGTCATCCCCTTCCGCGAGGGCTTTCGCCGGACGATGGCCTGGTTCGCGGCCGACCCGGCCCGGCGGGTGATCAATCCCGAGACCAATACGGTGATGGACCGGATTCTCCAGGCCTACGAAAGATAATACTCCGTCCGAACCGAGGAAGAAGCCGCACCAACATGAACTACAAGGATTACTACAAGATTCTGGGTGTCAGCCAGAACGCCTCCCCCGAGGAGATCAAAAAGGCCTACCGCAAGCTGGCTTTAAAGTATCATCCCGATAAGAACACCGGCGACAAGGCGGCCGAGGACAAATTCAAGGAGATCAACGAGGCCAACGAGGTCCTCAGCGATCCGGAGAAGCGGAAAAAATACGACCAGTTCGGCGCGGACTGGAAGCAGTACGAGCAGGCGGGCGCCCGGCCGGGTGGTTTCGACTGGTCGAAATACGCCAGCGGCTTCGGCCGGCAAAGAAGCGGCGGCGATCCGGCCGAGGCCTTTGGCCGCAATTTTTCCGGTGAAGGCATGGGCGATCTCTTCGAGATGCTCTTCGGCCAGCGCTTCGATCAGCAGACCGGAAGGTCACGCCGCGTCCTCAAGGGCCAGGATCTTGAGGCGGAAACGACTCTGACGCTGGAGGAGGCCTATGCCGGCACCACTCGGGTGATCCAGCTCGAGGGGCAGACGATCCGGGTGAACATCAAGCCCGGCAGCGCCGACGGGCAGATCCTGCGTATCCCCGGCAAGGGCGGCCCCGGCCTGAGCGGCGGCCCGAATGGCGACCTTTATCTGACCCTGCGTATCGCGCCCCACGCGGTTTTTCAGCGCAAGGGTGACGATCTTTACTGCGAGGTGCCGGTCGATCTCTACACCGCCGTGCTCGGCGGCAAGGTCCTGGTGCACACCCTCAAAGGCGCGGTCAAGGCCGACGTCGCCAGTGAGACCCGCAACGGGACGGTGCTGCGGCTGCGGGGACTGGGCATGCCGGTGTACGGGAAAAAGGGCGAGTTCGGTAGCCTCTTCGCGACCCTGACCCTGCACCTGCCCGAGCATCTCACGCCGGAAGAGATCGAGCTCTTCCGCAAGCTGGCCGAACTGCGCAAGTAATCCAGCCGCCGCGGCCTGACGGCCGGGAAAAGAGAGGAAAGGCGTACCACAACTGCCAGTCATGGAATCCGCTCTGCAGCAAAACCACACAGGATTGATCCTCGCCATCCTGCTGATCACCGTGGCCGGGGTGGCCATCGGCCGTCTGCCGCGCCTGCGCATGAACCGGGCCACCATCGCCCTGACCGGCGCGACTCTGCTTGTGCTGCTCGGCGCCATGCCCCTGCGCCAGGCCTATGCCGCCCTCGATCTCGATACCCTGGCGCTGCTGCTGGCGATGATGATCATTATCGCCAATCTGCAGCTGGCCGGTTTTTTCCGTCTCGCGGGCAGTCGCGTACTGCACTGGGCCCGCTCGCCGCGTCAGCTGCTCGGCTGGATCATGGCCGCCTCAGGACTCTTCTCCGCCCTTTTCCTCAATGACACCATTGTGCTGATGTTCACGCCGCTGGTCCTGGAGATCACGCTCGCCTTGCGCCGCAATCCCATACCTTATCTGATGGGCCTGGCTACGGCCGCCAATATCGGCTCGGTGGCGACGATTACCGGCAATCCCCAGAACATGATCATCGGCATCGCCGCCGGGGTCAGCTATGCCCATTTTGCCAGCCGGCTCCTGCCGGTGGCCATCCCCGGGCTGGTCATCGCCTGGCTCGTCCTGGTAGTGCTCTATCCAGCGGAGTTCCGGGAGCGCAGCTTGACGCCGCCGCCGCTGGAGAGCATCCTCTGGCACAAGGCCATGCTGATCAAGGGGTGTGTCGCGGTGCTCTTTATGCTGGTCAATCTGCTCTCCGGCCTGCCCATCCCCCTCTCCGCCCTGGCGGCTGCGGCGCTGCTGCTCATCACCCGCCGCATCAAGCCCGAGCGGGTCTTCCGCGAGATGGACTGGTCGCTACTGATTTTTTTTGCCGGGCTCTTTATCGTGACCGGCGCGATCGAGTCCGCCGGCCTGAGTGAGCGCCTCTTCCGCTGGATCGAGCCGGTGGCGGGACAGAGCGTGGCGGCCCTCTCCATCACCGCCGCATTGCTCAGCAACCTGGTTTCGAACGTCCCGGCCGTGCTGCTCTTCCGGCCGGTCATTCCCCACTTTGCCCATCCGGAGCCGGCCTGGCTCACCCTGGCGATGGCCACCACCCTGGCGGGCAATCTCACCCTGCTCGGTTCCGTCGCTAATCTGATCGTCGCCGAATCCGCCCGCCGGCGCGGCGTCGTGCTCTCCTTCCGAGAATACCTCCGCGCCGGGGTGCCGATCACGCTGCTGACCCTGCTTTGGGGCATCGTGTGGCTGAGCCTCACCGGCTGAGGGCTGCCGGCCGCCGCCGCTGCAGGAGCACTTACTGCTGTCGCGGCGGTTTCGCATATAGACATTTCGGCAAGGTGTTGACTCCCGTTTTGAGAATCGTTCCCGGGACTTCGGCAGGATCCCGGGCCGGGAGGTGCAACTCGTAATACCTTGCATGCTGTCCAAAGAGCAGCAGGTTCGCTCCTGAAAGAAAGGGGTGCCGTGATGGATTTTATCCTGATGTTCGGCGGGATCGTTCTGCTCATCCTGGGGGCCATGGCAGGACTGGCCTTACTGGTGATCAAACTGGCCAAAATGATGGGCGGGATGTTTCGCAGTGCCAGCGGCTGGGAGGCCCTGGCGAAAAAATACCCCGGGCCTGAGGAGGCGCCGGCTGCAACGCGCACCGGTGCTCTCAAGGTCGGCAGTGTCTATTTTCGCTATGGTCCGCGCTTCTGCCCGACTCCTGGCGGATTATATCTGGTGTACAAGAGCGTCTACAGCTATCCGCCCTTGCTGATCCCCTGGAGTGATTTTCTCAACCCCAGGAGGACGATGCTGTTTTGGCGCGCGGCGCGCTGCATGGAGATCGGCACGCCGGCCATCACCACGCTGACCTTCACCGAGGATATCGTCCGCTGGATGGCTCCCTATTTGCCCGCGGCTGGTGACGCTGCCGGGAATTGAAGCCTTGTGGTTGCTCCGCTGCAATGGTGTGCCCCCTCCGGCTGCGGCCGAAATACGGTAAGGTACAGCAGCAAGCTCGTAATGGGCCTGTTTCATCACCTGCGGCGGAATAGAGCCGGGTGTGAATATGTTGCTCTGAATACGAGCGGAATGATCGGGGAGCGGCAGGTGCCGGTTCCGGGAATAAGACCATTACGATGAGTTCAAGGATGGAAAAATGCGAGGCAAGGCAGACGCGCCACGGACCATCACGGAGTATATAGCGCAGTATCCTCCGGCCCTTCAGGAGAGGCTCGAAACCATCCGGAGGACCATCCAGGCCGCCGCACCGGAAGCCGTCGAGGTGATCAGCTACCGGATGCCTGCTTTCAGGTTGAACGGTATTCTCGTCTATTTTGCGGTGTTTAAAAACCACATCGGATTCTTTCCCACCGCGTCCGGAGTTGCCGCTTTCCGGGAGGAGCTGTCCGCGTTCGCGACCAGCAAGGGGACGATCCGATTTCCCCACGATCAGCCGATCCCGTACGATTTGATCCGCCGGATCGTTGAATTCAGAGTCCGGGAGGTGTTAAAAAAATGACGAACAAGAATAAGACCATAACGGTGCGGGCGATGATCAACGCCCCCCTGGAGTTTGCCTGGAACCTGTGGACAACTCCGCTGGATATCTGCCGCTGGAACAATGCATCGGCGGATTGGCATACACCCCGCGCGCAAAACGACCTGCGCACAGGCGGCCGCTTCAACTACCGCATGGAGGCCCGGGACGGGAGTTCAGGATTCGATTTCAGCGGCGTCTATGACCAGGTCATAGCTCATGAACTCATCGAATACACGATCGACGACGGCCGCAAGGTCAAGGTCACTTTTGCCGGGAAAGAGGGCAAAACCGAGGTGATCGAATCCTTTGAGGCCGAGACCTCCAATCCGCCCGAAATGCAGCGCAACGGCTGGCAAGCCATTCTGACCAATTTCAAGCGCTATACGCAAGCGCAATGGGCGGTTTCGGGAGAGGCCATATAGGCCTCCAGGCCTCTCCCCGGCACGGCCGACATGGGAGGACGGCCCTTCCAGAGGGTCGCCTGGATGGCCCTGTAAGCCTCCAGGCCTCTTCCCGGCGCGGCCCCCTGCATGATTGCCGGGCCGCCGCCGCTCCGCTCACGGGTTTTGCTGTTTCATTCGCTCAAAAGAGACCCTGACCAGCTCTTGCAGAACGGTCCGGTCCATATCGGTCCGCTCATTTGTTTTGCTGTTTCATTCGCTCAAAAGAGACCCTGGCCAGCTCTTGCAGAACGGTCCGGTCCACATCGGCCAGCTTTTTGATATATAAACAGCCCACGCCGGCTGTGAACTTGCCGAGCTGATTCAGCAAAGCCTCCTCGCTGCCGAATCCGCCCATCAGGTAGAGCGCGATATTCTGCTTGCGCGGCGAGAAGCCGGTCAACATCCAGTCCCCCTCACGCCCGCCTTTGCCTTTGTAGTGATAGCTGCCAAAGCCGATGATGCTCGTCCCCCACATCTTCGGCTCCTCGCGAGTGATCTCTCTCATCATCTCGAGGATCTCGAACGAGTCGTTCCGTTTTTGCGCATCGGCGATGCTCTCGAGGAAGGCCGCCACGCTGGCATCGTTCACTCTGGTTTTTAGATCGTTTTTGGCCATACCTGCCTCCAGGGAGTCCTCTCCCTCCACATGATCAAGCCCCATATCTGAATCAGACCTGGAGCCCGGTGAGCGCGAAATCCCGGGCTAGATGCTCTGAAACACTCCGCGGATGACGCCGACCGCCCAGTCGATATCCGCCCTGGTCACCACCAGCGGCGGAGCGAGACGGATGATGTGGGCGTGGGTGTCCTTGGCGAGGATGCCGTGCTCCTTGAGGGCGACGCAGAAACGGCGGGCGCCACCGGCATTATCCTTGAGGACAATGCCGACCCAGAGGCCGATGCCGCGGACGAAATCGATGTATGGCGTCTCGATCTTGCGCAGCTCGCCGATCAGGTATTCGCCGAGCACCGCCGCGTTCTCCGGCAGCTTTTCCTCGACCAGGACGCGCAGGGCCTCGCGCGAGACCGCACAGGCGAGGGGATTGCCGCCATAGGTGGAGCCGTGAGTGCCGGGCTTGAAAACCCCGAGGATCTCGCGGCTGGAGAGGACGCCCGAGACCGGATACATGCCGCCCGAGAGGGCCTTGCCGATGGTGATCACATCCGGCTTGACGCCTTCGTGTTCGCTGGCGAGCATCTTGCCGGTGCGGCCGAGGCCGCTCTGGATCTCGTCGCAGATCAGCAGCACGTTATTCGCCTTGCAGAGCTCCGCCGCCTGCTTGAGGAAGCCCCTGGGCGGGGCAACCACACCGGCCTCGCCCTGGATCGGCTCGACCAGGAAGGCGACCGTGTTTGGGTTGATCGCCTTTTTCAGGGCCTCGATATCGCCATAGTGAACGAGGACGAAGCCGGGCGTGTAGGGGCCGTAATAGTCCTTGCCGTCGGGATCATCGGAGAAGGAGACGATGGTGGTGGTGCGGCCGTGGAAATTGCCGGCGCAGACGATGATCTCCGCCTTGCCGTCCGCGACGCCCTTTTTGAGATAGCCCCATTTGCGCGCGGTCTTGATAGCGGTCTCGACCGCCTCGGCGCCGCTGTTCATCGGCAGCATCATCTCGTAGCCGAGCAGCTCGCAGCACTCCTTGGCAAAGAGGGGCCAGAGATTGTTGCGGAAGGCCCGGCTGGTCAGGGTCAGCTTGGCGGCTTGCTCCTGCACCACCTTGACGAGGCGCGGATGGCAGTGGCCCTGGTTGACGGCCGAATAGGCGGCGAGGCAGTCGAGGTAGCGTTTGCCCTCGACATCGTAGACCCAGGGTCCCTGGGCGCGTTCGATGACGACATCGAGGGGATGGTAATTGTGGGCGCCATACTGTTCTTCCATGGCGATCAGTTCTGCGGACGTCATACTTCCTCCTGGATAGGGTGTTTTTTCTTCACGGAGGAATTTAGAGCTTTAAAGCTCAAAAAGCAAGCAAATCGCGCGCTGCGGATCGGAATGGATTTGAGAACAAAGCGATTTCTGTCATCAAGATGATCGCGATCGACGCTGCTGGACATGGCGCCGGCGTTCCCGTCCAATCGGTACTGCTGCATAATGCGTCGACAGGGGCCGAAGCCATAGTCTATTGTCATGCCGCTGGCGTTCCCGTTCAATCGGTACTGCAGCCGCCCCACATCAAAAGACACCGTGGCGATTTTGGCCCTCGATGTGTTTGCTTTAATTTTGTAGCATGCGTTGCCCCCATAGCCTGTCGGTTTAATAAACGGGTGAGGTGTGGCCGGTGTCCAGCTGCGGCAAATGGAGGAGATCCGTGAAAGCGGAAATTTTCCTGGAGATCCTGGCACTATTGTGCCGAGTTTTCTCGCATCGCCGCACAAAAAATAGCGAAAAAAGGAGTTTTTGTACTTGACAGGAAACCTTTTGCAGAATATATTCAGTTAGGGGAACAGTCACCTTTGACCGGCCACTCTCTTTAGCCGCATTCGATACCATCCTTTCGTCGTTCGCCTTCCAATTCAGAAATTAGCGGGTTCCCTCGTCCAGGCATACTTTTGCCGTCTGTCCTGTCAAACGGAGGAGGAATGTTTGAAGGGCCTCTTCACATCCAGGCGCTGTCCTGCGTGAATGGTGGTGTAGAGGGGCAACTGCGGAACTGCGCGTTAACAGCGAGAGCACTGGAAAGGCGCAAAATTACCAGGTTGTTAATACCGGACTTGATCCATTTAGTCAATTGGGGAGGCGATATGCGTACTGCAAAACGGTTGTATCCAGCCATGATGCTCCTGTCGTTGGCCTTATTTTGCCTGTTGTTGGGGACGGCTCCCCACACGGCGTGGTCCGTTTCGCCAAAGTGGATGCATGAGATTCATCAACCATTCGATAACGCCGATTTTCCGCTTTGGATCGAATGCGCCAATGGCGGTGCCGGTGAGTATTTCCACATTTTTGGCGAGGTCCACAGCTTTATTCAGGCCAGGGTTGACAAAAACGGGGTCATGCACCTGCAATCGCACACAACCACCCAGGGTGCATCAGCCCAGGGACTGACGACAGGCGATCTTTATCATTTCATCGGCATTCAACTCGATAAAAATTATGACCTGCCGCCTGTGGGTGACGCCTACTGTTTTCATGACGACTGGGTCTATACCCTGAATTTTATTGGCAAGGGCAAATCTCCCAATATCACCGTGCATCAGACGATTCGCGTCGATATGTGCATCGGCTACGATCCCGCCTTGGATCAGTATTCTGTTGTGAGTGAAAAGTACTACGTTTTGAACGATTGGGCCAAATGCCAATAAGCTCTGCTCCAAAAACCAGGGGAGAGAAAAATGAAATTGTTGAAACATTCTTCAGGCTTGGCGCTCTTGGTGGTGATGGTGCTGGTACTGATTTTCTCGTTCAGCCAGCGGCCTGTCACCGCCGGGGCGACAAAGGAGTGGAAATATCATGAGACGATACCCCTGACCAATCCTGGCATGTTCGTCCCCTGTGCCTTGGATGGAGAGGGGGAGTTCGTGGCATGGTATGGCGACATGAATTATCTTTTTTACATGACCCTCGATCCTGCAGGAACCTATCATTCCACCATACACCAGAATCCCCAGGGTGCCTATGGCATTGGTGAGACCAGCCATCAGCTTTATCGGGTGGCAGGAGCGGAGACCCTGCATGAAAATTATACTGGAGAAATCGGGGGATGGCCCGTGGGCCAGTATAATTACACGGCGGTGGGAAATTTCCATGTTATTGGCCCGGGAACAGGCAATAACCTTGTTTTGCGTATCCGCTTTCGCGTCGTCATCAATGCCAATGAAGAGATGAAGGTCTATGTGGAATCACAGGAATTGACCTGCAAGTAAACGCATCAGGCAAAATCCGGCGATGTCCGGAGATACGTCCTGCAATGAACCGCTGACCGATGTCCGGCCTGTGTATAAGGCCGGACATTTGTGTAATTACCGGTAGTATCACGCCTGCCGGGCCGCATAAACCACTTCGCCGTGCTGTTCATGGCATCAATTTTTATCTTTACGATGATCGTCAAAGCGGGAAGGCTGTAAAAAGTCACTGCATTACCGGTTCCCTTGGCGAAGGAGGGGATTCGGCCTATCCAACCCCATGGCGGAGGAAAACAGCAGCCGATTTTCAAGCCGCACGGGCGCAGATAAAATTTGTTACCATTTCGTCAAATTTGCTTTTACGGTACCGATAGATTCAATATCTTGTTGATAGAGGGCGGCTGCAGCGATTGCAGCGCATCCAACCGGTGCGGAGTGTGATGCCAGGGAGGGGCTTTTGCGTTTTGCGCTGAATTTTCATTGGGCTGAGAACATCGGAATGCCACGAAACCGGGATAACAGGGAGGGGTGACAAGTGAACTATTTCATAGCCGTTACGGATAATCGCTGGTACGACTTTCTCTCAAGACAACAGCCGGACGAACTCAACTTCTGGCGTCCCAGCGGGAAGACCTTCAAGTCGATCGAAATAGGGCAACCTTTTTTATTCAAGCTGCACAGCCCGCTGAATTTTATAGTGGGCGGCGGATATTATATTCGTTCAGAACGGCTGCCGCTCTCGCTTGCCTGGGAGGCGTTTCTTGAAAAAAACGGCACACCTTCGTTGGCAGAGTTCCGCCGCAGCATCTGCAGTTATCGCAAGACCTTCGAGTTCGATCCGGAGATCGGCTGTACGGTCCTGAATGCGCCCTTCTTTTTCCCCAGAGAAAGCTGGATACCGGTTCCGGCTTCGTGGTCAAAAAATATAGTCACTGGCAAGACATTCGACACATCATCAATAGAAGGGCAGGCACTCTGGAACGAGGTGTCGGAGCGACTGCACGAGGGAACTGCACCCGGTCGCATCAGGGAAGGAAAACGACCTTGGGAACGACGATTCGGCAAGGATTATTTGACCAGGAGCCGGTTGGGGCAGGGAGCATTCCGGCTTCTGGTCACCTCGGCCTATCAACGCCGCTGCGCCGTGACGGGGGAGAAAACCTTGCCCGCCCTGGAAGCAGCGCACATTCGGCCGTTTAATGAGGAAGGTCCGAATCGCATCAGTAATGGCCTGCTCCTTCGTTCAGATTTGCATCGGCTTTTCGACCAGGGGTACATGACGATTACACCGGATCACAAGATATTGGTGAGTAAGAAAATTCGGGAAGAATTCGAAAATGGGCGGGATTATTATGCCTTGAAAGACAGGAGGCTCCTGATTTTACCCTCTGATCCGGAGGACTATCCTGAAAGGGAATACCTCGCCTGGCATAATGACAACCGGTATCGTGGTTAATTCTTCTGGTACAATGCGCGTTCTGCAGGAGGATCCATGCCAAACAGAAAAGAGCTCAAGCCCCCAAAAGCGGATCAGATTTCCATAGCGGTCCTGCTCTATCGCTCCTGCATGGTCCTTTTAACCAACCTGATCCCGCTCTATGGAGTCTGGCGGCTGGGGTGGAACAGCTTCATCCTGATCCTGCTCTTCATCATCGAGGGCGCGATCGTCTTCATCATGGATCTGATCAAGCGTCCCTGGGTGAAGGTGAAAGAAAAGAAAAAGGTCCTCTTTTTCGAATTCATCTTCATCACCTTTTTCGGATTTTTTGCCATCCTGATTTTCGGGCGTGATGAAGCGGCCATGGATCTGGTCGCGACCACCCGCAGCTCTTTCAAGGCAGCCGCAGCCTTGCCACTCTGGCCGGTGCTGGGCATTTTGTTGGGGCGCCTTTTGCGTACCGGAGAGGAATTGCTGCAGGCGGGCTTGTTTCGCGGCAGGGAAGGGCAGCCGCTCTATTTCAACGGCGGCGGCTGGATGCTGCTAATCTTTTTTCTGGTCATGACCGCCCCCTTTATCGCCGACAAGAGCCCAAATCCGATGGCGGGACTGATTGCGGTCATCGTCCTCAAGACGCTGGGGGAACTCTTCGGCGTCTGGGCGGCGCGGATCGTCAAGGTTTGAGCCGGCTCGCAGACGACTACGGTTTTGCCTGACTCCAGAGAGAACTTACCGGAAGCGCTGTGAGCTTTTCTCCAAAAGGAATGACTTTATCGCCGAGATAAATAACAATCCCGTGCACAAACTTATTAGCCATGATCGCACTCAGTGCCCGCAATGCCTTAAAGTGATCGGCGGCAGCCGTGGCTGTCGCTTTGACCTCGATGCCCACAATCTCCCCGGCGCGGTTTTCCAGAATCAGGTCGATTTCCTGGCCATCAAGAGAACGATAATAATAGAGTGACGGCCTGGTTTGGCTCCAACTCGTTTGTTTGCCTAATTCCTGCAGGACATAGGCCTCGAATACAGGTCCCAACAGCTGCGCATCATTCTGCAAACGTGCACTGCTGCAGCCGGTGAGATGGCAGAGGAGCCCGGTATCATTGAGGTACAGTTTGGGGGCTTTAATCAGCCGTTTCCCGATGTTTTTATACCAGGCGGGTATCCGTTGGATTAAAAATGCTGCTTCGAGAATCGCCAGATATCTTTTCAGCGTCATGAGCACAAGTCCCGTATCCCGCGCAAAGCTGCTCATATTCAAAATGGAGCCACTCTGAGCTGCAGCAAGCGAGAGCAACCGATGCAAATCATATAGACCATTAATTTGCGAAATGTCCCGAATATCCCGTTGGAGTATGGTCTCGATATAAGAGCTAAACCATGCTTCCCGGCGTGGTGCGGCATCAAATTGTTGAATTTCAGGATAGCCGCCTTTACTAATTGATTCTATTAATGGCTGGGAGGTGGAAGCGTACTGCTTGCCAGCGGGGATCATGCCAGAAAAAACCTGGTCTATCCACAAAGACTTGCTGGCGTGGAGTTCGTCGCAAGAGAATGGCCTTAATGTAATGATTTCCATCCGACCCGCCAATGACTCGGAGAGTTTGGGGAGCAGTAGTACATTGGCGGAGCCGGTCAGCAGGTAGCGGCCCGGAAGACGATTCTTGTCTACCATCAGCTTGATGGCCGGTAAAAGCTGGGGGGCTTTCTGAATTTCGTCGATGATGAGCGGGCGGTCAAAACGCAACAGGAATCCTGCAGGATCCTGTTGCGCTGCACCCAGAATCGAAAAATCATCCAGGGTGAGGTAGGTGTAATTCATCTCACCGGCGATTCTTTGAACCAGAGTGCTCTTGCCTGTTTGACGGGCGCCATGTACCAGTACAACCGGCCTGGTCGCCAGAGCTTCCATCAGATCTGCCTGAACATGACGAGAAATATAGTCCAATTTAACATCTCCTGTTAAAATATATAACAGGTAATGTTAAAAAAAATCAGACAGAATTGCAAGGATTTTTATTATCAATATGAAGGATGAACAAAGATAGACTGTTGCAGACACGTGGTGACAATATCACCGAAGACGAAAAGTTCAAGTCCGTGAGCACATCCTCCCTGGAACGAGAAAGGCCGGCAAAAAGATGCTGATTTCCCGCTACGATGCGGAAAAGATAAGAGGACACAATTTCTTGACCATACGCAACGCCGGAACATGGAGCGGCGCTTTAAACGACTGAACCAGATGGCCTGTTTCGTTGCCTGGCATTGTCAGTTTCTGGCTCCGGAGAGAAAGGGCGTTTTTTCTTCACGGAGGAAATGAGTTTAAAGGCCAAACAGCGAGGAAAGTTGTGGCATCTTTCGCTCTACCCGGCTTAGGTGATTGGAGCAAGCGGGAGATCTGCAAGTCGTACAGTACAGTCAGGAAGAGGCAAAACGAAGTCCCTTTTTTTCTTCGTTGATGCCTTGAGGATTCAGACTCAAATATCTTAATTACTGGGCAAAATTCGAGCGGCAAGCCGTCGCCAGCAATTGCAGACCGGGAATATTGATTTGAATAAACAATAGTTTATGTGGTGGCGCTTTTATCCCTTGATTTTTATCCTGTGATGTATTATCTATACTTGAGGGCCATTCAACGAAATTTATTAAGAAATCACGTGTGCGCTTTACCTCAAGCCAATTACCTGGAAGAGAGATAAAGACGATGTCACGCATAAGATGGCGTGCTTTTTCTATCATATCTCTGAGAATTTTGCTCGGCGTGCTATTTCTTTTTTCCGGTTACATAAAATTGTTCGATAGGGATGCATTTGCCCAGGTGATCTACAAGATCAATTTTATTTACTATGGGGGCGCCGTGACATTGGCGGTACTGATTATCGGTTTTGAGCTATTGATAGGTGCCACACTCATTCTGGGACTATTCATCAAGGAGACGCTCTACATTACGTTCTTGATACTTGTGGTGTTCACAGGATTTCTAGCGGCTGTTCTGCTATTTGACTTGGAGGCCAAGGGATGTGGGTGTTTTGGCAAAATTAGCCGCAATAACATATCCATCCTAGATGTTATCCGTAATCTTGGTTTAATCGGGATGGTCTTGATCTTAATAAAAAACAAGAAACGCTGTCGTTCTTTTTCCATTGATCAAAGAATTTAACAGAGTTCAAGGCCGCAGGTAACGATCTTACTCTGGCTGAAGATGATATTGGGGAAAAATAATGACTAACAAGACTCGAGTCGCTATACTTCTTATGCTTGTTTTTATTACTGCTATCCTAATCTTTGCTAACAGGAAAGCATTAATAAAGGATTATAGCTACCTCAACAATCCCATCGACTTGACTAAAATGCTGCAATATGGCGATCAGATGGGGAATGTCAAAGTGACGGACAGATACGGCCGCTTTTTCGATCTGGATGCTTTTCACAATCAGCCAGTATTGCTATTTTTTATCAAATACAATCTGCCCAACATCAAGGCCCTTGATGATTCACTGCATAAATATCTAAAGCTCTACTTTGACAACGGATTGAACATCGTTTACGTAAAGGCGGGCAACTTTTGCGAAAAACGTGACTCCCCCAGCGCACGCGGCCTGAACGTCTATTGCGATACCGACAGTATGGATTTGTTCAAGGCTTTTAAAGTCTATAATCACAACGCCTGCATAATTCTTGACAAGGAGCATCGCGATATTTTAGCGACCACCAAGATGATAACTTTGGTCGAGCTGGAAAAAATTTTGCGATACAAAGAACCTGTATTTTTTTGAAACTAAAACAATTCAAGGATCACGGTCATGAAACATAGACAGTTGATTTTATCCCTTGCACTCCTGCTTGAGGCGGCGTGTTCCAAAAAGCAGGGCCCTTATGCGCCGCAAATGGACACGATCATCGATCTGGATGAGATCGAAAAAACAGTGGAAACGGAGTCCATTCCGTTCAAGGTGATATATCACACCGAGTGGTATGAATCGGATCCGAGATTTAAAGATCAATTCATCCCCTGGATTAGAGATATAAATGAAGGCCCAGACTCTACGCTTTATGTTTTTGATTTTAGCAATTCCCGCATGGTGCAGCTGACAAAAAATGGCGAATATATTCGCTCCGCCGGCGGCCCCGGTAGTGGCCCAGGCGAGTTCATGCATGCCAATCCGAACTGGGCTCGCTCTGACGAATTTATCTATATTTGTGATTTCTCGGGAAGACGCCTGCAAATTCTAAATCTGCATTGCGATTATCTGCGTTCGGTCACCAATGTAAACATTGGGACAAATAGAATAGCGATTGGGAAAAATGGCAGTCTGTTATACCCACCGCCGTTTCGCACCATACCGCCTGTTCCCTACATGATCCTTATGCACGATAGTCTCGGCAACGAGATCCATAAAATTGGCGCCCTAAAGGAAGATGACGCAGTCGTCTTCACCAACAAAATCCGCCATTCTTATTGCATCGTCACCAATGAGAAATCAAAATATGTCTGGTGCGTATTCAGGATGTCGCCTGTTATTCGTAAATATGATTACAACAACAATTTTATCGAGCAAATCCGCTACACGTCAAACAGCATTGACAAATTAATAACCGAGGGACAGGATCGTTTCAAGAAAAATACGGATCCAAGACTTGTAAGAGAAACGTCAGGGATGGTTATTGTGGAGAATCCCTCCTTGCTGGAAAACGGCGATTTATTGCTCCCGGTATCAGGACATGATAATTTAATCGTTACAAATGATGAGGGGCATTCATATATCAAAAAGAAAATTCGAGTGATCGTACAAGAAGCCAATGGTAAAGATAATATAAAGGAATCCAAAATTTGCTTAACAAAGCTCCTGGGAAGATATTATGGTTTATATGACGCCAGGGTGATTTTAAAATCAGAATGATCAAGCCTTACTTTTTATTAAGGCTTCTAATTCACGAAAGATAAAACCTAATTGGGAGGAATGAATGATGAATACCAAAAAGATATTTATCGCATGGCTCTTGGCGAGCGTACTGATCCTCTCCGCCGTGAATCTGAAACTGGCTGTCACCCACTCCTCCTCTGATTTTTTTGACAGCCTGACCACCTTGAATCTGTCCAGTATTACCTCTAACGCGTTCGCGAGCGGCATGCACTGTGTCGCAAGGGGCAATTATTTCGGCGATCCTTGTTTTATTTGTTGTTACGGCGATTGTTATTGTTATCCGGCAAGCAGTGCCTGTGCAGAATGTTGTAGCTATAGTGGCGGCTATGCATATTGTTTTACAATGTGCTGCAGTGGTTAACTTGCTTCACTGGATGATCAATCTTTTCCCCCTAATCACGCTAGTGTCATGTCAATATGATGTTGTTGGGTAGAGTCTCTTTAATTTGATTCTGGCATCGGCGGCGGCAAAGCGCCAGTCAACTTTTGATTTTAGAAAATTGCGCTGCCTTTGCCAACCGGCAACTTCCTTTTTCAATGTTATTTTATCTGGAATGCGCCGAGCCAAGCATTGGCTTGATAGAACTCGCAATTCGATTTCAGCTATATTTAGCCAACTGCCATGCTTGGGCGTATAATGTATTTCTAATCTATCCAGTAGACGTCTAGCTTCTTCTGGCGCAAAAGTCTGATAGAGCGAGGACCCTGAGTGGGTATTGAGGTTATCCATTACTAAAATGACTTTATCTGCGTCAGGGTAATGATTGTCCAGAAGATTTTTGATTTCCAACGCCCAGTCAACTTTTTTTCTATGATCGGTTACGGAAACATACCGTCTACCGCCAAAAGGCTCATAAAACATAAACAAATCGCAAACGCCGTTGCGTTCGTATTCATGATCATAACGAACAGGCGCGCCGGGACTGGCTGCAATAGGACGGCAAATTTCCTTGACCAGCTGCTTGGTGGTTTCATCCATGCAGACCAAAGGCCTTTCAACGCTAAGCGTTTGTTTGTAAAGCAACAAGATATCTTCCATAGCGCAGACAAAGGCAGCATTGGCTTGTGGCGGAATGCACCACATCTGCTTCAGCCAAGGCTTAATTTCGTTTTTTTTAACGTCTGCCGGATAGCCTCATGTGAAATGTTTTCTACATAGCCAAGTTCGACAATCTTGTCGGCTAGCAGGCGAAGCGTCCAGCGTGTTCGCCCTAATGGCGGATCACCACAGCAGATAGCGATCAAATGGGCTTCAACATCGCCGTCAATTTTCTTGCGGGATACTTTTTGTTTGTATTCCCGCCGGGACAAGACAGCGTCAAAGCCCTCTTCCACAAGTTGTTTACGTATTCGCTCGATGGACTGCACGGTAACATCTAACGCTTCGCTGATTTGTTCATCTGACCAGCTTGGTCCATCTGCATTCTGGTCCGCTTTTAATAAGATGCGCGCTCGAGTGAACATTCGTGCCGGTCCTCGACCCGAATGGATTAGTTTAAAGAGGGTCTCTCGCTCATCTGCGGATAATCGAACAATGTACTTTTTCATAGATCGCCTCAAGGATTTGCACCAAAGAATAATGGCTAATACGACCTTGAGGAAATATACGAAAATCTATTACCATAATCAAGCAATAACCCAACTTAATTAACTTGACATTACACTAG
>DAOQAG010000062.1:0-6194 GCA_035353815.1 bacterium
ATGGTCCACCCCAACAACAACCTCGAGCAGTACAACGTCGGGTTGGAATACGGCTTCAACCGGATGTTCTTCCTGCGCGGCGGCTACCAGATTCAGGCCGACGAGGGCGGCCTGGGGCTCGGTCTGGGGGTGCAGACAACGATGAGCGGTCACCTCGGCGTGACCTTCGATTACTCCTATGCCGATCTCGGTATTCTCACCTCCGCCCACCGCTTTGCGCTGGCGATCACCTACTAAGTGCTATTCAAATTGACATCAAGCATATCACTGCGGCCTACATGTCATCTAAAACCCCAAAAGCCCTGTCTGGATAATTCAGACAGGGCTTTTGGCTTAAATAATTATACAACAAATAGTTATACTTGGATTTGGTCAAGTTTTAATTGCAGGTATTAAGGTGTGCCCACCTCATTTAGATTGTGCTAATTCTTAGAATATTAAGAGCATTACACCCTTCCGGTTCAGCTTTTCAACGCTAGTCACACATTTACTATGGCCTAGGCTGAATCTTGATTGTCCCTTTAATGACCTCTCAATCACTACAATCTCACAACAGATCACCAGGTCTCATCGGGTAAGTTTCATGCACCTTCTCACTTATGCCCACCATAACTGTTTGCCAACCTTCCAGGTAAGTATCAAAATAATCCCCCAGCAGGTAAGCCTGCCAGGGGATTATTTTATTACACTGGCCCGTACACTCTATATACGCCAGCGACAGTAGCTTTATACTACAAGAGAAGCCGCCTTTTTCAACTCGTGTGGCAATGGAAGATACTATCGCGCTTGCTGCTGTAAAAATGCACGGGTGTCAATCGGGCCAATTTGTCGTAATAATTTCGATATTGCTAGATTGATAGCCCGTTATGACTATTTGTGCTTTCCACTCGGTACTTATATAGGCTGTCGCATCACATTCAAATGTGATTCTCCAGCCATGCGCTCCAAGCTGCGTTTTGGTAGCCGGCGAACAATATCCGAGATCAATCCAGCTCTGTCCCGATGGATGACACCAACTGTGGCAACCTGGGCTAAGTACTGAAGTATTTGGGTCAGGTTCATATTCAATTACTAAAGTAAAATCGTATTCCGTGTGTTTCTCATTTTTCCAATGCAAATTATCTGCATACATTGCAGTGATAGTAATGTCATGTGCACCATCGTTAGCACTCGATGAATTAATTGATAGTGCGACAAAAATTGCTATAACACTAAATAGAAGATTTTTCATTTTATGCACCTTTCATGATTGGGATATGTAGGCACTTGCTACTTTCAATGCCGATTAAGTATAGAAAAAAGGCTATTGAAATCTCTTTCAATCTGGCTTATTCAGTGTATCATTCCATAGGTTAAATTTAACTCACACTGAATTTGTAAAGACAATAGTCAATCATAATATTCAAGATAGATATGCCGTATAGGTTGGGCTAGATAAAATTCCTACATACAACCACTTTCTACTTGTGCCTTGCCAAACTATCGGCAAAGATAAATTAAAAAGCCCAGCTTATCAAACAAGCTGGGCTTTGCAGTAGACTCGTGAAACTTATTTTACCAGCACCATCTGCCGTGCGATCTGCTGGCCGTTGGAGCGGAGCAGATAGAGGTAGATGCCGCTGGTGACCTTCTGGCCAAATTCGTTGGTGGCATCCCACTGAACCGCATGGGCGCCTTCGCTCATCACACCATCAGCAAGGGTTTTAACCAGCTCGCCCTTCAGATTATAGATGACCAGAGACACATTCTGCCGGGCCGGCAGGGTGTAGCTGATGGTCGTGGTCGGATTGAAGGGATTGGGATAGTTCTGGGCCAGCTGGAACGCTTCGGGCTGGCTCGCGACCGGGTGGTCGGCGACTCCGGTTAATTGGTTCTCGAACCGCAGGACTGTGCCTTTGGCGCCAAAAACATAGCCAAAATCTTTATTCAAGAACATGCCGCCAGTATAATATTTGCCGGCATCGGTCAAGTCCTGCGGAGTATTGAGCCGAATCCAATTAGACCCCAAATCGCTTGTGGCGTAAACTCCAAGGTCATCGGTGGCCAACATGATATTGGTATTGGGAATAGCCACAAGGCCGTTCACCCAGCTACTCGAAGAAGTGTCGGGCATAGTGGTTTTAAACCAAGTAGCCCCTCCGTCATTACTTGCAAATAGCGCTCCTACATCATCCGCAATATAACCGCTATTTTCGTCAGCAAAGCCGATAGTTCGAGGACATGTATTGATCAAATCCGTCGAAACCGCAAAACTCTCCCAGGTCAAGCCAAGATCCTTGGAGCGGAAAACGTAGGCGCTGCCCTTGGCTGTCGGGTAGCCACAGATCCACATGGTTTGTCCGACAACGCTGCATGAATGACCCCAACGATACCACGCATAGGCAGCATTCTTAAAATCTACCCCGGTTATCTCAGTCCATGTAGCTCCTCTGTCTTCTGAACGCACGAAATGCATCAGGCCATCTGTTTCCGTGTCACCATATGCTACAGCAACTTTATCGCTCAGGACACGGACACCGTCAAACCAACCAGGCGCAATGGGAGAAGTCGAATAGGAATAAACCTCATTCCAGGTCGTGCCCCCGTCGGTGGTGCGATGAATCTTGCCATCGGCCATAACCACGATTGCCGTATTGGCGTCGAAAGCGTCCATGTGCGCTACGCGTTCGTTTATCGGAGTTGCATTGTGGGCAAAGGTCTTGCCGCCATCAATAGACCTCCACACCCAACTCAACTTGGTCGATGTGTTCTCCCCGCATAGCCAAATTGTCTGGCCGTTGTCAAGGATGCGGCCCGGTTTGAAACGCACCGAAGTAGGGGCCGCCCCGTTTAGCTGAACCTCGGTAGCCACCACCATATTGTCGAACACCGGCGCGCTGGAACCCTGGTAATCGAGCACGACAATTGGCTTGGTGCCCACTTCCGGCAGGACCCCGGCATCAGTGCTCGAAGTGTAAAGCACCTCCAGCTGCGGGTCGTCATCGATGTTGGCGAGTTTGATGACGTTGTAAATACCACCTTCGGAATAAAGGGAATCGATCACCGCGAAGGAATAATTGACTGGATTGGTGATATCACCGCCTTTGTAGGCGAGGCGATAGATGCCGGCGTTCGGCGATCCCGCGCGGGCGCCGTAGACAAAATCCAGCTTGCCATCGCCATCAATGTCTCCGGATGCGCCGCCCCACAGCCCGCGTGAACCACCCGGAAAATACTTGCCGACATTGACGAGTTCAGTCCGCTTGAGGGTATCAGCCTCTTCCTGGACAAGATAAATGCCCTTATAGGCGTCATTGCCCCAGTCATAGATCGCGACGATCATCTCTTTTACGCCATCTCCATCGAGATCAACCACCTGGGTGGATTGCACCGGAGCACCACCTGCCATTGGCGACAATCTGGTATAACCCCAGCCAAAACCATCCCAGGTATACTTGGTAATCTCCACTTCGCAAAAGCTGTAGACATTTGCGCCGATGGACACCACATCCCATTTATTCTGGGTCGTACCGGCTTTGAGACTGAAATCGAGACCGCTGGTCTCCATGGTCCAAACCTCGGAACCGTCGCCATTATCCGGTATCTTGTCGACGGAGACGACACCGCAGAAGACACCGCCCGTCCGGCCGGCGCGATCGGCGAAGAGGAGTTCATCAACCCCGTCATTGTCTGGATCAGCGATGCAGGCCTGGATCGGCCGGATGTTGTCGTTATCGGCCGCGGAGATCGTCCATTTGGCATTGGGTAGATAGCCACCGACGCCGTCGTCGACTCCCAGGACATCGCTGCCATCCCCCTTGACCTCATAGACCAGAATGCGGTAGGGATTCAGCACCGTTGTGCCGGAGATGTTATTGACGATACCCCAATAGACTTCCTCTTTGCCGTCCTTGTCCAGATCGCCATGAGTCAGGAACGGCCAGGTGTTCTGTTTTTCAACGGGCGCAACCGCCTTCCAGACCACCTTCCACTCGGATCCCTCTTTCTCGAGTTTGTAGATCCTCGGAGTTTCTCCTGTTGATCCGGTTGTCCACATATCATTGACCAGGTAGATTTCGGTTTTGCCATCCTTGTCGAAATCAACCCCGGCGATCAAGTTGCCGGTGCCGTCCGTGTTCAGATCGGTCTCAGGCACAGCAATTTCGCCAGCACGGACAAAGTGCCCCTGGGCATAGCTGCCGCGCGCAACGAAAAACAGCGCAACCACACACATCAACAACATAGTAACGGTCTTGCTCCTCATGGCTACCTCCTTGTTGTTTGGTGGGATGTTGGGTTTGGTGCTGAATTCAGACGTCTGTCAGGCGATCTCAGGATGGAAAATGTTCATAAGAATTGTGGGTCATGGATGGCGAAAGTATGTAAAGCAATATAACTTTCGTGATCCTGAAAATCAAGGAAAAAGTCAAAAAATACACCGTGCGAATTTTAGCACGGATGTTCAGCAGATGCTGTTCGGCGGATGCTAATCAGCGGGTACAGATCAGCGGATGTCATGAAGCGGATTCCATCAAGCGGATGCCGATCAGCGGATGCCATGAAGCGGCATCCATTAAGTGGATACTGCTCAATGGATGCCGTTCAGTGGTTAGTATTCAGCGGTCGCCCTCAAGAGAATGCTTGTCAGCGGATGCCTTTTAGTGGATGCCGATCAGCGGATGCCGTTCATCGCATTCACGGTGCGGAAATGGAAGCCGTAAATGGCCAGGGTAACGGCCAGGGCCAGACTGCGGGGCCGATGAAAGAGGGTCCAGAAGAAAAGCTGCCAGTAATGGCGTCGTTCCTGGCCGACGGTGCCGAGTTTCCAAATCGAACGCAAGAAGGCATAGAGCTCGGCAAAATGCAGCCGGACCGGCGTTTTGGCAGGGCGATAGAGGCGGAGACAGGTTTTGATGCGGGCGTAGAATTTTTCCGGACTGTAGATTTCCGCCATCAAACGGGCATATCCTGCCTTGAGCTTTTCGAGGCCCATGTTCGGGATGATGTTGGTCGTGCCATCGGCATTGTCGCCGGTCATCTCGTGGACGATCCGGCCCTCGGCATGCAGCCGGGCAAAGAGGGGCGTGCCGGGAATGGCCTGAAGCATCCCTACCATCGCCGTCACCACCCCGCTCTTCTGGATGAATTCGATCTGCCGGTCGAAGATGGAGTCGGTGTCATGATCAAAGCCGACGATAAAGCCGCCCATCACCTGCAGGCCGTGGCGCTGCATGGCCTGGACACATCCCACCAGGTTGCGGTGGACGTTCTGGCCCTTGTTGCATTCAGCCAGGCTCGCTTCATCCGGAGTCTCGATGCCGACGAAGACCGAGTTGAAACCAGCCGCGGCCATCATTGTCATCAACTCCTCATCGTCGGCGAGGTTGATCGAGGCCTCGGTGAGATAATTGCAGCCCGCTTTGCCGCGGCGCCAGGCGATCAGGGCGGGGAGGATCTCCTCCTTGAGCTGCCTTTTGTTGGCGATAAAGTTATCGTCAACGAAAAAGACATTGCGGCGCCAGCCGAGCGAATACATGCGGTCGAGTTCGGCGATGATCTGCCGGGCGTTTTTGGTGCGCGGCCGCCGCCCGAGCATCGCCGTGATGTTGCAGAAATCACACTGGAAGGGACAACCGCGCGAATACTGGATGCTGAGCGATTCGTATTTACGGAAATCGACCAGTTCCCACATCGGTACCGGCGTCATGCTCATATCAGCGAACTCGCCGGTCTTATAGATCCGCTGCGGGCAACCCCGCGCGAGGTCGCTGAGGAAGAGGGGCAGAGTGATCTCGCCTTCATTAAGGATGAAATGGTCCACCTCGGGAAAGCTCTCATGCTCGCTGAGGAAAAGGGGGCCGCCGGCAATGACGGTCTTGCCCGCCTTTTTGCAGCGTGCGATCAAGGCGTGCGCCGATTCGCGTTGCACGATCATCCCCGAAATCATTACCATATCGGCCCAGGCGAGGTCGCGATCGCGCAGCCGGGTGATGTTGACGTCCACGAGGCGCTTCTCCCAGGTCGAGGGGAGGAGCGCCGCGACTGTGATCAGTCCCAGCGGCGGCGATGAGGCTTTTTTACGCACGAAGCGCAAGGCATGCTTGAAACTCCAAAAGGTATCGGGAAACTCGGGGTAGAGCAGTAATACACGCATGATGCTTGATCCTCCTTTTTCCGCCCCCGGTGGTACAGTACCCCCCCATTCGTTGCGTTGA
>DAOQAG010000062.1:6294-7632 GCA_035353815.1 bacterium
TGATCCTCCTTTTTCCGCCCCCGGTGGTACAGTACCCCCCCATTCGTTGCGTTGAGTTGGCGTGTTGCGCCCGCTAGCTCTCGCCCCCACCCGGGCGTGCATAGCCGGAACGCAACAGCCCGCTAGCTCTCGCCCCCACCCGGGCGCGTATAGCCGGAGCGTAACGGCCCACTAACTCTTGCCCCCACCCGGGCGTACATAGCCGGAGCGTAACGGCCCCAACTCCCTAACTCTCGCCCCCACCTGGGCGCGCATAGCCGGAGCGTAACGGCCCGCTAGCTCTCGCCCCCACCCGGGCGCGTATAGCCGGAGCGTAACGGCCCGCTAGCTCTCGCCCCCACCCGGGCGCGTATAGCTGGAACGCAACGGCCCGCCAGCTCTCGCCCCCACCCGGGCGGCCTGTCAGGCCCCAGGCCGGGCGTACCCGTTTTTAAGCTGCGCCAGTTCCTTGCGCCGTTTCTTGAGCATGGCCTCCCAGCGTTCGATGCCCTCCTGCAGCAGTTTCATTCGCGCAAACAGAGCCTGCATCTGCCGTTCCATCTCCTCAAGGGCCCCCAGGGCCACCTGTGGATTATGGCTGTGCGACTTGTCCGCTTCCAGCTCCAGCAAAAAACGGTAGAGATCGGCCTGCTCCTTGATCTGCTCCAGGGTATAGCCGAAATTCTGCAGATCCAGGATCAGCTGGCAGATTTGCACCCAGTGTTTGGCATAAAGGCGGAATCCGCCACTGGTGCGACGATCGGGCGTGATGATCCCGCGCTCCTCCCAATACTTGATCGTGCGATTGTTGACCTGGGCCTGTTCGGCGAGTTCGCCTACCGTGAGGTATTCGGCCGCAAGGCGGCCATTCCCGTTCTCGTCCCGATTCGGCAAGCCTACTTTTTTCAGGATCTTGCGGATTTCCGGCAAGCTGTAGCCGATCTGGATCAGATTCTGGATCTGCTGCGCCGCCCGGAGATGCTCCTCCGTATACCCCGGGAGGTTGTTGTCGATCCGCACCTCACTGCGGAGGAGATTGTTCTTTTCCCACTCGGCCAGCTCTTCCGGCGAGAGACCGATTTTTTTCAGAAACTCTTGCTGGTCGTAAAGGTTATTCTCCATAAATATCCCTTATCGTATAGTTTCATTTTAATGTATCAGTATACGTATACATTATAGTTAATATTCAAGCCGAATGCAAGAGATTTTTATACTTTCTTCGCGGTGATGTCACAAGGCGGGGAGCGCTCCGGCACGATCGGGTAAAGGATGGGAGGCGTTACGGGGAGAGGAAGAGAAAAGCCCAGGCGAAGACGAGAGCATGGGGCGCACCAGAGTGGAGACGAGATGCCGGCCAGG
>DAOQAG010000062.1:7732-16384 GCA_035353815.1 bacterium
GTGGGGACGAGATATCGGGGCGGGATCCCTGGCGAGACCTGGGTGGGGACGAGATCTTGGGACCGGGGTGGGGACGAGATGCCGGCCAGGGTGGGGACGAGATATCGGGGCGGGATCCCTGGCGAGACCTGGGTGGGGACGAGATATTGGGACCTGGGTAGGGACAAGATCTCGGGGCGGGATGGGGACGAGATGCCGGCCAGGGTGGGAGCGAGAGCACTGGGGTGGGGACGAGGGACGAGATATTACTTGCAGTTCGCCTGCGCCGCCCGCACCATCCGCATAAAACCGGCGTAGCTCCGCCGCTGCAAGGGTGAACCCTTTGCCGCCGCTGCGAACTGCTCCGGGGACCAGGCGGCCAACTCCTCCAGCCCAGCCGATAACCACAGCGGCCGCGGCTGGAATACCGGATCAGCAGCCGGCACCGCCCATTTCCGGTTCCAGGGACAGACCGACTGGCAGATATCGCAGCCAAATACACGATTGCCGAGTGCCCGGCGCACCTCCTCCGGGAGGTCGACTTCGGTTTCGATGGTCAGGCACGCCAGGCAGCGCTGTGTATCCAGGGTGTAGGGTGCTACCAGCGCCCCGGTGGGACAGGCTTCCAGGCACAGGGTGCAGGCGCCGCAACGCTCCGCAACCGGTTGATCGGGCTCTACCTCCAGATCGGTGACGATCTCGCCGAGGAAAATCCACGATCCCAACCCCGGCGCCAGGACCAGGCTGTGCTTGCCCACCCAGCCGATGCCGGCACGCCGCGCCCACTCCTTTTCCATGATCGGGGCGGCATCAACGCAAAGCCGGCCCTGCACTCCCGGTGCGCATTCGCGTACAAAAGCGAGCAGGGCCTTGAGCCGCTTGCGGATAACCCGGTGATAATCCTCCCCCCAGGCATAACGCGAGACCCGCGCCAGATGCGGCGCCTCAGGAGGCTCCTCGGCCGCATAATAGGTGATCGCCGCGACGATCACCGTGCGCGCACCGGGCAGGAGCCGCCGCGGATCGAGGCGCATCTCGAGCCGTTCGGCCATCCAGCCCAAGCCGCTGTAATAATCCATCGCCAGCCGCTGCTGCAGCACGCCCCCCGGCAGCGCCTCGGCTCGGGCGAAGCCGATGCGGTCAAAACCGAGCGATCGCGCGCGCTCTACGATGGCGGATTTCAACTCCATCATTCCGGCCTGCTGATTTCCGTATTAAGATCCATCGGCTTTCCCCTATTCCGGCTCGGTAATGAAGACAAAGGTATAGGGCGCCGGCATCGTCGTGCCGTAGAGATCGGCGGCATCGGCGCTGATGGTGACCGTATACCTGGTGTTGGCCGCGAGCAGATCGGAGGGGATGAAGGTGATCACATCCTTGGGTGTTCCCTGACCATATTCGTAGCCGCGCAGAAAGCTGCCCTTCACCGCCGGCTCGATCGTGACCGCCCGGGTGACCGGGGTGAGGCTGACCCAGGTATTGAACTGAATGCTCAAACGTGTGTTGCGTGAAACGAAGGTCGTCCCGTGCTGCGGGCTGGTGCTCTCGACCTTGAAGGGCATCGTGTCGAAGCTGAAAACGAAGGGCTCGCCCAGGGCGACGCCATCAAGGTCCTCTGCAGTGCCAGCCAGGGATAGGGTGTAGTGGGTACTGCAGTGCAGCGGGCCGCCGGTGTAAATCCGCAGCTGCTGCGCTGCCGGCCAGATGCAGACCGCATCTGTTTTCGGCGTGATCGTCAGAGCGGACTCGACGGAGGCCTGATTCATGCGGCGCGGAAAGGTCATGGTCAGCGAACTGTAGTTCAGCGGATCGACCTGATCGTCGCCGTGCTCGGGACTGGTCTGGATGGTGTTCTGGGTGGTAGCCGACTGCACGGTGCGGAAAGAGAAGCTCAGGGGAAACTCGAGGGGCACGCCGGCCGTGTCTTTGGCACCGGTCGCGAGCGTGACGCGGTAGGTGGTGTCGGTGAAGCAGTCCTTGCGCGCCACCCGGTAGGTAAAGGCCTTGACCTTGCTGAAGGTGGTGATGGTCGCGCCGGGCGCACCCGCCTCATTCCGGGCCTTGTCGGCCCAGGAGTCGTCGTTCCAGAAATAGGTCGGGGTGACGATCGTGGCGTAATAGCCCCAGAAAAAGAGCCCTTCGGTCGGGGGATCGGTCGCAAAGGCCTTCTCGACGCTCGCCCGATCCATCTCTTCACTGAAGAGGATGGAGATCGAGAGCTGGCTGCTGTTCCGGTCAAAGACGATCTCATCCCGGTCCTCCGGATAAAAGGCCGTGACCAGATCCGGAACCGCGCGCAGGGCGGTCTCGCCCACCCAGGCGACTGCGCCGCGGCTGACCACAACGCCGCGCACCCAGCTGGTGCCGTAGCCCGCCGCCTTGATGCTGAGATCATAGTTTCCCGGGGCAAGGTTGTCGAAACGGTACTGCCCGGTGGCCGGATCGATCCGGACCGTATCGAGCGGCAGCGCCTGACGCACCACTACCCAGGCCTGGCTATCTGTCTGTTTGACCAGGCCGACGATAGCCCCCTTGTCGGAATTGGCGTTACTCTCCGGACAAACGATTTTTTCGACGGTTTTGGTGCAAGCCAGGGTGAGAACCAGCAGGACGGGCAGATAATGGATCGGTTTCATGGCACATTCCTTTCAACCAGGGTCCAGGAACGCGCTTCAGCGGGAAGCGATTAACGACGGTCGAAGAACTTGACCATCTCGGCGAAGACCAGCTCCTTGCCGCCGACCACGGTGCGGCAGGGCGGCAGCGAACGCATGAAGCGTTTGCCATAGGCCTTCTTGACGACGCGGTTATCGAAGACGATGACCGAGCCGCGGTCGGTCTTGCGGCGGATGAGCCGGCCGAACCCCTGCTTGAACTTGAGCACCGCCAGGGGCACGGCGTACTCCATGAAGGCATTGCCCCCGGCGCGTTCGATCGCCTCCCAGCGCGCCTCAATGACCGGCTCGTTCGGCACCTTGAAGGGGAGCTTGCTGATGATGACGTTCTCGAGCGCCTCGCCCTCGACATCGACACCCTCCCAGAAGCTGTCCGTGGCGAACAAAACCGAGCTTTTGTCGCGGCGAAAACGCGCCAGCAGCTCGTGCCGATTCTCCTCGCCCTGCCGCAGCGGGGTGATGCCCAGCTTTTTGAAAGATTCCTCGAGCTGGCGATAGATGATCGTCAACAAACCATAGGAGGTGAAAAGCACAAAGGCCCGGCCGTTGGAAATGGCCACCGCCCGGTAGATCAGTTTGCCCAGCTCCGCCGAAAAGGCGCGGTCGTTGGGATCGGGGATGTCGGTGGGGATGCAGACCACGGCCTGCTTCTCGTAATCGAAGGGGGCGGGCAGCAGCAGCTCGCGGCGGCGCTCCGGATCAAGTGCGTCAAGGCCGATGCGCTTGCTCAGGAACTCGAACGAATTCTCTACGGCCAGGGTCGCGGAGGTCATGACAATGGTGTCGTAGCAGTCGTAGACCGCCTTTTGCATCATCGGCGCGATGTCGAGCGGCGAGCACTGCAAGCGGACGACATGGCGCCCCTTGTAGCCGGGTCGGACCTCGATCCAGCGGATGTTTTCCTCATCCTGCTTGAAGACGACCTCCTCGATCACCGCCGCCGCTGCGGCGAGACGGTCGGCAGCGGCCCGGATCTCGATGACGGCGGAGCCGAGATCATCCTCGGGTCCGGACTGGAGCTGGTGCAGCCAGCCACCAAGATGAGTCAGTCCCGCCGCCAGTTCGGTCATGCTGGTGACATACTCCTGCACCAGGCGGCTCAGCCCGCTGTCGACCAGCAGGGCCTGGACGGCCTCCGGCACCAGCCGCACCTTGACCTCGTAGCCCTGGTTTTCCTGGGCAAAGCCTTTGACGGCCTCGTAAAGATGGTCCATCAGCACCTGGGTGGACTCGTGCAGCGCTGCCACCTCCGGCGCCAGACGCACGGTGATGGCCTCCTCGACCCGGGCCATGAGGGTCCCGTCAACCTGACCGCGGCGGCGCCGCAGCTTGTAGAGGGCGGTATGGAGATGCCCCTTGAGCACCTGTTTCTGCTGGCGGTGGAGACGGCTGAGGATGCGCAGGATGCCGGCGCGGGTAACCCGGTCGCCGAAATAGTTGGTCGCCACATCTTCGAGGTGATGCGCTTCGTCGAAAATGATGCGCGTGTACGGCGGTAACACCGCAGCCTCGCTGATCGAGCCGATCTGATAGCGGATCGAAAGGTCGGCGAAGAGGAGGTGGTGATTGACCACGAGGATATTGGCGCGGGCGGCATGACGGCGCGCCTTGTTGACGAAACAATCGCGGAAAAAGGGGCAGCGGCTGCGGGTGCAGGTGTCGCTTTCGGCGGCGATCTTCTCCCAAACCACCTCGCGCGGAATGTAGGCGAGGTCCGCCTTGCTGCCGTCGCTGGAACTGCGCGCCCAGTCGATCAGCTGTTTCAGCTCCTCGCGCTCCTCCTCCTCATCGCTCTGCAGATCGAGCTCGCTGCTGAGGTCGCCAACCTTGCGCAGGCAGGCATAATTGCCCCGACCCTTGACCAGCACCGCTGTAAAGGGGTCGGGCAGCACCTGCTGCAAGAAGGGCAGGTCTTTCCGGATCAGCTGCTCCTGGAGGTTGATGGTGTTGGTCGAGACCACCACCCGCTCCTTGTTCTGCAGGGCCCAGCGGATAGCGGGGATCAGATAGGCCAGGGTTTTGCCGGTGCCGGTCCCCGCCTCGATGGTCGCGATCTTGCCCGAATTGAAGGCCTCCACGACGCCGCGGATCATCTCCTCCTGCTGCGGCCGCTCTTCGTAACCGGGGAGCTGGTGCGCGACCGCACCCCCCTGCTGCACCACCTCCACCAGCGCGGCGGCATCGAGCGGGATGATCTCCCGCTTGGCAAAGGGCTCGACGACCACATAGATCTGCTCAGCCTGGTTGTCGACGATGTAAAAGGCGACGCTGAAGGGATCGAGGGCCGCGGCGATCGCCAGATCGGCCTCGGAGGGAGTGAGGTATCCGGAGGGATGGTTGTGAATCACCACGTCGGCCTCGGCGGCGAGCTGGGTGATGACCGGCACCGCCGTCTTGTGGCCGCGCGCTGCTACGGCGACATCGTGGACGATCAGGTCCTCCTCGGTGTAGCCGATGAAAAAGACCTCATTGCCGCCCGCCTCGGCGATCGCCTGGCTGATCTTTGCCGCAGCTGCTGCGGAGATATACTGGTGGAGGGAGCTCACGCCAGGATCTCCGCATCGTAGCCCAGTTCGCAGAGGTGGCCGGGAAATTCTGCAAAGCCGTGGGTGGTATAGATCTTTTGCGGCTGGACCCGGCCGACAAATTCAATGAGTTCATGAAAATCGGCATGATCGCTGAGGGGGATGCGGTGATCGCAGCGCCAGCCCGGGCCCTGGCTGCCATTGGCCCAGCCGGAGAGGAATACCGTCTTGCGCCGCGGCACGAACTGCAGGGCGCGGGTGAAAGCGACATGCGGCGGGACGATGAGCACCTCCTCCGCGCCGATCCCGGCCCCCTGCCAGACCGCACAATTGTTGAACTTCACGCCAAACTGCTGGTAGACCTCCGCCATCTGCCAGATCGAGGGATAGACGCGCACCGGATAACCGAGATCGCCAAGGATCTTCATCGCCTCCTGGGATTTTCCCAGAGTGTACGCCATGACGACCGGCGTATAACCGGCGCGCTGAGCGTCGCGGATAAAGCCGGTCAGCTCCGCGATCAGCGCCTCGCGGCTCTGCTCGACCACATACTGCGGATGACCGAAGGTGCTTTCGGTGATGAGGATATCGGCGTGCGGCGTTTCGATCGGCTCGCAGGTGGCGCTGGGACGCAGCTTGAAATCGCCACTGTAGAGCAGGGAGAGGCCGTCGCGCTCGATATGGATCATCGCCGAACCGAGGATGTGACCGGCGGGGTAGAGACGGATGCGCATCCCCGCCATCTCGAGGGTCTCGCCGAAATTCAGCGTTTGCACCTCCGCCTTTTTGGCGCGCAGGGCATGGAAACAGGCCGTTGCGGGCGTGGCGAGAATGCGGGTGTGATTCTTGAGATGATCGGTATGGCCGTGCGAGACGAAGGAAAAGCTAACCTTGCGCAGGGCGTCGAGCCAAAGCTCAGCGCCCGCGATCTGAATGCCTTTTTGATCATAGGTAAACATAAGGGTATCCACTGGAAGGGGTTGACAGCAAAATAGGGAGAATAATTGAGGATTCCAATCCTTTTTCAGGAGTGAGCAGCGGGAGCCGCGCCGCGCCAGATTTTATTACTTGACACCCCCAAAAATCCGGGTGCCACCCGGCTTTAATATAATTCAAAATAGTGGGCTTCGGGTAATAAAAGCTTGTAAAGTAGACAGCGCGAGGTGTCAGGTGGGAACAAGATTTCGGGGCTGCACGGCGCAAGATGTCAGGTCGGAACAAGATTTCGGGGGTACACGGCGCAAGGTGTCAGGTCGGAACAAGATTTCGGGGCTGCACGGCGCAAGGTGTCAGGTCGGAACAAGATTTCGGGGGGTACACGGCGCAAGATGTCAGGTGGGAACAAGATTTCGGGGGGTTCCTTGCAAATTTTATTATGATTGACAAAATCGAATAATTTGGCTAATTTGTAAAAAATTAACACGCCGCTGCTCACTGAAAAGGGCTCCCCGGGGATCCATGCTCAAGCGGGGCTTACGGGTCATATACCTCCTGCGCCATTCGGGCGTCCTCGCCCTGCTCCTTGCCGTGTCCGGAGCGCCGGCGGCTGCCAAGACCATCACGCTGACCGCAACGCGCTCCGATACCCTGGCCATCCTCGCCGACCTGCAGCCCCTCTTCGGCCTCCCCTGGAAGCTGATCACCCCGCCCTCAGCCCTGGCCCACAGCGAATTCGAAACCAGTTTTATCGACGATCAGTACGGATTCCTCTGCACTCTCGATCCGGAAATCTCCCCCATCTGTCAGCTGTGGCGTTACCAGCGCGGCCGCTGGCAGCTCGAGGAGCTGGCCGCCTTCGCCGGTCGCCCCATGACCAGCCTCTTCGCCCGCACCCGGCAGGATGTTTGGCTCTCCTTCAACCCGGATCTGACCCTCAAGCAGGATCTGCTGCATTACGATGGCCGGAGCTGGCGCCATATTTCTACGCCCAACTCGGACCGCATCCGCTCCCTCTTCATGCTCTCGCCCACCAGCGGCTGGGCCGGCTGCGAATGGGGGCAGCTCATGCGTTATAACGGCGCGGACTGGCAGCTCAAACCCTTCCCAACCAACCATCACATTCGCAGTCTGCTGATGCTGGACGAGAACACAGGGACCGCGCTCACCCGGGCTCACCGGAAAGAGAACCATCTGTTCTTCTACAACGGCGCATCCTGGAGAAGCGTCCATGCCGATTCCCTCAATTGGCTGGCTTTGTTTTTTGCCATGTCTACGGAATTGGGTATTTCCAACTGGCCGGCCGACATGCTGACCCGCGCGGCCTGGCTCGAGGCGCCTGCCGCTATGCAGGACACGTTGTTGATCGATGTCCCGTTGCCGCCCGGCCGCCTGATCTTCTGCCATGCGCGCGGCACCCTGATCAAGGGCCGTCTGGCCCGTTCATTCCACCAAAAGCGGCTCGACTGGATCGCGAATTATGTCCAGCCGCCGCGTGAGGAGGGCCGCTATGTCTGGCTCACCGTCCACTTCTTCAACCAGCAGGGCGACAAACGCCTTCTCGTCCTGCGGCTGCTGCAGGCCCCGAAACGGCCGGCCCTGTTCGATGTCGCGTATCTGCAGAGCAGCAGTTATAATTCCGCTGAACACGGCATGGCGATCGCCGATTTCAACGGCGATGGCAATGAGGATGTTTTCGCGGTAGTTACCGGCGCCGCCAACCATCTCGATCTCATGCCCCCGCCCGGGAGCAATCAGGCGATCATCGAAGCCGCGGCCAAGATGGGGTTGGCCGGGAGCGGCACCCTCACCAGTGGCATCGTCAATTATGACGAAGGAGCCGCCGCAGCCGACGTCGACAACGACGGCGACCAGGATCTCCTGGTTACCTCCCTCTACGGCCACGATCTGCTCTACCGCCAAACCGCTCCGGGCCGCTTCCGCGAAGAGTGCCGTTTCGCCGGCATCGACAATTGCCTGGCACGCACCAGCTCCGCCATCTGGGCGGATGTCAACCGCGATGGCGCCATCGATCTCTATCTCGCCAACGAGGATTCGGCCAACCACCTCTATCTCAATAACGGCGCCGGCATCTTCCAGGATGTCACCCCCGCAGCGGGGCTGCGCATCGACCGCGGCGGCGGTGGCCCGGCCTTCGCGGATATCGACGACGACGGCGACCCCGACCTCTTCGTGCCGCGCTGTGGCCAGCCCAATCTTCTTTTTATCAACGACGGTCCGGCCGCACCGGACGCAGTGCCCCATTTCAGCGAATGCGCCCGCGCCAGGGGCGTCGCCGGCAGTGACACCCTGACCCGCTCCACCAGCGCCACCTGGGGCGATGTCGATAACGACGGCGACCTCGATCTTTTCGTCACCAATCTGAACTTCTCCAACTGGCTCTATCTCAATGACGGCCGCGGCCATTTCGAGGAGGTCACCGCAACCCATGGAGTTGCCAGCCACGACCTGAGCCAGACCGCCCTCTTTCTCGATGCCGACAACGATGGCGATCTCGACCTGCTCACCGGCAACCG
>DAOQAG010000062.1:16484-20875 GCA_035353815.1 bacterium
GTGAGCGCGTTCACCAACGCCATCGACGAGTACTTTTCCATGATCGTACCTGAGCTGGAAAAAATCCTCGAGCTGGCCGCGGGGAGCCATATCCCTGAGCATCTCCGGGACGCACTGAAGACCGCCATGCTCAACCAGGCCGCAGCATTGAGCGGACTCAAGGTCGACCTGCGTCTTGGCACGGATGAATCCCTGCAAAACATTATACGCCGCAGCCAGATCCTGCAGATGGAGCTCCAGACCCTGCGCAAATACGTCGCGGATCGCTTTTCCTGCCTGGTCCCGCAGATCGTGGAGAAAACCCTGCAGCAGAACCGTTGCCCCGGCGTGGAGTACCGGTTAGATCTTCCCGCGGAGGAGGGGATTTGGGCGCGCATCCCCGGTTATGCCCTCTCCCAGATCGTGGAGAATTGTCTGGATAACGCTCATGCCGCTGTCAGCGCGATGGCGCATAAAAGAATCACCATCGAGCTGGAGGCGAATGCGGATTACCTCTTTCTGCGTATCCGCGACAACGGTCCGGGCGTGCCCGCTGCCATCGCTGAGCGTCTCTTCAGCGAACGGGTGAGCACCAAATCGCACGCCGGCGGATTCGGGCTGCATTATGCCCATACCGAGTTGGTCAAATTTGGCGGCGCCATCCGCCTCCTGGATCAGGAAGCGGGTCAGGGCGCCACGTTCGAAATCATGCTAAAGAGAATCGACCATGAGTGATCGTTTGCAGCTGTTGCTCATCGATGATGATGCCCAATTCGCGGCGGATTTTGCCCTCCTCAGCCAGGATATTTTCATCATCACCCACGCCACGAGCGGCGAGGCAGGCCTGCGTATGCTCGCCCGGAAGGAACCCGATGCGGTGCTGCTCGACCTGCGCATGGGCACGGGATGGGATGGACTGCAAACCCTGCGCCGCATTCGCGACCGCCATGCGGATCTGCCGGTGGTGATGGTCACCGACCACCCCGGATTCGATACGGCGGTCGAGGCGATGAAGCTGGGGGCCCTGCATTATGCCTCGAAAAAACCCAATGTCGGGACACTGCGCACGGTGATCCAGCATGAGCTGGAGCAGGTGAATCTGCGGCGGCTCTACCTCGAGGAGAACGGCAAGCGCTATGGCCGGCTGGTCGGCGAATCAGCGCCGATGCAACAGGTCTTCCAACAGATCGCCCGGGTGGCCAACGCCCCCTCCAACGTCCTGATCCAGGGGGAGTGCGGCACCGGCAAGGAGCTGGTGGCACATGAGATCCATGCCCGCGGCAAGCGCGCGACGCAGCCCTTTGTCGCCGTGGACAATGGCGCCATCGCGCCGGCCCTCTTCGAGAGCGAGCTTTTCGGCCATGAGAAAGGCGCCTTCACCGGTGCAGAAGCCCTCCATCGCGGGCGCATGGAGATGGCCGGCGAGGGCACCCTTTTGCTCGACGAGATCACCAACCTGCCGCTCGAGGCTCAGGCCAAATTCCTGCGCGTCATCGAGGAGCGCTGCTTTTACCGTGTTGGCGGCGAAGAGGCGCTGCCGCTGCGCGCCCGCATCATCGCGGCCACCAACCGCGATCTCCGCGCCGAGGTGAGCGCCGGCCGCTTCCGCAGCGATCTCTATTATCGGCTGGCCGCGGTAATGATCGAGGTGCCGCCGCTGCGGGAACGCCGCGAGGACATCCCCCTGATCGCCGGCTATTTTATCGACCGGATGCGCAAGCCATTCAACTCGCGCGTCGCCGGATTTTCGCCGGCCGCGCAGGAGCTGCTGACCCGCTATGATTGGCCGGGCAACGTGCGCGAACTGCGCAATCTGGTGGAGAGCCGCCTGCTCTACAGTACCGGCACCCAGATCGAAGCCCGGGAGATCGTCTTCCAGCCCCTGGCGATAGCTGCCCAGGAGGGCTTTGCTGGTCTGCTGGACAAGCCCTACACCGAGGCCAAGGAAGAGCTGCTCAGCCGTTTCAAGCGGGAGTATTTGATCGGGCTGCTGCAGCGCTGCAAGGGGAGCATCTCGCAAGCCGCGCGTGAATCCGGCCTCGCCCGGGCCAGCCTGCACCGCATGCTGGCCGAAGAGGGGATTGTGCACTAGCCCCGGCCCGGCGCGCTCCACCCGGCAACCCCAGACACAGGCTCTCACCCGATTTCGCACGCCACCCAGCAACCCCAGACACAGGCTCTCACCCGATTTCGCGCGCCACCCAGCAAATCTCGTCCCCACCCGGCTCTTCACCGCCCCCTCCTGCCCGGCCTCGACCGCTTGCCCTCGTCCCCATTCCACCATGCCGGGCTTCAACCTGTCGCCTTGAGGCGACAGGGGCCCCGCAATTACTCGCCCCTGTACCTTCTGTTCCTGCCCGTCGCAAGCTCAGGCGCGCCTGATAACTCGGCTACTTTCCGCGATATTTGCTGAATTCGCTTCAATATCACACCTTTTAATTATTGATTATTATAATGTTGCCTCAATATCCCTCCGAATACCTGTCGCCTGCAGGCGACAATTTTGACATCGTTTGCAGCAGCCAACACTTTTAACTTACTGTTTTTAATAGTCTGATAAATAGCTGGCACTGAATTTGCCAAGCCTGGGAATGATGAGCATTCAAAGAAACAAGAGGAATCCGGGGGGATCTATCCATGAAGCTGCTGCTTTTCGAAAATTCACCCAGGATGATCCTCAAGATGCAAAAGTATTTGACGTCGCAGGACACCTGGTATGCCACCATGGATACAACTCAGACCAGAGACCTGGTGGTGAAAGAAGCGGTGGATGTCATTGTGGTGCGCAAATGCCATGAGGAATTGCTGTGGCAGGCGCTCGGGAATCGTTGGACCGAGGGGATGCCTGGGGGCCGGCAGGTCGTTGTCCTGCCGCGAATGGGGAGCGGAATTTATCTCCGCAGATACATGCGCTCTCAGCAGAGTCCCGCTTAGGGATCCTCTATGCTGCGACGATGGGGGAGCGCCCGCCGGCCCGGGGGGGCCGGTCGGTTTTTACCAGGTTGCGCATCGCCATTGAAAAATTATCTTATTGACACAGCCCTCTATCAAAGAGTAAATATGAGCCGATACGATCGTTGCCCGAAATGCGGCCACATTCCACACGGCCTGACGGTAGTTTACCTGAACATCTACCACGGTGAAGCAGGCAAGACCAGATTCTGCCACACCTATCTTGGCGCAAACGAAGGTAGACGCTGCCCCGAATGTGGATCGGAGAAAAACCCAAAGTTGGGCAATCCTGAATCCCCGGATCCTCTCAAACTGAATAGCAGGATCATCATGGAACCATCCTCAAGCCCAGCCAACCAGGGTAGCTCTTTTTAACCAGCGGCTACTCAATCTGAACGCCTCACTCACATCGAAAAGGAGGATTAGCAATGGCGAAAGAAGTGAATCTCAGTGGCGTGGGGCTTTGCCCCTTTTCGTGGACCGAACAGGTCAAACCCGCCGGTTGCCTGTCATCGATTTTCGGCGGCGGCTCTGACAAATTAATCACTGCACCGCATCCCTGCATGCAATCACAATGCCAACTTTGGGATGCCGCCGCAGGCAATTGCGGGTTGATCACCAAACGCTGACTTGGGCCGCTGCAGCGAAAATCCGGGCTAAGCCCGCTCCTTTAGGTCGGAGGTCTCTCGCAATGGCTAGACTCCTGCTGTATTTGATTCATTTTTATCAGGCACATCTTTCGCAACGATTTCGAGGCGCCTGCCTCTATACTCCGTCCTGCTCGCAATACAGTGCGGAAGCGATCACGAGGTATGGCGCCTGGAATGGGATCCGGCTGACCTTACGACGGCTTTGGCGATGCCGGACGCCCCATGAAGGGGGCTATGATCCCGTGGAGTGATTCTTCAGGCAGATATATACTTAAATTAGTATTCAGAGCGCTGACTATTTATATTTTTTTAAAGATTTGTAAGTAATTATTCAAAGAGCTCATGTAAGGATAATTCATGCTAGCCCACAAACACAAGAAATGGAGACGCCGTCGTGTCGCTAATGCCAGTAATAAATAATGCCATTCATTCGACAGGCCGTCAGTTCATGACTAAAGAACATCTTCGTGAAATGAACTACAAGATTGGTAGTAATTCTGACGTCATGCATTGGTTCTCTTCTAGCGGAACTACTGGACTTCCTGTTGTATATCCGTGGACATACCAAGATGAGGAATGCGCCTTGAGATCTTTGAAAAGAATTCATCCCAAAGAAAAATTCTCACGAGGTGGTTCTGCATTAATTATTGCTCCAACTGGTTTGCCCAGCATGTGGGCACATATGCATCGCCAGCTGAGTTTTATGGGTTACGCTACGGTGTTTCCCGGTATAGATTCCCCCAAGCGTTTGCTTAACCTAATCCCTCATATCAAGCCTACGCTGTTGATGTCACTGCCGTTAGCATTAAC
>DAOQAG010000063.1:0-2578 GCA_035353815.1 bacterium
ACCGGAAACGGCCAGGCAAAGCCGTGTGCATCGAAACGGAGCTTGAGCAGCCGGTTGAACTCCCGGCCTACTTTCCACTGCTTGCCGGGCGCGGTGGTGATCCGCACCTTGATCTTGACGGCATAGTCGGCAAAAGTATCGACGCCGAGGATCTCCACCGGCTCCCGGACCAGCCCGGCGTATTCAGGGTCCTGCAGCAGGGCAGCGCCGGCCTCGCGGATGAGGGTATAGGCCTGCTCCACATCCTGCTCATACGGCAATGCGACATCGAGCAGATAACGCGAGTAGTCCTTGGTCATGTTGGTGACAATATCGATGGCGCTGTTGGGGATAAAATGGACGCTCCCCGCAGCATCACGCAGCACCGTCATCTTGAGGCTCACCTGCTCGACCTCGCCGCTCTTGCCGGCGATCTGCACCGCATCGCCGACGCGGATCTGATCGTTGGCGAGGATGAAAAAACCGTTGATCATATCCTTGATCAGACTTTGCGAGCCGAAGCCGACGGCCACACCGACAATCCCGGCGGCCGCCAGGATCGGGCCGATCTCAATGCCCAGTTCGCTCAGGATGGTGATCACCGCCACCACGATGAGCAGGACATCGAGGGTATGGCGGATCACCAGCCCAAGGGTCTCGGCACGTTTGATCGATTCAAGATCCAACTCGTGCTGGTCCATCATCGCGGCCAGTTTTTTCGAAACCACCCGGATCAGGCGGTGGATCAGAACGGTCAGCAGCACGATCAGGGCGATGCGGATCCCCGAGCGGATCGCCGTGATCGTCAGCTGGGTGGTCCAGTTAAGATAGTATTCCATACGCTCCTTGCCGGTTGCGCATCCGGTTTAATACCAGCCGGAATTCAGACAGAAAGATTCATGGCGATGCCTACAACCCCTCTTGTTTCAACACAATCCGGCTTAATCCCAGCCGGAATTCAGACATAGAGATAGCGTTTGATCTTGAGCGTCGGCGTCTTTTCAAACGGCTCTTTTTGCTCGATGATCTTGTTGATGCGAGAAAAGACCTTGACCCGGCTGTTGACCTCGCGCCGGATCTCCTCGAGCCGCCGGCCGATTTCCTCCTGTATTTCCGTATCGCTGAGATTGCGGGAGGAGAACTCGTGGTCCAGCTCCTCATAATTGAGATAGACGCGCGCCAGGATTTGACCGCCCTGCTCGAAGACAAGAGACTCGAGGACATCCGGATGCTCGTTGATCGCCTCCTCGATCTCCTCGGGATAGATATTCTCACCGCTGGCGCCGACGATCATGTTCTTGACCCGGCCCTTGATGTAGAGGTAGCCTTTTTCGTCAAAGGCCCCGAGATCGCCGGTGCGAAACCAGCCGTCCGCCGACAGCACGGCGCTGGTGCGCTCGGGGTCGCGGTAATAGCCTTTCATCACCATCGGGCCGCGTACCAGGATTTCGCCCTCCCCATTTCGGGGATGGGGATTGTCGATGCGGATCTCGACGCCGGGCAGGGGCATGCCGGTCGAGCGCAGCACGGTAATCCGGGAATCGGTGCCGGCGATCAGCGGCGCAGTCTCGGTCAGGCCATAGCCGATGGCATACGGAAATCGGGCTTCGCGCAGGAACTGTTCGACGTCCGCGGCAAGCAGAGCGCCGCCGATGCAGAAATCGTGCAGCTCGCCCCCGAAAAATCGCAGCAGCTTTTTGCCCGCCGCCCGGTTAAGGGTACGCCGCATGAAGGGGGTTTTGTACAAGCCGCGCATCAGCCGCTTCTGCGTGAATTGGGGCAGAACCTTGGTTTTGTAGATCTTTTCGATCACCAGGGGCACCGAGCACATGATGGTCGGCTTGATCTTTTCGAGGGCAGGCATGAGCGCGCGCGCAGTGGGCGGCTTGTCGATATAATAAACCGAGGCCCCGCAATAGAGCACCAGGATGAATCCCAGGGTGCATTCGTAAGCGTGCGACAGGGGCAGGATCGAGACGAGGCGGTCGGTTTCGTTCAGGCGGACGATCTGCTTGGTGGCGATCGCGTCACTGACGAGGTTTTTGTGGGTGAGCATGACGCCCTTGGAGTTGCCGGTGGTACCCGAGGTATAGATGATCGAGGCAAGGTCCTCCTCCCCCACCTGGCGGGCGCGGCCGGCCAGGCGCAGCGCCGCCTCCTTTAGGCGGTCCAGGCCGATGCTGCCCTGGGTGATGAAATCCTTGAGGCGGTCCTTCTCGGTGGCCAGGGGCACGAGCGAAAAGTCGTCGATGAGAAAGATGGTACGCAGGGAGGAGTCGAACTCATCCTCGACCTTGCTGTAGAGTTTTTCCGAGACGAAGATGGCCTTGGAGCCCGAGTGGCGGATGATATGCTGGACCTCGGCGGTGGTGAAATCGGGCAGGATGGGCACAACCACCGCTCCCATGGTCGTGATGGCCAGGTAGGCGATGCCCCACTGCGGCTTGTTTTCGCTGAGGATGGCCACGCGGTCGCCCGCCAGGATACCATGTTCGTGCAGCTGGGCCGAGAGCAGCTGGACCTTCTCTTGCAGCAAGGCATAGGTGAGGACCGGGCCATCCACCATGCCCAGGGAGGGGCGCTCCGGCCAGGTTTCAGC
>DAOQAG010000063.1:2678-18013 GCA_035353815.1 bacterium
CGCAGCACCTCCAGGGTTCGGGTCGCCGCCGCGCTGCCCATCCGCACCTGCAGATAATAGCTTCCCGGTGCCACCGCGATACCGCGGCTGTCGCACAGATCCCAGGTCAACACTTCGCTCCCGCTTCCGGCCGGCACATCCCACCTGCGTAGAAGCTGCCCGAGAGCGTTGTAAATGCGCACCTCGCCCGGCTCCCGCAGCCGCGGCGCGGTCATTTGCCACCGGGCCGCGCCCGCAGCGAGGGTGACCGGATTGGGCCAGGCGGGACTGAGATCGAACGCCTGCGGCTGCAGGCCCACGCCGGCGACGCCGGCAGCCGGCGCGATCTGCTCGATCACGCTGGCGCTGAGGGGCTGCCGGACCCAGGTGAAAAGGCTGTCGGCGAAAACGGTATCACGGCTGCGTTCGGGCAGCATGTACATCATAAAGCCCATGGTGATCCGGTCGGTGGCAATGCTCGATGTCCCCGTGGCCTGAGCCCAAAGCCCCATGTCGCCGTACGACTTTTTGTCGCCGCTTTCGGGCGTGTCGTCGTTGGTCCCCCCGGCCTGGCTGTCGCGGTAGTAGAGTTTGGTCGAACCGCCCTTGATGGACGGCATTTCCAGTACCAGCAGCAGCGTCCCTTGCACACCGCTGGCCATCGCCCAGTGCAGTCCGGTCTGGGTCTGCAGGGCGGCATCGATGGCATCCGCGGCGCCGTCGATGACCACGCCGTTGCGGTTCGCCTCGGAGAAGAACTTCATCCCGGCTGCGGCCGGCGCCAGGTCGAGGGACTGGCGCAGGGTCTTGACGCCGGCGAGGACGGTAAACTGGGCGCTCGAGAGCTGCGCATCCCGGACTCCGAGAGTCATGGAACAGGGATAATAGGTGAGCTGGTAATTGACGCCGAGGTCGGAGAATCCCAGCTGCGGCAGGGCGAACTTGGAACGCTGGTCGCGCATGAGGCGGATCGGCGCCGGCCAGGGACTGCACTCGCCCTTGTTGAGCGTATCCTCGGTGGCCGCATAGCTGGCAATACCCAGCAGCGGGGCTTTGCCCGCGAAGCGCAGTTTGAGCCGGTCGACGAGATCGAGGGATGGATCGGTGGCCAGGGCGACATAATCGATCCAGCCGTCGCGGTTGTGGCCGAGTTTGTAGTACGGCGTGACGATGGTGTCGGCCGCGGTACCGGCCGGGGCGTCGATGTGGTGGTGATAGCCCTCCGGCGCTGCCTGGGTGCTTTTATAAAGATAGACCCACCCCCGCCGGGCCGGATCGAGACCTTCAGAGAAGCCGATTTCGAGGCGGGTGGCCGAACGTCCCGCCGGATCCTCATACCATTTGGCCACGGCCTGATCGCCAAGATCTTCGGGCATGAAAACCAGCTCATCATCGCTATCGATGATCCCGCCGCTCCAGGGATGAATGTATTTACCGTCGGTCACCTTGTCGGTCTGAAAGGGCACCGCCTGCCAACGTCCGCCCTGATATTTGAAGGCGCGCCACTCGGTCGAATTGAAACTGGCCAGGGGCAGCAAGGTCCCCTTGATGACGATCGGTACATAACGGCGCTGCAGGGTTTTGCTCTGGGCCGCCAGCGAGGCGGCCAGGGCCAGCAGCATCACTACAACACAAGCTCTTTTCATCAGATCTCTCCACTGATTGCGAGCATAAAGTTGCGAATCTCGCCGAGCACCCGCTCCGAGACGGTATAGTTATAATTGAGCGCATTGCGCACCACGAGCTGAACCTCCCAGTTCTGCAGGCGCCAGCCGATGCGTGCATCCCAGATTTTGGCCGGCACCCGCTCGTCAAGCGGATAAACGGCGACCTTTTCGATGCGGCCGATGTAGCGGTAATCGGCGCCGGCGGTGAAACGGCCCAGATTCAGCTGGGGCGAGAAGGAGGCGATGAAGCGCGGCCGGTAAAGCAGCGTAGCATCGGTCTGTTTGTCGCGGGGATCCATCCAGGTCGCCGAGGCCTGCAGGCTGACGCGGTCCCGCCAAAACCGGGTGCGCATCTCCGTCTCGATGCCCTGAATATAGGCGACCGGATAATTGACGAATTGCGCCGCCAGCTGCGAAGCGAGCAGGGTCGGCTCGATCAGGTTGGCATAGCGGTTGAAAAAGTAGGTCGCTTCGACATAGACCCGCTCGTCGAAAGTCTGGCGCACGCCGACATCGAGGAGGATCGAGCGCTCCGGCTCGAGGTCAGGATTGGGGATGGCCTTGAAATCCTTTGCGCCGGCGGTGATGAAGCGCTCCACCACGGTGGCCGCGCGAAAGCCCCGGCCGAAGGAGCCGTGGAGAATGGTGCCGAAGGCGGGCTGCCAGCTGAAGCCGATCTTGGGGCTCACCTGGTACTCAAGTGAATCGCCCACCAGCTGATAGGTGTCCCAACGCAACCCGGCGTTGAGATGGAGCAGGTTGGAGACCTGCCAGATCTCCTGGATATAGGGCGAGATGCCGTTGGCATTGCGCCGGCCATAATATTCCGACTCGACCGTATCGAACTTGTAGTCCACTCCCATCGAGAGGCGATGCGCGGGTGAGGGGTGCCAGCTCACCTGCCCCTCGCCGCTGGCGCCGATGGCCGGGGTAAAAGCGCTGGTGATGTTGAAGGGGACGCCCACCAGCTGCTGATTGAAAGAGAGGCGGAACTTGCCGGACATTTTCGGCGAAAAAACCCGGCTGTAGACGAGATAACCGACGTACCCGCTCATCGTGTACTGGTCGCCGCGGTCGGTCGCGGGGACGTTAAGGGCGCGGTTCTGCTCGAGCCACTGCAAAAAGATATCCCGCTGTTCGTGGCTGTAGGTGGAAAAGAGGGTAAGCGAGGCATTGCTGGGGAGCTGCCAGACCGCCTTGCCGGTCAGATACCAGCGCTCGAAATGACCGTTCTCGCGGTCGCCGGTGGAGGCATGACGCGAAACCGCCAGGCGCACGCCCACGGGCCCGAAGCTCTTTGAGGCGCTGAGATCGGTGCGGTGGTAGTAGAGGCTCTTGTCGGTCCACTTCCACTCCGGCACCGAGGGAGTGTCGAAGAGACCCGAAGCCTGACGCACCGAAAGGGAGAGTTCCGAGGAGGGCTGCTTGGTGATCATGTTGACCACGCCGCTGATGGCGCCCGAGCCATAGAGGGAGGAGGCCGCCCCCTTGAGCACCTCCATGCGCTCGATCTCGGTCACCGGGACGATATTCCAGTTGGCTTCGCCGAGATCGCTGGTGAGAATCGGCACCTCGTCGAGCAGCACGAGCAGGCGGCTGCCGCCGAGACGGTTATAGCCGGAACCACCGCGGATGTTGATATAGTCGCCAACCATCGTGACTCCGGAGACCAGCTGCAGGGCCTCCGCGGCCCCGAGGAGATTGCGCCGCCGGATCGCCATCCGGTCCATGACGCTGATGCTCGCTGCGGCTGAGGCGAGAGTTTCGGGCTGGCGGGAGCCGGTCACAACCACCTGGTGCATCGGGATAACCGTCGGTTTAAGGCGCACCTGCACCGTCCTCGAGTCCGCGGCGGCCAGGGTCACTTCGAGGAGCCCCGGCTCATAGCCGATATAGGAGACGCGCAGGGTGTGGCGTCCCTCCGGCACCCTGAGGATGAGAAAATGGCCGCGATTATCCGACATGGCCCCGAGCACCGAGCCGGTGATCTGGATGTTGGCCCCGGGCAGGGGCTGACCTGTGACCGCATCGACGATGTGACCGCTGATCCGCCCGGCATCGGCCGCATGCAGCGCTCCGCAGAAGAGCAGCAGGAGGAGCAGGTTCTTTTTCATCGGCTGCTCCCGGGCACCTGCGCCCAGTCGCAGTAGATATCAATGTTCGCGGCCAGCGGATGGGCCTTGCTGAGGGTTACCGGCTTGATGTCATAGATATTGCTGTCGGGATTGGAGCCGTAAAAGCCGAGGATTTTCGCATAATCCCATTCCTTGCCCTTCTCGCGGTAGATGGCGCCGACGAGGACATAATGCGCCAGGGGCGCCGGCACCCGAAAGGAGGGTGAGGGCTGGCTGAGATTGATCGAGGTGTTGGTGAAGACGAGATCGCCGAGGCTTTGCGGCGGAAAATTGACGACCGCGACGACGCGCACGGCATCGACACGCGCAGGCTTGCGCTCGGGGTGAAGAAAGATGACCCGGCCGGAGATCCCGGAATCGATGGTGCCGAGTCCGTGATCGATCTCGCAGGCCATGGCCAACAGCGACAAGAGTAACGTGATTCGTAGCAAGTTCCGGAGCATTCCATTCTCCCGTTATCATGCAGAGGTCCGGCTGCGCATCCCGAGCCCTACAAGCCGCACACCCGCCGGCGGTGCTGCAGGCGATGCCGATCGGCTCGTGTGGCGGGCCGACGGCGCCATGGACCATGCCGACTGCTCGAGCGGCGGCCGGCTCGCCTGTTTCTCTCCTGTAACGCAGTCCCGCCCCCCGAGTTTCCGCGCTGGATCACAATTTCGTATTTTTTATTTGTCCTTGCGCAGGAACTCCCCTTCCCGGGCGGCGGTCAGCATCGCCCGGGTTTCCTCCGCCAGCTCGAGTTTGTCCAGCATCCACTGCAGATAATCGGGATAGTTCTCAACAATCCAGCGCAGCGAATTGCCGCGGTGCTTGCCAAAGCTGATCACCGCCTCATTGTTTTTCCAGTAGAACTTGCGGTCCGCCGCGACCCAGCGACTTTCGTCGCTCTGCGTGCAATAGGCCCCGAGTTTGGCGACGTCGCGCGGCAGATCGGGATATCGCGCGAATTGTCCCTCGAGCACCTCGAGGGTGGCGCGCACATCGGCGAGGGCATCGTGGGCGCCCTCCAGCTCCTTGCGGCAGTAGAAGCGGTAGGCCGCACTCAGGTCGCGCGGTTCGCGCCGGTGAAAGATCACCTGGGCGTCGACGATGCGCCGCCCGGCAAGATCCAGGGGAAATCCGGCCCGCTCCATCTCTGCCTGGAGAAAGGGTATATCGAAACGCGCCGCATTGAATCCGGCGAGATCGCTGTCGTGGAGCAGGCCGCCGATGCGCGGGGCGAAATAGCTGAAGACGGGCTTGTCCGCCACCATGTCATCGGTGATGCCGTGCACCCGGCTGGCCTCGGGCGGGATCGGGATACCGGGATGAACCAGTTCCTTCCATTCCGTCAGGTTCTTGTCCGGATCGACCTTGATAAAGGCGAACTGAACGATGCGGTCCTGGGGAATATCCAGCCCGGTGGTCTCGAGGTCAAAGAAGATCAGAGGCCGGCTCAGCGGCAAGTCGAGCAGGGGCGTCTCGGGATCGTCAAAGAGGAAAGACTGCTGTTCACTGGCCATGCGGGTACTTTCTGCCGGTTGCGGCATCATGGTGCATCGGCAACGCGCCATCCACGCGGGACGGCGGAGAAATTTTGATAAATTTATGTAAAAGATAGAATAAAATCAAATACTTCTTCTGCCGGGGCAGCCGGCTCTCTGCCGCGCCGGCTGGCCGCAACTGGCGCGCTCCCCCCTCTGCCGGAGAATCAGGCGATCGCAACCCTGTTTTTTTTGGATTTCCCCGCTGCGCCAGGAAAAAATACTGGTTTTTTGAAAAATTATGACTAACTTGTGCTGCAAAGATAGTCTGACTAATCAATAGTAACATCATGAAACGCTTTTTCTCTTCCCTCGTCGCCGCTCTTTTACTGTGCGCCGGCCTGGCTTCGGCGCGCCCCTCCGGCAACGGCGGATTCGGCGTCGGCTTGATCGTCGGCGCCCCCACCGGCCTCAGCATCAAGAGCTGGCTTGGGCCGCATCGAGCCATCGACGCTGCCGCCGCCTGGACCACCTCGGGTCATGATAACTCCCTCTATCTCCACGCCGATATGCTCATCCAGCGCCCCAATGCCCTGCATCTCGATACCGCCTGGCTGGACTGGCACTACGGCCTCGGTGTCGCCATGAGTTTCAAGGATGAAACCGAGACGCGTCTGCGCATACCCATCGGCCTCGACTACAGCCTGACCTCCATTCCGCTGGAATTTTTCGGCGAAATCGTCCCCGCCGTCCTGCTCACCCCGGATTCGGGATTTGACATCGATGGCGGCATCGGCGTGCGCCTGTTCTTTTAACCCTTCTACTGCGAGGAATGCATGAATACCGCTCTGCCCCTGACGGACACCTTTTCCAGTCGTCATATCGGCCCGGATCCCGGCGAACTCGAGGCGATGCTTCAGGTCATCGGCGTCGCCTCCCTGGACGCCCTGATCGACCAGACCATCCCCGCCAATATCCGCCTGAAAGCCCCCTTCGATACCCAGGCCCCGGTCAGCGAATACGACCTGCTGCAAAAGCTCGCGCAAACCGCGGCCAAAAACCGTCTCTTCCGCTCCTGCATCGGCCTCGGCTTTTACGACACCATCACCCCGCCGGTGATTCAGCGCAATATTTTCGAGAATCCGGGCTGGTATACCCAATATACCCCGTATCAGGCCGAGATCTCGCAGGGACGCCTCGAGGCGCTGCTCATCTTTCAGAACATGATCAGCGACCTCACCGCGATGCCGATCGCCAACGCCTCGCTCCTCGATGAGCCCACCGCGGCCGCTGAGGCGATGACCATGCTCTTCCGCGTCAACAGCAAAAAGACCCGCGACCCGCACAACAACGTTTTTCTTGTCGCGGACACCTGCCTGCCACAGACGATCGATGTCCTGCGCACCCGCTCGGCGCCGCAGGGGATCGAACTGCGCATCGCCGATCTGCACACCGCGACGCCGGACGAGCGTGTCTTCGGGATCCTGCTCCAGTACCCGGATGTCGACGGCCGCATCGAGAACTGTTCGAGCCTGATCGATAAGGCGCACGCCGCCGGCGCCCTGGTCGCCGTCGCCACCGACCTCCTCGCCCTCGCCCTGCTGACTCCCCCGGGCGAGATGGGAGCGGACATCGTCCTCGGTTCCGCCCAGCGCTTCGGCGTGCCGATGGGATTCGGCGGGCCACACGCCGCCTTTTTCGCGACACGCACCGAGTACATCCGTCAGATGCCGGGCCGCATCATCGGCGTGTCGGTCGATCGCCACGGCCATCGTGCCTTCCGCATGACCCTGCAAACCCGCGAACAGCACATCCGCCGCGAAAAGGCGACCTCGAACATTTGCACCGCCCAGGCCTTGCTCGCCATCATGGCCGGCATGTATGGCGTCTGGCATGGCCCCAAGGGGATCAAGGCCATCGCCGGCCGCGTCCACCTTCTCAGCCGTGCCCTCGCCGGCGCGCTCACAACGCTGGGCTGCGCACCCGAGAACCCGGCCTTCTTCGACACCCTGCTGGTCGACGGCGGCAGCGCCGCGGACAAGATCCATGCGCTGTCGCGCGAGCACGGCATCAATTTCCGCCATGCCGGCGGCCGCCGCATCGGCATCGCCCTCGACGAGACCACCCGGAGCGAGGATGTCGAGGAGATCGTCGCCCTCTTCGCCGCCGCCCGCGGCCTGCAGCCCCCCGCGATCGACTGGCAAAAAGAGGCCGCCGCTCCTGCCGCTTTCCCTGCCGGCCTCGCGCGCACCTCGGCCTTCCTCACCCATCCGGTCTTCAGCGGCTATCATTCGGAGCACAAGATGGTGCGTTTCCTCAAGCGCCTCGAGAACAAGGACCTCTCGCTGACCACCTCGATGATCCCGCTCGGCTCCTGCACCATGAAGCTCAACGGCACCGCCGAGATGCTCCCCCTCACCTGGCCCGGATTCAGCAAGCTCCATCCCTTCGTGCCCGAGGAACAGGCGCTGGGGTATCGCGAGATCATCAGCGAACTCGAGCGCGACCTCTGCCGGATCACCGGATTCGCCGCCGCCTCATTCGAGCCCAACTCCGGCGCCCAGGGCGAGTTCACGGGGTTGATGGTGATCCGCGCCTTCCACCAGGACCATGGCCAGGGCCACCGCGATGTCACCCTCATCCCCTCCTCGGCGCATGGCACCAATCCCGCCAGCGCCGTCATGGCCGGGACGAAGGTGGTGGTGGTCGCCTGCGACGAGCACGGCAACATCGATCTCGCCGACCTCCGCGCCAAGGCCGAACAGTACCGCGAGACCCTTTCGGCCCTGATGGTCACCTATCCCTCCACCCATGGCGTCTTCGAGGAAAAGATCGTCGAGATCTGCGAGATCATTCATGCCCATGGCGGCCTGGTCTACATGGACGGGGCCAACATGAACGCCCAGGTCGGACTGACCAATCCGGCGGCGATCGGCGCCGACGTCTGCCACCTCAACCTGCACAAGACCTTCGCCATTCCCCACGGCGGCGGCGGTCCCGGGATGGGTCCGATCTGCGTCAATGCCAGCCTCGCACCCTACCTGCCGGGCCACCCCCTGGCAAAAATCGGCGGCAGCAAGGCGATCCCGGCGGTGAGCGCCACCCCCTACGGCAGTGCCAGCATCCTGCTCATCTCCTGGGCCTATATCCGGCTGATGGGCAGCGCGGGACTGACCGAGGCCACCCAATATGCCATTCTCAACGCCAACTACATCGCCGCTCGCCTCGCCAGCGAATACAAGGTGCTCTACGCCGGCGAGCGCGGCCGTGTCGCCCACGAAATGATCTTCGACCTCGCCGAGTTCAAGGCCTGCGGCATCGAGGCCGGCGACATCGCCAAACGGCTGATGGATTACAATTTCCACGCCCCCACCGTCGCTTTCCCCGTCCACAACTCCATCATGGTCGAACCGACCGAGAGCGAGGACAAGGCCGAACTCGACCGCTTCTGCGATGCCCTCCGCGCCATCCGCCGTGAAATCCAGGCGGTGGCCGACGGCAAGGCGGATCCGGCCGACAACGTGCTCAAGAACGCGCCGCATACCGCCGCCGAAGTGGGCGGGGATTCCTGGAACCATCCCTACACCCGCGAAGCGGCGGCCTGGCCGGTGGCCTGGCTGTGCGCGCACAAGTTCTGGCCGGCTGTCGGCCGCATCGACGACACCTATGGTGACCGCAATCTGTTCTGCATCTGTCCGCCGCCGGAGGCCTATATGTAGGCCTCCGCAGCAGGACGCTCCATTCATCGACTCCAACCAACGCATTAGAGAGCAAAGAGGATATGAAAGAGTTCCGCTTTCATGGGCGGGGCGGGCAGGGCACCGTGCTCGCCTCGATCGCCCTCGCCAAGGCCTTTTTCCAGGCGGGGTACTGGGTGCAGACCTTTCCCGTGTTCGGCTCGGAGCGCCGCGGCGCCCCGGTCGAGGCCTATCTGCGGCTGGAAACAACCAAGATCTATCTGCGCAGCAACGTCTATACACCGGACCATGTGATCGTTCAGGATGCCGGGCTGCTCGGCTTTCTGGATATCACCAGGGGCCTCAAGCCCGGCGGCTGGATCCTGCTCAACGCCCCGGCCCTGCCGGCCGATCGCACCGCCTTCGACGGCTTTTGCCTCGCCTGCATCGATGCCTCGGCGATCGCCCTGCACCATGGCCTGGGATCAAAGACCCAGCCCATCACCAATACCGCAATGATGGGCGCCTTCGCCCGACTCTTCACCAATCCGCCCCTCGAAGCCGTGCTGCAAGCAATCGAGAGCGAGATGCCGGTCAAGATCGCGGAAAATGTTGCGGCCGCCCGCACCGCTTACGATGCGGTCGTGCTGCACGGCCTGGTGCGCGGCAGCGAACTCCAGCCCGCAGCCGGCCCTCTCTTCCGAAAGGCGGTCGCATGAAACCTCAATCCGTTGCGCCGCTCGCTCTGCCGCTTTTTCTGCCCATGGCCGCCGCTCCCACGACCGCCAACCGCACCGGTTCCTGGAGCACCCGCCAGCCGCGCTACCAGAACAAGACCGCACCCTGCTCCTCGCACTGCCCCTGCGGCGAGGAGATCCCGCGCATCGAGATGCTCGCGGCCCGTGGTGAATTCGCCGCGGCCTGGCGTGCGATCCTCCAGGAAAATCCCCTGCCCGGCTGCTGCGGCCGCGTCTGCTTCCACCCCTGTGAGGGCAACTGCAACCGCAGCGAGCTGGATGCCCCGGTCGCCATCAACGCCCTCGAACGCTTTCTCGACGATCAGGCGCACCGCGCCGGACTCGCTCCGGGCCTGACGCCGCTGCCGTCCACCGGCCGGCGCATCGCCATCGCCGGCGCCGGCCCCGCCGGCCTCGCCGCCGCCTGGTTCCTCACCCTCCTCGGCCACTCCTGCGAGATCTTTGAAGCCGCGGCGGAACCCGGCGGACTGCTGCGCTATGGCATTCCTGCCTACCGCCTGCCCGCGGCGGTGCTGGAACGCGAGATCAGCCGTATCACCACTCTCGGCGTGCCGATCCACTGCGACACCGCCATCGACAGCGGCTTTATGGTCGCGGCGCGGGCGCGCTACGACGCCCTCTTTGTCGGCTGCGGCAACGGCCGCGCGCTCGGCCTCGATATCCCCGGCGGCGAACTCGCCAGCGACGGCCTCGCTTTCCTGCACCATTGCCGCGCGCAAGATCCCGCCGCGGTGGCCATCCCCGGCCCCGCCACTCTGCCCGTCGCCGTCATCGGCGGTGGCAACAGCGCCATCGACATCGCCCGCACCCTGGTGCGTCTCGGCCGCCGCGCGACGATCGTCTACCGCCGCCGCCGCGCCGATATGCCGGCCTTCGCGCACGAGATCACCCGCGCCCTCGATGAGGGCGTCGAGCTGATCGAGCTGAGCGCCCCCCTGGCGCTCAGCCGCCAGGACGGCCATCTCGAATTGAGCATGCAAAAAATGCGTACCGGCGAACCCGGAGCCGACGGGCGGATGCGCGTCGTCCCGCTGCCGGGCGAGACCGCTGCCCTCACCGTCGCCGCCGTCTGTACCGCCATCGGCGCCGCGGCAGCACCTCCCTGGGCCGAGTGGATCGCCGACGCAGCGGCCCTCACCCTCAGCCACAGCCGTCTCTATTGCCGTGAGGCCGGCAGCCTGCCGGTGATCCTGGGCGGCGACCTGATCAACCGCGAGGAAAGCGTCGCCGATGCCATCGCCTCGGGCAAGGAGGCGGCGATCGCCCTCGATCTCCTCTTCAGGGATGGCATGGCCGCAGTTGCTCCCGGAGTCGCGCAGAGCCGCGTCGGTGCTGGCGATTCGCTCTCGCTCGAGGTCTATCTCGGCGGCCCGCGCGCCAGCCGCTCCCGCCGCGTCGTCACCTGGACGGATCTTAATCCCGATTATTTTACGCCCGCACCGGCCGAACGCGGCCGCAGCCTCGCGCCGGCCGCAGCGACGGGCTCCTTCGCCGAGATCGAGTCGGCGCTGGAAGAGGAGCAGGCCCTGGCCCAGGCCGCCCGCTGCTGCAATTGCGGCCTGTGCAACGACTGCGATACCTGCCGGACGTTTTGTCCGGAGGCGGCCGTCCATCTCGCCTCGGCGCGCAGTGTCAATCCGGACTATTGCAAAGGCTGCGGCATCTGCATCACCGAGTGCCCGCGCAGCGCCATGACCATGGAGGAACCGCTGTCATGAGATCCGTATTGGAAGGAAGTCAGGCGGCCGCAGAGGCGGTGCGCCTGGCGCGGGTCAAGGTAGTCTCGGCTTATCCGATCACCCCGCAGACCCACATCGTCGAAGAACTTGCCAAATTCTGCGCCGAGGGTTCGCTCGACGGGCGATTTATCTGCGTCGAGAGTGAACACTCGGCCATGGCCTCGGTCATCGGCGCGGCCTCCGGCGGCGTGCGCACCTTCACCGCCAGTTCCTCGCACGGCCTCGCCCTCATGCACGAAATGCTGCACTGGGCGGCCGGCGCACGCCTCCCCATCGTCATGGCCGAGGTCAACCGCGCCCTGGGCCCCGGCTGGAATCTGTGGATGGACCAGACCGACAGCCTCTCCCAGCGCGACACCGGCTGGATCCAGCTCTATTGCGCCGACGGGCAGGAGGTCCTCGACACCACCCTGCAGGCCTACCGCCTCGCCGAGGCCGTCAACCTGCCGGTGATGGTCACCCTTGACGCGTTCTTTCTCTCCCACACCTACGAACCGGTCGATGTCCCCACACAAGACGAGGTCGATGCCTTCCTCCCGCCCTTCGTGCCTAAATTCAGGATGGATACGGCCGCACCCCTCAGCCTCCACGGCGTCGCGCCGATCAATGTCTACATGGAGATGCGGCGCAGCATCCAGATGGCCATGGAGGCCGTGCCGGAGGTTTTCGCCGGAATCGAGGCGGAATTTCAGACCCGCTTCGGCCGGCGCTGGGGCGCCGTCGATGCGTACCGCCTCGAGGATGCCGAGATCGTGCTGGTCACCAGCGGCACCGCCGCCGGAACCGCACGGGTGGCCATCGACCAATTGCGCGAAGCGGGCGAAAAAGCCGGCATGCTACGCATCAAGATGTTCCGGCCCTTCCCGGTCCGGGAGGTGCGCCAGGCTCTCGCCAAAGCCCGCAAGGTGGCCGTGCTCGACCGCAACTGCTCTTTCGGCGCGGGCGGCATCTTCGCCTCCGAGCTTCGCAGCGCCCTGTACGGCGCGGCGACGGTGCCGGTCTGGAGCTATATCACCGGACTCGGCGGCCGCGATGTAACGGTGGAGACCATCATGAACCTTTATACACGGACGCGTGATGCGGTGCAACCCGAAACGGAGAGCGTCTGGCTGGAGTTGAAAGAGGAGTTATTGCAGGCATGAGCCTAACGATGCAGGAAGAGTATCTGAATCCCGGGCATGTGGGCTGCCCCGGCTGCGGCGCAACCGTAGCGATGAAACTGGCCCTGCGCGCCCTCGGCGAGAAGACCATGGTCGTCATCCCGGCCTCGTGCTGGGCGATCATTGCGAGCAACTATCCGCAGTCGGCACTTAAGGTGCCGGTCCTCAATACCGCCTTCGCCACTACCGGAGCGACATGCAGCGGCCTGCGCGCTGCCCTCGACCTTCGCGGTGACCACGAAACCACCATCCTCGGCTGGGCCGGCGACGGCGGCACCTTCGACATCGGATTTCAGGCCCTCAGCGCCGCAGCCGAACGCGGCGAGGATTTCATCTATGTGTGCTACGATAACGAGGCCTATATGAACACCGGGGTGCAGCGCAGTTCCTCCACCCCGTGGGGCGCCAGCACCATGACGACGCCGGGAAAAGAGTGGAAACGCACGCCCAAAAAGAATATCGTCGAGATCATGGCCGCCCACCGCATTCCCTATGCCGCCACCGCCAGCATCGCCTGGCCGGAGGACCTGGCGCGCAAGCTGCAGAAGGCCCGGTCGATCCGCAGCGGCCTGCGCTTCATCCATCTCTTCTCGTCCTGTCCCACCGGCTGGGGACATGCCCCGGCCGATACGATCAAGGTGGCGCGCATGGCGGTGCGCTCCCGCGCCTTTCCCCTCTACGAGGTCGAAGAGGGCATGCGCTGGACCATCAACAGCGAGGACGGTCACCTGCCGGTGCGCGAATACCTGCGCATGCAGGGCCGCTTCCGTCAGCTCGGCGAGGAGGACATCGCCTATATCCAGGACTTTGTCGACCGGGAGTGGGAGCGCCTGCGCCGCCGCGCGGAGTGACGGCGCAGGATCCGCCGCCGATCCGCGATGGCCCGCGGCCGCCCGCCCGGGTGCCATGGTCCGGCAATCGCCCGGGGGCATGGAGGCGGCCGCCGCTTCGCCTTCCTCCCCGCCAGCCGCGCAATGCCCGCCTACGGCGTGCTCTTTTGCACCAAACTCATCCGGAGCTCCTGGATCTTCGGCTCCCGCTCCGGCGTCAGCGTGAAAAAGACGCGGATGTCCTTGCCGCTGCCGCGCAGCACAAAACTGCCGCGCAGCCGGTCCTCCGCCAGCAGCGCGCCCACACCGGCGATCTCACCGGCCGCAGCGTAGAGCGTGCGCGTCTGCCGCACCCACTCGGCCAGCGCGCGGTCGCGGAAAAAGTTCTCCGCAAAAATCCCCGCAGTGCCCACCTCCGTCCATTCCGGCAAGAGTCGTACGAGTTCATTTTTGCGCTGCTCCAGGATCCCGGTAACCGGCGGCTGCCAGGGCCGCAATCCCGCCAGGACGATGAGGGTATCGAGCACCGCCCGGTTCACACCGCTGGTCGTGGCATAGGTGAGATTGTCGAAAGAGATCACCGCGAGGCCGTACGCGGGCAGCATGGTCCAGTTGCTGCCAAAGCCGGGCAGTCCGCCGCTGTGACCGACCGTGACCCGGCCGTCGCAATCCGACTGCCAGCGCAGGCCGTAGCCATAGGCCTGGGCGGCGGGACACGCGGTGCCGTCCGGGCGGCGGTTATCGAGCGCGAGGCTGTAAAACCGCCAGGGATGCTGCATCTCACGCAGGGAAGCGCGGCACAGCGGGCCGGTCTCGGGATCGTCGCGGGGCGGCCAGGCCGCAAGCTGCAGCGCGACGTAGCGGGCGAAATCCTCGACCGAGGTGATCAGCCCCCCCATCGCGCCATAGGCACCGTGATGCGCCAGGGGTACCTCGACAAACCCGTCCGCACCAGCGTCATAACCATGGGCGATCCGCTCGGGAGGCGCCTCGGTGTACTCCCAAATCGTCGCATCCATCCCCAGTGGTTTCAAGATCTTGTCGGTGGTGTAGAGGTTATAGGCCATGCCGGAAACCCGCTGTACGATCTGGCCGAGCAGGGCGAAGCCGAGATTGCTGTACTGGTAGGTGACGCCTGGCGTATTGGCCAGGGAGATACCGGGAATCAGCGCCAGCAGTCCCGCATCGCTGCAGGCGAGCTGGCGGTCGCCCCAGGGATTGTCCTCGGGCAGACCGGCGCCATGGGTCAGGAGATGGCGGAGGGTGATCTCGGGGGAATCGGCAGCGGGATAGCGCAGGGAGCGCATCTCCGGCAGATAGCGGGCGGCGGGGTCATCGAGGCGCAGCAGGCCGGCGTCACGCAGCTGCAGGATCGCCAGCGCGGTGATGCTCTTGCTGATCGAAGCCGCGCGATAAAGGATTTGCGGCCCCGCTGCGATTCCTGCGTCGATGTTGGCATGGCCGCAGCCGCCGGCAAGCACAAGTTCGCCGTCGAGCACGACCCCCCAGGCCAGCCCCGGCAGGTTCCGGGCCGCGGCGTGTTCCCGGAAGAGCCGATCGACCACCGCCGCGGCGGTGCGAACCCGGCCGGCACGATCGGCGGCAGAGCCGGCAGAATATCCGGCCGGGCCGGCCGGCTCCTCAGCCAACAGCGCCGATGTAAAAACGAGAGCCGCAAACAGCCCATAGCGTAGTATTTTCATGCAAGGCATCCTTGGGGATTTACTCAGCCTGTCAGACCGGCAAACGGCGGAAGCTCTCCGCGCTTATCCATCTCGTCAAACCAGCAGGCGGCTGAACCGCTGCGCCGGCTTCTCCTTCCATCAAACCAGCAGGCGGAGGAACCGCTGCGCCGGCTTCTCCTTCCGTCAGACCAGCAGGCGGAGGAACCGCTGCGCCGGCTTCTCCTTCCGTCAGACCAGCAGGC
>DAOQAG010000063.1:18113-20442 GCA_035353815.1 bacterium
ACCAGCAGGCGGAGGAACCGCTGCGCCGGCTTCTCCTTCCGTCAGACCAGCAGGCGGAGGAACCGCTGCGCCAGCTTTTCCAGCACCTCGCGGTAGAGCAGGCCGTCGATCCACTCCCGCGGAATGCCGGACCAGCCGAAGCGCGCGCCGAGGATGCTGCCCGCAACCGCGCCGTTGGTATCGGCATCACCGCCCTCATGGATCACCGCACTGAGCCCGGCGCGGAAATCCGCCGGGTGCAGCAGCGCCCAGATCCCGGCCCCCATCGTCTTCAAGGTATACCCCATCGCCTCGGACTCATCAAGGCCCAGACCGGAGATTTCCGGCTGCTGCGCTCGCGCAAAATACTCCGCCGTGCGCTCATCGATGGCGATGGCCTCGGCTTCGAGCGCCTGTGCGAGTGCCGGAATATCCCGGGCGCCGTTCAAAAGTGCGCTGATGGCGTGACAAACGCAGACGCACGAAGCCACACAGCGCGGATCGAAATGGGTGATCTTGCAGACCGCCGCGGCATTGCGGACCACCGCCTCCGGAGAGCCGTACTCCCAGATCCCCAGCACCGAGGTGCGCATCACCGCCCCGTTGGCGGCGCTATGGCCCCCCGACATCTTCCAGATCCGCTCGGCCGCCCCATGCGGGTCACTGAGGTAATCCGGCGCATAGACCACATCGGCCACCGTCATCCCGATACCCATCCCGCCGCCCACCGCCCAGGCCCGCACGCGGGCGGCGATGTCGCGAATGTCGACCCTTCCAGTCTCCAGCAAGCTCTCGAGGATGCAGAGCATCTGGTCGGTATCATCGGTCCAGTCGCCAGGGGCCCAGCGCGCGCGATGCCGGTCCGGCACGATCTGTTCGAGTGCATGCAGTCCATGGGGATAATAGGCTGCGACCTGGCGTTTCGAGAGGAATTCGGTCCCCAGCCCGAGGGCATCACCGATAGCCTGGCCGAAGAGTACGCCGCGGACCCGGTCTTCAAAAAGTTCACGGCTCATCGTACCCCCTTCCGGGTCGATCTGAAAAAGAGCCAGTAGATCGGCAGGCCGGCGAGAACGATGGCGAAGACGATCGAGGTCCAGAAGGTGTCCGTGACCAGGGCATTACCGAGCAGATAGACGACCCCCGCGAGAAAGATCGCCGGTACGACGGGATAGCCCACCACTTTATAAGGACGCGGCAAGTCGGGCCGCTTGCGGCGGAGGCGGTAGATCGAGGCCACGCCGAGGCCGTAAAAGGGCCACATCGCCAGCACAAAGGTATCGGTGAGCTGCTCAAAGGTGCGGGTCAGCACGAAAATAATCCCCAGGGCGGCAGCGAGGAGGATCGCCATGTAGGGAGTTTTGAAGCGGGGATGGACCCAGGCGATGGGGGAAAAAAGCATTTTATCGTCCGCCATGGCAAAAAAGATGCGCGGATTGGTCACCAGGCTGCCATTGACCGAACCGAAGGTGGAGATCATCACCACGACCGAGACGATGGCAACGCCGGCCTGCCCGACAAGGGCGAGCATGGTGTCGGCGGCGATCAGCGGCGAGCCTTGCATCCGCTCGAGCGGTATGATGTAGAGATAAGCCGCGTTGGCCAGCAGATAAATGGCGATGATCGCCAGGGTTCCGCCGATCAGAGCGCGCGGCAGATTGCGCTGCGGATCCTTGATCTCGCCGCTGGCGAAGGAGAGGTCGGCAAAACCGTCATAGGCCCAAAGCACCGAGATCAGGGCGAGGCCGAAGAGGCCGCCCTCGACACGCCCGCCGGAGCCGGGAGCGAAATGGGCCAAGGAGCCGCCGTGGGCATGCCCCATCGCCAGAGCGATGATCACCAGCAGGGCGAGGGCGCCGTATTTGGCGATGGTCGAGAGTCCGACGATGGCGGCCCCCAGCCGGATGCCCACCACATTGACGATGGCGGCGAAGAGGATGCAGCCCGCCGCCAGGTAATTGGAGAGCTGGGGATACAGGGCCGGATCGTAGCCAAAGGAGCGCAGGCAATAGGCGCCGAAAACGGTGGCAATCGCGCCGAGCGCCGAAGCGCGAATCAGGGTAAGCTGCGCCCAGCCAAAAAGGAACGCCACCGGACGGCCCCAGCCTTCGCGCAGATAGGCGTAGAGTCCTCCGGTCTGCGGTAGGGCACCCGCCAGCTCGGCGATCGAAAGGGCGCCGCAGAGTGTGATCGCCCCGCCGATCACCCAGACCAGGAGCATCAGGGCCGGATCCGGCACCCTGGTGGCAATGACCGCCGGGTTGCGAAAAATGCCCGAGCCGATGGTGACTCCGATGACCACGCCGATGGCGGCCCAGACGCCGAGACGGCGTTCGAGACCGGTTGCAGC
>DAOQAG010000064.1:0-19998 GCA_035353815.1 bacterium
TGGGAATGCACGGTAGCCTGGTGGCGCCCGCGGACTTCAAATCCGTTGTGAGGCGGCAACGTCTCGGGTGGGTTCGATTCCCACACATTCCCGCTAATAAAACGCCCCCTTGATCGGAGATCAAGGGGGCGTTACTCTTTATACCAATGCAGCACCTGGCGGGGTGGGAGCGAGAAATGCAGCACCTGGCGGGGTGGGAGCGAGAATTTTGCTCTGCTGGGAGCGAGCGTGTGCGGGAGCTGTCGGTTTCGCTCATGCAGCGCCAGGCGGGGTGGGAGCGAGAATGCAGCGCAGGCGGGGTGGGAACGAGAATTTCGCTCTGGTGGGAGCGAGAGTGTGCGGGCGAGATCAGGTTCATTTCAGGTACAACAGCTTTTTGATGGCGCGAAAGTCGCCGCTTTCCATCACGTAGTAGTACAGGCCTGAGGGCAGGGGATCTCCCTGGTCGTCGTGCGCATCCCATGTCAGCCGATGCCATCCGCGGGCGAAAACCCCCTCTGCGAGGGTCCGCACCTTTTGCCCGGCCAGGTTCATGATCTGCACCCGAACGTGTCCTGCAGCGGGCAGGGAAAATGCGATCTCGGTCCGGGGATTGAAGGGATTGGGATAATTCTGCTGCAGGGCGAAGCTGGTCACCTCCGCCGCATCGGCCTTGACGCCGGTGAGCAGATGCATCACCCAGGAGCGGCTCACGGTGGTGTCCGTATCCGTTACCCGGAGCTGCACCTTGCCGGTCGTGCTGGCGGCGGGATAGACCCTGAATGTGGAATCGTGGCCCGCAACCGTCCCGTCCAGCAGCCAGGTGATGGCCAGGCTGTCATGATCGGCATCTGTGACGCTTGCCGCAAACTCGAGAACATGATATCCGTTGACATAGAGCTCCGAGTCGGCCGGCTGCCAGCTCGTGATCACGGGCGGGTGATTGTGTATTTTGGTGAAAATGGGATGAACCGTCAGATCCTGATCCAGCGCGACCGCAATGCTGTCCCCCACCGGCAAAGCGGCATCGCTCCAGCGCAGCAACCGGTAATTGGGGGCTGGGAACGCCTGCAGCCGGATGGGGATCGTCCTGAAATAGACGCCTTCCCAGGGATATGCGGGAGGCTGATGCGCATTGAGGGTATAGATGCCGTCGCCTTGCGGTTTTTCCAGCCGGACCGTCACCTTGCCGCCCAATCCGAATTTCTCGACCAGATCATCGCGCAGATACTCCGGCCGGCGCTGGACGTAATCGCGCACAAAGGCGACATTGGCTTCCCAATCCATGCTGGCCTGGGGATCGGCCTTGCCGCTCCAGCGCGTGATTTCACGGCCGATATCCGGGCGCAAAAGCGCTGCGAGGCTGTCGACCAGGAAAGCCGCGCGGCTCGCCGAGAGGTTGAAATTCAGCAAATCGGCATACCGGCTGATGAACCCGATTTTGAACTCCTGGTTTTCCAAAAGTTTGCGCAGCATCAGCGTCGACCAGAGGAGTGTGGTGTTGTCCGCAGAGCCGAAAAGCTTCAATTCCGGCATGAGATGATCGCGCGTGATCCACTGGATCGAATTCAGCGACACATCCTCGGGCAGGGCGTTGGCGAAGGCGTGATCGCAATCCCAGATGATCCAGCGCCAGCGCGTGTCGCCGGAGCGGGAGCGAAACATGTAATAGTTGTTGTGCGGCCAATCGTGGTTGCCTGAATAGGAATTGACGATCATGTAATCCCGGAAATTATCCACATCCACCATGCGGCAGACGCGTGCATATTCCAGTGAATCCGCCAGATCATGGTGTTTGAAGTGGCCATAGATTTCGTCCCAGTTGTCCCTGTCCCCATACTGCACTTCCATGAAAACGCTCGTGTCCCCCTGCAACAGGTCCAGCTGATCCTTGTCCAGGCCATAATGGTCATGCAGATAATCGTCATCGATCCGCTCGCGCAGGGTGTAGATGCCCCAGATCCGGCCGTTGAGGTAGAGCAGGGCCGGCCGGGCCGCAGCCGCTATCTGCAGGGTCCCCTTGCCGAGCTCCCGGACCAGCATATTCTTGAAGAGCTCCCAGCGGCCGGGATAGAACATCACATCCTCGCCGCCATTATGGATGACGAACCGGGAGTAGTGCGGCACGCCAGCGTCCGGGAAAAGCGGATACTCGATCCGGTCAACGCCGTAATCCGTCCTGAAATAGACACGAAACGACTTTTTGGGGTAATCCCGCGAGGCGCTGCCATGAATGCGCACGCCGCTCTCCGCATCGAAACCCGGTGACTGGAACTGGTCGAAGAAGGTCAAATGGGCGGGGCGTTCCCAATTGGCGCCGGAACTGTCATAGTTGGAATAGATGCCGCGTTTTTTGTCTTTCAGGCTGTCCGGATCGATCACCAGGGAGAGGACCGGGAGCGAAAGGCTCTCATTGATAAAGTAGCTCCTGGTGACGATGGCGCTCCTTTGGGATGCGGAGGCAAAGGTTGCGGCCCGGACCACCGTGGTGGCGCTGATCGTCAGGGGCGACGCATAGGCCGGGCTGACGGCCTCGGGATTGGAGCCATCCAGGGTGTAGCGTATGACCGCACCCGCGACGGGGGTTGACAGCGCCAGGTCGATGGCGGCCGGATAGAATCCTTGTTCCTGACTGAATACCGGAGCAGGAACAACCGGCTGATTGGCTTTCCCCGGCGTCGGCTTCAGAGAGGGCATCCAGACCTCACCGTCCGGATACCGGCCAAAGGAGAGATTGGCCGCCTGCGGACCGAAGACGATCTTGTCCAGGGCCGTTCCATCCGGGGCGTACAAGCCGATTTCCTCACCGCTTTTATCCAGCTTGAAATTGGTGTGCAAATGGGTCGGGACCCTCCGGTCTTTGTCGGAGGCCCATATCAGGAGAAAACCGTGCGCGGGAGCTTCGACCGGGGGAAAGATCCATTTTTGTGGCGAGGAAAAATCATCGGTAAGGGAGAGTCCCTGCAGATTGATGGCTTGATCGGTGGGATTATAGATTTCAATCCAGTCATTGGCCTCGCCATCCTCATCCGTGATCCCGGTGGTGTTGGCGGCCAGGAATTCGTTAATTTTCAGGGATTGTGGAAAACCTGTCTCAAAGAGGATGAACTGGAGGGCCATCAGGGCCAGGCAGGGAAGATATTTCGGGCAGTTCACTTCAGGGCCTTTCGCGAATGCTCCCCCGCTACTGAACAGTGCTCTGCCGTGATCGCGTGCATCTCTTTACTTCGTTGTCCGGAAGGGGTCCAGCCTGGCACCGTCCTGAGAAGGCCTGGAGTATATAAAGTACTTGCCCAGACTGCGTTTTGCAGAAGGAAATTCTGCGATGGGTTCGCTTTCAGGCCGCCTCATCCAGGCCGGCGGCCCGAAAGCGGATCGGGAAGGCCGCTCAGTGCAGCCTTCCCGGACCATTCCGTCTAGCGCAGCAGCACCATGCGCTTGATGGCCTGAAATTTTCCCGCCTTAAGCCTGTAGAAATAAATTCCGCTGGCATGACCGGCGGCATTCCAGTTCGCCGTATAATACCCGGCCGGTTGATAGGCATTGACCAGCGTGGCCACTACCCGGCTGTTCGTATCATAGATGGTAAGGAGCACCTCCGCACCTTCCGGCAGCTGGTACTGCAGGGCGGTAACGGGATTGAAAGGATTGGGATAGTTTTGCCGCAAGGCAAATTCAGTGGGCAGCTGCTGCAGCTGTACCTGATCCACAGATTGGGCCTCAGCCGCGGCACCGACCGGCTTGGGAACCAGCACGCCATTGACCGATGCTTTCACGGTGCCATGATCTGCCAGCGTCGCCTGGTAGACACCGGGATGGCTGGCATCCTCCGTGACCTGTGCGGCCTGTCTGAACTGCGCATCGCCATAATATCCTTCTGTGTTACAGCTATACATCACGATATCATGCTGCGTTAAACCGCTGATCGGAGCGCTGCTGCTGTCCTTGACGGTCAGGGTGACCTGGTCCCCGGTAACGGAGATAGTGCAGTTCTCGGCACAGGCCAGCCGGGTGTCAAACCAGACCTCGAATTCGCCCAGGGCGGCATATGTCCAGCTCAAGGGAGCGGTAATCACCAGCTTGATGAATCTGGCTTCGACCGGTTCCACATCCCACACCGCCCAGTCATCGAACAGAGCACAGGGGGTATGGGTATTATTCGATTTTCTGGCCGTTAACACCCTGGTATAGGTCATGCTGTCCAGCGAAACATAGACTTCGAAGTCCGTTACCTGGCGTTTTACATTGTCGACACCCGTGTCGGTGAGCAGGCGGATTTTGTTGATCTTCCTGGCACGGAAATCAGAAAATGCAAAAACCGCCCAGGCTTTGCCTGAGGCATCGGCGCAAGTCTCCGTGGTGCCGTCATAGCCGTACACATCCCCGTCGATGGCATTTTCCCAGACACCGGCACTGGTGGTCGGCGAACCGCCGATCAGCTGCAGATGTCCATAACCGCCGGGCCCGTACACACGGATAAAATCCGCCGCATCGCTCTTGCTGAGCGGGCCATCCATGCGGATATCATGCATTCCGGTTTTGCCGGGCAGGACCGGCATCTGATACACATACCGGGGTTTGTCCCAGTCCGAGCGTTTGTCCGGATCCAGCCACCATTGATAGGAGACCAGCGGGCGCAGATAATCAAAGGTGACCAGCAGCGGTGCTTGTCCCACATTGCGGTCGGAGTTGATATCCGTGCACAGTCCGACCGGGGTTTGCAGCACCGTAACGGTCGCCTCCGCGCCATTGTTCTTGAGTTCCGGATCGGGGTGCGTCGCGGCGCTGACGCTGGCCTGATCGGTAATCAGGGTGCCCTCCGGTACATCCTCCTGCACGGTGCAGAGGATCTGCAATACGGCGACGGTTCCGTCCACCGGCAGATAGGCTGCCGTAAAGGACACGGTATGATTGTTTTTATTGTAATCCCAGCTCCAGTGTCCCGCTGCGGTGCCGCTCACCCTGGCATCATTAAAAGTGACGTTGGCGGGCAGCGGATCGGTTATGACCACGCCCTCGGCATCCGCTTCACCTTTATTGGCGACGGCAATGGACCAGGCATAGGATTTGCCGGCAATCACCTGAGAGACGGGGGCAAACGGAGCCTCCGAATTATTCACGGTCAGGGACTGGATCTCCACATCCGCTACCTTATCATCATTGCTCAGGGTGAACACGCCCTGCCCGTCCGCAAACTGTAGCGCCTGGGTAACTCCCCCGCCCAGATCCATCATGGCGCTGACGCCATTGACAAAGAAGCTTTCGTCCGTTTCGACCTGATTATCGCACCAGACGTCCACATTACCGGAGGCGGTGGCGGCGGTTGCCAGGGGAGTAAGGGATGCCGTGCCGCTCCATGCAGCATAATCTGACCCCGCCGTTGCGCTGTTATCGGCGGTCTGCAGATACACCGTGATGGGAAAGGCGGCGGGATTCGACAGCGTCACGGTGACCGTATACGGATTGGTCGCCGGCGGCGGATCGCCTTCGCTCCTGGCAACATCCTGCAGCGTTATCAGGGGCAGCGGGTCATCGTTCTCAATGGTTCCGGTGGCACTGTTACCCTGGATGGGCAGATCCCGGCCGGTATTTTCCGTCCAGGCCCGCGTCAGGGTAACGGTAAAAGTCTCGTTGGCTTCAAAAATAGCATCCTCAACCAGGCGGACGGGTCCGATCGTGCCGCTGGATGCGTTGATATTGATCGCTCCGGTAAATGCCGTGGGTGGCAGATAGTCGCCCGGGGTGAGGGCCGTGTTCGGTGCCACGGTATATTGCAGAAGGATACGCTCGTCCGTGTTGTTAGGTTTGTCCAGGGCAACCTTAAAATTCAGGCCAAAATCGTCCTCGATGTGCGCCGCGGATTGGAGGGTGACGTTGGGGGGCGTATCATTATCCGCGATGGTAATAATGCCCGTATTATCATTTACGGTTACTGGTTTAAGGGAGGTTTCCAGGTAAGCCTTGGTGATCGTGATCAGGATGGTCTCGTTGGCCTCCCAAACATTATCATCCACCGTCAAGGCAGGTCCGACCAGTGCGCTTGAAGAATTGAGATCTATGAACGAGATTGCAGGCGTAGAGGCCGTAAAATCCGCCGGAGAGGTGGCCGTACCCGGGCTGATGGTGTATTCCACTGCGATCCGTTCCCCGGTATTATTGGGCATATCCAGGTCCACGGTACCCGAAATGGCCATTCCCTCTGTCTGAGTGATATCCTCAATCAGGGCAATTCCGGCCATGCTGTCATCATTGAAGATGGTAGCGGCTCCCGTATTCCAATCCAGGGGCAGGGTCCAGGGATTATCGGGATCCGCGGGATCAACGATATAGGCATGATCGATCATCACGGTAAAGGTTTCATTGATCTCAAAGAGATTGTCCTCGTTGATATGAACGGGGCCAAACTTTCCCGAACTGCTGTTGGGAGCGATGCACCCCGTCACCGCCATGCTGGTTTCCTGGAAATCCCCGGGAGCTGAGGCCAGGCCATTGATGGTATGAAAAGAGATGGTAACCGGAAATGCCGAGTTGTTCGGTTTGTCCAGATAGGCATCAAAATAGAAATCGGTGTTATCCTCCAATGCGGCGGGACCGGTGATGTTAATGACCCTGGGCGGAACATCATCATCGGTGATGGTGATGGTTCCCTCATTCGGCACAAAGGGGATGGGAGTTTTTGAGTTTTGCAGATAGACATTGGTGATGGTCAGGTGGAGGGTTTCATTCTTCTCGAGCAGGTCATCGTTGACAAGATTGATCGGATCACAGACCTGATCATCAAAATAGTAGTTAAATTTCGTCGTGGTGTAGTCAGCGGGATAACTGGCGGTACCGGGGGTAATGGTAAATTCCACCACCATTTGTTCCCCATACCAGGCCCTCGGACTCAAAAAAGCAGGCAGCCAGAGATCGATGCCCCGGGATTCTGATTCGCTGCGGGGATCATCGGTAATGGCCAGATCCACCTTGTCGTTATCCAGAATGGTAACCTGGGCTGAATTATCAGAGATGGGGATGGCGGTGTGTGAGGTTTCCGTATAGGCTGATGTGATCGTGATGGTGAAGGTTTCATTTCTTTCATAGTCGGTATCATTGATGATCGAGACAAATGGACCGACATTGGCGGAGACCACATCCTTTGGAATATAGCATTTAAGAACAGAGGGGGGGCTATAGTCGTTTAATTGGCTAAAAATGTCCGGATCATAGTAGGCGGTCCCCATGGTAACCGTATACTCCAGCACAATTCGTTCCCCGGTCATGTTGATCATGTCCAGCACAACGGGAATAGCCACATCGCCGCTGCCTTCGTCAACGGAGACATCCTCAAAGGAGATGATATTCTCTGCCAGCAGGGGTTGAATGGAGACCAAAAGCAACAGCGCGAGGAACAACAGGAGTGATCTTCTCATGGATTGCTTCCTTTCCAGCGATGAGGAGTCTGAGTCGGCCGTTCCGCTCATGCGGAGGTTGTGTTTCCCGACGATCGTTAGAGGAGTTTTGGAAAATCAGAAGCAGAAGATAACGGGAGCCTGTTGGAGAGCACGAGTGAGCGAGGTGCAGGGGATGCTGTCTGGTGAAAGTTAGAAATAAAATACAATAAAATCAACACTTTTGATAAAAAATGACGAATTTTTACCACGGCGGTTGTGATCTCACCCATCGTCCTGGCCCGGGCTTCGCATCGGGCTCCGGCTGGCTGAGCCTGCGGCCCGAAGACCATCTGGTCGAGGGCCGCTCCCTCCCGGGCCGGCGGGACAGGGGATCAGCATTTGCAGGCCGCCTCACGCAACCGGCCATTCTGCTTGATTCCCATTGCGGAATTGGCTAATTTACCGGCAACGAGGAAGCGGGGAAAATCATGAACCCAAAAAACATCCGCAAAACCGCGCCTGGCACCGGGGCTGGGGCCGGGGAAATCCCCGCCTCCTGGTGGCGGGAAGCTGTGTTTTATCAGATCTACATGCCTTCCTTTCAGGACAGCAATGGGGATGGCTGCAGCGATTTCGCGGGCATGACCTCCAGGCTGGATTACCTGCAGGACCTGGGCATCAAAGGGATCTGGCTGACGCCGTTTCTGCAATCGCCCAAGGTGGATAACGGCTATGATGTAGCGGATTACTATCAAATCGACCCTACCTATGGCCGCCTGGAAAGCTTGCAGGATTTTTTACACGCGGCGCACGCGCGCGGCATCCGGGTCATTATGGATATGGTGCTGAACCATACCTCGACAGAGTGCGCATGGTTTCAGGAATCGCGCCGCTCCCGCGACAATCCGTATCGCGAGTATTATGTCTGGCGGGATCGGCCCAATAACTGGGGATCCTGTTTCGGCGGCTCCGCCTGGGAATTTGATCCGCGCACGGATCAGTATTATCTGCATAAATTTGCCGTTCGCATGGCTGACCTGAACTGGGTCCATCCGGCGGTGGCCGCAGAAGCGCAAAAGGTGCTGCGGTTCTGGCTCGAGCTGGGCATCGACGGGTTCCGCTTCGATGTCATTAATTTTCTGCACACCGACGCCATTTTCACCGACAATCCGTTCCGCGATGGCCAGGAGCAGCGCCTGTACAATGTCGACCAGCCCGGTGTGAAAAGAGCCATTGCGATGCTCAAAGCCACGGTCGGCGAATATCCGGATCGATTTACGGTGGGCGAGATCGGCAACGATCAGATCGAGGTGCTGCGGCGATACCAGTCGCCGCAATTGCTGGATGTGGTCTTTAATTTCAATTTCGGCAGCCTTCCCGATTTTTCGGTCGGGCGGCTTTTCGCCGAGCTGCAGAGCATGGAAAAGCACATGAGCGATCTCCCGACGCTCTTTTTCGGGAGCCATGATAATCCCCGGCTCATGGACCGGCTGGCGGGCGGAGATCATCAACGCGCGCGGGCATTGGCGGCGCTCATGCTGACTGCAAAGGGCGTCCCCTTTATCTATTATGGTGAAGAGATCGGGATGAGCAATATCATCGCAGCGACGGTCGACGAGATCGCCGATGTTCAGGCCAGAACCATGTATCAGCTGGCGCTCGCTGAAGGCCGCACCCCGGAGCAAGCGCTGGCGTGCGCCAGGGCTAACAACCGCGATCGCTCGCGTAGCCCGATGCAATGGGATAACGGTCCCCATGCCGGATTTACCACTGGCCAACCCTGGATCAAACTGCACGAAGCATATCCGGAGGTGAATGTCCGGAGGTGCCTGGAACGAAAGGATTCGATCCTCAATACCTACAAGGCGCTGCTGCGCCTGAGAAATACCGAGATAACCCTGCGCTATGGACGATATGAGCGCCTGGAGCGGCATCGGGATCTGATTCTTTTCACCCGCTTGTTCCAGGACGATCGGATTACGGTGATGATCAATTTCGGCGAACCCACTCGCGCTGCACTCCCCGGCGGCGCGCAGGTTCTGCTGGGAGATCCCGGGCTGGACACCAACAGCTTTTTGATCTACCGGCACTGAGCCGGAATGAGTCATTCCGTCAGGGATGACGCACCCTGATACCCCCTCGATCTTCAGGAGATCCCTGCACCAGGCTGACAGGGGGCATACCGCGTGCGCCGGAATCATACCAAGTGAAAAAGGGGACCGGCGGGCGCTGCCCAGCAGGCTATTTTTCTATTTCAGTACCGTGCATTTTTCAATAATCTGTTTATCTTGTCCACGAAATACATAGAAATATAATCCGCTCCCCACCTCAAGACCGCTATCATCTCTTCCATCCCAGATCATTTGATACCGTCCGGGTGCGTGCCATCCCCTCGCCAATAGGCGCACCTGCTGACCTTTAAGATTATAGACGACAAGATTAACCTCCATTGCATAGGGCACGGAAAAAGTGAGCTGCGTCTGGAGATTGAAAGGATTGGGATAGTTGCGCGACAAGCTTGGATCTGCAGCCCGCTGCAACGCGGCGATATTGTCATTGATAGTTGTGAGATGGCTTGTGCCGATGGCCATTTGACCGGTGGAGGTAATACCTTTAAAGGTTATGGAATCGTCTGCGACAGCAGCCGCTTGAGCCAGCAGGGCCCAATTGCCGTCGCCATTGCTGGGCCGATTCAGCAACATCAGAGATTGGAGCTGTTTCAGATCATGCGGACCCGGCAATTTCTTTTTCAGGTAAAAGATGATATCGGTTTTGAATGTCCCGCGGCCAAATTTTTCGATGATCCAGTACTGGGTTGAGTCATAGTAGATCAGTCCCGCTGGAGAATGGCCCAACGGTTTGCACGACAAGCGGTTTGCAACCACTGTATCCATTTTATTCTTTTCAGTAATATTCAAGCTTAGGTCAACGTTTTTAAATTCTACCCAGCCTGTTGAACCAACCACCCTGGTTTGACTCTGGCCGGAGGAAACAGGCACCGTTGAGGTTTTCCAGGATGCGCCATAGATGGTGCCATGATTTTTATGCAGAGTTTGATCCCACGCTATATTGCCAGAGCCTTCATCAAAGTGCCAATGCGCCTTCAGGTTCGCAGTGACAGCCGGATCTTTGCAGTGCATATTCTCGCGAATTTCCTGCGGCGATAAGGCACGGTCCCAGACAGACACTTCATCGATCATTCCGTTAAAATTATAGCTGTTTTGCAGGCGGCCAATCAACAAGGGCACACTGGATTTGTGGATCAAGCCTGAAACCGCCCGGCTCTTGTCCAGCATTCCATTCATATACCCGACGAGCCTGCTGCCGTCATAAGTGACCGCAAGATGAATCCATTCATTCAACGGGACCGAAGTGCCCAGAATTCCGTCCAGATGTTTGGTCTGGTTTCCTTCTTGCAGCGCTATACCGCCGCTTACCGAATATTCCCATGGCTTTAGCTGCATCCAATAGTCGTAATTTTTATCATCTGATTTTGCCAGAATGCGTTCCCAATCTCCTGAAGAGGATTCTCTGTAAATCCAGGCGCAGAGCGTGAACTCTTTGCCCAGCGCAAGACTGCTGTCATTGCCGCAATGGACATAATTGTCTTTGCCATTAAATTCCAAAGCATAGCCTGCGCATTCGTTCACAGCTTGTGGCCCATTGGGATTGTCGATGCCATTTTCATTGAAAACGGCCAAGCCATTTGCTGTGCCTATCCATTTATTATTCAGTGCATCGATCTGGATAGTATAAACATAATCATAGGGTAATCCGGAATTTGCGTGACTCCAGCTTTGCCACCTGGCACCGTCGAATACCGCGATGCCTCCGCCATAAGTCCCCAGCCAAATCCTCTCGGCCGCATCAGCCGTGATGGTCATTACCTGATTGGTCAGGATCCCGAGATCAGTCAGCTTGTAAAGCGTCCAGCCTGTGGTATCGTATCTGGTCAACCCCGATACTGTGCCAATCCACTTGTTGTCCGCCCTGTCGATATACAGAGAGAGTATTCTATTGTCTGGCAAGAGGGAATTGGATTTATTAAAGATGATGCATTTGGCGCCATCAAACATCACCAGACCGCCAGACTGCGTCCCCAGCCACTTGTTGCCCGATCTGTCGACTGCGACAACAGTTATATTGCTATCCGGGAGGCTGGTATTGATCTTGTTATAGACGGACCAGCTCTGGCCATCGAAGCGAGCCATTCCACCGCCCGTGGTGCCCAGCCAGATATCATTCTTTTGACCGCGCGCCAGCGAGGTAACTTTGTTGACAGGCAGATCGGAATTCCCGGAATTATAGGTTTTCCATTGCGAGCCACTATGCAAGATCAGCCCATTGTTGCTCCCAAACCAGTGACGGTCAAGGCTATCAATCAGAATAGCATTCGTACTGCCCAGTGCGGGTATGCCCGTTTGAGAATTAAAGAGAGTCCAGTTGATGCCGTCAAATTTTGCGGCGCCAGTGGTTTCTGTCCCGATCCATTTATGTCCGGAATCGTCAATGGCAATCGACTTGATGCTGTTGCCCGGGAGTCCCGATGATGAAGTGTTTACCTTGTGCCAACTCACATCGTCATAATTGGTCACACCTTCATAATAAACACCAACCCACTTGAGATTCGCATCGTCAACTATGAGCGAAGTCACAATCCTTGAGGGTAATTCGGGACTTGTTTTCAGATTTTGAGTCCAGGTAACTCCATTGAATTTAGCCACTCCTCCGCCGCTGGAGCCAATCCATGTATTGCCAAGACGATCAAAAGCTATCGAAGTAACCGGTGAGAGTAGTACATTGGAATGCACACTGAAATATATCTTCCAGTTAGCGCCATCGAAACAGCTCACGCCCCCCTGGTTCATGCCAATCCATAGCCGGTTTGAGCTGTCGACAGACAAGGACTTGATTTTATCTTCTGGCAGACCTGAATTACGGCTGGTGTATCTGATCCAGTTATTGCCGTCAAATTTCACCAGGCCGCTGTCCAAAGTCCCTACCCACAGATTTTTCGTCGAATCTATCGCACTGGCTGAAATACGGTTGCTTGGCAGCGGCGAATTGGAGGTCCGGTAGGGAACCCAGTTTACCCCATCAAATCTGAACAAGCCCAGGAATGCCGTACCGACCCATAGACGGGCGCGATCATCGCAGCAAAGCGAAGAAATGCCGGTAAAAGGAATACCCCCCATAGAGTTTTGAAAAACATCCCAGCTTTTGTCGCTAATTTTCAATATTTTATCAGAGTTGGTGGCGATCCATTTTTCTCCGGAAGGGCCGACAGCAATGGCCGTCACATAATTGTCCGGCAGCATGGAATTCAGACTATTATAAAACGCAGTTGCAGAAGTTTTCCGGTTGATTTGGACCAGGCCGCCGGCGGTGCCAACCCAGATGAAATCACCTTCCCTGGCAAGTGCATTAATATTGTTGCCACAGGAAAAGTTCAACCATTGTTCAGTCTGGGAAAAAAGATCCGAAGCGGCAAGTTGCAGCAGCACCGCACAAGGCAGCAGGACGAGGGAAAAGATTTTTCTCTGCATATCGAGCTCCTTCATTCGTTCCGCACTTTGCGTTCATGGGGTATCTGCATAATCCCCGCGGAATAGGTTCATATTTGAACCGGTCCCTAGGTGTCGAAGTATCGCGTCGCAATACATGGCGCGAGTGACCAACGGATGCCTGCAATGACAGGATAGATCAGGCCAATAAAAAAGGGTACAGATCTGCGTTGAAGCATTCTGTACCCTTCCGCGAGGCTCAGCTCGATTCCCCGGATGATAATGATGGATCGCTTGACTCAAGCCTCCTTCGTAGTATATGCAATATCCAGATATGACGCAAACAGAAAATTGGTAATGGATCGTTTTATTGGATACTGCACAGGAATCTTTCTTGTTTTTTTAGCTATCTGTGCGTTTCTGGGCCGTGGATGGGCCCTGGGATCATTTTACGAAGAGCATCCTCCGGCTCTGGCTGAACTTCCGGCCGGAGCCGTCGATGAACTCCATCCGGCAGATATAGATTCCCGCCGCCACCGGTATCCCTTTCAAGTCCGTGCCATCCCAGCTCACCATATAGCTCCCGGCGCCGCGCGCGCCGCTGAAGAGCACGCGCACCAGCCGTCCCTGCAGATCATAGACGCGCACCGTCACCGATCCGGCCCCGAGCAGATCGTAGCGGATCGTCGTTGCCGGATTGAAGGGATTGGGATAGTTCTGGTGCAGGGTAAAGGCCGCCGGCTGCTCCACCGGGCGTTCCTCGACCGCGGTGTTGGGTGGATTCGGGTCGGAGTAGAACGAGGTGTAGGGCGTGAGGATCTGGAATTTGAGCGAGAGCTCGATGACCTGGTTCTTGAGTTCGGCCTTCTCGCCATAAATGCCGATCTGCTCCAGCAAATACCTGATCTTGGCCTGCGCCCACAAGCGCGGCACAAAGGCGTAGCCGCCTGGCGTCCCGGCGCATGCGGCCACATCCTGGAGCTGCACACTCTTGTCGCGCATGGTGCCGGTGAGGGTGACCGGGAAATCCCCCGAGTTGCGGTAAAGTCCGAGCTGCAGCACCTGGCTGCCCCAGAAGAGGTCCGGCAGCGGGCGGGGATATCGATCGGAGGCGATCAGTCCCTCGATGGTGATGGCCAGGTCGCCGAGGACCGGCTTGGAGATCCGCTTGAAATGGTTGTTGATGGTGGTGGTGATGTCCGTGGCCGAGGCGATGAAGGTGGCATAACCGCCGTTCTCCACAGCCATCTGCAGCAGCAGGGGTTTGCTGACCTCCTCCCCGACGCCGAAGGGGAAGATGTTGATCCCTTTGGTGTTGCGGCTCTTGACGTTGGCGAGGATGTCCGGGACATCGGTTTCGCCCCAGGTGGGATAGCCGTCGGTGAGGAAGATGATGTAATTGGCAGTGGCGGCGCCGAATGACTGCTGCAGCGATACCTTCAAGGCCTCATCGATATTGGTTAGCCCGACCGCGCCGATCTCTGTGATAAAGGCGCGGGCGGCATCGAGGTTCGCCGCGGAGGCCTCGACAAGATCGGATCTGAACTTGACCACCGTGGTGCCGAAGGTGACCATATTGAAATAGTCTATCGGCGCCAGATTGTTGAGAAAGGCATTCAACGAGGCCTTGAGCTGCTGGATGCGGGTACCCTCCATGCTCGAGGAGACATCAGCGGTGAAGACGATATTTTTGGGGATCTGCGCGGCGGTATCGATGCTGTCGGGCGGGGTGATCCAGACCGCGTAAAAGGAATCGCTGCCGATCGAGTCCTCGGGCGTCGGGGTATAGCGGAAGAGGTTGACCTCCACCTGCTTGCGCAGGGTCTCGAACTCGATCTGCAGGTCGCGGTTGGGGGTAAAGTTCTCGTCGCCGAAGAGGAAGGTGTATTTACGATCGCTGACGCGCGTCAGCTGGAAGGCGGTGCCGGCGCCGTGACTCGGAGAACGCAGGTATTTAAACTCCGCCGGCGATTCGACGGTGCCGCTGATGCTGACCCGGTTGAGGGGTTTGGGTGAGAGTCCGACGGCGTTGAGCAGAAAGGTATAATCAACGTTGCCGAACTCGTAATCGAGCAGCTGCACGTAGGTGATCTCCGAGCGCACATCCGAGTTGGGATTGATCGGGGCGATGCTGAGTTTGAAGAGGTTATCGCCGAGGTATTCGAGTAGGGCCGGATCGATCTGCTGGCGGATATGCGACTCGTAATCCTGGCGCGCTGCCTGGGCCTCGCGGATCGAGCCCTTGTAGCGCACCCCGTTGAACCAGTAATAGAGCTCGGTGACGACGGCGCCGGAGGGGAGGGGGAAGATCCACACCGCCTCGACGGTCGTGCTCATCTCGTTGCGGAAGAGCTGATCGACGTGGGTGGTGGCGACCTGGCCGTCGATCTGCACGGTCGCATCCACTGTTTTAATCCAGGCCTTGTTGTAGGTCTGGCTGCTGTTGAGCGGACGGGTATAGAGCGCGCCGACGGCGCGGGCGGCGGTCTGCGCCAGGAGCAGGGCGATGCAGGTCATCACCAGGATCTGTATTTTGCGTTTCATGATCTCCTCCCTCCTATAAATTATTTCAGCACCGTCATCTTGATTGTATGTACCGTCGTGCCGACCTGTAAGCGGACGAAGTAAAAACCGCTCGCCAGCGCCTGGCCGTGGCCGTCCATACCATCGAAATGAAGGGTATGGGTTCCGGGGCTGTAGCTGCTGATATCGATCACCGCCACCAGCTGGCCGAGGGCGTTGTAGATGCGGATGAATTTCTCCTTCGCCTCGCGGTCGGACTCGCTGATGAAAAAGGTGATGGCCGTGCCGGCATTGAAGGGATTGGGATAATTCCCGAGAATACAGGAGCGGGGCACTTGCGTCCGGGCGTTCCGGCCGTCCTCCGCCACGCCGGTGTTGGGATACTCGGTGGTATAATCCGCGATATAGGCGGTATAGCGGCAGCGGATGCCGTAGCCCAGGCTCAGGGCGATCAGACTGTCCCTTAGGGCGGTAGTCTCACCATAGAGATCGACCTCGCGTTCGAGGGCGTCGATCATCTCCTTGGCCCAGAGGCTGAGGGTGAAGCGGTTAGTGCGGCTATCGGCGCTGAAGTCGAGCCGGAAATCATAGGCAGCCGCTCCTGCCAGGGTCAATCCGCCCAGGGCCAGTCCGGAGCTTCCGGCCGAACGATAGCGTCCGCAGGTGAAAAAGTGGGAGCCGGCATAGGCGGCCGGCAGCCTGGCGGGCAGCACGTCGTAGAGGTCGGCGCGGCCGTACTCCATGCTCACTTTTTGCATCAGCGGCTGGCTGATGAGTTGGAAGAGGCGGTTCGTGCCCGCGATGACATCGCTCTTTTCATCAAAGTAGGTGACAAAGCCGTAGTTCAAGCCGGCGAGCAGTTCGAGACGGGAACGGTCGGGCGCCTCGCCGAGTCCGATGGGGAAGATCGCGGTCTGATGGGCATTATAGCTCTCGATGGTCCGGGGATTGAGGAGGGCGCGGCCGTCGCCGAAAAAGAGGATGCCATTGCTGCGGGTTTCATCGTTGATCTGGTCCAGTGCGGCCTTGAGCCCCGCCTCCGCCTGGGCGCCCCAGGAGGTGCCTATCGTCTTCAAATAGAGCCGCGCTGCTGCAAGATTGGCGGCGCTGGCGGTCACAGGCTGGCTCTTCCAGGTATAGACGGCATTACTATAGAGCATCACATTGAATTCATCTCCCGGTTTGAGCAGGGAGAGGCCCTGGTCGATGGCGGCGAGGGTCTGCGAGAGGAGATACCCGCTGAGGCTGCCGCTGTTGCCGATGAGAAAGATCACCCGCCGCGGCCAGATCAGCGCCGAGTCGATGGCCGCCGGCGGGCGGACGAAGAGGGCGAAATGGCCGCGCCCGCTGTCGTCGAGGGCGGAGTAAAAGTCGCGGCCCATTTCGGTGTGGCTGATGCGGTAGTGGAAGGTGACATCCCGGCTGGCGTAGCTCTTGGCCTGCGCCCAGGCGATATGCAGCTCTTGGGCCGTGGTTGAGTTGTTGACCGCGCCGCTGCGCCCGTCCAACTCCCAGCCGCTGACCGGGGCATTGCTCCAGACATGGAAGCGGCACTCGAGCTGTTCGAGGGGCCAGGTCACGAAATCACGGGCATCCAGGGGGTAGGTATAGCTGAACTCGCCCTGATAATAGTCGCAGAGGCTGATATAGCGCAGCTCGATCCTCTGAATCTTGCCGGGCTGGATCCCCTTGAGCTCGATCTTGATGCCGTTGCGGCCGATATACTGGTTGACCAGGGCGGCGAGGCCGCCCTCGCCGGTGCCGGGATTGACCACCTGCTCCCTGACCTTGAGCACCGCCTTGAAGGTGCTGTCGTTGCGCCAGTAGAGGAACTCGGTGGCACGGGCATCGGGCGGCAGGGGAAAGGAGTAGACGGCATCGGTCGCTTTGTACCACTCGTTGACGAACTCCTGGCAGACGAAGGTCTCGGCGACGGCGCCATGGATCTGAACCGTGATGCGGGTCATGCGGTTGCGGAGCAAATCCGTGGGATAGGCATTATCAGCCGGCAGCAGCAGCCCGTCCGCGAGAACCGGCGCGGCGAGGCCGGCGAGCAGCAGGGTGATTTTTAGTCCTGTTTTCATGGTGGAATCCTTTCAGGCCTATTTGAGGTAGAGGACGCGGCTGAGCTCGCGGTGGAGGTTTTTCCTGTCATTGAGCAGCAGCTCGACAAAATAGGCGCCGCTGCTGACCAGCTGGCCGTGATCGTCCCGGGCATCCCAGTCGAACTGCTGGCGCTCCTGCAAACCGGTGATACGGAACTGCCGCACCCGCTGGCCGAGCAGGTTGTAGATGGTGATCTCCCCGCTCGCGCCCGCGATGCTGCCGGCCTGGATGCGGGTGACGGGATTGAAGGGATTGGGCCAGCAGCTGAGGCGGTGGAGCTCTCCGGCTGCGCCGGCGGGGGCAAAGGTGACGGTGGCGCTGCCGCCGAGGCCGGCGTGGTGGACCTCGAGTTTGACGCTGCGGCTCTGGGTCTGCGGCAGGACAGACGTATAGCTCAGGGCGTAGCGATCCTGAACTTTCAGCCGGCTGATGCCGAGGAGGATGTCGCGGAAATTCCCGTAAATGTTATAGAAATTGCCCCCCGTGGGCAGGACGATCGGATTGAACCACTCTGTCTGCAGGTCGGCCGGACCGATACCGTGCACGGTGATGCCTTTAGCCAGCAGCGTATCGACGATCTGGGCTTTGGTAAAGCTGACCGAGGAATAGTTTTCGTCGGTCAGCCAGATGATGGTGCGCTGGCTGCCGTCGCGGAAGGGGAACTGACTGGCGCGCCAGAGTCCTGCCGGCGAGTCCTCTTCGCCGCCCCACAGCGAGATGGAGGCGAGATTTTTCTTGACGCTTTCGATGTCCCTGGTAAAGCCCCAGACCTTGTCCACGGTGGTACTGAAGGTGACCACACCGATCTGGTAATCGTAGCCACGGTTGCGCAGGCTGTCGGCGAATTCGCCGAGGTTGTTGCGGACCGCGTTGATATTGTCGCCCATGCTGCCGCTGCAGTCGAGGACGAAGACGATGTCGGTCAGCAAGGTTTGTCCGCCGGTATATTTTTCGAGTGAAAAATCGTATAACCGTGCATCGTTCTCAGAGAAGAAGAGATTGCCTTTGCCAAGATTGAGCAGCTTGCTTTTGGTGGCCTCCACCTCGGCGGAGAAGATCAGACTCACCCGCGGGTAATTTTGCGTGATCACCGAATCGATCAGCACCGCCAGTCCGGTCTCGCCGAAATGAACGCGGGGGATGTGGAGATAGCGGGTGATTTCGTCGGCGACGCCGAGGTTGTCCTTGCAGGTCAGGGTGACCGGCACGGTTTTATCTTCATAGATCTCGGCGCAGTTCAGCACGAATCGGGGCCAGGCGCGTCCGCCCGCATCCACGGTCATTGGCGGCAGGAGTGTGGTTGTCGTCAGTTCTTCGGGCAGCTGCAGTTCGAGCTGGATGCCGGCCGGCTGGGAAAGGCTCATGTTGGCGAGCTCGACGGTGCTGGGGAACTGCTGGGGAAAGAGGATATCGCCATCGGCTGAGAGGGCGGAGGGGAGATCCCAACGCGCGAAGCTGCGGCTGGAAAAGTCGGGCGGGGCCAGGGCGATCTGCACGGTGATGGTTTTTGAGGAACCGGGGAGGATGGGCTGCTCCAGCCAGCTCCAGCGCAGGGTGAGGTCGTAGAGATAATCGGCGGCTGTCGCGAAGCCGGGCTCGGGATGGCCGAGCACATACGGCCAGTTGGCGGCGAGCTGCTCGTCGGGCGGTTCTGAAAAAGCAATGGTGATGCCGAGGCCTTTGGCGGAGTGGCCGCGCTCCCACAGCTGCTGGCTCCCGGGCAGGCTGGATTTGCTGATCAGGGTTTCCCTTTGTAGGGCGGTGCTCCCGGAAAAGAGCGCACCGTCGCTCCAGCGGCCGAGAGCGGGATCGAAGACCAGCCCCAGTCCCAGGCTTTTGATCGTGGTGGCGAGATTGGTGAGCTGGGCCGTTATCGTGATCTTGCCGCCGTTCTCAACCGGGAAAAGGGTGAAGAGGAAACGGCAGCTGTCGCGGGTCACGCTGCGGACGAGCAGGGTGTCGCCGTGTTTTTGCGGCTGCAGCGCGTCGTCCGGGAAAAAGGCATCGGCCTGATCCCAGCGGCCATCGATGGCGAGGAGGGGATAGGAGGTGAGGGCGTAGGGATGGCCGAAGGTGATGCCGCAGTCATCGTCGAGGGCCGAGGAGGTCAACCCCTGGCGGGTGCCGATGGTATAATAGCCGCCGGTGAGGAGGGCGATCTCGCTGGCGGAGGTTGCCTCGAGTTGGCTTTGGTAAAGCTGCGCAGCGTTACTCAGGAGAAGGGATGGGTTCTGCGCAGCCGCACCGCCTGCGGCGCTGGCATGGGAAAATGATGGGCGGCTTTGGTGAAGGGCGGGGAGTACGGCGGACCTGGCCAGGGTCCCCTCTTGCAGTTTGTCCGGATCGTTGACCTCGCTGCCGGCCGCCGGGGTGGGTGCGCTGAGGTCATAGCGGGATTTGTCAGGGGCCGCGGCCCAGGTGGCCACGGCCAGCAGCAAAAGGAGAGAAGCAATTTTCTTCATGGCGCCTCCTGGTTGGTCGGGTAGGTGGCTTGGAGCGGTTGGGCGGGCTGT
>DAOQAG010000065.1:0-12294 GCA_035353815.1 bacterium
GCCAGTGCCGGGCGGGTGCGGCCGGGCAGCATGGAATACTGGGCATCCAGATCCATGGCCGGGGCCAGGGAGGTGGCGGCGATGTTGTAGCCGGAGGTAGCGGACCAGTGTCCGATGGCCGATTTTTTATCCGCGACGTAGGGCTTGGACCCGCCGAAGCCCGGATAGGGATTGCGGGCCTTGGCCTGGGCGGCATCGAGGTAATAGTTGGCCTCGAAGACGACGTGAGCGTTGTTGGCGTTGTCATAGACGACATCGCAGAAGAGGCCGGCGCGGAGGTGATCGGGGTCGCCGGAGTCGGTGATTTTCTGGTTGCCGGTGATGTAGACGACGCCGGCCGAATCGGGCCAGGTCTGGCCGTGGTCGAGCGATTCCATGAAGAAGGCTTCGTTGGCCTGGTCGGTGATAGCGACGCCGACCTTGCCATTCTTGCCGGCCGAGACCGCGCCGCCGTAGACGTCGCCGTCATCGCCGAAGGGATGGAGGGCGATCGAGGTGAAGCCGTCGCGCTGGTAGGCAAAGATCACGACCTGGGAGAAGGTGAAGCCGCCGTCCTGGGAGGACTTGTAGAGATAGGCATCGCCCCAGCCGTCATAGAGCATGAGGTGGATGACGCCTTCGTCGGAGATGTCCATGACGGTGGCCAGGACGTTGTTGGGTCCGGCGATGGGGTTTTCATCGAACCAGTAGAGGGAATCGAACTGGGCGGAGCCGACTGCGGTCTCCTCGAAGAGGGTGGCGCCGGTGCCCCAGCCGCCGTAATTGAACCAGGGGATGTGCTTGGTGTTGGAGAAGATCATGTGACGGCCGTCGGGCATCAGGCCGATACTGGGGTTGCCATAGTCGTTTTTGACCATGGTGATCTTGCCGCCGGTGACATCGGCGTAGTGGAGCTCGGTGATGTCATTGCCGGTGAGCTCGCCCATGGCCGAGGCGTAGGTCAGGCCGACCTGGCCGTTGGCCGGATTGACGGCGATCATGGTCGGCTGGTTGCCGTACCAGGTCTGCACGTCCATCTTGTTGTCCGCCACCTTGGTGCCGGGGGTCTGCGCGGCAAAGGCGGTGACTACTGCGAGGATGAGGAACAGCACGAGAGCAACTCTTTTCATCTTTCTCTCCTGATTAAGGGTAAAAAAAATGATTAAGGGGTGATGCAGGTACTGCAGATTAAAGTGGGAAGGGCCTCCTCCAATCGGGTTAAGGGTTGAGAGGACAGGAAACCTGGAGATGCGGCGCAGGCGGAGTGATCCGCTGCGGAAATTGGTTATTTTTGTTGAAAAAAATACTTTGTAATGTAGAGAATCTGCGGCATTTTGTCAAGGGATAAATTGCTATTTTTTTGCAAAAAAATATTTAGAATTTGCCTCTGCATAGACACGGACAGCACCGGCAGCCGGGTTGCAGCCCCCTTTTATTCGGCCGGAATCGGGAGGAAGCGCATTTATCTCTTGACTTACATGAAATTTATTAGTAAACTTTTTTAGTTTGACTTAAAAAAAAACTAACCGATTTAACCGGTTCAAGTAGCCGAGCCTATGCACAAATTCAGTCTATGGGGCCGCCGGGCGGCCCGCTGCACCGGCTTGCTTCTCGCCCTGGCAGCCCCCGCCCACAGCGCCCAGAACGACTCCACCGTGGTGAGCGTCTTCTCCGATCACCCCATTCATTTCGGCGAGGCCTCGCGCTACGATACCGCCGAGGTCGTGGGCGAAGAGGGCGGCCGCATCATCCGCCGCGACGTCGACCTCCCGGTCGCGTCCGGACCGGTGCAGATCATCGCCCATGTCGTGGTCTACTCAACCCTGCAGGAGGGCGGTGACGGCGACCCCTGGGATCGCGCGGGCACGGTTCTGCTCGACATCCCCGGCATGGCGCCCATCGAACTGCTGAAATTCATCACCGGCTTCGGCGGACGCTCGGATCTGCACCAGGACGTCAGCGACCTCGCACCACTGCTCTCCGGCAAACGCACCCTCCGGGCCTTTGTCGACACCTGGGTCTCGCCAGCCTGGAAGCTCTCTTTTGAATTGATCTACCGGCCCGTCATCGCGCCCGCCAACCCGGATTGGGCGGACGGCATCTATTACAATACCGGCATGACTGCAACCCAGGTCGGGCCTGACAAGCCGGCCGTCGCCGTCAACATCCCCCCGACAGCCAGCCAGGTTACGCTGACCTGGTATACCTCGGGCCACTGCACCGACGGCACCGATGCCGACGAGTTCGTCAGCAAGGACAACGTCATCAGCGTCGACGGCGTCGAGGTCTACCGCTACAAACCCTGGCGTAGCGACTGCAAGTCCTTCCGCTCCCGCAATCCCCGCTCGGGGCGATGGGGCACCACCTGGTCCTCGGATTACAGCCGCAGCGGATGGTGCCCGGGCGATATTGTCTATCCCGTGCGTCTCGACCTTTCGTCCCAGCTCGCACCGGGCCCCCATCAACTGCGCTGCGCCGTCGAAAACATCCGCCCGGCCGATGCCAGCGGCACCGGGTACTGGCGGATCTCCTCCTATCTCACCGGCCAGGGCGATATCCGCAACTGGCGTGCCAGCCGCATCACCCTGAGCGGCGAGGGCAAAAAGCTGCTGCCGGTTAAAAACAGCACCCCGCTCCGTATCGATCTGGTCGACGATTCCGGACTGCCGGTCTTTGCCGCCGCTGCGCGCATTCAGGTCGCCTCCGCAGCGGACTCGCTGTTGTTCTCAGCAGACGAACGCACCTGGAGCAATCCCCTGGTCTGCACGATCGTCAACGGCAGCGCCCAGCTCTGGATGAAATGCAGCCGGCCGGCCGCGGTGACGGTTTCCGCGGAGGATCTCGCGGGAACTCTGCCGCCCGCCCAGCCCCTGTCGGCGGCCTTTTATGATTATGAGGTGGGACCGGATGAGGTCAATCACGCCCGCGGCGCCGTGGCCCGCGCCGACTGCGAGTGCAGTCGCACGACCGAGGGGGCTGCGAAGGCGGTCGATGGCTCGCTGGCGACCAAATGGTGTTGCAACAACGGCACACCGGACTGGCTCGAGGTGACGCTGCCCGACACGGTCTGGATGAACTACTTCATTATCCGCCATGCCGGCGCGGGCAAAGCCCCGGTCGGCGATCCCGGCGCCGCTGACGGCCCCGGCATGAACTCACAGAACTTTTCCATCCAGCTGCTCGACAGCACCGGCGCCTGGCAAACCGCTGTCGCGGTCAACGGCAATCCCGCTGATGCCAGCGGCAGCGTCTCCTATCATGCCTTGCCCGAACCGCTGCGCACCGGCAAGGTGCGACTTTACCTGACCAAGCCCGATGTCAGCCGCATCTACGAGTTCGAGATCTATCTGCGCGGCGCCAGTCCGATCCGGCCCGAGGATCTGCAGGACGGCGTGCTGCCGGAACAGTTGGAGCTGCTGGGCGCCTGGCCCAATCCCTTCAACAGCGCTGCCGCCATACGCTTTTTCCTTCCTGGCCTGACGGAGGTGCGGGTGACGGTGATGAACAGCCGCGGCCAGCTGGTCGCCCGGGTGGGGCAAGGCTCCCTGCCGCGCGGCCTGCATACCCTCCGCTGGCAGGGACGGACCCTGGACGGCAGCCCGGCTGCCTCAGGGGTCTATTACCTCAATCTTCTCGGCATCGATGCTGCTGGCCGGCGGACCCTCCGGGTATGCCCTGTCACCCTGGTCCGCTGAGACTCGAATCCAATGGGAGATCCGATGAAACGCATCCTGACCGTCCTGATCCTGATCCTCGCGGCCTCCGTCTGGGGTTTTGAGACGCCCCACACCGCCTTTGCACCGCGCCATTATGTCTGCTGCCGCACGACCCGGCCCCTCTATATCGATGGCAATCTCAGCGAGACCGACTGGCAGCAGGCCGCCTGGAGCGAGCCCTTTGTCGATATCGAGGGCTCCGCCAAGCCCCTGCCACGCTTCACCACCCGCGTCAAGATGCTCTGGGATGACGACTATTGGTATATCGCCGGCGAGATGGAGGAGCCTGATGTCTGGGCGACCCTGCGCGACCACGACTCGATCATCTTCCACGACAACGATTTCGAGGTCTTTATCGATCCGGATGGCGACACCCATCGCTATTATGAGCTCGAGCTAAATGCCTTTGCCACCGCCTGGGACCTCTTCCTCGATCGCCCCTATCGCGATAATGGCAATCCTACCTTCTTCTGGGACATCCGCGGCCTGAAAAAGGCAGTGCAGGTGCAGGGCAGCATCAACCAGCCCGGCGACACGGATCGGGGCTGGACGATCGAGCTCGCCCTCCCCTGGGCCGTGCTGCAGGAGCAGGCCCCCGGCGGCCGGCCGCCGCGGCCGGGTGATTACTGGCGCGCCAATTTCTCGCGCGTGGAATGGCGCGTGCAGACCGGGGAGGGCACCTATACCAAGGTCAAGGACCCCGCGACCGGCAAGCCGCTGGCCGAGGATAACTGGCTCTGGTCCCCCCAGGGTTTGATCAATGTCCACTATCCCGAGATGTGGGGGTTCGTCCTTTTCTCCAGCCGCAATAGCGGTGCGACCCCCGAGCCCTTTGTGATGCCGGAAGTGGAAACAATCAAATGGCTGATGCGTCTTATCTATTATTCCCAGCGCACGGTTTGCGAGGCGCAGGGACGCCCCGCCCGCACCTGGGCCGAACTGGGCGTTAACGCAAAGCGCCCCGCAGGGTATCAATGGCCGCCGCGCCTCTTCGCGGGCCCCGAAACCTGGGAAGCGGTCTTGACCTCGAATGATGGCCAAATCCGCTGGCACATCCGCCATGACGGCCTGGTCTGGCGCACCCCCAAACTCTAGTCACGCAGTGGAGATCCTTCCCAGATGAGATATGGCGATTTCAGCCCCGACGGCAAAGAATATATCATCGATCACGTGGCCACCCCGAGCCCGTGGATCAATTATCTCTATAATGGCAGCTATTTCGCCACTATCTCCAATAACGGCGGCGGCATCAGCTATTACCGCTCTCCCCTGCATGGCCGGGTCACCCGCTATCGCATCAACGATGTGCCCCCGGATCGCCCCGGCAAGTATATCTATGTCAAGGACCGCGACAGCGGTGAGATCTGGAGCCTCACCTGGCAGCCGGTCGGACGCCACCTCGAGGCCTACCGCGTCCATCACGGTTTCGGCTATACCCGCGTCGAGTCCCGGGTCGCGGAGATCCGCGGGGATCTGCTCTATTTTGTCCCCCCCGGCGATCACCTCGAAATCTGGCAGGCCCTGCTGCACAATGAGAGCAGCCGGGTGCGCCGCCTTTCGGTCTATGGTTATGTCGAATTTGCCCTCGGCCATGCCCTGATCGACCTGATCAACCAGTGCGACGATCAGCACTTCAATCGCGTCCATTTCGATCCCCAGGTCCGTGGCCTCTTCGCCACCAAAACCTACTGGGTCACGGAATCCCGCGGCACCCAGCACCAGGAGAACAAGGAATGGGATCAGTGGGCGTTTTTCACGACCAACCAGCCCGTGACCGGCTTCGAGACCCTGCGCGAACGCTTCATCGGCCCCTATCGCAGCGAAACCAATCCCCTCGCCATTGAACAGGAGAAGCTGGGCTGCCAGGAAACCGATTTCGGCAATGCGGTCGGTGCACTGCAGGTGGACCTCGAACTGGCCCCGGGCGCGGAGCTCCCCGTCGTTTTCACCCTCGGGGTCGTGGCCAAGGAGGCCTTTAACACCCTGCGCACCCAGCAGCCGGTGCGCTACCACGACGCCCGCGTCCGCCAGCGCAGCTGGGAGAAATTGCAGGCCAAATGGGACCGCTATTTTCAGGTGACCCGGGTCAAAACGCCGGACGCCACCACCGATGTCTTTATGAATTACTGGACGCCCTATCAGGCGCGCGTGGCCTTCGAGGTGGGCCGGGTCGCGAGTTTCTACTATTGGGGCATCGGCCGCGGTTTCGGCTTTCGTGATACCTCCCAGGACACCATCGCCGTGACCCTCTCCGACCCGGAGCTGGCGCGCCAGCGTATCCTCCTGCTCTCGCGGCAGATGTTCAGTGACGGCCATGTCTATCACCATTTTTACGGCGACGGTCAGGGCGAGGTGACCGGCCACTGCGATGATCCCCTCTGGTACCTCCTCGCCATCAGCGACTATATCAAACAGACCGGGGATTGGGCGATCCTCGATAATCCGCAGCCCTTTGTCGACGCCCTGGCCGCGCCCTTGCTCGATCACCTCACCGCCGTGGTCCATTTTGTCGAAAACAATCTCGGACGGCATGGCCTGCCCAACTTCGGCCGCGGCGACTGGAACGACACCCTCGATTACATCGGCGGCGACGACGGCGGCGAGAGCGTCTGGGGCGCCATGTTCTATGTCGCCATGCTCAACCTGCTCATCGAGATTCTCGAACATCAGGCCCTGACCGCGCTCCTGGTGCGGACCGTGGCCGTCCGCGACCGCCTCCGCGAAGCGGTGCAGCGCACCTGCTGGGATGGCGCCTGGTACATCCGCGCTTTCGGCGCCAGGGAGCGCAAGATCGGCAGCAAAAGCAGCAAGGCGGGCAAGATTTTCCTCAACCCCCAATCCTGGGCGGTGATCGCCGGCATCGATGCCCCCGCGCGTCTGGAACAGGCGATGCAGAGCCTGTGGGATCACCTCAATACGCCCTTCGGCCCCAAAAAATGCGCCCCGGCCTTCCGCGAGATCGACCCCACCATCGGCCTGGTCACCCGCTGCGTCGCCGGTAAAAAAGAGAATGGCGCTATCTTCGCCCATCCCACGGCCTGGGTCATCCAGGCCGAATGCCTCCTCGGTCATGGCGACCGCGCCTATACCTACTACAAGGAGATGCTCCCCAACACCATCGACCCGGACATCTTTGTCGCCGAGCCCTACGTCTTTTCCCAGTATGTCACCAGCGACGAACACAGCGCTCCCGGACGCGCCAGCCACTCCTGGCAAACCGGCACCGCAGCCTGGATGTACCGGGTGATGATGGATTATTTCCTCGGCGTGCGCGCCACCTTTGATGGACTCTACATCGACCCGGTCATCCCCTCCGCCTGGGAGGGCTTTACCTTCGAACGCGTCTTCCGCGGTACCCACTATGTCATCCAGGTGCATAATCCGGAAGGCGTGCAGCGGGGCGTGCGCTCCATTCATATGGAGGGCGCGCCGGTTGCGGGACACCGGTTGCCGCTGACCGACAAGAAACGGGTGACCGTGGAGGTCGTGATGGGCTGACGCCCCTGCGGGCTTTACCGCGCGGCCATTCCCATGCGGCCATTCCCACGCGGCCATTCCCACGCGGCCATTCCCATGCGGACGTTCCCACGCGGTCGTTCCCATGCGAGCGTTCTTCGCGGAAGGGGACCGCTCCCGGGGCGTGGCCCCGTTCTGCAAACCACCCATGCATTCCTGACATTCCTTCCTGAGGATCTCTGATGCGACGCATGCTCCTGCTGGTTCTGACGCTCCTTGCCACCGCCCCGTTGCCGGCGGCCGAGGAGCCCCTTGTGCTCAGCCATGGCCTGGCCTGCAAACTCCCCGAGCGGCAACGCCGCGCGATGATTCCCGCCGATCCGGTCGAAGCCCTGCTGGTGGCCGGCAAGCGGGTGATGCCCATGGAGGGGGATGCGCTGGAGACCGACGGCGAAACCCTGCGCTGGCAGCCGGTCGTCGCGGACAGCGGCGGCTGGTTCATCGGCCCCGAGCTGCGCAACGGTTGGGTCCATTTTCGCATCACCCGCCTGCAAGGCGCGGTTTTCCTCCTTGAGGGCATGGGCAACACCATGGTCTATGTCAACGGCGTGCCGCGCATCGGCAACCGCTACCGCGCCAAGGATCTCTTTGAGTCCTGGGAGCCGCGCTTCGACTATGGCCTTGTGCCCATCCGGCTCGAGGCAGGCGAGAACCACCTGCTCTTCCGCAGCAGCCGCGGCCGGCTCAAGGTGGTGTTGCACCCTCTCGACCAGCTCGCGGTGTTCAATCCCCGGGACCTGACCCTGCCCGATCTGCGGGCCGGCGAGGCGCTGGAGGGCTGGGGCGCCATCCCGGTGCTCAACGGCAGCGACGCCCCCCTCGGCGGTCTGATCCTGCGCGGCAGCGGCGAGGGCATCCGCGTGCCCGAAACTGTGCTGCCCGAGCTGCTCCCCCTCGGCCTTCGCAAGGTGGCCTTCCCGATCCAGGCGGAAACTACCGCAGGGACGGGAGAGGTGCGGCTCACCCTCAGCCTGGTGCGCCGCAGCGCCGGGGGAGAAGAGCCAGTCGATGAGACGGTGATCACCCTGCGCCGCGTTGCCGCGGCGGCCCCCTGCAAGCGGACTTTTATCAGTGAGATCGACGGCAGCGTGCAGTACTATGCACTCCTGGCTGCCGCCTCCGCAGACACATCCCCCAAAGCCCTTTTTCTTTCCCTGCACGGCGCCAATGTCGAGGCTCTGAATCAGGCCGGTTCCTATGCCCCCAAGAGCTGGGGAGACCTGGTCGCGCCCACCAACCGCCGCCCGTACGGCCATAACTGGGAGGACTGGGGGCGGATGGATGCCCTTGAGGTGCTCGCCCTGACCCGCAAAACCCTGAATGTTGATACCAGCCGGATCTATCTGACCGGTCATTCCATGGGCGGCCACGGCACCTGGCATCTCGGCGCCTCTTTTCCGGACCTGTTTGCGGCGATCGGCCCCAGCGCCGGCTGGATCAGTTTCTGGTCCTATGGCGTGCGCGACACCAGCGGCAGTGCCGATCCCGCAGCCCGGCTGCTGCAGCGCGCTGCAACCCCCAGCAATACCTTCGCCCTGGCGGATAATTATGCGCAGCACGGCGTCTACATCATCCATGGGGCGGCGGACGATAATGTCCGCGTCGAACAGTCGCGGCAAATGGCCGAACGGCTCAAGACCTTTCACCACGACTGGTATTTCCACGAACAGCCGGAGGCAGGGCATTGGTGGGACCTCTCGGATGCACCCGGAGCGGACTGTGTCGACTGGCCACCGCTCTTCGATTTCTTCGCGCGCCATGCCCGTCCCGGCGCGGAACGGCTGCGCCGGATCGATTTCACCACCGCCAATCCCGGCCTCTCCGCTCGCGACGGCTGGCTCACCATCGTGGCGCAGGAAAAACCGCTGCTCCTCAGCCGCGCGTGTATTGAGCTGGATCCGGTGCTGCAGCGGTTTGCGGGCACTACGGAGAACATCACCCGCCTCGCCTTGCGCATTCCGCCGGAACCGGGCGGGACGCTCTGGCATCTGGAGCTCGACGGCCAGAGCTTCGAGGCCTCCGGTGCGGGCACGCTCTGGCTCGAAAAAAGCGCGGGGGCCTGGCGCAGCGCCGCCGCGCCGCCGGCGGGGGAGAAGGGACCGCAGCGCTACGGCCCCTTCAAGGAAGCCTTCCAGCACCGCATGATCTTCGTGTATGGCACCAGGGGCTCGGTCACGGAGAACCGCTGGGCGCTGGCCAAGGCGCGCTTCGACGCCGAGACCTTCTGGTATCAGGGCAATGGCTCGGTCGATGTCGTCGCCGACATCGCCTTCGATCCACAGGCCGATCGCGACCGCAGCGTCGTCCTCTATGGCAATGCCGCGACCAACGCCGCCTGGAAGTCCTTGCTGGGGGCGAGTCCGATCCAGGTCCGCCGCAGTGTCATTCAGGCCGGCAAGCAGCTGCTGCGCGGCGATGACCTGGCCGCCCTCTTCATCCAGCCGCGTCCCGGCAGCGATCGCGCTTGTGTCATCGCGATTTCCGGCACCGCGCCGGCCGGCATGCGCCTGACCAACAACCTGCCCTATCTCTATGCGGGCGCCGCTTTCCCTGATTTTGCGGTATTCTCCGGCGCCCTGCTGGCAAAGCCCGAAGCTGGCATCCTCGCCTGCGGCTTTTTTAACAACCGCTGGGGCCTCGAGGGGGGCGACTGGGTGATCAAGGAAGGGACCAGGTAGAATAACCGGGAGCTGTTGATGCAACGTGCACTTATGTCTCTAGGTATGCTGATGCTTGTTGGTTCCGTCGTGGCTGCCCCGGTGGCGCTGATCCCCAGGCCTGCCCGCATGAGCGAAAACCGGGGAATCTGCAAGATCTCCGCCGCCGCGCCGCTGCTCTACCCGGTCGGCGATCCCGAGCTCGAGCGCATCGCCCGGCTGGCCGCCGCCGAGATCGGCCGGAGCAACGGCTGGAACCTCACCGCCGCGCCGGATGAAGCTCAGAAACGGCGGATTCCCGCCATCCGCATCGGTCTCGATCCCGCGCTTGCCGGCCTCGGATCCGAGGGATACCACCTGACCATCGCCCTGGCCGGCGTTGCGCTCAACGCCGCTGCGCCCGAGGGCCTGTACCGTGGCGTGCAAACCCTGCGCCAGCTCATCCCCCGCGCCAGCGCCGGCCAGCGCAGTCGTTCCTTCACCTTGCCCTGCCTCGAGATCAGCGATCAACCCCGTTTCGCCTGGCGCGGCGTTATGGTCGATGTCGGCCGCCATTTCCACAGCATCCGCTTCATGAAGGAAATCCTCGACTGGATGGCCCTCTGCAAGATGAACCGGCTGCACTGGCACCTGACCGATGACCAGGGCTGGCGCATCGAGATCAAAAAATATCCGCGCCTCACTGAGGTCGGGGCCTGGCGCACCGAAGCGGACGGCAGCCGCTATGGCGGATTCTACACCCAGGCGGAGATCCGCGAGGTCGTCGCTTATGCTGCGGATCGCCACATCGAGGTCGTCCCGGAAATCGAGATGCCGGGACACTGTATGGCAGCGCTCGCGGCCTATCCCGAACTCTCATGCAGCGGTGGCCCCTTCACGGTTCAGACCCAATGGGGGGTCTTCAAGGAGGTCTACTGCGCCGGCAAGGAGGAGACCTTTACTTTTCTCGAGGCGGTTTTGACGGAGGTGATCGGCCTCTTCCCGGGCGAATATATTCACATCGGAGGCGACGAGGTGCCCCGCGACCGCTGGCAGTCCTGCCCGCTCTGCCAGAAACGGATCCAGTCCGAGGGACTCAGCGACGAAGCGGAATTGCAGACCTGGTTCATCAGCCGGATCGGAACCTTCCTTGCGGCCCACGGCCGCCGCCTCATCGGCTGGGACGAGATCCTCGAGGGTGGCCTGACCCCCGGCGCCACTGTGCAGTCTTGGCGCGGCATGGAGGGAGCCCTGGCCGCGGCACAGGCGGGGCATGATGCCATCGTCTCGCCCGGCAGCCACACCTATTTCAATGCGGATATCGGCGCGCTCGACCTGCGCAAGGCCTACTCCTTTGCGCCCCTTCCGGCAGGACTCGCCGCAGAGGCGAAAGGCCATATCCTCGGTGGCGAGTGCTGCCTCTGGAGCGAGCGCATCACCGAGGAGAATCTCGGCTACCAGCTCTTCCCGCGCCTGTTCGCCCTCAGCGAGGTGCTCTGGTCTCCGGAGGGCGAACGCGACTATGACTCCTTTCTCGAACGCCTGCGCAGGCACTATCCGCTGCTCGAAGCCCTCGGTATTCATTACGGCCCCGAGGCCCGGCCGGTCTCCATCCTGACCCGTTTTGACCCGGCCTCCCGGAGCCATGCCGTGACCCTGGAAAGCGGGGAGAAAGGAACGGAACTCCACTATACCCTCGATGGCGCCGAGCCCACGGCCGCCATGCCGCTCTATCAGGCGCCCTTCACACTGCGCCAGCCGGCGACGATCAAGGCGCGCGCCTTTCGCGCCGGTCAGCCCTATGGGGAGAGCGCTGTCCGGGCGCTCCTGTACCATGCCGGTATGGGAGGCGCCCTCCATCTCGAAAATCCGCCCAGTCCACGCTACACGGGCGGCGGCGCTGCAGCGCTTGTGGACGGCCTGTGCGGCTCCACCTCCTTCGCCGACGGCTGCTGGCAGGGTTTCGAGGCCGAGGATCTGATCGCCACTCTCGACCTCGGGGCGCTGCAACCGGTGCACCGCTTGCGCGCCGGCTTCCTGCAGGAGACCAACTCCTGGATTTTCCTGCCCGCCTTTGTGGAATGGTCGGTTTCGAAGGATGGCGTGAATTATAAAAGCGTGGCCGCCTGGGACCATCCCACGGCGGCCGGCACCTCCCGCGTCTACATTCAGGAGGACCAGGTGGAACTTGCCGGCATCGAGGCGCGTTATATCCGTTTGCGGGCCCGCAACGTCGGTTTCTGCCCGGCCTGGCACCCCGGCGCCGGCGGCAAGGCCTGGATCTTCGCCGATGAGATCATCGTCGAATGAGCGGCGGCCCGGCGTGTTTACCCCCAAAATCTGCGTCCCGCCCGGCTGGACTAACAGGTGGGAGCGAGAGCGGTGGAGCCGGCTCAGGTGGGAGCGAGCGGGGGCGGAGGCCGGCGCCTCCCCAACACTCTCGTCCC
>DAOQAG010000065.1:12394-19517 GCA_035353815.1 bacterium
GGCTGGACTAACAGGTGGGAGCGAGAGTGCTGGAGCCGCCTCAGGTGGGAGCGAGCGGGGGCGGAGGCCGGCGCCTCCCCAACACTCTCGTCCCCACCTGAAGCACTTCTCGGTCCCGCCCGGCTGGACTAACAGGTGGGAGCGAGAGTGCTGGAGCCGCCTCAGGTGGGAGCGAGAGCGGTGGAGCCGGCTCAGGTGGTGGCGAGATTTTGGGGACCTATCCCTGGTCCGTTTCCATTGTATTTGATTCTGAATATATGTACATTACCGACAATTCCAAAATTACCGGATCCTCTTCAACGGAGAACAACATGAAAAAATACTGGATGTTGGGATTGCTGCTGGTGCTGGGACTCCTGGCCTGCGGCAAAAAGGATGAGACCTGGCTGGTCAAGGTCAAGGATCAGACGCTGCGGGAGGACCTCTTCACCCGCCGCTACAAGATGAGCAGGGAGTATTCCCAGCACCCCGTCATCACGCCCGAGATTGTCCGGCAGTTCATCGATAAGAATCTGCTCAACAATCTCTACTTCCAGGCCGAAGGCGTCGCACTCAAACTCGACCAGGACAGCACCCTTGCCGCGCAGATTACCCAGGAAGAACGCCGCATGCTGACCCGCAATGGCGGACCGCTCTTCAAGGCTATCGTCCCCGCCAGTTTCCCGGTGAGCAACGAGGAGGTGCAGGCCGCCTATGAGTGGGGCAAGCAGGAATGCAAACTGTCGCACATCCTCGTCAAATCCCCGTCTCTAGCCGATTCAATCTACAAGGCCCTGCAGGCCGGAGCTGATTTTCCAACCCTGGTTAAAAAATACAGCATGGATGTCAACACCCTCGAGACCAAGGGCCAGATCGGTCCCTATCTGACCTGGTCCAACCTGGCCCCCGCGGCAGCCGCGGCGGTGCGCAATGCGGCCGTCGGCTCGTACACTCGCCCCATTCTGACCGGTTATGGCTATCAGATCATGCGTGTCGATGAGCGCCGCGAGCGCAAACAGCCCCCCCTCGAACAGGCGCGGGCCCAGATCGAGGGCGATCTGCGCAACCAGAAACAGGGTATCTTCATCGAGTCGTACGCCGACTCGCTCAACCGCAAGTTCCACCTCAAGGTCGACAGCCTGCTTTTTGCCCGGATTGCCCCCGCTCTGAACCCCGGCAAGCCGGAAGTCAAGGTCGACTATGCCAGGATCTCCCCGGAGGATCAGAACAAGACCCTCGTGAGCTATGATGGTGGAAAAATGAGCGTACGCGAGACCCTCGACAAATATATGCAGATGACCCGCGGCAACGCCTATCATCTCTCCCGCTACGAGGATGTCGTCGATTTTGCGAAAAAGAGCTCGCTGCAGGATCTGATGCTCCTGGATGCCCGTGCGCGCAAGCTCGATCAGTCGCCGGAGTTCAAGGCTGATTTTCTTTATGCCAAAAACCAGTTCCTGGGGCAGAAATGCCGCGAGCGGCTGGTGACCCGGGCGGTCAAGGTGCAGGAAGCGGAGATCAACGCCTATTATGAGGCCCACAAAGAGGAATACAAGAACCAGTCCATCGACCAGCTGCGTTCAACCATCCGTGGCCGCCTCTACAGTGAGAAGACCATGCAGCTGCAGGAGAAGGTGACGGCTGAGTTGATCAAAAAGTATCCGGTGAAATGGAACGACAAGGCGATCAAAAAGACCGCCGAAGCCCTGAACGCCGACAAGGCCAAGAATCCCCCGACACCCGGCGCACCCCGGGGTATGGGCCAGATGCCCGGCCAGGGCGGCATGATGCAGGGGCAGCCGCCGATACAGCGGCCCGGACAGGGCTCCGGCCCGGGCGGTCAACCGCGCTCCGGCCAGCGGCCCGATCAGCAGCCGCCCGCTCCCCCGCAGGGAGTCCGCTGAGCCATGCACGAGCGCGAAATCCAGCTCTATGAAACCCGGATTGGACAGTTTGTCGACCGCCTGCCGGCCTCCTTCTATGGGGAGGAGATCGTACTGCGCGCCGAGGCGGCTCTTGCCGAGCCGCCGGTGCCCTTTTCGCGCCGACTGGATCTGATTTTCCGCCCCATCACCCGGGGCGAAAAATGGGGCACTGACTGGCAGACGGCCTGGTTTCATCTCACCGGTACCGTGCCGAAATGCTGGCGCGGCGAAACGGTGGTGGCGCGCATCAACCTGGGCGGCGAAGGCCTCGTCTTCGCCGCCGACGGCACCCCGGTGCACGCGCTGAGCTGGCATTCGCTCTGGCTTCCTGAATTCCGCCGCGACCGCGTCCCGGTCGCCGACCCCGCCCGCGGTGGCGAAGGGGTTGATCTCTGGATCGAGGCCTCCGCCGCCCAGATCTTCGGGCTGCGTCTCATCAGCGATCCCGCGCAGGACGATCCCCATCGCCATGGCCATCTCGAGGCGGTGGTTCAGGATCTGGCCCTCGCGGTTTTCCTGCCGGAGGTCTGGCATCTCTGGCTCGACGCCCGCCTCCTCAACAACCAGATGAAGGCCCTGCCGGAAAAAAGCGTGCGCCGCGCCCGGCTGCTGCGCGCCCTGATGCGCGCCGCTGACCTCTTCCAGGACACGGCCGCCGGCACCGCCGCCGCCCGCGAGGTGCTGGCCATCGAGCTGGCCAAAAAGAGCAGTGCCTCCGATCTCACCGCCCACGCCATCGGTCACGCCCATATCGATACCGGCTGGCTCTGGCCGGTCGCCGAGACCGTGCGCAAGTGCGGCCGCTCCTTCGCTGCCCAGATCGACCTCATCGAACGCTACCCCGACTACGTCTTTGGCGCCTCCCAGGCGCAGCATTATGCCTTTGTCAAGGAGCACTATCCCGCGCTGTATGAAAAAATCCGCGCGAAAGTGGCGGAGGGAAGTTGGGAAGTGCAGGGCGGCATGTGGGTCGAAGCCGACTGCAATCTGATCAGCGGGGAATCGATGGTTCGCCAGATCCTCCACGGCGTGCGCTTTTTTGAGAAGGAGTTCGGCGTCACTGTGCACAACCTCTGGCTGCCCGATGTCTTCGGCTACAGCGCCGCCATGCCGCAGATCCTGAAAAAGAGCGGCCTCGATTATATGGTCACGCAAAAGATCTCCTGGAACCAGTTCAACCGCTTCCCCTGGCACAGTTTTGTCTGGCGCGGCATCGACGGCAGCGAGATCATCGTCCACTTTCCCCCCGAGGACACCTACAACAGCGAATTCTGGCCCTCCGGCATGCGCCACGCCCAGGAGAATTTCGCCGAGCGCGACCGCCTCGACGAATTCCTCGTCCTCTTCGGCATCGGCGACGGCGGCGGTGGCGCCACTGCGGAGATCATCGAGACCGGCCTGCGCCAGGCCGACCTCGAAGGCAGCCCGCGCGTTCGTTTCGGAGCAGCGCAGGAGATGCTCGACCGCCTGGGCGCGCAAAAGCCCCTGCTCGAGCGCTGGACCGGCGAACTCTATCTCGAACTCCATCGCGGCACCCTCACCACCCAGGCGCAGACCAAATTCATGAACCGCTGGTGCGAGCACAAACTGCGCGAAGTGGAGATGCTCTACACCCTGCTGCCGGCGGCGGACTATCCCGCCGCCGAGCTGGACGGGCTGTGGAAGACCGTGCTGCGCAACCAGTTCCATGACATCCTGCCGGGATCGAGCATCAGGCGGGTCTATGAGACCACCCAGCGCGAGCACGCGGAGGTCCAGGCCGCCCTGACCGCGCTGGCAACGCGCGCCGGCGAGCGCCTTTTCCCGCCGGAACCGGAGTCCCTGACTCTGGTCAATACCCTCTCGACCCCCTTCACCCGCCCGACGCCTTTGCCGGCGGCGTGGGCCGGCCATGAGCTGCGCGACGGCTCCGGCAATGCGGTGCCCGTCCAGGTTCGCGAGGGCCATCCGGTCGCCCTGGTCGAGGTGGCGCCGCTGGATTCGGTCATGCTGCGACGTGGCCAAGTCCTCCCATCGCCGCCGCTGCCCTCCGGGGTTCCGGCCTCGGCAAGTGCCACTGCCACGGGGGACGCTGCCACCTCGGCAAGTGTCGCTGCTACCGGAAATACCGCTTCTTTCGGAAGTGCCGCCGCTTCAGGGATGGCGGCCCCCGCAGCTTTGGGCGGCGTCGTCCTCGAAAACGGTCTCATCCGCTACGAACTGGCTGGTGACGGCACCCTTGCCCGCATCTTCGATAAAGAGGCGGGGTGCGAGGTCATGCGACCGGGCCAGAGCGGCAACGTCCTCAGACTCTATGAGGACCGCCCCGCCAACTGGGATGCCTGGGATGTTGACCTCTATTATGAGAACCAGCTGCTCCAGCAGGCGGAGTTGACCGGCTGGGGCTGGCTGGGCAACGGACCGGTCGCCCAAATGCTGCTGCTGCAGTTCCGGATCGGCGCATCGACGATCGAACAGCGCCTCTGCCTCGCCTGCAATACCAAACGCCTCGATTTCGTCACCCGGATCGGCTGGCACGAGCGCCATCGCATGCTGCGCGTCGCCTTCGATGCCGACGTCACCGCCGCCGAGGCCTCCTACGAGATCCAGTACGGCACGGTCCGGCGGCCGACGCACCGCAACACCAGCTGGGACCGGGCCCGGTTCGAGACGGTCGGCCACCGCTTCGTCGACCTCAGCGAGCCGACGCATGGCGTCGCCCTGCTCAACAACGGCAAGTACGGCCACAAGATTTTCGACCGCACCATCGATCTCAACCTGCTGCGCGCCCCGACCTCGCCCGATCCCGAGGCCGACCGCGGCGATCATGAGATCATCTTTTCCCTGCTGCCGCACCTCGGCGCGCTGGAGGCCTCGACGGTCTATGCCGAGGCCGCGCAGCTCAACCAGCCGCTCGCTGTTTTCCCGGGCCGCGCCGGCGCCGTGACCTTCCCCTGCCGCCTCAGCGATGATGCGGCGATCCTCTCTGTGCTGAAAAAGGCCGAAGGGGAGGAGGCCTGGATCGTGCGGCTCTACGAGCCCCGCGGCCGCCGCGCGGCGACGAGGCTGATCCTCGCTGATCCCGGGCGCCGGGTGCAACACACCGACCTGCTCGAACGGCCGCTCGGCGAGCTGCCGGTGCGGGAGGGCGTTGTCGCGCTCGAGTTCGATCCCTTCGAGATCAAAACCCTCATGCTGATCTGATACCGGGAGGTTTTCCGCATGCGCAAGTCGCTCCTGCTGCCATTTGTTCTCCTCTGGGCGGCTTGCCCGTCCGGACAGGATCACCTGATCACCAGCGACGCCCTGCGCCACAGCGTGCAGCAGCAGCTTGTGGTTCAGAAACAGCTGGCGCAGCAGCGCCAGGCCGAACTCTTTGGCCTCCTCGAGCAGCCGCTTCGCCCCGCCGAGCGCGAGGCGCTGGAATGGCTCTTTGCCTGGATGCCGCTCAGCGATCTCGCCGATTATGACGGCGGCTTCTATTTGCGCCAGGTCCGTGCGACCCTGCAGGCCCGCGCCGAGATGGCCTGGGGCCGCCGCGTGCCCGCAGCGCTTTTCCTCCACTTTGTCCTTCCCGTGCGTGTCAACAACGAGAATCTCGATTCGGCCCGGGTGGTGCTCTATGGCGCGCTCAAACCGCGCGTCGCCGGCCTCTCCATGCGCCAGGCCATCCTCGAGATCAACCACTGGTGCCATGAACATGTCACCTACCGCAGCGCGGATATGCGCACCTCCGCGCCTCTGGCCACCCTGCGCAGCGCCATCGGCCGCTGCGGCGAGGAGTCGGTTTTCACTGTCGCCGCCCTGCGTGCGGTGGGCATCCCGGCGCGCCAGGTGTATGTACCGCGCTGGGCCCACAGCGACGACAACCATGCCTGGGTGGAAGCCTGGGCCGACGGAACCTGGTATTTTCTCGGAGCTTGCGAACCGGAACCGGATCTCAACATGGGCTGGTTCAAGGAGCCGGCGCGGCGCGCCATGCTCGTCCACACCCGGGTCATGGGACCCTATGCCGGCCCCGAAGAACCCCTCGCCTCCTCCGCCCGGCATCGCGAGATCAATGTGCTCGGGCGTTATGCGGTGACCAAAAAGCTGGTTGTCCGGAGCGTTGGCCCGGAGGGCACCCCCCTGGCTGGCGCCGGGGTTTCGTTCCGGCTTTACAACTATGCCGAGTTCTATCCGCTGGCACGCCAGATCAGCGATGCCAGCGGCGGCTGCAGCCTCGAAACCGGCCTGGGCGATCTCCTCATCTGGGCCCATCATGGCAGCCTTGCCGGCTTCGCCCAGGCGCATGCCGCGGCACAGGATACCGTCACCGTGACACTGCAGCCCGGCCCGCGCGGCGAGGAGATACTCGATCTTGATTTTGCGCCGCCGCTGGCCCGCCCCCCTCTGCCGGACACGATCGCCGCAGCCGCCCGCGATCTCCATGCCCGCCGCCTCGCCCACGAGGACAGCCTGCGCAAGGCCTACATCGCAACTTATATGGATTCTCTCACCAGCGCCCGGCTGGCGCAGGAGGCCGGTCTGCCGCCGGATCCGCTCTGGCCGCTGCTGCGCAAAAGCCGCGGCAACCATGATCAAATCGCCCGGTTCATCCGGGAAGGCGCCGCCCTCCGTCGCCCGATGGTTTTGCCGCTCTTGCAGCAGCTCTCGGAGAAGGACCTGCGCGACGCCCGGGCGGAGGTACTGCTCGATCATCTCGCCGCAGCCGGGAATGAGGCCCACCTGGATAGCGAGCTGATGGAAAAGTACATCCTCAATCCCCGCATCCGCAATGAGGCCCTGGTCGCGTGGCGCCGGCTGCTCGGCGATGGATTTTCGCCCGCCTTTCGCGACTCCGCCCGCGCCAATCCCCTGCTCCTGGCCGCCTGGGTGCAGCGCCATATCCGCGTCGACTCGACCGCCAACTACTATGCCGTGCCGCTGACCCCGCGTGGCGTCTGGGCGCTGCGCATCGCCGATCCGCTCTCGCGGGATATTTTTCTCATCGCCCTCAGCCGCACCTGCGGCATCCCCGCCCGGCTCGATCCCGCATTCGACAAGCCCTGCTATTTTGACCTGAAGCAGGCGCGCTGGCAGCCGCTGGAGACCGGTTCGCGGGAGACTGCAAAGGCAGCCGCTGCCCTGACGCTGAAAAGCAGCGACGCGACGATAGCCCGGCCGGAGTACTGGACGCATTTCACCCTGGGGCGGCTGAAGGAGGGGGAGTACAAGACGCTGGAACTGGAGGGATTGCA
>DAOQAG010000066.1:0-3645 GCA_035353815.1 bacterium
AGGGCGCTGGCCGGGCCAAGAACCCGCTGTTCCCGCTGTGCCGTAATCCGGCCGGCGCCGGGTATACGGCTCTTTTTTTTATTGGCGCTCACCTGAAAAAATGGTAATTTTTCCAGCCTATACCCGTCACGCATAAACAGGACAAATGAGGACCATGAAACGGAATATCATCAAGATCAATCACGACAAATGCAACGGCTGCGGTCTCTGCATCCCCAACTGCCCGGAAGGGGCGATCCAGCTCATCGACGGCAAGGCCCGCCTGGTGAGCGACCTGCTCTGCGATGGCCTCGGAGCCTGCCTGGGCCATTGTCCCGAAGGCGCCATCGCCGTCGAGGAGCGCGAAGCCGAGCCCTATGACGAGCGCAAGGTGATGGCCATGATCATCCCCCAGGGGGAAAATACCCTCCGCGCCCATCTCCGGCACCTCGAGGATCACGGAGAAGTGGAATATCACCGCCAGGCCCTGGAGGTCTTGCAGGAGCATGGCATTACCCTGGCGGCAGCGCCGGACGCCCGGCCCAACACCGGCTGCCCCGGCTCCCGCAGCCAGGCCTTTGCGGCGGTGCCCGCAGCGAGCCCCCTCTCCGGGCGGCGTCCCTCGCAGCTCGGTAACTGGCCGATCCAGCTGAACCTGATCTCGCCCGCTGCCGGCCATTTCGCCGGTTCGGACCTTCTCATCGCCGCCGACTGTTCGGCCTTCACCCTGGGCGACTTTCACCACGATTATCTGGCCGGCAAAACCCTGATCATCGCCTGCCCCAAGCTGGATTCCGACCAGGAGGTCTATCTCGAGAAGATCAAGGCGCTCATCGATCAGGCCCAGGTCAATACGATTACCGTGATGATCATGGAGGTGCCCTGCTGCGGCGGTCTGCTGCGGCTGGTCCAGGCCGCCGCGGCTCAGTGCAGCCGCAAAGTGCCTGTCAAGCTGGTCCAGGTGAGTGTCAAAGGGGAGATCTTGCGGGAAGAATGGGCGCTGTGAGGGAGGCGGCTGCCGTCCGCACCTGCAAATGGTGAATCAGCCGCGGCCGGCGCAAGGGCCGTAAAACAGCACGATGCCGGCAGCTGCTATTCTGCGGAAATCAGCCACGGCCGGCGCAACGATCGTAAATGTGCACAGTGCCGGCGGTTACTTTTCCTCGAGAATCAGGACCCGGCCGGCGAGAAAATCGCGGATCCAGAGCCGGCCGTCGCGGTCCACTTTACCTTCGAGCAGATCGAAGAGTGCGTCACCAAACTGGCCCTGGAGATAAAAGGCGGTATTCCCGCTGTCATACCGGGTATCACCGTAGGGATATTGGGCCATATGCAGCAGCCCGAAGAGCCCGGTATCCGGATGATAATGATAGAGGTAGAGGGTGGCCGCGTCGTGGGTGGCTATGACCAGCTCGCCCCGCCAGACCATCAGCTGGCCGGGCAATTCCTCCAGCCGCAGCAGATTCTCGATGCCCTGCGGTGAGACCCTCTGCAGCCGCCGGCCGCCGTGGCTGAGCAGGTAGAGCCGCCCTGCCAGCTGGCCGAAGCGCAGGGGCTGAGCTGCAGTCGCCAGGGTGTGCGCCGTCAGACTGTTTTTGTGCACGATCGTAACGCTGGCGCTGCCAAAATTGGCGATATAGATGAGAGAGTCATCGAAAGCCAGGTCGGCCGGCGAGCGCCCCACCTCAATCCGTCCGACGCGCTGGCGGGTCGCCAGATCAAAGATGTGCAACAGTCCCGGATCCTCATCCTTTTCGCCCGCCTTGACGCTGTAGAGCCAGTTCTTCCCCGGATCATACACCAGCAGCCGCGGCGTGGTCTCGCGTTCGATGCTGTCCCCGGTCAACAGCCGGGTGCCGATCTCCCAATCACGCACCGGATCGGGGAGCACGCCGATGAACTGCTCCTCTTTACCCCACGCATTCTGGGTCAGATAGAGCGCCCCGTTCCGGTCCAGGGCCATGCGCAGCGCCTGGCGGGGAATGCGCCGGTCGTACGGCTCGCCGGTGGCGGGATCGAGGGTGAGCAGGCCGTCCCTGGCCCCCCAGATGTAGACATTGGGCCAGTAGGATTGATGCGGGCCGTAGGAGAGGTAGATCTGGCCTGTGGTGGCGGTGAGGGCGCAAACCGGGTAATCGCAGGGCAGGTGATGGCTTGTGAATGATCCGTCCGGCAAGATATGGAGATAGCTGTCCTCGTTGTTAAAGACGGCAAAGCCATCGCTGCCGGGCCATTCGCACATGGCGATCGGAGCCCAGCCGGTATAGAGTTTGGCGGTGTGACCGCCGGCGGGATCGAGCAGGGTGATCGCCGCGCCAAAGGCGCCGTTGACCGCCGTGGCCCCCTTGCTGTAGTAGAGGATCCGCTCATGGGGATCGAAGGCCATGCAGAACATGTGGGGGAGGATGCCGAGGTCGGTGATCCGCTTGATCATTACCCGCTTGTGCAGGTCGATCACGTCCAGCTCACCCTTGGCCCAACTGGCGACATAGAGGAGGCCGCGACCCGGATCCAGGGCGGTCGCATCGTTGCCGAAGTTGGGCACCTGGATTTCGGCGACCTGGCCCGCGGCAAAATCGACGACATGCACGCTGGGATGGTTGTCATAGGGGATATAGATCTCCTCCCGCCCGGGCAAGCAGTTGATGCCGGCTCCCTCGGTGTATCCCGGCAGTTCGATGACCTGGCAGGCGCCGCTTTGCACGTCGATGCGCGCCGCTTCGATCACCTTGCGCGCGGCGGTCTCTATCACCAGATAGAGTATATGCCGCGCCCGGTCGAATCCGGCCAGGTGCCAGCGGCCGCCGTGCTGCAGCGGCACTTCAAAGTTGCGAAGGAGCTTGCCGTCACGCCCGCGCAGCAGCGCGATGCGGCCGCTGATGCCGTCCACCGCGACGATCTGTCCGGCGCCGGGATCGGCGATAACCTTGCGCAAGGGGGGCGGCGGTGTCTGGTTGAGATTGGTTAGCCTCTCCTCCGTCTCCTGCCAGGGGATGCGCACCGGGATGCCGGACTTGCGGTTGAACATCATCACTGCCCGGCTCTCGCGTCCGGCGAGGAAGAGATGGCCCGTGGCCTCGTCAAAGGCGATGCTCTCGAACTGGACATCGGTGTAAAAGCTTTTGGCACTCTGGCTGACGGGATCGACTATATGAAAGGCGCGGTCACCGATGAGCGCGATCGCTCCGGTGCGCGCATCGATCGTCATCGCCTCCGCCTTGAGATGCTGCAAAGCCCGGCCCGCCAAGGGGATGTTGACCACTTGCCAGGTATGGAGATCATTGAGGGTGATCGAGGAGGAGAGGGTGTTGGCCGCCACAAGACGGTGGCGCAGGGTGTCGATCTGCACCAGTACCGGCCCGGCACCATTGACCTGAAGATTGAGGGGACGCAGCAGATCGACGCTTCGGACGGTGAGCTCGGCCGCTCCCGCGACTGCTGATCCCAGGAGCAACATCAAAAAAATGACTTTGCGCATGATCGTGTCGCCTTTGCTTGGATGACCAAATGGTAATTCAATATACGGATTACACCGGGAGGAGGAAAGAAAAAAGTTGATGTGGGAGCGAGAGCGGGCCGTAATGGAGACGAGCGGGAGTCGAGATGGAAGTGAGAGCGAACCGGAATGGAAACGAGCGGGAGCCGGGGTGGGCGCGAGAGGGAACG
>DAOQAG010000066.1:3745-19461 GCA_035353815.1 bacterium
GAGAGCGAACCGGAATGGAAACGAGCGGGAGCCGGGGTGGGCGCGAGAGGGAACGGTGGGAACGAGAGCGAACGCTGGGAGCGAGAGTGAAAGTTGGGGTGGGCGCTCCCCATCGGCCGCGCTTTTATCTTGCGAATAAAGCCGGAATTGCCTAAGTTTTACCGTCAATGCATCCAGCGCGATGCTCACCTAACCCCAGAGCCGTTTTCTATGCCGCTGTTCAAATCCTTCGAAGAGATGCAGCCGGACGATTACGCCGCCGTCGGCTTCAAATCCGGTCTCGAAATCCATCAGCAACTCCTCACCGCCAAAAAACTCTTCTGCCGCTGTCCCGCGGGCCGCTACAGTGATGACTATGACGCCGAAATCCTCCGCCACATGCGTCCGACTCTTTCCGAGCTCGGCGAGTACGACGGCACGGCTTTGATGGAATTCAAGACCAAAAAAGAGATCATCTATCAGATCAACCGCGAGACCGTCTGCACCTACGAAATGGACGATACCCCGCCCTTCGAGCTCAATGAAGAGGCCCTCGATATCGCACTCGGCATCGCCATGCTCTACAACTGCGTCATGGTCGATGAACTCCATATCGCCCGCAAGCAGTATCTCGATGGTTCCATCCCCACCGGCTTTCAGCGCACCACCATCGTCGGTGTCGACGGCGCGGTGCCCTATAAAGAGCGCTCTATCCCCATTATCCAGCTTGGCCTGGAGGAGGATGCCTGCCGCGAGGTGAGCGATGTCGGCCACCGCCGCGTCTATATCACCGACCGCCTCGGCATGCCGCTGATCGAGACCGTGACCGCGCCGGAGATGCGCACACCGCAGGAGGTGGCGGAGGTGGCCCAGCTGCTGCGCCGCATCGTCCGCTCCACCGGCCGCGTCCGCACCGGCATCGGCGCCGCCCGCGAGGATGTCAACGTCAGCGTCACCGGCGGCACCCGCATCGAGATCAAAGGGGTCTCGCGCATCCCCCAGATCCCCCTGCTGACCTACAACGAGGCGATGCGCCAATGGAACCTGCTGCGCCTGCGCGACGAGCTCAGCCGCCGCGGCATCACCCCGGAGAGCTTTAAGGGGCACTTTGAAAACGTCAACAAGCTGCTGCGCAAGACCCGCTTTCAGCCCATCGCCCAGGCCATCGCCGTGGGCATGACCGTGAACGGCGTGGTGCTGCAAGGCTACCGCGATCTGCTGCGCTGGCCGACCCAAACCGATACCTTTTTCGCGCGCGAGATCTCCGACCGCGTCCGCGTCATCGCCTGCCTGACCGCCCTGCCCAATATCATCCACTCCGACTCGCCCGGCGAGACCCTGGCCAGCTCGGAATGGCTCAATCTGCGTAAACTGCTCGGCGCCACCGAGGAGGATACCCTCGTCCTCGTCTGGGGTTCCGCCGCCGACGCCGAGACCGGCGCGCGCGAGATCCTCATCCGCGCCCGCGAGGCCGCCATCGGCGTCCCCTCCGAGACCCGCCAGGCGCTCGAGGACGGCACCAACGGCTTTGAGCGTATTCTCCCCGGCCCGGACCGTATGTATCCCGACACCGACCTGCCGCCCCGGGCGATCACCGCCGCGCGGCGGGAGCGCATCCGCGCCACCCTGCCTGCCCCGGTCTGGGAGCGGGAGGCGCGCTACCGGCGCATGGGCCTGCCCGCCGATACCATTTCGCCGCTCTCCTGCTCGCCCTGGGCGGATCTCTTTGACCGGGCCGTGCAGGAGTGGAACCTTCCGCCCACCCTGGCCGCCGTCATTCTGATCCAGTATCCCAAGCGCCTGCGTAAACGCGCTGCCGGGACGCTCTCCGCCGATTTCGTCCGCGCTCTCCTCCAGGCCGTCGGCGCCGGCCGCCTGCAGCGGGAGGGGATCCTGCCGGCGATGCGGCACGTCCTGGCCACGGGGGAAAAGCTCTGGGAGAACTGGGAGGGGATGGCCACGGAGAATGAGCTGATCGGCTGGATCGCCGAGGCGAGGGTCGCCGACTGCCGCGCTGCCGACGCGGCCGCGCGCCTCCGCCTGCTCATGGGCCGGATCATGGCCCATGCCGCCGGCCGGATCAAGGGCGCGGATCTCGCCGAACGCCTCTTCCGCCAGGAGGCCGGGCGATGACCAACACTTCCCCCACGAGTGCCCATTCGCCGTTGGCGACCCGGTCCGCCGGACCCTTCTCCCGGCGCGAACGCTGGCTCTCGAAAGTGATGCTCTTCTTCGAGGACTGCATCAAGGTGCCCCTGTTTCACTGCCAGCACTGCGGCGAGTGCATCCTCAGCCATACCGGCTTCGTTTGCTCCCAACGCTGTCCCAAACGCATCCGCAACGGCCCCTGCGGCGGCACCGGCGCGGGCGGACGCTGTGAGGTCTATCCCGAACGCATGTGCGTCTGGGTGCTGGCCTGGCGCCGCGCCTCCCTGCTCGGGCGGCTCAAATTGCTCTACCGCGTCGAAAAGATTCACGACTGGAATCTGGAAAAGAGCTCGGCCTGGCTGAACGTCTTCACCGGGCGCATCGATCCGCCGCAGTGGCGCGTGCCGAAAGAGGCGCTGCCGGTTGCAGCCGCACCGGAGAACCCCGCGCAGGATCCACAAGGGGAGCGCACGACTCACTCCACGCAAGAAGAGGTGAAGTAGCCATGTCCCTGCGCGACAAGATCGCCCGCGACGAGTTCGTCGTCTGCGCCGAGCTGGGGCCGCCGCAGAGCTGCGACGCCGCTGTGATCCGCAAAAAGGCGGGATACTTCCGCGGCCTCGTCGATGCCGTCAATATCACCGACAACCAGACTGCCATCGTCCGCCTCTCGAGCATCGCCGCGGGCAAGATCCTGCTCGAGGAGGGCGTCGAGCCGATCGTGCAGATGACCTGCCGCGACCGCAACCGCATCGCCATCCAGAGCGACCTCCTCGGCGCCGCCGCTATGGGGATCGAAAACCTCCTCTGCCTGACCGGCGACCACCAGCGCTTCGGCGACCACCCCGAGGCGAAGGGCGTTTTCGACCTCGATTCCATCCAGCTGATCGCCGCGGTGCAGCAGATGAACGCGGGCACCTTGCTCTCCGGCCAGGTGCTGAAAAAGGCGCCGGACTTTTACATCGGCGCAGCGGCCAATCCCTTCGCCGAGCCGCTCGAGATGCGCTTGATCCGGCTCGAAAAAAAGATCTCCAGCGGCGCCGCTTTCATCCAGACCCAACCGGTCTTCGACCTCGACCAGTTCGGACGCTGGCTCGAGCTGGCGCGCCGCCGCGGCCTGCACGAACGCACCGCCATCCTGGCCGGGGTGCTGCCGGTCAAATCGCTCAAGGCCCTCGAATACATGGCCCGCGAGGTGCCGGGGATGCGCATCGATCCCGCTTACCTCGAGCGCATGGCCGCGGCCGCCGCGCCGCAGGAGGAGGGTGTGACGATCGCCCTCGAGCTGATCCGGGCCCTGCGTGCCATGCCGGGCGTGGCCGGCATCCATCTCATGCCGGTCCTGTGGGAGAGCATCACCCCGCGCATCATCCATGCGGCAGGACTGGCGCCTGCCGGCAGCGATCTCCGCACGGATTCGTAACCGGGCAAAACTCATCTCCTGCGGCTGCTAGAGCACCGGCAATGGACCGGCATTACAGACCGGCAGGATTTCTGGAGCAAGCATCATGTCAAGTGACTACAAGGGCTACCGGGGCGAGGCATTGGCCACCCTGCAAAACTTTAGCGCACCGGTCTGGAGCGATGTCCGAGTCATCACCGCCCAGGGCAGCTACACCGGCATCGTCCTGCCGCGCTCCGAGACCGCCGACCCCAAACATATCGTCCTCAAGCTGCGCTCGGGCTATAACATCGGCATCGCCGCCGCCGGCGTCGCCGCCATCGAGATCATGGGCCGCAAGGAGGCCCACTACAAGATCCCCGAAAAAGAGTTTCCCTTCGATCCCCGCAAACCCAGGGTCAAACTCCTCGGCACCGGCGGCACCATCGCCAGCCGCCTCGATTACCGCACCGGCGCGGTCATCCCCGCCTTTTCGCCCGGCGAGCTCTACGGCTCCGTGCCCGAATTGGCCGACATCTGTAACCTCGAAACCGAAAAGCTCTATGGCGTCTTTTCCGAGAACATGGGCCCCGAGCAGTGGATCGGCACCGCGCAAGCCATCGGCCGCGAAATCGAAAAGGGAGTGCAGGGGATCGTCATCGGCCATGGCACCGACACCATGCACCACACCGCCGCCATCCTCTCCTTCATGGTGCAGAATTCGCCGGTGCCCATCGTCATGGTGGGCTCGCAGCGCTCCTCCGACCGCCCCTCCTCGGACGCCGCCCTCAACCTCATGCACAGCGTCAAGACCGCCGCGGAGTCGGATATCGCTGAGGTGATGGTCTGCATGTTCGGCCCGACCTCCGACGTCTATGGCCTGCTCCACCGCGGCACAAGGGTACGCAAGATGCATTCCAGCTACCGCTCGACCTTTCGCACCATCGGCGATATTCCCCTGGCCATGGTCAGCCGCGACCGCATCACGCCCCTGCGCCAGGACTACAAGCATCGCCGCCACGACCGCGAGGTGGCCATCAATACCGCCTTCGAGGAACGGGTGAGCATCGTCTATTACTATCCCAACATGAAACCGGATATCATTGACGCGCTCATCGACAACGGCTACCGCGGCATCGTCATCGCCGGCACCGGCCTCGGCCACGTCAACAAGCCCCTCTATCCTGCCCTCAAGCGCGCCCAGGACAAGGGGATCGCCGTTTACATGACCGTGCAGACCCTGTGGGGCTATGTCCAGATGTACGTCTACGATACCGGACGGGACATGATGGAACTGGGGGTGACCCCCATGGCCAACATGCTGCCGGAGGTGGCGTATGTCAAACTGGGATGGGCCCTCGGGCAAAGCACAGACCCCGGCCGCGTCAAAGAGATCATGTTCACCCCGGTCAATGGCGAGATCACCGAGCGCGAACCCTCCAACGGCTATCTGATCTTCCAGGGCGGCATTCCCGAGGTGGAGGAGTTCATCTCGCAGATCAAAAAGTGACCAGGCCGGCCCTCACGCCAGGGTTTCATAAATCTCGAGGATTTCATCGCGGCGTTCCGCCGGCCCTAAAAGGGCGCCCCAGCCCTTCTGCATCTGAAAAATGCCGTCATACGCCGAATCATGATAGGACTGCACCAGATGGGGGATCTCCTTCTCGCGCAGTGCCTGTGCCAGCACCTGAGCCTCGATCTCGTTTTTGATGATCAGAATCTTGACAAAATCCGCCACAACAAACCTCCTGTTTTCAGAGTTTCCCCAGTTTTTCCAGTTTGCTTTGCAATGTGCTGCGCGGGATCTTGAGCCGCCGCGCTGCGGCGCTGATGTTATTATCCGTCAGGCGCATCGCCCAGGCGAGGATCTCGCGCTCGCGGCTGCCGATATAGGCATCGTAGGAGTCGTAGGCCGCGGGATCGGGCAGGGCCTCTGGCACACCCTTCGCCGGTGCGGATGCCCCGGCCGCCGTCCCGGCCTGAGCGGCCGGCAGTAACTCCATCTCCTGCGGCAGCGCGATCAGGCGCTGCACGCTGTTCTCGAGCTCGCGGACATTGCCGGGCCAGTCGTACTGCAGCATTTTCTGCAGCAGGTCGGGCGTCACCTCTACCGCCTTACCGCCATGGTGATGCTTAGCGATGAAATGGTCGATGAGCAACGGGATATCCTCGCGGCGCTCGCGCAGCGGCGGCAGCGTCAGGGCGATGATGTTGATGCGGTAATAGAGATCCTCACGGAAGGTGTTTTCGCGCACCATCTGCAGCAGGTTGGCTTTGGTGGCGCAGAGGACGCGAAAATTGACCGGGATGCTCTCCTGGCCGCCGATGTGCTGGATCTCGTGCTCCTGCAGTACGCGCAACAGCTTGACCTGCAGCCGCGTCGGCAGGTCATCGATATCATCGATGAAGAGGGTGCCATCGTGGGCGCGCTCGATATAGCCGAGATGGCGCCGGTGCGCGCCGGTGAAGGCCCCCTTTTCGTGGCCGAAGAGTTCACTCTCGAGCAGCCCCTCCGGCAGCACCGCGCAATTGACCGCGACGAAGGGGCCGCGGCTGCGCTCGCTGTTCTGGTGGAGAAAGCGGGCGACCAACTCCTTGCCGGTGCCGCTCTCGCCCTCGATCAGCACCGTATGGTCGGTGGCCGCAACCGTCCGCAGCGTCTTGATCAGCTTTTGCATCACCGGGGCGCTGCCGATGATGTCGCGTGCCTCATAACGGGTAATACGCTTTTTGAGCTGGATGTTCTCGCTGATTACGGTGTGCAGCTGCTGGATATTGGCGAGCATGCTCAGAAGCTTGTCGGGGGAGAAGGGCTTGGTCAGATAATCATAGGCCCCCAGCTTGAGCGCGGTCACCGCGGTTTCCACTGTCGCATAGCCGGTGATGACAATGACTGTGCAGCTGCTCTCGCGTGCTTTGGCCTGCTTGACGATCTCGAGTCCGGTGATATCCGGCAGCCGGAGGTCGGTAATTACGACCTCAAAGCTCTCGCGCTCGAGGGCATTCAGCCCCTCCCGGCCGGTGGCGCAGGCCATGACCTGGAAGCCCTGTTTGGCCAGGGTATCCCGGATGGTAACGCGGGATATTTTTTCGTCTTCAATTAAGAGAATTTTCATAGGCTTCCATGCAGAGGCAGGGTGATAAAGAAGGTGGTGCCGCGATAGGGCCGGCTTTCGCAGGTGATCGTGCCGCCGTGGCTTTCGATGATCCCGAGGGAGACCGAAAGCCCGAGGCCGGTCCCCTTGCCCTCCTCCTTGGTGGTGAAAAAGGGATCGAAAATCCGGTCCATGTCCTTGGCGTCGATACCGCAGCCGGTATCGGCGATTTCGAGGCGGACTGCGACAGCGCCGTCGCAGCGGGTGGTGATGCGGATGGTGCCGCCCTCCTCCATGCTGTCCATGCTGTTGAGCAGCAGGTTGAGGATCACCTCCTGGATGAGATAAGGATCGGCGTGGAGTTCGGGCAGCGGGCGTGCGAAATCGCGCTCGATGATGATCTGATTCTTGTCGAGACGGAAGGCGAGCAGGGAAAGCACCTTTTCGGTCTCGTTGTTGAGATCCATCGCGATGGTCTGTTTGGCATGCTGCCGGGAAAAGCCGAGCAGCTTTTGCACGATGAGGGCGATGTGGTCCAGTCCCTCGTCGGCCAGTTTCAGGTAGCTGCGCAGCTGCGGAAGATTTTGTGGTTCGCGTTCGATCGCGTAGAGGCAGCTTTTGAGGCCATGGAGGGGATTGTTGATTTCGTGGGCCACACCTGAAGCGAGACGGCCGATTGAGGCCAGCTTTTCGGCCTGATAGACCTGGCGCTGGGCGTCGAGGAGCTGGTTGCGGGACTGGTGCAGCCGCTGCTTCATTTTTTCAAAGTTGTTCACCAGCATGCCGATCTCATCCTCGCCGGTGTGCATTTGGGTTGGTGTGATCTTTTCAAGGTCGAATCGGTCCATTTCAGCGACGAGCTGACGGAGGGAGCGGGTCAGACGACCGATAAACAACCAGATAATGGCAAGAAGGCCGGTGGCGAAGACGATCGTCAGTCCGAGGATGAAAATAAACAGGCGTTTGAGGCGCTGGTGCGTGGCGTTGAAATCGAAGCCCATCCGCAAGGAGCCCCAGTTTTTGCTGTGGATCTGCAGGGGATGCGAGATCTCCAGAATCCAGCCCGGACCTGCCGAGTATGCGATTTGCATGGCGGCTTGCGATGAAAAGGAGCCCGTCCCCGCAGCTGGCGCTTGCTCGGCCATACCGGCACCGGCAAAGCTGCTCCGGGCCATGATCTGGCCATGGCTATCGAAGATCGTGATCCATTTCACTTCCGGATTCTTGCCCAGAAAGGAGTGAACCTGATTTTCAAGATACCCCTCGTTGGGCAGCAGTCCGCTTTCCATGAAGATCAGTCCGTCGAGGATTGAGGCGGCGAAGGTGCGGGTCACAGAGAGGGCGTTCTGGCGCTGGGTCTCGAGGATCAGGGCGCGCCAGCGGTAAAGCACGCTGATCGAGATGATCATCATCAACAGGATGATCATCGAACCCATAAACAACACGATGCGGATTTTCAGGCTTGTGCGCACCGGCCTCATGGCTTCACCTCCAGCCTGAAAATAGCGGCCATCGCATCATAATCGCGGTCGCTGGCCGGCGCAAAACCATAAGCGAATTCAGCATCCCAGTCGCGGACCGGATCTTTCCAGCCGGGCTGGCGGACATCGATGCGGAGCAGTGCTGTGGTGATGGCCGCGATCAGGGCTGGATCCAGATCCTTGCGCACGATGAATGGTGAGCCGGGAACCGGCCCGGAGGTGGCGATGATGCGTATGCCCTTGCCCGCGAACTCCTCGGCGACCCGGTCTTTGACCGCACCGGCATCGAAATGGCCGAGCAGGACCTGGTAGATGACCGTATGGTGAAAGCCGAAATAGTGGACTGAATCGAGATCGCTGACCATTAAACCGTGTCGTGCCAGTTCGTACCCAAGCAGCCAGTTACCGGAAAAGGAGAGGGGGGAGGGCAGGGCGAGGCGTTTGCCCTTCAGGCCGGCGATGCTGGTGATGGGGGAATCGCTGCGCACGATCAGCACCGAATGAAAATAGGGCGCGAACTGGCTATTGAGCGGCTTGAGGATGCAGCGGATCGGATGGTGCTGGCGGGCCCTGAGATAGAGATAGGTGCCGAGAAAGGCGGCCTGAATCGTTCCTTGATCCAGCTGGGTAATGGTCTCTTCATAGTGGCTGCCCAATTTCAGGGCGAAGGGGCGTCCACACGCGCGGCTCAGGTACTCCATGATCGGCTGATAGCCCTCATAGATGAGGTTGGGCGAGAAGCGGGAGATGACGCCGACATGGATGGTGTCGCCGGTACTGATTGGGGCGGGGGCTTGCGCCGTCGCGTCCGCAGGTTGAGGTGGCGTCGCGATCGCCATATAATCGCGGTAGACCAGCATGGTCATGGTCATAAAGAGCACAAGCAGAACGGCGGCGAGGATCAGGCTGGGTGAAGGTTTCATCACGGCTGCGGCTTTCCTGATTTGCATAAACGGCCCCTCAAGTTACGCCAATCCCCTTTCATAAGCAAGTCAATTGTCGAAATTTCGGCATCCCGGCTGCCGTTATTTCGTCAAATCGCCGCTCCGTCGTCATATCTTCCGGCCATGGCCCGGGCAGTCAGCGCTTAAGTGAAATAATATCAGAGGGACTTTTATACTATGGACGGTGGCATAACCTTTGCCAATAACATTGTAATGATCAGTAAAGAGAGGAGAACGTATGCCCGAGATCAAACCCCGTTTTGAGTTCCGCGCATTTGCCCAGAATTTCGGCATTGTTGAGGAGAAAATGCGCGCCCTCAGCCCCATCGACCAGATCCGCGAGAGTTCCGAAATTTACATCATGTCCGGCGGCAACAACGAAAACAATACCAAAATACGCAATGGCCTGATGGACATCAAGGTGCTCGTGCAGCTGCAGAGAGGACTGGAACAGTGGAATCCGCGCATGAAGGGGCAATTCCCGATGACGACGGAGATGATCAAGAACGAGGTTGTCCCCGCCTTCGGCGTGCCGATGCCCGATTTCAAACGCGATATCTACACGCTCGCCGAATATCTCGACGAGATCATCAAGCCGCACCCAGCTCTCACGGCGGTCAATGTCTTCAAGCGCCGGATGGGCTTCACCATTAATGGCTGCATTGCCGAGCTCGCCGAGGTCTACATCAACGGCGCGCGCATCATGACCGCCAATCTCGAATCGACCGAAGTGGAAGACATCCTCAAGGCCAAAGAGATGATTGCACTCGGCGATTACGAGAATGTCAATTACCTGCTCGCGATCAAGCGCATCATCGGCATGGAGCCTCTGGCCGATTCCTCGATGTATAAAACGAAATACTGAACCGGCCCTCTCTTTCCCGCTAGCCCGCGCTGCCACGACGGGGAAGCCAGGTCTGGTGTGAACGGTCGAAAATACGGAGATCCCATGGGAAAAGAAGTCGAACGCAAATTTCTGGTCAAGGGCGATTTTGCCCCGCATGCGCAAAAAAAGACCCGCATCATCCAGGGCTATCTCTCTTCCGTCCCCGAGCGTACTGTGCGCGTCCGGGTCAAGGGGGAGAAGGGCTATCTCACCATCAAGGGCATCGGCAACGCTTCCGGGGCCAGCCGTTATGAATGGGAAAAGGAGATCCCCCTCGAAGAGGCCGAAGAGCTGCTCAGGATCTGCGAACCCGGCGTCATCGACAAGTGCCGCTACCAGGTCCCGGTCGGCAGCCATACTTTCGAGGTCGATGAATTCTACGGCGAGAATCAGGGGCTGGTGGTCGCGGAGGTCGAGCTCGATTCGGAAGAAGATGATTTCGTCAAACCGGCCTGGCTCGGCGAAGAGGTCACCGGTGATGTGCGTTATTATAATGCCATGCTGATGAAAACGCCCTACACACGCTGGTAGCCCGTTTCCCAGAACCAGCTGCTTCTAACCCATTGCTCAGGATATCATGACGCCTTTTGATCCTCTGGACATGCGGAATTACCGCATCGAGCAGCTCCCCAAGCGGGAAAAGGGCCGGTTCGCAAAAGACCTCGCGATTGCGGGGCCCGTGCTCGCTCTGGTGGCCTTCATCCTGCTGGGGTATCTGCTCAAGTTGCCCTTTTTACAGAACTTGGATGGCGCCGCGCTTTCGACGGATACGGCCCGGGCGGCCTTCAAGAAACTCGGGGCCGCGGCTTTCACCCGCAGCAACGAAATGATGTTGGCCGTCTTTGCGGTCAGCATCATCCTCTGGGTTACCGAGGCCCTGCCCAACTACCTGACCTCGCTGATCGTTATCATCGCTTTGGTGCTCACCGGAGTGCTGCCTGAAAAGGAGGCCTACGCCCAATTGGGCCATCCAGTGATGTGGCTCAACATTATGTCCTTCGTGCTGGCGAGCATGCTGGTGGCGACCGGTGTGGCCAAGCGGTTCGCCCTTTGGTTCATCCTGCGATTCGGCAAAAACGCCAGCCGCATCTTTCTGAGCTTCATTGTCATCAATGTCATACTCTCCGCTTTCATCTCCGCCACCACCGCCAAGGCGGCAATTCTGTTGCCCATTTTTATGGTAATTGCCGCCATTTACGGCGCCCAGGGCGGCGAGGGGCGGACCAACTTCGGACGCAGCATCGTCCTGCAAAATCTCTTCTGCATCAACGTCGGCGCCAGCGGTTTCATGACCGGATCGGGCGCCAATCTCCTGGCCGCGGCCATGATCGGCGGGGCCATCGGCGGCAAGGTCTTTTTCACCGACTGGATGATGGCCATGCTGCCGTTCTCCATCGGGCTGATGCTCCTCGGCTATCTCTTCGCCATGAAGATATTTTTCCCGCTCAAACCCGAAGAGCGCCTGCCGCAGATCGAGGGAGGCATGGAAAGGCTGCGCCAGGAGTACCGCAGTCTCGGACCGGTGACCCTCCAGGAGATCAAGTCGGTCATCCTGTTTCTGCTCATCCTCGGTTTCTGGGCGACCGACCGTCTCCATGGCATCAGCCCCACTGCAGTCGCTTTCGTCGGCGCGATCCTCGCTTTGCTGCCGGGCGTCGGGGTGGTCAAGTGGAACGATGTCGATGTCCCCTGGCATCTGATGCTTTTCTCGGCCGGGGCCTATGCCCTTGGCGCCGGGCTGGATGCGACCGATCTGCCCTATCTTAGCGTCAACGCCTTTTTCAGCCATATCGGCATCGGCGACCATACCCCGTTCTGGGTGCTTTATCTGCTGCTGACCGGAGTGATGGTCTTCAGCGCCTTGGCCTTCGAATCCAAGACCATGCGTTGCATGATCTTTGTGCCGATCGCCATTGGCACCGCCAACCGCTTTGGCTTCAGTGTGGTCAGCCTCGCCCTTCCGGTGGCCTTTATGATCGAGCATGTCTATGTGCTCCCCTTCAACAGCAAGCCCGCCGCCTTGCTCTATGAGACCGATCGCTATTCGACGGGCGATGCGTTCAAATTCGGCTTTACCATGATGATTCTCGCCTGGCTGATCAACATCCTCGCCGGCGAAACCTGGTTCCGGCTGCTGGGGATCACCCCGAATGGTGTATTTGGTCTGTTCTAGCATGACTATGATTCCGAGGTGAGACGGTGCTCTTTAAAAAAAACAAGCAGATCGAAGTCCAGATCGACGAGTTTCTCGACCTGGTCATCAAGGGCGGTCTCATTTTCAAGCAGGCCGTCCGCTATTATCTCCAGGGCCGGCTCGAGGAATTCGAGAACCATCTGAAGGAACTCAATGATACCGAGGAGAAGGGGGATGACCTTCGCCGCGAGATCGAGAGCAAACTGTATCTGCGCACCCTGATTCCCGAGTCCCGCGGCGATGTGCTCGGACTGATGGAGAGCTCCGACAAGGTCCTCAATCAGACGACCGAAAACCTGCTGCAATTCTCGGTCGAGTCGCCGGTCATCCCGGAAGAGCTCCACCCGGTCTTTCTCGATCTGGCGGACTACGCCGTCAATGCCTCTGAGGGCATGGTCAAGGCTATACGCGCCTATTTCCGCGATCTGGCCTCTGTCCGGGATAACGTCAATCAGGTGCTCTTTTACCGCAAGGAGAGTAACAAGTCCGCCGAAAAATTCAAACGGGCGGTTTTTCGCAGCGAGCTGCGGCTGAGCCACAAGATCCATTTGCGTTATTTTGCCTATCACATCGAGTTGATCGCTGAAGAGGCCGAGGATGTCTGCGATCGGCTCTCCATTGCCACCATCAAGCGCTATATTTGAGAGCCGTAAGGCATGATCTGGTTTTTTCTGACAAGTGGTCTTTTCCTTGGATTTTCTCTGGGCGCCAACGATGCCGCCAATGTCTTTGGCACCGCGGTCGGCTCACGCATGGTGCGTTTCAAGGTGGCAGCTGCCATCGCCAGCCTCTTTGTTCTCCTCGGTGCGGTGATGGAGGGATCCGGCACGACCGAAACTCTCGGCCGTCTCGGGGCGGTCAATGCCATCGCGGGCTCCTTCACGGTCGCGCTGGCGGCTGGCCTCACTGTCGCCTGGATGAACCGCGCCAGACTGCTGGTATCCACCACACAGGCGATTGTTGGAGCGATCATCGGCTGGAATCTATTCACCCGGTCCACCACCGACATCGGCGTGCTCTCCCAGATCGTCGCGACCTGGTTCCTTTCGCCCTTGCTGGCGGCGCTCCTTGCCATCCTGCTCTACCTGCTCTTCAAACGCATCCTCGGCAAGGTCCGAATTCACATGCTGCGGCTGGATGCCTATACACGGACGGGATTGATCATTGTCGGCGCCCTGGGTTCATACAGCCTCGGAGCCAACAATATCGCCAATGTCATGGGCGTCTTTGTGCCGGCATCGCCTTTCAAGGACCTGCCCTTGCTCGGCTCGGCCAACCTGCATGGGACCCAGCAGCTCTTCCTGCTTGGCGCCCTGGCGATTGCCGCCGGCATCTTTACCCGCTCCCAGCGCATGATGTATGCAGTGGGCAGCGAGATCTTCAAGCTTACCCCCATCCTTGCTCTCATCGTCGTTCTGGCGCAGGCGCTTGTTCTGTTTATTTTCGCCTCCAGCGGGATTAAAAACGGGCTCCTCGCCGTCGGCCTGCCACCGATCCCCCTGGTGCCCGTCTCAAGTTCCCAGGCAATCGTCGGCGCCATTTTTGGTATTGGCATCATCAAGGGGATGAAGGGAGTCAACTTTAAAATGCTGGGCCGGATCGCCAGCGGCTGGGTGATGACTCCCCTCTTCGCCGCCCTGCTCTCTTTTATTGCCCTTTTTTTCGTCCAGAATGTCTTTGAACAGGAGGTCGTCCATCATGCGATCGTGCCGTCGGCGGCTGCCCGTCCCACTGCCGTGGCGGCCCCTGCGGACACCTTGTCCATCCCAGATACCATACAAACCATAACCACAATCCCACAACTGGAGGAGCTGCAATGAAAAACCACATGCTACCCCTGCGTTTCTCTCTGATCCTGGTATGCGCTGCGGCGCTGTTCCTGGGCGCCACGGCAACCCTGCAGGCGCAGGATTCCAAGGTCCCCGGCGGCAGCTACGTCGCCCCCCTCGCGTCCGAAGTCCGTAACGGCAAACTGGTCTTTGAGGCGGAAGACGGCTCGTTCCGCTGGTGGTTCGACGCCCGTATTCAGTATGACGGCGCTTATTTCTTCGAGAACAAAAACGAGCTGAGCAGCGGCACCGTCCTGCGGCGCAGCACCTTCGCCATGAAGTCGGTGCTCTACAAGGACTGGCAGGCGGAAGTCGATCTCGATTTCGGTGATGGGGTACTGGATATGCGCGATATCTGGGTTCGCTGGGACGTTCCCAACACCAATTTCGCGATCCAGGCTGGCAATTTCAAGGAACCCTTCGGCATGGAGCGCCTCAACAGCTCGCGCCTCCTCACCTTTCTCGAACGCTCTGCGCCCACCAATGCCTTTGCTTTGGGCCGCCGCGTCGGCATCGCCGGCCGCTACTACAACAAGTACGGCCAGGTCTGCATCGGCGCCTTCGGCCACGAGACCGGCACCCGCATTGACAAGGGACAGCGCGATGAGGCCTTCTCCGGCAACCTGCGCATCTCCGCCGCGCCGATCAATGTGCATGGCAAGAACCTGCACGTCGGCCTCGCCCTCTCGCGCAAAAATCCGGAAACCCTGGGCGATGTCGCCCCCGACGCCGTCGAGGTCAAGGCGCGCACTGAGAATTATGTTTCCGATCCCAAACCCCTCCATACCGGCGCCATCACCGATGTCAATTATTACGATCGCATCGGCGGCGAGCTGATGGGTATCAAGGGACCCTTCTATTTCCAGTCCGAGGTCTTCTCTCAGGTCATGAAGCGCTGGTACGGCAAATCGGACGTCAACCTCTGGGGCGCCTATGCGACCTTCACCTGGACCCCCACCGGCGAGACCCGTTTTTACTACGTCGACGAGGGTGAGGTCGGGCCGGTCGAAAAGCCCAAACGCAGCTGGGGCGCCATCGAACTCTGCGCCCGCTTCAGCTACACCGATCTCAATGACATCGACTCCGGCATCACCGGCGGCGAATCGCGCCAGCTTATGCTCGGGATCAACTATTATCCCAATCCCGCGATTAAGCTGCAGTTCAATTACTCCCGTGTCAACCTCGACCAATATGCCACCCGCAATGGCAACATGTTCGGGAATGATGACCACTCTTTCATCCAGGGCAGAATTCAGGCTTCATTGTAAGTAGAGGAGAATTCAATCATGAATCAGCGTCTTCTTGTTTTTGTGCTGCTGCTTGGCGTGTGCCTGATGATCGCCTGCAACCGGGAGGCCCCGCCGATCGTCGCACCCGAGCCCGTCATCTACATCTCGCTCAATGAGGTCTTTTCACAGGGCAGCGAAGCCGATCCGGACTGGGTCGAGCTGTACAACAGCTCCACCGACACTCTCGATATCAGCGGCTACAAGCTCTATGACACTGCCGGCCAAACCGGCGCCAAACCGAAAATCGTGCTGCCGGCCGGGAGCAAAATTCCGGCGCTGGGCCTGCTGGTCGTCGTGACCGATGACACCACCGCTGCCGGCTTCGGCCTCTCCAGCGATGGCGAACAGATCTGGCTCGAGGATGCCAAGGGCAAGGTCATCGACACGGTCACCTTTCCGGCGCTGACAGCCACCCAATCCTATGGCAAAACGGCTGAAGGAAGCAAGGAGTGGAAGATCTGGGAACAGGTCACCCGCGGCCTCTTCAATA
>DAOQAG010000067.1:0-1708 GCA_035353815.1 bacterium
TGGACGATAATGGCATAGGCGATGGGCTGCTTGTACTCCGGTCGCACCTCCACCTCGTTGCGGAGCTCGTAGACATAGTGGTCCTGGATGCGGCTCTGATAATCATGCGCTGCAGCCGGGGCAAATCCTTGAAAATACTGATCAGCGAAGAGGGTGGCGCGGTCCACTACCATGATTTTGCGGTCTGATGCGGTCACAGGATCTCCTTATCCGGGGTGTCGAGCTTTTCCATTTGTTGCTGGAGGGCGGCACTGGCCTCCTCGGTTCCGGGCTTGCCGAGCAGAGCGAACATGTTGTTTTTGTAGGCTTCAACGCCCGGCTGGTCAAAGGGATTGACCTCGAGCAGCAGCCCGCTGATCGCCACGGCGAACTCAAAGAAATAAAAGAGGGCGCCGAAATGGCCGGCATCGCGCCGGCCGAGCGTCAGGGTCATGTTGGGGACCCCGCCGCTGTGATGGGCCAGGGCGGTGCCGCGCCAGGCCTGGAGGTTGGCGAAGGCCAGCTCCTTGCCGGCCATGAAACCGAGCTCGTCGGGATCCCCGGCCAGAGGGGGCACCGTGAGCCGGCGCTGGTTTTCCGCCACTACGAGAAAGGTTTCGAAGAGATCGCGGCGGCCGTCCTGGATGTACTGACCCATGGAGTGAAGATCGGTGGTCAGCCCGACGGCGGCGGGAAAGATGCCCTTGTGCTGTTTGCCTTCGCTCTCGCCGAAGAGCTGTTTCCACCATTCGCCCAGAAAGAGGAGGGCGGGATTCCAGCTGCCGAGGATTTCGATGCTCTTGCCGGCACGATAGAGGAGGTGGCGCGCGGCGGCATAACGCAGGGCGTCATTGCTTTCGGGATCGCGATGCTCACGGCAGTGCGAGGCCATGGCGCGGGCCCCCTCCAGCATTGCCTCGATTTCGATCCCGGCGACAGCCATGGGGAGCAGGCCGACCGCGGTGAGGACACTGAAACGCCCGCCGATCTCTTCGGGAAGGACGAATTTCTCAAACTCGAACTTTTCGGCCAGGCCGAGCAGGGCGCCGCGATCCGGACTGGTGGTGGCGATCACCCGTTCTTTTAACTCCGCGGGCGGCAGGGTGCGCTGCAGCCGGTCAAGCAGGAAGCGGAAGGCGATGCCCGGCTCGGTCGTCGTTCCCGATTTGCTGATCACATTGACGTACCAGCGCTTGCCTTCGAGGTGGTCGAGGAGCTCGGCGGCATAGTCGGTATCGAGATGGTGGCCGAGGAAGAGGATCTCGGGACGCGGACGGTTGCCCGGCAGGGCCGGGCACAAGCCCTCGATGGCCGCGCGTGCGCCGAGATAGCTGCCGCCGATGCCGACGACGATCAGCACATCGGCCTCCGCACGGATTTTTGCAGCTGTTTTTTTGATTCGGGCCAGCTCGGTGCGATCATTCGCGAGGGGCAGGTCGCGCCATCCCAGCATGGTACTTCCGGCGCAGGTGCCGGCATAAAGGGCGTCGGCACAGGCGCGCACAGCAGGTCGCTGTGCCGCCAGGGCCGCTCCATCCACCAGGGGCTGGAGCAGCCGGGTATCCAGGTTCAGCATGGGTAATCCCGAATTTCAGTATGGTGGTCAGCGCAGCAGCTTGGTCAGGATGTAGCCGAGCAGCAGCCAGAGAGGAATCGAGATCAGCAGCGCCCAGTTGAGTCCCCGCAACAGGGGCAGTGCCTTGATGTGCTCCTTGCGTTCCAGACCGCG
>DAOQAG010000067.1:1808-10799 GCA_035353815.1 bacterium
TGAGTCCCCGCAACAGGGGCAGTGCCTTGATGTGCTCCTTGCGTTCCAGACCGCGTTCGATGCGCAGTTTGAGTTCATCGAGGTTGACGGGCTTGACCAGATAGTCATAGGCTCCAGAGCGCATGGCCGAGATGGCCGAATCGAGGGAGGGGTAGCCCGTGAGGAAGATGACCATGACGTTCTTGTCGATCTCCTGGATCTTTTGCAGCAGCTCCATGCCGTCCATTTCAGGCATCTTGACATCGGTCACGATAAAATCGAACCTCTGCTGCTGCAAGGCCAGGAGGGCTTCAATGCCGTTTTTGGCTGCGGCCGTCGAGTATCCCCACGACTGGACCACCTCGGGAAGGGTTTCGAGGACATCCGGTTCATCATCGACGATCAATATTTTCGCCATACAGAATCTCCCGCCAAGGTTCCTGATCCGGATCAGAGGTGAAATCTTCGGTTCCGCACCACCGCATCATCCCTGCATCAACAAGGGCATTGTCTGGATAAATTTACATAAATCAGCGCAATAATCAAGGGAAAAAAACGGCGAAAATGGCGGGGGAAATAAAAAAAGGGACGATAGTACTCAGGATGCGGATGTCGTGTGCGTTCGCCTGTCGAAGGATGCCTTTCAAGCGATGCCACCAGGCTGCGAGACCCAGATGCCTTGTCAAAGATGCCTGCCAAGGTGCGCAACAACCGCTGCGAAGAACGACTACCGTCCCTTTTTTCGTGTCGGGTGGAACAGCGGGATCCTCACCGGCCGTGAACGGGCCTTTGTCTGGACTGCCCCGCGGCAAACCGTAAGTCAGCCAGACAAAGGACCCGTTTTTCAGTCAGCACGTGTCGGGTGTGAGGAGAAGTCTATAGCCCCTCCTCCGTGGCGGCAAAGGGGGACACCACGGCGGGAAGGTTGAAAAAATTGAGATCGATATTCAGGATTTGCTTGCTGCCGATCTGGGTGTAGAGGCCGAGGGCGAGCAGCGCCTCCGCGCCCGGATGCGCCACCGGCAGCGCCGCAGGCGCCGGCGCGAAGCGCGCCTCAAGCCGCTGCAGCAGCCAATGATGCACAGGATGCGGCAGCGGATGGACCTGGGTGTGCAGGTCGCGGATGAGCAAGGCCGTCGGGCAATCGCAGATCAGCGCGCCGGCCTCTTCCAGGCGGAGCGGCAGCTCCGGCACCGCGCTGCTCAGCGCAGCCTTGCGTAATGCGCTGCTGCCGGAATTTTTTTGCACGGTGATGCAGTGCACCGGTCCGGGCGTGCCCAACTGCTGCAAGCGGCTGCTGCAGAGAAAATCGTCGCTGTTTTCCGCCGCTTGCGCTGTCCGCCGCCGTTTCAGATAGGCGTGCAGGCTCTCGTCATCCAGAGCCAGGGCGCGTTCGAGCCAGCGCAGCAGCGCCGAATCGGCCGCCCTGCCGAGTTCTCTTTCCTCGCGCGGGCCGGTGACGATCAGGGGCAGATCGGCGCTCCAGAAGAGATCCCAGTGGCTGTGGGAACGGCTGCAGCCGAGATCGAGCACCCACAGCGGCTCCTCGCGGCGCGCCTCCGGGAGATGGCTGAGGCGGCGGTAGAGCAACTGGGCGGCTTCGCGGCCTGGTGCGTCGAGATGGGCGAAAAAGGCGGCCATCTCATCTTCCGGCAAGGGGGAGGGAGGGGTAAGGGGCGATTTCGCCGGGGCATCCCACTGGCCCGGGCGGAAGAGCACCGCCTTCCGGCCCGTCAGTGCCGCCGTGCCCGCCAGCAGAAAGGCTGCAATACCGGAGCCGCTGTGCGGCGCTGCACCTGCCAGCGCCCAGACGACCGGGGTCTCCGCCTTTCCTGATTCCAGCACCGCCGCGTCCTCCACAAGTGCCCTTCCAGATCAGCCCGTTCCCGAAGGGAGGGGCCGGCTGCAACAGAGCGAACGGATGTCCAGTTGAAATTCTGGCTGCTTCGGAATACAATACACCACTTGCTGTCATAGCAAACGGCATACCATGGATGGGGAATGAGATTAACTTAAATATATTCAATTAATTGAAGTGTGGAAAAGCAGGCGCTGGCGGGCGAAAAAAACGGCCCTTTTGCCGTAATATACGGCAAAGGGGCCGCTGCAGGGGGAATAAAAGAGATAATTATCGTGATAACAAGGGGATAAAAATTACCGAAAAATACGGCAATCGCTGCGCGCACCCGGCGTTTCGCGCGGCAAAAGCGCCGCGCCCAGCACTAACGCGGCGCGGGCCCGATGCTCTGCAGCACGCCGTCCGGAAAAGCGCAGCTGCCCGGGCGGCGTGCCGCCCTGCGCTGCCGTCGGCGCCGCCTGCGCCGCGCACAAGCGCGCCGGCGCTACTCCACACCGTATTTTTTCAGCTTGCGCAGCAGGGTGTCGCGGTGGATCCCGAGGATCTGGGCGGCCTCGCTGCGGTTGCCGTCGGTCATGTCGAGCACCTTAAGAATGTGCTCCTTCTCCACCTCCTCGAGCAGCATTGTGCCGTTGCTGGTGGGCTCGATCTCGACTGAGGGGATCACTTCCTGGATAATATGCGGCGGCAGATCGTATACCCGGATCGAGTGCCCCTCGGAGAGGGCGACGGCGCGGCGGATGGCATTGGCCAGTTCGCGCACATTGCCGGGCCAGCCGTAGCGCTGCAGCGCGGCCAGGGCCTCCTCGTCGACGCTGATGGTTTCGCGGCTAAAGCGCGCCGCGAAGTCGCGGGCGAAATGGGTGGCGAGGAGGGGGATGTCCTCGGGGATCTCGCGCAAGGGCGGCATGGCGATGCTCACCGCATTGAGGCGGTAATAGAGGTCGGCGCGGAAGCTCTTGTCGGCGATGGCCTGGCGCAGGTCACGGTTGGTCGCGGAGATGAGGCGGACGTCGATCTTGCGCGACTTGTTGGAACCGAGGCGCTGGAACTCCTGCTCCTCGAGCACGCGCAGCAGTTTGGCCTGCATCGCCGGCTTCATGTCGCCGATCTCGTCGAGAAACAGGGTACCGCCGTCCGCCTCCTCGATGCGGCCGGCCTTGCTGGTGCGGGCGTCGGTAAAGGCCCCCTTTTCGTAGCCGAAGAGCTCGCTTTCCAGCAGGGTGTCGGGGAACGCGGCGCAGTTGATGGCGACGAAGGGGCGGGTGGCGCGGTCGCTGGTATAATGGATGGCGGTGGCGGCCAGCTCCTTGCCGGTGCCGCTCTCGCCGAGGATGAGCACGGGCAGGTCGGTGTTGGCGATCTTGCTGATGAGCTTGGCGACATTCTGCAGGCGAATGGAACGGCCGAGGATGGTTTTGCCGCTCGGCAGAGGCTCCTTGAGGTCGAGCAGGGGGGAGGTGCCGGAGGTGCGGCTGTGCTGGATCGCGACATCCTTGATCAGGGTCAGCAGGTCGTCCATGATTACCGGCTTGAGGATATACTGCCAGGCCCCCATCTTGATCGAGGCGACCGCATCGTTGATGGAGCCGAAACCGGTCAGCATGATCACCGTCGTCTCGGGCTTGAGCCGCTTGACCTGCTTGAGCAGGTCGATGCCGCTGACACCGGGCATGCGCACATCGGTGATGACCAGGTCATAATCATCGTGAGAAAAGAGCTCGAGTGCCTTCAATCCGCTGCTGGTGGTGGTGCAGTCGAGCTGTTCGAGCTCGAGGACATCCTTCAGGGAGCGCAGGCAGTTCTCTTCATCGTCAACAAGGAGTATCTTGATGGTCGGATTCATGAAATCGCGCCTCAATGGTTAGCATTCTCTCTCTATAACACGCAAAACGGGCCCGAAATTTTCAGCCCGGGATCTTTACTCTGTTTTTTCCGCCGCGGGGCCGGCCGCGGGCAGGGTGATGCGAAAGGTGGTCCCCTTGTCGACCTCGGAGGTCAGGGCGATCTGCCCCAGGTTACGTTCGACGGCGCTGTGGACGATGGTCAGGCCAAGGCCCACGCCCTTGCCCTCCTTGCCATAGGTGAAGAAGGGGTCGAAAACCTTGTCCTGGAGCGCGGCGGGTATGCCGACGCCGGTGTCGCTGAACTCGATCTGCACCGCATGCGGCCCGGTTTGGCTGGTGCGGACGTAGAGCTTGCCGCCGTAGGGCATCGCCTCCTTGGCGTTGAGGATGAGATTGAGCAGGATCTGCTTGAGATCGTCGGAGTTGACCCAGGCCCGCGCCGCGGCGGCGAACTCGGTGCGCACGAGAATATCGTTCATCGCCAGCTCCTTCTTGACCAGGGCGAGGGTCTGCAGGAGGACGGCGTTGATGTCGATCTCGCCGCGTTCGGCCGGCGATTTGCGCGCAAAGTCGAGCAGGCTGTTGATGATCCGCTGGGCGCGGGCGATCTCCTCATCGAGGATGCCGAAATGCTCCTTGGCCTTGGGGTTGTCGCTGGCCAGAATGCGGCGCAGGTAATAGACCGAGGTGCTGATGATGTTCAGGGGGTTGCGCAGCTCGTGGGCCACGCCGGCGGCGAGCTGGCCCATCACCGCCATTTTCTCGGAGAGGATGAGCTGCTGCTGCATCTCCCCGAGCTGGGCGCTGGTATGCTTGACCTGGCTGGCGAGATCGCGGGTGTGCGCCTCCATCGCCTGGAGCACCTTTTCACGCGGGGTCGCATCCCGCAGGATGCAGCCCATGCCCGCGATGCGCCGGCCCTGCGAAAGCGGCACCAGACGGACGTCGACGACCTCCATGCCCGCATGGGGCGCGCGCAGGCGCCAATTGTTGCCGCTGATATCGAAACCGGCGGCGACGCGCGGATAGAGCTGCACCAGGTTGCCGGCAAAGGGTTCGGCGAAGAGGGCATGCACCGGGAAATGGGCGCTGCCGCCTGCATCCAGCCCCTGCAGCCGGACCGCAGCCTGGTGGTTGGTCTGCTCGATCTCGCCGGCGAGGTTGAGGAAGAGGACGATATCGTCGGAATTTTCGAGCAGGGTGCGGTATTTCTCGTTGAAATCGAAATAGTGCTTGCGCGCCAGCACCGCCTGGACGCGCGCGAGCAGCTCCTCCTGGCTGAAGGGCTTGATGATGTAATCATCCGCGCCGGCGCGCAGGCCGCTGACGCGGTCCTTGACATCCGCCCGCGCCGTGACCATGATGATCGGGAGGTTGCGCAGGCCCTCATCCTGCTTGAACTGGCGGCAGAGATCGAAGCCGTCCTCTTCAGCGTTGAGCATGATATCGAGCAGGATGAGCTGGAAGGATTTGCTGCGGGCGCTCTCCCAGGCGAGGCGCGGTGAATTCTGCCACTCCACCGCAAAACCGTTATTGCCGAGAAAATAACGTAACACCTGGGCCTGGTCGGGATCGTCCTCGACCAGCAGGATCAGGTTCTTTTCAGGATTGGCATCGCTCATCAACTGGACTCGCGCAGGCTGCGTTCGGTATCCCTTGATAATAGCATAATTAATCAACAAGCACAAGCACAATTTGCCCGCGCTGCTGCCGCAATTTGCGGCACTACCTTGCTACAACCATGCGGGGGGTGCGGATAATTCCACGAATCTGCGCCTCAGGGATAAAAACCTGGCCGCGCCAGACCGGCGGCACTGCCGCCGCGGCGCGCCCAACTGCCTTGTACCAACCCCCGGGCATTCTGCCGATTTTATGCGCCTGCCATGTTTCATCCACGGCGCAGACAAATACCGCTTCGCAGATCGGGGCTGTCCGCGTTCTTTGTGAAAAATTCATTTGCATATTGCCCCGTAATATGGTATACTACTCTACAGGTATTCGAGCATCTCCTGCTGATGGCTTGAGGGGTGGATTCGCAAGCCGCCGCGCAATTTCGCATCCGGCAACCGTGTGAGGAGGGGTTATGGCTATCAATCGTCAGCAAAGGGCTACTGCGATCATGCAGAACATGGTAAAACCTCTGACTCCCTTCAACGAAGAAGAGTTGGAGTACTTTCAGCAGTTGATCCTGAAACGCAAGACAGCAGCGCTTGAGGAGATCGAGCGGCTGGAGAAATACCTGGCCTCTGACACCAGCGAGGGCAGCACCGATTCCGCCTACAGCTATCACATGGCGGACGCGGGCACCGACACGATGCACCTTGACAACGTCTATATCCAGATCGAGCGACAGAAAACCCTGATCGGCTATCTCGACCGCGCCCTCGAACGGATCAAGAACAAGACTTATGGCATCTGCCGCGTCACCGGGACCCCGATTCCCCGCGAAAGACTGGAAGCCATCCCCCACACCGAGATTTCCGTCGCGGCCAAAATGCAGGAAAACAAGCGCTGATCTCCCGGCTGGTCATACTGCTTCTCTCCCTCAACGTTGATTGAGCGGCTTGCCGCGCACCGGCCCGGCAAAGAGCAGGCGTACGTCCGCGAGAATTTCCACGTCATTCCCCCATGCCGTACTCCCCGTACGGAGATAATCCCACATGGCCAGGCGCCAGGCGAGCAGCCGCACGCCCCGCCGGCGCAGGCGTTCGATCTGGCCGCGGTCGGTGATCCGCCCCGCAAGATAAAAATTCCCCTCTTTCTGACGATAGACCCCCGGCTCCTTATCCTGAATCCAGGCGTCATTGGCCGCCGTAATCCACGGCAGACCGAACATCAGCAGCGTCGGCCGGTCCGGCCGGAACTGCGTCGCGGCCCGGCGCGAATCGAGCTTGAACACCCGGTCCTGAATGTCCTCGATCGTATACCCCGCGGCTAGACGGGGATGCAGCTGCAGGCGATCGGGCTGCTCGGGCCGCAGCTCGAGCTGGACGGCATGGTAGGAGAGGAGGAGCACGAACGCCGCTGCGAAGGCCCGCCGGCTGAGGAGCCGGTCCATGAAAAACAGCAGGGAGGGAAGAAGCGGCAGGAGATACTCCGGCTCGTCCGGCAGCAGCTGAAAAAGCCCAAGCCAGACGGCGGCGTTGACCAGATAAAAAGCGGCGACGGGATCGGCCAGCGCACCGGCCGGTTGCCGGCGCCCTCCCCGCAGCAGCAGCGGCAGGAGCAGCAGGCTCTGCGCCACCCCGCAAAAACGCAGGCTGTGGAAGGCGATCAGCCCGAGGTGCTGGACGATGCCGCTGCGCGGCGCCGGCGCCGGTGCGCCAAATCCCCGCGCGAAGAGCATCGGACTGTAGGCCGCCACGGCCGCCAGGCTGCCGAGAAGCGCCGCGCGCAGCAGGGTCCGGGTATCCGCGGTGCGCTGCAGATAGAACAGCAGCGGCAGCAGAAACAGGATCGCCGTCGGCCGGAAGCCGACCGCCAGGCCGGCGAGCAAGGCTGCCCCCTGCGGACGCGCTTCCATGAGCAAAGCACCGGCCCAGACCATGCAGGCGAGCGCGGGGAGATAATCCATGGTCACGGTGGCGTTCTTGAAAAAGACCGGCAGGAAGAGGGCGGTGGCGAGGACCAGGAGCGGGTGGCGGTAATGGCCGCGCCGCGCCAGGCGCCGCAGGGCGAGAAAGACCGCCGCGCCGGCGGCGAAGGCCAGGGCATTGGCCGCCCAGCTGCCAGCTGCGGCCAGGGGGGTGACGAGCCCTTCGTAGAGCGGAAAGCCGAGCGAGCGCGAGGGCGTATAGATGCCGCTGCGCCACAGGGTCGCGGCGGTCTGCGCCACGCGCCAGGCGTCGTAATCGCTGCCATAGCCGAGGAAGAGCAAGGGGAGGCAAAGCACGGCCCAGAGCAGAAAGATCAGGTTTGCGGCGCGCTCCGGAAAAGGAGCAGCGTCGGGACGCAGCGGCGGCATGGCTAGAACGCGTTCCGGCGGCGGATCTTGATCTGCATGGCGCCCGCGATGGGGGTGGAGGAGACCATGATGAGATAGCCGCCGCCCCCGGCGCCGGAGAGCTTCCAGCCGAGGGAGCGGTCGCGATAGAGGTCGATGGTGGCGAGGAGCTCCTCATCCACCATATGCGGGAACATGGCGATCTGCGCCTCAAAGGATTGGCGGAAGGCCTGTCCGAAGGCCTGAATATCGCGGGAGAGTATGGCCTTCCAGCACGCGTCGGCGGCAGCCGCCAGGGCCCGGGCCCCTTCATGGTCGATGCGCGTGTCCGCCAGGACATCGTAGCCGCTGACGCGCGGTCCGAGGGTCACCAGATAGAGGCTTTTTTCCAGCCAGGTGAGCACGCCCTCGTCCTCGATGCAAGTGATCTTTTCCGGCCAGTAGTGGTTGTCATAGTCGTGGCGATTGAGGCCGGGGAAGACAATACCGAGCGCGTCCTGGGAGCCCGCCACCACGCGGGTGCCGGGCGGATTCTCATAGCTGAAGAGGATGCGCGCCAGCTGTTCGCTGTTGCCGTTCGGCAGGGCAGTGCCCCAGAGCTCGATCGCCTTGCGGCGGGTGCTGGAGGCCATGCCGCTGCGCTCGTTGAACTCGACCGTGGGCTCGATGCTGATGGTGAGGACGGCGCCGGGATGGAATTTCGAGACAAAGGGCTGGTCGAGCCAACCGCCGGCGAGGTCGATGCGGAAGGGGATGGTGCATTCGGTGCGCAGGGCGGTCGTCGAGCGCACGGGCAGATCCTCGTGCGGAATCCGCCGCAGCACCTTGTATTCGATACCGAGCTCCGCGCACAGGGCCTGCTTGGCCGGGGTGTGGCCGTCCTCGTTGACGACAAAGAGGTCCGGGAGGATGTCGCGCAGATCCTTCTCGAAATCCATGATGCCCCAGCCGGAGTTGATGCGGCACTCATGGACGGCGGCGAGGGCGTCGAGCATGTATTTTCGTTCCGCCTCCGAGTTGACCGGGTAGCGCCCCTTGAGGTGGTGGACGTTGGCGTCGGAGCCGATGCAGACGTAGAGGTCACCAAAAGCGGCAGCCTCGGTCAGAAAGGCGACGTGGCCGCTGTGAAGCATATCGAAGCAGCCGGTGACGAAGATTTTTTTGGGCGGGGCCGGTATGTCAGGATTCATCAGCCGCTAACTCCATTGCTGCCGGGCGGCGTGCTTGCCAGGGGTTCAGGTTATGCTGCGGTGAATTGGGTCGAAATAAAGTAACACGCCGCAGGATAAAAGGCAAGTGATATCTCGCAAGCCGTGTACCCCCCACTTCTTGTTCCCACCTGGCATCTTGCACCGTGTACCCCC
>DAOQAG010000067.1:10899-18401 GCA_035353815.1 bacterium
CCGTGTACCCCCCACTTCTTGTTCCCACCTGGCATCTTGCACCGTGTACCCCCCAAAATCTTGTTGCCACCCGACATCTTGAGCCGTGTACCCCCCTTTTTTTATTCAAATGCCAGACCCAGCTGGTAAAGATTGCTGGCAGGGGGACCCAATTTTAGTTTCCACAGTTTTTTCCAGCGATCTCACTTTAAGCACCAATTAAACTAGGGTGGGAACCAGTTTTCGGGGGGTGTCCTGATATCTCGCAAGTGGATTCGGGCGGGTCGGCGCGAGCCAAAATAATCCACTTTTCATGGGCCCGGGCGCCGCGGCCGGAGAGAGCAGGGGCTGGGCTTTTCGCCAAGGGGGAGGGGTGGATTCCTCCTGCCGGATGGTCAGGCAGGAGGAATATGGCAGGAGGGGGAGCAGGATGACATCAGAGAGGAATAGATGCCGGTACTCCCGGCTCTGAAGCTCAGCCTTTAAACGCCGCGAGAATTTTCAGCGCATTTTTGTTATAGATCTTTTCCAGAACCTCGTCGGGCAGATAGAGTCCGTAGATCATCCAGCGGCCCTGCAATTTATGGGCCGGCGTGGGATCGATGTATTCATCATCGGTTTCCAGGAACCGGAAATAGAGCCGGTAGGCCTCGGCATTGCAGGGCGTATCTGTGCCGAAGAGGATTCGGTCCTGGTACTTGATAAAGAATCGCCGGGCGGAATAGGGCTGCCGGCCCAGCTCGCTGATGCGGGCATCGATGTCCACGTAAAAATTGGGGTAGGTATCGAGCCACTGCGCGACGGTCTCCAGTTCTTCCGGCATGTTGCCGAAATGCGCGCCGATAAAGATCGTGCGGGGATGCCGGGCGATCACCCGGTTGCGGGCGGCGAGAATCTCATCCTTTGTGGGGTAGCCATGGCCATAAAAGGACCATTCCGGATTCATGCCGAGTTCGTCATAGCGCTCGTTATACTGGTCGACCGGCGTAAAAAAGGCCTTGGGATCCGTTACATGGATCTCCACCGGGATGCCCAGCTCCGCGCATTTGGCCCAGATCGGGTCGATCCGGGGATCGTCGACCTTGACAAACTGGCCTGATTTGTCTTTATAGCCCAGTCCCAGCGTTTTGGCGATCTTTAATCCGCGGCAGCCCATCTTGACGGCTTCTTCGAGTTTCCGGGCCTCGTTCTCCCCGAAATTGGGTTCATCGATGCGGCTGAAATCCGGCCTGAAGAAAAGCAGGAAGCGGTCTTTGGCGACGCTTTGCGATACCTCGAGATGCTTCTTGTAGAGATCATCCTTAGAGTTCGCATCCAGGCTGACGCACTTCCAGACTCCTGCCTTGTCCATCTCCTGCAGATAGGTCGCGGTATTCTCCAGCTTGCCGAGATGGTTATGGATATCGATCACCGGGAATTTGGCTTTTTCGATGCGGGTGACCTTGACTTTCAACTGACTGACCGGTTTCCAATCGACCAACTTGAGATCCCCGGATTGGGCCAGCAGCAGGCTTGAAAAAAGAACGGCGATGAACAGTACCGGTAAAAAGAGTGCTCGAGTCCTCATGTTGAACCTCCTTGTCCCGCTTCTGATAAAGGTTGGATGGCCACCCCGTGAAAGCTTGTGCTCAAATCGATGGTGGATCATTTTTGCAGGTGCAGTTTGCCAAACACAGCGGGATTATGGAAGCGCCCTCCGGTCGGCGACCAGGCGTAGCTGGCGGCTGCTCGGCCCGTATTCTTGTCGAGGCGGAAAAAATTGATTCTCAGCGTCGCGCCGGCGGTGATTTTAGGGGAGCGCTCCGTGGCCAGGTCTCGAAACGGAATGTCCATTTCCACCTGCCAGCGGGTATCGGTATCCTCCCGCCTGTTCAGGGTGCCTGTCACCTGCACCGCCGTCCGGATTCCGGGCAGATCGAATGCCGCAGTGGCGGGGATATCGATGTGCTGCGGATCGACAATATAACTGTCGAAGAGCACATTGGCCGGCGAGACCTCGATCTCCACATAGGTCTCCGGCACATCATCCGTATCGATAAAGACCTCGATGGCCTCTTCTTCCCAGAGGTGCTCATCCCGCCGCTGGTAACTGCTCCAGATATCCGGATCGTTGCAGCGGAAGGCGATATAGAGCGTGCTGTCGTCGTGGCAGGCCATCGCGCGCGTAGTGACCGCTTGCTCCGCGACCACTTCTCCGGTTCGATTATTCCTGAGCACGACCGGCCGGGCTTCCTGCCAGGCCACTTCGTCGAGGAGACCATCGATTACGGGCGTGGTCCGGACGCGGGCTGCTGTGAGGGTATAGTCCGAGCCACGCTGATGCGCGCATTGGGCGAGGAGAGACACGCCCATCGCCAGCAGCCCCATGCCGGCTTTATGCAGGCGTTGAGTTTTGGCAGTCTGAAATCCGATTTTCATTTTATCTCTCTTCGCGGCCGGTTGCAGGCGCGGACTCGGGTTTTTCATTGCATATCTCATCCCGGCCGGCTGCAGGAGCGGCCCCGGGTTTTTCATTGCGTATCTCATCCCGGCCGGCTGCACGAACGGCTCCGGTTTTCTACGCTGCAGGGACGCATTCAATCCTGGCGCTCTTTTTTTCCGGAATCCGTTCCAGGGTAAGGGTATAGAGAAAATTTTCCTTTCCGTTGATGCAGGATTCCGCAACCGCCAGGATATGAGTCGCCTTAAATTGCAGCCGGGAGGCGCTGCGGACTTTGAGGATGAAGCGCCGGCCGGCCGCCTGCTCCGGCACAGACTCGATCTTGCGGAAATCCAGCTCAAGGACCCGGCCTTTGCGGGAGAGGAGCGTGCAGACCTGATGCGCGAGCTGCTGCTGAAAAAAGCCGGAATCCGGGGCCAGCAGCGTTTCGAGACGGGAGTTACAGGGTGCCAGATAGCTTACCCAGCCGGCGACGATTTCGGAGTTGAGGGCGGGATCCGCATGCAGCAGATTGGGCCAGTGCATGCCGCAGGTCGGGCCGCACAGCGTCGCCTCAGGAATACCGCCGATCACATTCCAGTTGAAGAGATCCTCGCCGCGGTCGACGGTTATGACGCCGGCATCGATGCCAAAGAGGCCGAACTGCACCTCCTTGGCCGCCGTCATGGTGCTGAAGGGCGTGTTGATATAGGTGATGCCCCGTTGCTTGAGGATCGCGGCCAGGCTCATCTCAACGCCCGCCTCCGGGCCGAAACGATGCAAGAAAGCGGTCGGGACGAAGGACCGGGGAAACGGGCCAAGCTGATTTTGCTGCAGCAGACGGGCATAAAAGTCGAGATGCCGCTCGACCTGATCGCGAGGACGCATGTGCCCGGCCTTGTCCGTCCATTCCGCCCGGGTGAAATTCTGGTCGGCCCAGTATTCATGGCCGATGCCGTGCAGCGTCAATTCGTAATGCTCCGGATTGCTGCGGATGATCTCAGCGGCTTGCTCCAGCCAGGGCCCCACCCACCTTCGATTGTCCCACTTTTCTCGCATCCAGGTGCTGGTCGGCACCTGCTGCAAAATATTCTCCCGATCCCATTCGCAGAGAATGGTAGCGGCCTGCGGCCGGACACCCAATCCCTTGCCCAGGTCGACGATCGCCTGGTAATCGGCGGGCACATGGGCGCGCTGGATCCCGGTGCGGTATGGCTCCTGCCGCTTGCTGCCGTCTTCGCCCGACCACCAGCCCACATCGTCGATGACGATCTGGATCGGCAGCGGAATCGCCGCCGCCAGGTCACTCTTCTCCATGCCCTTCGCCTCCTTGCCGGCCAGCAGGCTGGTCGCAGCCAGCCCTGCCGTTAGCTGCGCCGTTTGCCGTATAAAATCGCGACGTTTGATCAGTTTCATGGGGAAATCTCCATCGTTTCCATCATTCCCCCATGCTCTTGACCCGTCGGCCCAGACTTGACTCGCCATGCCGGAATCACTTCGTGGTATTATCGACCTTTAACGAGGATATCCTCCAGCTTGCCCTTTTCCACCACCTCAAAAGCACTCCAGGAATACCAGCCCTGGGCATCGCCGCCGTCCACCGCCAGTTGCACCGCCGGTTCATGGCGGTACGGATCCAGCAGGGAGAAATAGACCAGATAGCGCCCCGGCTGCAGATCCTCCGGCATCCTGATCTGCGCCGTCTGGACATAGCGTCCCGGGAGCCATTTGCGGACCTCCCAGCCGCTCTCTTTTTGCGCCACAACGCTGCGGCTGTTTCTGGCGCCCGCCTTGCGGATTTCGAATACAGGGAGATAAGCCCGGTACGGCGGTGCCACGCCGATATTGTCGAGCATCATTTCGAGATTCAGGGTGCCGCCCGGCTCCAGCCATTTTTCATGCCGGATCGAGCGGACGACGAAGCGGTATCCCATCCGTTTCAGGAATCGTTCCGTTGCGGGCCACCATTCCGGCGGAATGGCGCTGGATTTGTTGTTAAAGATGGAGGTGTGCAGCTCGAGACAGACGCTATAGATGAAGTCAATATCGCGGCCGGCGGCAAGCCAGGTCTCCATGGTGCCGCAGGACTCAAAGGCAACCGGACTCTGCATCCAGGCCGCGCCGACGGAGGGATAGGTTCGCGGCAACTCGAGATAGCGGGTCATCAGGTTCCAGTTGTTGGGCGGCCCATAATCCCCCATGCAATCAGCGCGCCAACCGGTGCCATGCTCCGTCGCATAGATCAATCCTTCCTCGGCGTCCTCAGGGATCACCATCGGGGTCTTTTTAAAGCCCTCCAGGTACCAGTCGATGATCATCCGCTTCAAATCAAAACCGTATTCGCGCTTCTCCTTGACAAAGCTCAGATGCCATTCGCCCCAGTGGCCGTAGGAGCCAATGTCGATGTGATCGATATCGGGATGGCCGTCATAGCGCTTGGCAAATTCCTTGACCAGCCGCCCCATATATTGGGCAAAGAGCGGATCCTCATGGTCGGGCATCCAACTGGGATCGGTTTTACCGGCATTCTGCGTGCTCTCGGCGACAAAATCCCATCCCCTGGCTCCGGTCTTCCGGTACCAGTCAGGGACGCGCGGCTTGCCGTTGGCTGGCATGATCCGGGTTGCCAGGCGCTGGCCGCGCGCATGGGCCGCGGCGAGAACAGAGTCGACCATAGCCCAGTTGAAGTGTCCCTCCTCCGGCTCGAGTTCGTCCCAGTACCAGCGGTAATAGGCGATCGTGCTTTTGGGATACCCCGGCACCTCCTCATCCAGCGCAGATTGCGTCGTGAATCCCATGCCCGGATTAACCAGAACGGCATCCGATTCGACCGGAGTGACCACCGTCAGATTCGGCACCCCTTTGGCGGTGATGATCTCCATAAACGGCTTGACCTGCGCGTATCCGGACAGCGTCATGGTCAGGATACATGCAGCAAGGAGATGCAATGTGTGCTTCATAGTGCCAGGCCTCCTGTTCAGTTGTTCCCATTTCCGGATCGTGCAATAAAATGGACCCGAATATCCGCTGGATAATCTATTCATGATAGACTGTAGTCAAAGAGTAAATTTCAAAGGCGGGGATTACAGCTTTGCAGTGTCGCCATAACCTTTCACCTTCGATTTTGTGCGGCAGATGGTTCGGGCTCAAATGCCTTTCCGCCAGCCCGGATCATCAAAATTGCTGAGCTGGATGGTCAGGGAACCATCGGGATTAAGTGGCTGCGCACAAGCCCAGGTGACCGGTCTGCGCACATTCTTGGTCTCGATTTCGGCCCGCAGTTTCATATTATGACCTTCCATACCAACGGGCAGGATAAAATTACACTGCCGGAGCCGGCCGCCATGAGGGTGGCCTGCATCCAGGCCGCCGCCCATGCTGAATTTGCCGTCTTCGCTCTCAAGATAAACGCGCAGTATGCCCGGAACGCCGGCCACACCATCATTGGCGATGGCCAGAACGATCTCGGAGGTGCCGTACCGTTTCCGCTGCCAGATCCAGGAAGGGCGGACGCGATAGCCGAGCCTGCGGTGCATTGCATCAATACCGGCCGGATATTTTTCGTAATAGGTGCGCAGATTATCACCCTCGGTCCACAACGCCCAATGGTTCGCACTCATGTCGAGACAATGCAGCATGGATTTTTCCTTAAGATTGATCCCGGCATCATCCAGAGGAATATCGTTGATGTCATACTGGCGGAATCTTCCCTGCTCCATCACCGCCGCCAGCCAGGGCGGCCGGCTGGAAAGCTGCTCGATCTGGATCGGTTCCTCGATAAAAAGGATGCTGTCCGAGCGCAGCCAGCAGCCGGCTCGCACCGCCAGATCAAGGCATTCACGGTTTCCGGTGCTGCTGATGTCCGGTTGTGTGTTGATGGCCAAAGGCACTTTAGTCCAGGTATCGATCTGATATTGGGTCATTTCGAGCATCGTCTTTTCGGCGGTGAGATAATCCGGGAAAGGATTGGGTAGATTGTTGGTATGGCCTTCGCCCCAGAAACCGTACATCATCATATCCATGAATTCCATGAGGGGGTGGTCATTGTATTCCGCTGCCAGCAGATCGTTGAGTTCCCGAAAGGCTTTTTTAAATTCAGGATGATCATAGCGCGGTTCGACATACTCCCAGTTTCCTGTTTTCTTTTCGTCTGTTTCCCCGCGCATCTTGCCGATCTTTACAAGCGGGACTTTAGCGAGCAAAAAATCGGGCAGTGAAAGCTGTTTGGGCTGACAATTCGGACTGGAGAGCTGCACCCGGAACCCGACACGCAGATTGAACTGTCTGGCCGCTGCAAAGGTCAATTTCCAGACCGGATTCAGATCAAGTTTCCCCGGAGCACTTTGCACATCACGCCAGTCGCAGCGGATGTAGAGCGCATCGACAAACGGCAGGCTGGCCAGGTTTTCCACGGCCTTTTCGAGGGAATACTTCCCCTCGCGGACTGGCACGGAGGGACCATTTTCTTCCCAGGTATAGGCCGTAAGGCCGAGACCAAAATTGCGGATATGCTTGTCCGAAGCTGTGGTGCTGCCAATGTTGCGCCAGCCCTGATCCTGTTCGATGGTGAAAGGCCCCTGGTCAAGCCGGTCTTTGACGTACGGGCCCGTGCCCAGATCGCTGCCGTTCCAGAGATGCGGCGGCATGGCCGCATTGACAGAATGGGCACCGACGCCCGTAAGCAAAGCCGCAGCGCCACCGGTTTTCAAGAAATTTCTTCTGCTGATCATAATTCTTTTCCCTTCGCCTGGTGAGGCCCTTTTTTACGGCCAGCACTGTGATACGAGCACCTTTCTCCCGCTCCAGTGCCAGGAATCAAATCCGGACATCTGAGCCGAATCCGTTTGAACCGACTTGCACATCAAGGCTTTCAGCCACCGGGTGTCAAGCCGGAATAGCTCAAAAGTCTTTTGCTATATCGTATCACTCGATGAAAAGTGACCATTCAATTTCATTGCGGACTCTTGCAGCCGATATTCTATCCAGGCGCCGTTGTCTCTGACCTCCTCAGGCTGCTCACCCGGCTCAAAATAGGCAACGTGGTCAGGAAAACCAAGCAAATACTTAAAAAGGAGAATAAATTTATGTTGGTATGGTCTGCGGA
>DAOQAG010000068.1:0-4049 GCA_035353815.1 bacterium
CCCCGAAATCTTGTTCCCACCTGACACCTCGCGCCGTGTACCCCCCGAAATCTTGCTCCCACCTGACATCTCGTGCCGTGTATCCCCCGAAATCTTGCTCCCACCTGACATCTCGTGCCGTGTACTCCCCGAAATCTTGTTCCCACCTGACACCTCGCGCCGTGTACCCCCCCGAAATCTTGCTTCCACCTGACTCCTCGCGCCGTGTACCCCCCGAAATCTTGCTCCCACCTGACATCTCGTGCCATATACTTTGCCGGCTTTTATTACCAGTAGCCCACTATTTTTAATTCTATTGGGGTGTCAAGAGTTGGCGTGTAATGGAACGCAGGATAGCTGATTCAGAATATCGCGGGGGAGCATGCGCATGGCACGCTCCCGCGAGTGAGAAACACCAAAGACTATTTTTTCCCCAGAAGCGATTTGATCAGGCCGATGATGGCCATCACCACACCACCGCCGACACCGCCGCCAAGAATGTTGGAGATGATGCTGGTGAGATCCATTCCGCCGGTGGTACCGCCGCCGGCGCCGAGCGAACCGAGAATCTGCCCCCCCAGCCCGCCGCCGAGAATACCGACGATCGAATTGAGGACCGTGCCCAGACTGATTTTTTTGAACAGGGTTCCAGCGAGATTGCCGCCCAACGCACCGCTTAACAACTGAATGATCAGTTCCATGCTTCCTCCTGCATCTTGGGATTGGAGTGACCACCGGGCCTTGTTTTCGCCGCACACCCCCTCTTCCCCATCCGGTATGAACTGCTACCCATCATAACAGCCGGCAGAGCAGTTTTATTCGCTTTCGGGCAAAGCGCTTGACGTCAGCAGATCGAGATAAGCCCCTTCCACCAGCTGGTCTTCGCTGATGCCGAGCCGCTCCATCAGCTCGCGGGCGACTGCTGCGCCGGTCTCCGCCGCCTCCCCCTCCTCCAGCTTGACCTCCAGCTCGAGAAAGGTGCCCAGTCCCTCGACATAATCGAGGTGGATGCGCGTCCGGCCGCACCAGAACAGCGTGCGGTGCTTGCGCACCCGGCCGATCTGTCCATAGGCCAGGGTCAGGACCTCGCGCAGGGCATCCGGCTCATGGGTAGGGGCGAGCACGTAAAAGGACTCTTTCGGGCCGGAACGGTCGGGCCGCCGGTAAAAGATCAGCACCCCGTCTCCGGCCGGCCAGCTCCGCAGCTTGAGGCGACCCTCCGGACAATTGAAAAAGGTGTCGTCCTGGTCCAGCTCGACCGGATCCTTGTCGGCCAGCGCCGCCGCCCGCGGCGCCATCTCCTCGATGCTGGCGATACGGGCCTTGATTTCAATGTTGCGTGCCATCTCTATCCCATCCAGAATCCCTTGCGGTGAGAAACGCCGAGCACCTTGCGACAGTGCGGGCAGAAATAGATATACCGTTTGCCGAAAAAGCTACTAAGCTCACGGCACCAGACGGTTTCCAGTTTGTGCTCGCAATACGGGCAAATCGGAAACTCTTCCTCTTGGTCGATACATTCAATCATTGTCCAATCCTCCTCTTAAAGGAATCAATAAACTTATCTTCCCAACCCCGCAATCGCCACCCAGAATGTCTTGGCAATGATGATCAGATCCAGCAGCAAGGACTGGTTCTGGATATAGAACAGATCATGATCGATATTCTCGTGGATCGGCACCGCGCGGTCGGCGGAAATCTGCCAGAGGCCGGTGATCCCGGGCCGCACATTGAGGCGCTCGCGCTGCAGTTCGGTATAGTTGGCCACTATAAAGGGCATCTCCGGCCGCGGCCCGACAATGCTCATGTCGCCGCGCAGGACGTTCCAGAACTGCGGCAACTCGTCCAGGCTCGTCCGCCGCAACACCCGGCCCACCCGGGTGATGCGCGGATCGCGGCGGTCCTGCGGATGCACGGCATAGGGATCGGTGTCGTCGTACATCGTCCGGAACTTCCAGATCAGAAAAGTCCTTCCCCCCTTGCCGGTACGGAGGTGCTTGAAGATCACCGGCCCCGCGGTCTCGAGGCGGATGGCCACGCCGATCAGCGCGACCAGCGGCGCTGTGACAAGAATGACCAGGGACGAGACCAGCACATCGAAGCAGCGCTTGACCAGGGCGCTGACCGGGGAGTAATGCAGCCGGGCCAGTCCGAAAACCGGCACGCCATCGATCACCTCGGTACGAATCCGCTGGATGGCGGTGTCGTAGAGGTTGGGCACATAGCGGTAGGGCAGGTTGGCCGCAGCACAACCGGCCATTACCTCCTGCATCCGGCCCGGCGGCGCCGAGGGAATGGCGATGATCATCTCCAGCGCCTGCGTCTCCTGGATGATATAGCGCAGCTCGGCGAGGCTGCCGAGAATCGGCAGGGGATTGGTGCTGCCCTCCTCCGCCCTCTTGTAATCGTCGACGAAGCCGACCGGCAGGTAGCCCATCTTGGGATAGTTCTGCAAGGCCCGGGCGATGCGCTCGCCGGTGTCGCCAGCCCCGAAGATGAGTACACGCCGGGCGCCGATGCCGCGGCGCAGCAGCAGGGTATGCACGCGGTCAAAGAGGTGGCGCTGGATGGTGACGAGCAGGAACATCAGGGTAAAGAGATAAAAGACCTGGAGACGGCCGAGGGCGATTCTGCGGGTGAAAAAGGAGTAGACGATCACCAGGGCGCAGCCGAGAAGCATGGCGCTGATGAGGTTCTTGCGTGCGCGCACGTTGAGGATGCTGCTCTTGCGCTCATAGCCGCCCTGCAAATAAAATAGCAGGATGAAGAGCAGACTGACGAGGACGGCCTGCAGGGGTGTCGGCCAGATGATATGCAGATTGAGCCGGAAGGGCGAGAGCTCCCACAACCAGTAACTGAGCTGGAGCGCGGCACAGACGGTGGCCAGATCGGCGAGGACCTGCAGCAGCGCGCTGATCTTGAGGGGGCTCGATTTCATGGCTGGCGTTGGCTTATTCATGGGTGCCGGTCGACAGCGCGCTTATCGTGATGGAGCTCGATTTCATGGCTGACATGGGCTTGGTCATGGACGCCGGTCCGTAGCGCGCTGATCTTGAGGGGGCTCGATTTCATGGCTGACACGGGCTTGATCATGGGCGCCGGTCAGCAGCTCGCGGATCATGTAGAGAATAAAAAGGGTATTGTTCTTGACGTAGCGCCGCCAGAGGCGGTTGGGCTCCTGGAGGAGGCGGTAAAACCACTCGAGGGCCATGTACTTCATCCAGGCCGGGGCATGACGGATCGTGCCGGCGAGGTAGGAGAATCCCGCGCCGATGCCGATGCAGAGCCCGCAGTCGAGGCTGCGGAAGTGCTGTGAGATCCACTCCTCCTGCCGGGGCGCGCCGAGGGAAACCCAGATGAGGTCCGGCCGGGCGGCGCGCATGGTCTCGAGCCAGAGGCCATTCTCCGCCTCCGTGAAGGCACGGAACGGCGGCGCGATCATCCCGGCGATGATCGCCTTGGGATAACGCTGCGTGATGACCGTCCGCATCTTTTCCAGAGTCTCCGGGGTGTTGCCGAAAAAGAAGTGGCGCACCCCATCCGCCTGGCCCCACTCGAGCACCTTCTCCAGCAAAGTCGGGCCGAAAATGCGGTGCATCTCCCGGGCGCCCTTGAGCCAGCCGATGATCGAGAGCGGCCGGCCGTCGGCCAGCGAGAGCAGCGAGTCATTGATGATCTGGCGGAACGCCGGGCGCCGCGCCCCCTCGACCATGGTGTGGGCATTGTTGACGGTGATATGGCCGGGGCCGGCATCCTCCCGGCACGCCCGGATCAGGATGCCATAAGCCGCGCGATAGGACGGGATATTGTCGATCCGCGAGCCAAGGATGTGGATGAAAGCGGGTTCGGAGGCCGGCGCCATTCGGTCATTGCCTGAAAAACGTGATAGGCCAATTGGGCTTAACTTTTTGGCATTCTTTAAGATACTGGAAATAATAGGAAATGTCAAGGTCTTTATGGCGCCGTGTACCGCCCGAAATCTTGTTCCCACCTGACATCTCGTGCCATGTACCGGCCGAAATCTTGTTCCCACCTGACATCTCGTGCCGTTCACTTTGCAAGCTTTTATC
>DAOQAG010000068.1:4149-17984 GCA_035353815.1 bacterium
ATTATATTAAAGCCGGGTGGGACCCAGATTTTGGGGGGTGTCAAGCTTTATGGCGCCATGTACCGCCCGAAATCTTGTTCCCACCTGACATCTCGTGCCGTTCACTTTGCAAGCTTTTATCACCAGTAGCCCACTATTATTAATTATATTAAAGCCGGGTGGGACCCAGATTTTGGGGGGTGTCAAGCTTTATGGCGGGCTCTTTTGGGATGCGCGGAGGCAGCGGCGGCAAAGCCCTGATTGGGGGAGGATCAGCTTGGCGAGGTCTCCCGCCGGAGGCCGGCGAGGTAGTCGCGCGTCGCTTCATCCATCTCCGCGTCCGTGAAATCGGCAGAACCCACTCCCCTGGCCGTCGTGAGGTTCCGGACACGCAGAAGATTGGCTCCCCTGAGGTTGGCGTTGGTGAGATCCGCGCCAGCGAAATCGGCCTCGTGAAGGGCGGCACGAGAGAGATCCGCTCCCTGCAGATTGGCATGGCGGAAAATCGCGCCGGCCGGATTGGCGCCATGGAGGTTGGCACCGCGAAGGTCCGCGCCGGTCAAATCCGCTTTCCAGAGATGGGCATCGCGAAGGTCGGCGCCGGCGAGATTGGCACCGGTCAGGTTAGCAAAACCGAGGAACGCCCTGGCGAGCGAGGCCCCCTGCAGGTCCGCGCCGTAAAGATCGGCCATGCCGAGGGCGGCGCTGGCGAGTTCGGCACCGGGCAGACTGGCGTCGTGCAGATCGCTCTTGATGAGATGGGCCGCATCGCCGCTGTCATGGCTCCGGCGCTCCCGAACCCACCCGGCATGGCGGGCGAGGATCTGGTCGAGAGGCAAGCCGTTGATCAGAATCTCGTGGGATGGACGCGTACCTCCTCCTGTGCTATGGGTTCGCTGCGGTGCTGTACGTACCAGCCGCTGCGGCGTTCCGCCCGGCCTGGGGCCTGCACTTTTAATATAACGAAATATTCGATAAAATCAACCTGAATAGGAACACACCCGCCCGCGCTACCGCCCTTCCTTCAGGATCCCGACTTTATCGGCAGCCGATTTTCCTCTTGCTTATTGCCGGATTTTGCGATATACTTAATTACAATCCTCCACCTCTTCTACCGCGTAACGGAGTCCACCATGGCTATATCAGATCCTGTCGTCCTCGTCACCGGGGATGTGATGGTCGATCATCACCTCTATGGCGGCGACCGCCCGGAGCCGCATGCCGCCGCCAAAACCGGCACCCGGGAGTTCATCGCCGACGGCGGAGCCGGCTTGCTCTTCCATCTCCTCGCTGAACTCAGCAGGACCACGCGCGCAAGCGCCGCTCCCCTAGGTACCTTTACGCCCCGTTTCGGATTGAGCGCCGAGATCTTCCAACATCTTCCTGAGGCCATGCACGGCTATGCCCTCTGGAAACCCTTTCCTGCCGACAAGGAGCACAAGGTGTGGCGCATCGCCGAGCCCCTGGGCTACGGCAGTGCCTGCAGCGGCACCTTTTCCTATGCTGAGCACGTTGTGGAGGTGCCGGGCATCCCCAAAGTGGTGGTCATCGACGACGGTGGACTGGGGTTCAGACAAGCCATGCAGCAAGCCGCCTGGCCCGGCACCCTCCGCAAGGAGCCTGCCTCCGGACTGGACTGGGCGGTGCTCAAGATGTCGAGTCCGCTTGGACAGGGCGATCTCTGGCGCTGTCTCAGCAAGGACTTTCGGCAAAAACTGGTGGTCGTGGTGTCGATCAGCGACATCCGCAAGGAATCGGTCAAAGTGAGCAAGGGGATCTCCTGGGAGCGCACTGTGCTCGACCTGGCTGAGGAGCTTTGCGGCAACGCGGCCGTCAGCGGACTGCTGGCCTGCCGCCACCTCGTCGTCCATTTCGGCATGGAGGGGGCGCTGCACGTCGACATCAAGGGCGAGAACAAAAGCTTCGAGCTGATCTACGATCCCGAGCATCTCGAACGGGAATGGAATGCCTTCGGTTCCGGTGAAGGCTTCGGCTACAAGGCCTGCCTCACCGCCGGAATCGTCAGCCGGCTGCTGCATCCCGATTCGCCGGAGCGGATCCAGGACGGCATTCGCGCCGGCCTCTCCGCCATGCGCACCATGCATCTCAAAGGGCACGGCCCGGCCGGGTGCGAAACGCCGCACTTCCCGTTTGACCTGGTGGCGCGGGATATCCTCCAGCCGGCCCATGGCTATGCCAAAATCCGGCTGCCGGAAATCGAGAAGACTGCAGCGGCTGAACGCCGAAACTGGACCATCCTCACCACAATCCTTGAAAAAATGCAGAAAAATCCGCGCCCCCTTTACGGCATCGGCCGGCGCGTGGCGGTGACCGGCCCCAAAGCCCTGGCGCAAATTCCCTGCATCCGCTTCGGCAATCTCTTCACCGCTGACCGGAACGAGATCGAGGGACTACGCAACATCCGCCTGCTCATCGAACAATACGAGCATCAAGACAAGGGCAAAAAGCCGCTCTGCCTCGCCGTCTTCGGGCCTCCGGGAGCCGGGAAGAGTTTTGGCATTTGCGAGATTGCCCGGGGGATCCTCGGCAAGGAGGTTCCCATTCTCGAGTTCAACCTCTCGCAATTCAAGCGGCCGGAGGATCTGATCGGCGCATTTCATCAGGTCCGCGACAAGGTCCTGCTCGGCACTACCCCCGTGGTATTCTGGGATGAATTCGACTCGGATGAATACAAGTGGCTGCAATACTTCCTGGTTCCGATGCAGGATGGCAAATTTCTCGAAGGGCAGATCACCCATCCGGTCGGCAAGAGCATCTTTATCTTCGCCGGCGGCACCAGCTATGACATGGAAAATTTCGGTCCTGCTGAAACGGACCTCGCCCGGTGGGCCGACTTTAAGCTGAAAAAGGGGCCGGACTTTAAAAGCCGGCTCGGCGGGTATCTGAATGTTCTCGGCCCCAACCGCCGCCAGCGCTTCGATCCGGTCGCAGGCGTTTGGGCCGACGATCCGCAGGACATTTGCTTCCCGGTGCGGCGGGCCCTGCTGCTGCGGAGCATGCTCCGGCTGAACGAGAACGAACGGCTGGCCATCGACCATGGGGTATTATCCGCCCTGATCGAGATCGACCGGTATCGCCATGGCGCCCGGTCGCTCGAAAAGATCCTGCTTCAGCTGAAAAAACCGGGGAGTGCGGCCATCCATCGCTCCGACCTCCCCGCGGATGAATCTCTGGCCATGCAGGTCGATGTGGCGAATTTCACCGCCATTTACAACCGCAACCTGAAATTCCAGACCCGGGCCGACGAACTGGCGCCCTTCGTCCATGATTTTTATCGCAAACTGGGCAAAAAGGAAAAATGGCTCCGGCCGGAGATGGACCGGCCATATAACGAATTGGCGGAAAATTATCAGGAGGATAACCGTGCCGCCGCCGCGCGGATCCCCGAGGTGCTCGATCTCGTCGGCCTCCTGGTTGTGCCGTCGGATCAAGCTCATGAACACGTGCAGCCGGCGATCCGGGCGATCATCGCGGCGAACATGGAACTCCTGGCGGAGGCCGAGCACAATGAATGGCAGGCCTTCAAACTCCGCAATGGCTGGACATTTGGGGTGCCCCGGGATGAAGAGCACCACATCCATGACCTGCTGAAACCCTACCATGAACTGAGCGAGCGGGCCAGGGAGAAGGACCGCAACGCGGTACGGCACTATCCTGAAATTCTCAAAAAGGCCGGGTACGGCATCGTGGCCACTCCTGAGGCGGCCGCCGCGGCTCAGCCAGCCGGCCGCTAGACGTGGATCCCGGACGGCTTGAAGCATCACTGATCCATGCCTGCGCTGCACGTCCGGCATATCAACCCGGAGGGTGTCGATCCCCGGGTAACCGGGATCGGCATCAGGCAGAGCCTGCAGGAGAACCCTGGTTTTTAAGCTGTTGATTTTCATGCTTGATAATTGATCGGGGATCCGTATGCCCTCCGCCCAGCTCTGGCATTCCCGCCCCATTTTCATTACCTCCACGTTTCGCGATATGCATGCCGAGCGCGACTACCTGCGCACTGTGGTCTTTCCCGAGCTTGAGGAGCGGCTCAAGGAGCGACGCCATCGCCTTGAACCCATAGATCTGCGCTGGGGTGTGGAATCCGTCAGCATTGACGAGGAGCACGCCAAGGAGCTGCTGGTCCTCAAGGTCTGCCTCGCTGAAATCGAGCGCAGCCGTCCTTTCCTCATCGCCCTGATCGGCGACCGCTATGGCTGGATTCCACCGCAGGAACGCCTTGCTGCCGCCGCCTCTGAAGCCGGATTCAAAGGCGATCTGCGCGATAAAAGCATTACTTCGCTGGAAATTGAATTTGGCATTCTCGACAAGCCCGGCGGCCCCCGCCGCAGCCGCTTCTATTTTCGCCAGTCCCTGCCCTACAACGCGATGCCGCCGGAAATTGCAGCTATTTTCAGCGACCTGCATAATCCAGGCGGAGAGGCGTCGCACCTGCGCCTGCAAGCTCTCAAGGAACATATCCGCCAGGACCCACGATTTCAAGGCCGCGTGCGCGACTACCAGGCCGGCTGGGATATCCGAGCCGGGAAGGTCATCGGGCTGGAAATGTGGGGACGGCAGGTGCTCGAGGATCTCTGGACCGATCTCGAGGAGGACACCCGTCCCTTTCTTCATGCCCCCGCGCCTTCCTGGCAGGAACAGGAACGATGGGCCCTGGAGGAGTTTGTCCAGGACCGCAGCCGCGGATTCGCCGGCCGCAGCGAGATCACCGCGGAGATACTCCATTACGCTCTCGCGCCGGATGCTGCGGATGAGCCCTGGGGGCTGTGCCTGACCGGCGAATCCGGCTCAGGCAAGAGTGCGCTTTTCAGCCACCTCTTTCAGCTCCTGCAGGAGCAGGATGTGCTGCTCCTGGCTAACGCCGCCGGCATCAACCCACGTTCGGCCGAGGTGGATGCCGTTCTGTGGCGCTGGGTCGAAGAGCTGGCCCGCTTTCTCGGCGAAGCCTCTCCTCTGCCGGACAAGCCGAAGCCGGATGAACTGCAGGAGCAGTTTGCCCGGCTTCTCGGCCGCGCCGGCAGCCGCATCCGCGTCGTGGTGCTTCTCGATGCGCTCAACCAGCTGGAGCTGACGCCGCGCGCCCGTCAGTTCACCTGGCTCCCCAAACTCTGGCCGGCCAATGTCCGCCTGATCACTACCACCCTGCCGGGCGTTGAAGGCAATATCCTCTCTGGCCGTCCGGGTGTCCTGCTCAAAACCCTGACACCATTGCAGACGCCGGAAGCTCGGGAAATCATCGCTTATATTTGCGGCCGTTATCACCGCACCGTCTCCCCTGAAGTCACACACGTGCTGCTCGAGAAGCAGGAGGATTCCGGCAAACAGGCCTGCGGCAATCCTCTGTGGCTGGAGCTGGCCATTGAAGAACTCAATCTGCTGGATGCCGATGATTTCAGCCGCGCCGAAAAAGAGTATTCCGGCAGCAGTGAAGAACGGCTGCACCGGCTGCTACTGGATACGGTCACGCAAATGCCGGGCGATGTCACGGGAATCTACGACTGGATGCTGGCACGCAATGAAAAGATACATGGCGCCTCCTGGAGCAGGGCTTTGGCCGTGCTCATCGCCCTGGGCCGCAGCGGCTGGCGCGAAACGGATCTGCGTGCATTGCTGCCGCAGTTCAGCGGCGAACCGTGGGATGATCTGCGCTTCGCCGTGCTGCGCCGCAGCTTCCGCGCCCATCTCGTGCGGCGCGGCAGCCTGGGACAGTATGACTTTTTCCACCAGCAGATGCGCCAGGCCGTCGCGCGGCGATATCCGGGGGATACGGACCAGCAGAATGAATGGCATGACCAAATCGCCACCTTCCTGGCCACCCTGCCTGCCACGGATCCCCTGAGGCAGAGTGAGGGCATGTATCACCTCATCGCCGCAGACAACCTCGCCGCAGCAGCATTCCAGTATGCCGGAGAGGAGGATTCGGCCCTGCTCGAAGGCGACACCCGCGCCCTGGCCGGTTCTATTCTGCAGGGTATGCACCGGAGCCCCAATCCAGGACTGGAATGGGTGCTGCGTTTGCTCGATGCGCCCGGGTTGACGCCTGAGCAGAAAGGCCGGCTATGCCAAAGATTCGTTTTGGAGCTGAATGCGGCCATAGCAAGTCAAAGCAATCTGGCGACGCAGATGGCCCTGCTGCAGCCGGTCCAGGCTGTACTGAGAGGATTAGCCGCGGCTGATCCCGCCGACAACGCCTTGCAGAGTGCTCTCGCTGCCAGCTTGAACGAAACTGCTTTCATCCTGCGCGATCAGGGCGACAGCGCGGCCGCGCAAGCCGCTTATCAGCAAGCGCTCGCCATCAGACAGCACCTGGCCGCTGCCGATCCGGCCAATGTTATGTGGCAGCACGGCCTGGCGGTATCACTGGACGGATTGGGCGATGTGCGGCGTCTGCAGAACGATCATACTGCGGCATTGGCCGACTATCAAGAGGCCCTCGCCATCGCTGCAAGATTGGCCGAAGCGCATCCCGAGAATCCGGAGTGGCAGCACGATCTGGCAGTAAGCCATAGTAAAACAGGCGACATGCTTCGCGTCCAGGGCGATCCCGGCGCTGCATTACAGGCCTTTCTGAATGCACACGCTTTGTTCGAAAAGTTGGCAAAGGCCGATCCTGACAATTTCTCCCGCCATCACGCCCTTGCTGTCAGCTCGGATAAATTGGGCGAGCTGTACCGCGACCGGGGGGATCTCGCTGCTGCGCTCGCTGCCTATCAGCAAGCGCTGTCCATCAGAGAAAAACTGACAGCAAATGATCCCGCTTGTGCAGAGTGGCAGCATGACCTTTCGGTCAGCTATTATCAAATGGGCAACGTGCTCAGTGCCCAGGGTGACCTTGCCGCTGCCCACTCCAGTTACCAGAATGCCATCGCACCTGCGGCGAAATTGGCAGAAGCGGACCCCGCCAACAGCGAATGGCAGCACAGCCTCTCGGTGATTTATGAAAAACTGGGCGACCTATACACGGCCAGAGGCGAGCTGGACAATGCCCTGAGCGCCTGCCAAATCTCCTTTACCGCTGCCGAAAAGCTGGCTCAGACTGATCCCGGCAACGCGGAGTGGCAGTTCGGCCTGGCGACCAGCTACGAAAAACTGGGCTATATCTGTGCTGCTCAGGACTATCTTCAGGATGCGCTGGCATGTTACCAAAATTCACTCGCGATCATGGAAAATTTGGCAGCGGCGGATCCCGGTAGCCGCCCCTGGCAGCACGCTCTTGCCGGCGCGCATGCCAACGTCGGGAGTATATTGCATCAGCTGGGTCAGCCGGAAGAGGCGCTGAGATGTCTGATACAATCGCAAACCATCATGGAAAAGTTGACGGCCTCCGACCCGGACAACAGCCTCTGGCAGCGGGACCTCTCGGTGAGTCTGGAAAAGCTGGGCGATGCCTACAGCGCCCAGGGGAATCTCGCCGCCGCCCTTGCCACCTATCAAAAACTGCATGCGATCAGGGCAGAGTTAGCCGCGGCTGATCCTGGGGATAGTTCCCTGCAGCGTGACCTCTCCCTCAGTTTTGGCAGGCTTGGCGATGTCGCCCTCGGCCGGGGCGATCTCCCTGCAGCACTCGCAGCGTTCCAAAATATGCTCGCCATCGCGGAAAGACTGGCGGCTGGCGATCCCGCCAACAGCACCTGGCAGCGGGATCTGGTGGTCTCCTATAACCGGCTGGCCTATATGGCTAAAAAAAGCTATTCCGGAGAGGAGACCCTCTATCTGCAGAAATGCCTGGCGGTTTTACGACACATGCGCGACAGTACTATGTACATCGATTCATCGCTGACCGGGCTGATGGAACAACTGGAGAATCGTTTGGGCAAATAGCACAATGATTCGATAAAAATGCGGACAGCACTTGCCAGGTTTGTCTTTTCAGGCATTGTACCCGGCCACTTCATTCAGCAAGTCCGCTTCGCACTCACTTCAATTTTGGAAGGAGCCTTCCTGGCCATGAGCAAGACTTCTTGTCAATCAGCGCGCCCAAGCGAATCCCAGGCTGGCCGCCATTACAGCCGGTTGTTCGTCCTGCTGCCGGCGATGGGGCTCCTGGTCAACATGCTGCTTCTGTCCTCGGCTACGGGACAGAGTGTGGCGGGTGCCATTACTCATCCAGGGTTGGCGGCCTCCGGGATGGCCGTCTATGAGAAGGGTAACAAGCTATGTGTTTTTGACGATCGCACCAATCACCTGCTGATCTTTGATGGCGCTTCACTCTCCCTCGATAAGGAGATTATCTTTCAGGATTATATCAGCGATCCCTTTTCCTGCATTGGTTTGGTGGTCGATGAGAAAGAGGGCCGGCTTTATGCCTGCCTCGGACATGAAAATTGGCCACAGAAATGGGCAATGGTCGCAATTGTTGATCTTGTCAATGATTCGCCTCCGCTTGAAATCGCGATAAATGGACTGCTGCCTCAGTCCGCCGTCGGGATCGCTTTAGATCCTGAAACAAAAAAAATATTTTTGTGGGGCTTCCATACGGAAGTTTTTGTGCTCGATCTCACCACAAATCTGGTCACCAGGATCAATATGAGTGCAACCCATCTGGCCTTGAATCCCGTGACGCATGAGGTTTTTATCGCGGCTGGAACAGATATCTGGATACTGAATGGCAGCACGCTGCAGCTCTCTTTCGGAATAAAGGCAACCGGAACCCAGGTCTATGATATGGTTGTAAACTATATAGAAAATAAGCTTTACTTGATCACTGTCGCTCCCTTCATAACCTCGATCTATGATCGAGATGATGGCAGCATGAAACAACTCGACGACCTGAACGATTCCATGAGCCTCTTTTTCAGTCCGGGGAGCAATCACGTATATACCAGCGCTGAAATAGCCTGCAGGTCCACCGTGATCGACGGCAAAACCGACCAGTGGTATTATCTTCCCATGGAAGGTGGAGCACCAGCAATGGGATTCCGTCATTCCACCCAACATGCCTATTTTGTCAGCACCCATTTTATTGCCATCTTTGATGAGACCACCCAAATGATGGAGAAAATGGCGTTCAACCATCCCCATGCGGAGATGAGGAGCGGGGAACAGCTCATCGCGGTTAATCAGACGACCGGACAGATCTTCGTTTCCAGCGTCTCCCTCTATGACCCTCCCGACGAAAATCCCGTCTGGGTTCTCCAGGATCTGGAGATGATGACACGCCCTAATATACTTCTGGGCGGGCGAGATATTGCCGTTTTGGATCCGGAGGACAACGGGATCTTGAATTTATGGGGCGTTTTAGCGGGAACGGGCTTCGGCTTCAGGACGGAAGGCGGTACCTGCCGCCCGGATGGCGGCAGAGCCTATTTCGCAAGACGAGGATCATACGGAGCGGCGCAGATCTCCGTGCATGCGGGATGCGGGGCCGCGGATGTCAATTGGATGAGCGCCGGGGATTTTGAGGCCATCGTCGGCTCGCATGATATGCAGGGCCTGGATCCGATAACACCTGTATCGTCACTGGATGGCCGTTTGCTCTATGTGACCTGCTCATCCACCAACCGGGTCCGGATTCTCGATGTCGCTGTGGATTCAAACCTTCAGGTTCTCAATGAGATCGCCGTGGGAAAAACACCCTGGGGAGCAGCGCTGACACCGGACGGCACCCGGTTATATGTCACCAACAAAGGCAGCAATACAGTGTCGGTGATCGATGCATTAACCCAAACCGTTGCCAGTACGGTTCCCGTTGGCTCCCAACCATGGGGGCTGGCCATTAATCCGAGCCAATCCTTCGCGTATGCAGCAAACTCCGGATCAGGGACGGTCTCCGTTATCGATTTATCAACAAACCAGGTTTCAGCCGCGATCACAGTGGGCTCCAACCCCCATTGGATTTCCTTTTCACCGGACGGAAAACTTGCCTGCATCACCAACAATGCGAGCGGATCGGTCTCGGTCATCGACGCAGGAAATCATCAGGTGATCCAGACCATCAGCGCCGGTCCGCATCCGGAAGGACTCGGATTTTACCCGGATGGAAGCAGAGTCTATGTCGCGACGGATTCCGGCGTGAGTGTCATCCCTCTAGCCGATTACAGAGTGGATTCATTTGCGGAATATGATGCACCCTATTATACCATTACCATTCCCGATCCCGCCGCACGTTTTGCCGGGCGCTTGACCGATCAGAAAGGCTTGCCGGTTGTTAATGCTCTGGTTCGGGCCATGCAAGACGGAGTGGAAAAGGGCCGGGCGACACCGAACACAGCGGGCGATTTTTGCATTACCTCTCTGCAAAGCGGCCAATATGATCTTGAGTTGAGCGGTCCAGGCTTTCCCGGAGAGTACGTGCAGGCTCAAACGGTAAATGCCGGGCAAACCAGGATCATCCATTTCAACGGGCCGACAGGAATGAAAGCCCGAGGAGCATCCCCTGAGCAATTCAGTTTAAGCCAGAACTATCCCAATCCATTTAACTCATCCACCCTGATCAGCTATGCTCTGCCCCAGGAAGCGCAGGTCAGGCTGGCGATCTTCGATGCACTGGGCCGTTTGGTGGTCACTCTATTGGACGAAAAGCAGCAGGCAGGCTGTCATGAAATGATTTTTCGGCCTGCCAATCTGACCAGCGGCATCTATTTCTGTCAGCTGCAGGCGGGCGCCTTCACCGCAATCAGGAAAATGCTATCGATCCGGTAAAATTGGCCTTTCAGGAGATCAGGTGCGTTGGGGCGGTTTTGCCCGATTTGCTGCTGCGCGATACAAGCCCGCGTGGTTGGCTTTACCATCCCTAAAGAGCAGTACAAGCTGGCGACGAAGCTGTTCAACGGCCTCCCGATCCCTCTGCTGCCGGGGGACCGCGTCGCCGTCTATCCTGTCTTTGAGAGCCTCGATATCGTAGCCGTCAGCCGGGTGCGGCCTGAGCCCTTGCGTCAGCCGCGTTTCATCGCCGATGTCCATCTGGGCAAATTGGCGCGCTGGCTGTGCCTGCTTGGATTCGACACGAGCTACCGCAACGATTTCGCCGATGCGGATATCGTCCGGGCCGCCCATGCCGAAAAACGCATCATCCTGACCCGCGACCTGGGCATTCTAAAACAAAAGGCCGTGACCCATGGATACTGGGTGCGCTCTTCGACGCCACGCCAGCAGTCCCTGGAGGTCCTGCAGCGGTTTGATCTTTTCCGCAAGATAACGCCCTTCAGCCGCTGTCTGGAATACAACGGGGAGGTCTTCGGGATCGGCCTGGAAGAGGCGCGCCGTCTCGCGCCAGCTGCCGTAGCAGCGGCTTATGATACCTTCTTTACTTACCGTTCCTGCCGGCGCCTGTTCTGGAGGGGCAGCCATTACCTCCGGCTGACCGCCCGCTTGCGCGATATCGGCGGTACCGGCATGGAGGGAAAAGCCGGTGATGATCGACTCCCGCTCCGGCCCCCTCGCGACTGCCCCGATGCTATATGCTCCTGAAGCCGCGGCGCCAGTTTCTGATGATCTGCAGCAAATGTCCGTTCCTTGTACTCAACCTGCTGGAAGGAAAGTAACGAAAACACTAATGCTATCTCCCGGGTTAAAACCTTTCGGCCTGATTGCCAAACCAGCAGGTCCCCTCTGCAATCTGAACTGCACCTATTGCTATTATCTGGAAAAAAAGCATCTCTATCCCGGCGCTCAAAAGTTACGGATGCCGGATGCGATCCTGGATGAATTTATCAAACAGTATATCGAATCGCAGGATGTGCCGATGGTTACTTTCATCTGGCAAGGGGGTGAACCGTGCCTGGCGGGCCTGGAGTTTTATTCCAAGGCTGTCGCCCTGCAAAAAAAGTATGCGGATGGGAAAAAGATTGAGAATGCCTTTCAAACCAACGGGATGTTGCTGAACGAAGCCTGGTGCCGGTTTTTATACGAGAATCAGTTTCTAACGGGGATTTCGATTGACGGCCCCCGGGAGTTGCATGATTTTTACCGCCAGGACTGCAACGGTAAGGGCACTTTTGACAAGGTGATGAGAGGAATTGACCTGTTAAGCAAACATCGGGTTGAATTCAACACCCTGACCGTGGTCCATGCACAAAATGTTGAATATCCGCTGGAACTATATCATTTTCTGAAATCAATTGGCAGCCATTATATCCAGTTCCTGCCTGTGGTGGAAAGAATGACCACCGAAAAACGGCCCGATGGGCTGAATTTGGTAGCTGATGCTTCTGAAAAAGAAGCCGCTGTTACAGAATGGTCCGTCGATCCTGGGAAGTATGGCGTGTTCCTGGCGAGGATTTTTGATGAATGGGTTCACCAGGATGTGGGCTCCTGTTTTATCCAGCTTTTTGATGCCACCCTGGCGAACTGGATCGGCGTCCCTCCCGGATTGTGCTTTTTTATGCATGATTGTGGCGCAGCCGGCGCCATTGAGCATAATGGCGACGTCTATTCCTGCGATCATTTTGTATCTCCCGGATATCACCTGGGGAACATCCAAGAGAACCCTCTCAAAGAGCTGATGAATTCAGCCCGCCAGCAGCAGTTTGGCCGAACCAAGTCTGCGCAGCTGCCCAAAGCCTGCCAGGAATGTACCTTTCTTGATAAATGCTATGGCGAATGCCCCAAGAAAAGATTTCTCGCCACCCCGGAGGGTGAATATGGTCTGAACTATTTGTGTGAAGGCTACCGTCATTTTTTCGCGCACGTAACCCCCGCCATGAATTTTATGGCCAATGAGTTGTTACAGCATCGCCCCCCGGCCAATATCATGAATTTTATGCGAAACAAATAATGGAGTCAGGTCATGAAGCTGCCAACCAGAATGATTCCCCAAGTCGGGCTCGCCCTGCTAGCCGGCAATGCCTGTGCCCAAAAGCCAAACATCGTATATATCCTTGCCGATGATCTGGGGTATCATGAAATCAGTTGCAATGGTCAGGATAAATTCGCCACGCCCAACATTGACAAGCTTGCGCGCGAAGGGCTTTCTTTTACCCAGCATTACGCAGGGAGCCCGGTCAGCGCTCCTTCCCGGTGCGTGCTTCTGACAGGGCTGCATACCGGGCACTCGTACATCCGGGACAACCAGGAAATCGGCAAATGGGAGGATTTTACGGGACAACTCCCGATACCCGATTCTTCCTTCACTCTGGCAGAACTGCTGAAGGAAAAGGGATACCGGACCGCCTGTATCGGCAAGTGGGGACTTGGATTTAATAACACGCCAGGTTCGCCCCTGAACCAGGGTTTTGATTATTTCTACGGCTATTTGTGCCAAAGACAGGCGCATAATTACTACCCGGAATACCTGTGGCAGAACCATGATAAAATGGCTCTCGATAATCCTCCGATTACCATCCATGGCAAATTTGAGGGCAATCCCGCCGATTCGACCGCGTATTTGAAATACTCAGGAAAAGTGTATTCCCAGGATTTGCTGACCGCTGAAGCCCTTCAGTATATCCATGAGAATAAAAAGCACCCCTTCTTCTTGTTCCTCACCTATACCATCCCGCATCTGTCGTTACAGGCACCTTACAGCGAAATCCAGAAAGTAAAGGGGAGCTACCCGGATACACCCTATACCGGAGAGAACGGGTATGTGCCATGCTGGTCGCCGCGTGCGACCTATGCGGCGATGATCATGCTGCTGGATTCCTATGTGGGCTTGATCATGGAGGGGCTGAAAGAGCAGGGACTGGATGAGAATACCATCGTCTTCTTTTCGAGTGATAACGGGGCGACCTTTCCCACCGGCGGGGCCGATGTCGCCTATTTTGCCAGCAACAAACCCTTCCGTGGCTTTAAAACCCAATTATACGAAGGGGGAATTCATGTGCCGCTGATTGTCAGATGGAAAGATAAAATCAGCGGCACATGAATTCCCCCTTCGTATAATTGGGTTTTAAAGC
>DAOQAG010000069.1:0-17898 GCA_035353815.1 bacterium
GCCCAGCACTCTTACTTTCGGCTCCGAAGCCGCCAGTTCGACCTTTTCGGTGCAGGCCAATATCCCCTGGGGGGCGAGCAATGATGTCACCTGGATCACCCTGTCCCCTTCCGGAGGCCCCCATGATACGACGGTCACAGTAGCCGTAACCCGTAATCTCGGAACCGGAACCCGCACCGGGCTGATCACCGTCACCGGCTCTGGTCTGAGCCGGAATGTAACGGTTACCCAATCGGGCGCTGCGGCCGTTCTCAGCATATCGCCGGCAGTGCTCACCTTCGGAGCTGCTTCCGCATCGGCTTCTTTCGCCGTCACGGCCAATGTCAGCTGGATGGTGGCGGACACACTGACATGGGCCTCCTTACGACCTGCCAGCGGCACGCGCGATACCAGCATTGCGGTGACGGTGGAGGCGAATCCCCTTGCTCTCTCCCGCAGCGGCTTCCTGACGGTTACCGGAGGTGGATTGAGCCGCACCGTGCAGATCGCACAGTCGGGAGCAGCTGCCGTCCTGACCGTCTTGCCCAGCGCCCTCGAGATGAGCGCGGATTCGAACCGCACCTTTCTGACCCTCCATGCCAATACATTTTGGCGCGCCAGCAAAGAGGCCGTCTGGATCTCGGTATCCCCCGACAGCGGCCTGCTGGATGCCCGGTTGGTGGTCACAGTGCCAGCCAATCCGGCGCCCGCCCTACGCAACGGGCTGCTGACCATCACCGGAGGGCCGCTGACCCGCTCGATTAACGTCAGTCAATCCGGCTCCCCCCATTTTGGCACCATCCGGATCAGTACCAATCTGGATCTGGCTACCTTTGCGCTCGCCGGCCCGGCAGCCTATGCCGGAACTGGCAAGGAGATGGCCATCGTCAACGCGCCTCGGGGAGACTATACGATCAAGTATGGCGCTGTTCCCGGCTATGCGACACCCGCGGAGGAGCAACGGACCCTGACAGACCAAGATACGATCTCCTTCACAGGCCAGTATGTCCTGGTAAGCACGGACGCCTGGGAGGCGGTCAACAACCTGGCCATCGGCTCGATCTCCCCCATCACGGTGGGCCTTGAAAATACGATATTTGTCGGCAGCGAGAGGAGTGGGATTTTGCGCTCGACCGATAACGGCAACAGCTGGACGCCGGTGAACATCGGCTTGACCGATCTGAACATCAGCTCGCTGGCGATCAACTCCAGCGGTCATATTTTTGCCGGAAGCGTAATGGATGGGACCTTCCGTTCAACCAATAATGGCGACTCCTGGACGGTCGTGCACAACGAGGTAACTGCCCTGAATAACAGCGCCCTGGCCATCAATTCACAAGATCAGATCTTTTCCAGCACATGGAACGGAGCCCTGTTCCGGTCGACCAATAACGGGAATTCATGGACCGCGGTCAACAAGGGATTGAATTCGTCCAATTTCAGTGCTCTGGCGATCAGCTTCAAAGGACATATCTTCGCCGGAACCTGGTCCAACGGTCTTTTCCGCTCCACCGACAATGGAGCGACCTGGGTGCCGATCAACAAGGGATTCAAAGTCGCTTCGCGCGTGCAAAAAATCGCCATCGACTCTACCGGAACCCTTTATGCCGGAACCATAGAGGATGGCGTCTACCGCTCGTCCGATGATGGCGCCAGCTGGTCGTTGATCAGCAGCGGCATCACCACCCAGAGCATCCGGGCTTTGGTGGTCGACTCTACCGGGCAAGTATTTGCCGGAACCGATTCGGGGATTTTCCGATCGTCCGACCGGGGCATGAACTGGAAAGCCTTTAGCTCGGGATTGAGGAATCGCGAGATTACCTCTTTGGCCATAGACCGCAATGGCTATATCCTCGCCGGCACGCGAACCAGCGAGTTCTGCCGCACCATTCAATCGGTGACCCCTGTGGTGGCGAGAAACCGGCAGATCCCGCACGACCTGGCCCTGTTGCCGAATTATCCCAATCCTTTCAATACGGTGACAAGGATCGTTTTTTCGGTCGATCGGCCAGCCCACACGCGCCTGGTCTTGTACAATATCCGCGGGCAAAAGGTCCGCACCCTGTTCGATGGTTTCGCGGCTGCCGGGATGCAGCAGATCTCATGGAACAGCCTGAATGACGCGGGACTCCCCTGCCCCTCCGGGGTCTACTTTTGCTTCTTGATCAGCGGCAACCGGACCGATGCGCGCAAGATCCTGCTGTTGCGCTGAGCCCCTGCTGTATAGCCGGCCGCGATTTACAATTTAAAAAAAGCCCTCGGCAGAAGTTCTGTCGAGGGCTTTTTGTACCCCTAGCAGGATTTGAACCTGCGACCAACGGTTTAGGAAACCGCTGCTCTATCCAGCTGAGCTATAGGGGCATTGCATTTATTATTATTCGTTTATGATATCTTTCATAATGGTACTTTTTAGAATCTGATGCCGATGGAAAAACTGAATTCACTTCTATCCCAGAACCAAAAAAAATGATGCGCAGCTTTTTAATACATGATGTATTAGAATAAATCAAAACCGCTGGTCGACCTAAATATAAGGAAACGAAATCTACATTTCAAATGAAATCAATGCGGTAGTATCAAATTCGCCCAGGCAATCGCCGCAAAGATCAATTTAACAGGTTATAAATATTATTGTTTAATGATCCGAATTATCTTCAGAAATTGCCGGAAATTGAGAAAAGAACCTCAAAATCCGGTACTGTATCAAATCCGAATAATCCTTCGAAAAATGAAATCTCCGCATCGCTGTAGTGGACGCTTGCCTGCGCGGCTGGTGTATGGCTGACCTGCTTGCTCCGCGCCGGCCTCTGAAGCGAACGCAACTGATTCTGCAAGTGTCAGCGAGGGCTGTGATAGAATTCAGTTTGCATTCAAAAGTACGTTTTCGTATTTTGTCATAATATTGTAGATGTAACAGCGGTGCTGATCATGATCAAACGAACAAGCTGCGCGATTGGGTCATGCCAAAACAGAGAAGGACTGCATCATGAAAACTGCGCTGAATCAGAGCCTCGTCCGCGTTGGTTTTGCCTTCGTGCAATTTTGTTTCGCCGGGCTGTCTTTTAGCCAAGCCACCCTGGGAGTGTTCGCCTTTCTTCACGCCGGGCAAAACGAGTGGCAAAACGCTCCTGTCGCGCCGTTCAAGGTCATCACGTTCAGCGGCACTATCGATAACGGCCTGGTTGCCTTTGGTGGGGAGGGAAATCGGGTCGCTGCGGTATTACAGGATTTGCAAAACGGACAATGGCAGCGTATTGCGGATGCGCCGTTTGCTGTGGCCGGATGCAGTGGGGGAAATGATTTTGGACCGATCATTTTTGGCGGCGCGGAAAATCGCCAGATCGCGTATATGAGAAAGTTCTCGGAAAATACCTGGAAAACATTGGCCGATGCGCCATTCCGGGTGATTGATATAGCAGGCGACAACAATTTGGGTCCGGTCATCGCTGGAGGTGAAAATCGCAAGAATGTGGCGGTGATGCGCAAGTTTTCTGCCAATGTCTGGGAATCTTTGCCGGACGCACCTTTCCCCATAACGGCCATATCCGGGGACAATTCCAAAGGAATCATTGCAGTGGGCGGAAGTGAGAACCACCAGGTGGCCATCTTCAAAATGGATTTGGATAATCAGTGGCAATCGATCGCCAACGCGCCGTTTTCGGTGTCCGATCTAGGCGGGAGCAATGAATTCGGCCCTATCGTGTTGGGTGGAACGAATGGCCGGCAGACGGCTTATTTACAGAGTTATCGTGAGAACAAGTGGATCTACGGCCTGGAGACGCTCTTTATCGCGAACGGCATCGTTGGGTCCAATGACAAGGGCATGATCATTGGTCTGCGTTCGGCGCTGACGGCTCCAACAACTATAGCAGCGCCGCAATCGATTCGAAAAACGGTGCTCAAGACCGCTGTGGTGGGGTTTAGCGAGCGCGGCAACCTGGGCATTCCCGACGCCGGGGAGATCATCGCCGAGTGGATGATCCCGGCGCTGAACAAGACCGGCGCTTTTGAAGTGTACGAACGCTTGTCGCTCAACAAGCTTTTGGAGGAACATTCGCTTGGCCAGAGCGGTCTGGTTACTGATGAAACCATGGCACAAATTGGCCGAATGCGCGGTGTTCAGGCCATTGTGACCGGCAGCGTGATCAAGTTCGGCGATATCATCTCCGTCACGGCCAAAGTGATTGACGTGGAGACCGCAAGAATTCTGGATACCACGGATATCAAAGTCAAAGATGTTAACGCAATTTCCAGCGAGATAGAAAAAATAGCCTGGGAATTGGCCAAGGATTAAATTGTCCGGGGGATAAGTGGTACCCCCTGTTTATCTATAAGCGGATAAAATAAAGCCTCCCCCGGCGCGGAATAGACTACGTTACCGCCCTTGGATCGCATTTCCGCCGCCTTGACACCGCTCCCCTCCCACTCGGTAAACCATCCTTCACGATTACCATTCCTGAGGATGGGCCCCTGGATATCAAATAGCGCGAAATCCGGGACAACGTCCGATCCCGGAAAAGAACCGCCGCTTCCCCACCTGCACATCCCCCTGCCGGCTGCACCATCCGGCCGTTGGCCCCTAAAAAAAAGGCTCCCTCTTTCGAGGGAGCCTGCTTTTTCAGTCCATCTTACTTCATCAGCAGCATCCGCTTGATCTGGCGGAAGCTGCCCGCGCGAAGCTCGTAGAAATAGATGCCGCTCGGATTCCCGGACGCATCCCAGATCCGCGTATAGTGGCCTCCTGCCTGCTCGCTGTCCACCAGGCGTGCGACCTCGGTGCCCGTCACCGTGTAAACGGTCAATGTTACAGAGCACGATTCACTCAGGTCATAGGAGATGGTGGTCTGGGGATTGAAGGGATTGGGATAATTCTGCTGCAGCCCGAATGCCGACGGCGCTGTGGCCAGCCCGATCGCGGCAACCGGCTCGGAGACGCTTTTTGAGACTCCCGGTTTGACCGGATGGCTGAGATAGGTGTCGAGCGCCGCCACCCAGGGGAGATCCTGATTGACCGCAGGGTCAGCGACAAAGCCGGCCGGCACCAGACCAAAGTCATTGTTGAGGCTGTAGAAGGGTGCGGGAAATTCATCGGTATGGATGAGCCGGTAGTTCGGGTAGAGGCGGTAGCCGGTGGGCAGCGGCACACTGAGCTGGGGCACCAGATAGAATTCGCCCCAGACCTGGCGCATGCTGAAATTGACCTCCTCGCCAGCACGGTAGAAGAGCGAAGCGCCCAGGGTGCGTGAATCGATCTGCTGTCCCGCGGCATCGAGGAGATAGACTTCGCCGATTTTACCCTCAAAATCGGGAGCGAGCAGCGCTTCGCCCACGTCGTACATGCCGTTCTTGTTGGTATCGTAAAAGACGCCGACGCCGGCGATATAGACGTCATCCTGGGTGGCATAGGTGCAGACGGTCGTCTTGAGGCTGGCGGTAGCCATGGCGCCGTCCAGCAGCCACTGCAGGATCTCGTAGCGGCCGATCTCGACTTCCCATTCCGTCGTGCCGGGGCCAAAGAGGGTTGGCTGACTCCCCTGGTAGCTGGCCGGCTCGAGGGCGTTGTTGAGCCCATGCGGAATCGCTACGGCGAAGCTGTTGGGATTGGTAACGATGAAATGGACGCGAATGGTCGGCTTGTAGACAAAGGGATCGATACAATCCGCGCTGACGCCCAGCGGCTGGCGCTGTTCATCGCAGGCGATACGGATCGTCACCTGCCACTGCGAGGTCAAGGAGGTCCCGGTGTCACTGGTCAGCAAGGTGGCGACATTGGTGCGCTCAAAGGTTGCGCCGCACTCCTGCGGATTCCAGGGCCCAAACTGACGGCTGTAGACAAAGGTTTGCGGAAGATCCGCGAGGCAGACATTTCCCAGCGTGCCGGCAAGATTGTCGCTGACCGCTGCGCAGGCATCGATCTGCAGCGACGGGGTGCCGAAGGTGATAGCGGCCGATCCGGAGAAGCTGGTCGTGCCGATCGCAGCTGGAGCGGCGGCGAGGGCGTAGTAATGATTGACGAGGAGCGCCGTTGCGGTATTGGTGCGCGGCGCGGCATCCGGCAAGGAGGTTGAGTAGGTGCCGGTCAGAGTACCGCCGGGTGCGAGAGTATAGGGGAAGGTCACCGCAAAATTCACCGCCGGTGCACCGAAGCCGGAGATCAGATCGGTAACATTTTGAATCACGGCGGGGATCGGGGCCGGATTGGAGACCGTGATAGTGCCGGACACCTGCCAGTTGCTGTCCACATAACCGGTGGTATCGGCGACCACCGTGTACTGGACCGTCGTCACCGGCAAGGGCGCATCGGGATCCACTGGCAGCAGGAAGTGGACCTCCTCTTCCTGTTTATTGCCGCTCTTGCGGATGCTCCACAAATAGGTGCGCGTAAAGGCCGGATCGGCCGTCTTGCTCACCTCGGGGGCATAGCAATTGATCGTGACATTCGCGGCAGCGTTTTGTCCGGTCTCGATGATGGTCGCTACATTGATCTTTTGGCCCTCATCGGCGTCGCAGCTGAAAAGGGTGGTATAGCTCGTGGAGCCGTCCTCGGCAAACGGCCAGCTATGCGGACCATCGGTTACATGGATGGCGGGGAATCCGGTGGTCTCCCTGGTCAAGGAGACGGTCCCGGACTCGGAATCACCGGTGCCATTGGTGATGGTCACAACCGCATCCACCGCGTAGGTGCCATTTACCGGAGCGGCCAGGGTGAACGAGAAGGGATACAGCCCTGCCGGCGACACGGTAGTGATCACGGTCTGATCGAGTGGTGTGCCATCCTTTTTCAGGGTAACGGTCAGGGAGAATCCCGCGGGTACACCGTTGCTTTCAATGGTCACGGCGCCGGAGATGACCGCCGGGGAGGTCACCACGGTTTTGTCGACGGAAATGGTGTACCGCACCTCTGCCTGGTCGCCCTGGAAGAGGTCGAGCTGTGCCGGTTGGGCGATTTTATCGATCGTCCAGCCGATGGTCTCCTCCCAGTTGGAATCCAGGGTCAGATCCATGATCTGCAGAGAGGTGCGGTCGACGGTAAAGATGTTGTAGCACTCCCCCATCTGCACGGCATATTGGCCGCAGTCCCCTTCCTCGACGGTGTAGGCCGCGAAACAGAAGGTGCCGGTCGTATCCACGGCGAAGGTTTCCCGGAGGACGGTGACGTATTCATCACACGAGCCGGGGAGGCCATAGATCGTATATTCTGTTGGCCCGGCAAGAAAATCGGTGCCGTTGAAGTAGATGACATCGCCGGCGTGGAAGTGGGTTTCGCCGGAGGTACCGCACCCATTCCTGGTGAACCAGAGGTTGGTGCAGTCGGCGAGCGCGGCAGAGTGCAGGGCCATGACGGCGAAAAGCACCAGGCCGAGAAAAGGAAAAAAGCGGAGCGATAGCTTGTGCGGGTGCATAGGTGCCTCCTGAGGTCCGGGTCGCAGTTACAAAATGCAGAGCACTGCCGAATTGGTCTATTCCCATTCACTGCAGCCTTTGCATTCACAGTTGCGTCGATGGAGTGATTTGGAGTAATTGCCGAAAGCTAACGATGATCCACCACGAAGATAAAGCCCCAGGAAAGCGAACCCCGATTGTTACCCGTCATCCTGTACCCGAAAAGCCTTCCTTGTCCACTCAATGATCAAGGTTATATCACTTTTTTGCTACACGGGTGATGCATGCATGGTCTGAAAAATGGACACGGGCGGTCCATTTACTAATATATGACGAGTTAATATCAATATCAAGTTATTTTATATTATTTTTAATTTTTCGTCATAATATTTTTACACCGGTCACCCGATTATGACAGGGGAAGGGACTGCTGCGCCGGGCGGCAGGCGGCGCGAGGCGGCGTGCCTGCTTCGGTCAGGGCCGGCGCCGAGGAGGAGGACTTACAGGCGCCGGGCCAGGCGCGCAGCGCCATTTGCTTGACAATGAAAGGGGAATGTTGTACCTTTATCAGCCGGCCCGCCATGCCCGCCAGTCGGAGAAAGCCGGCCGGCGGGTGCGGCGGTCTCATCTTCTTCATCAATCTGAAAGGCGTGGTATGCGAAAATGGATGTTGTTGCTCCTGCTGGCAGGCGCCACTCCCCTGCTGGCGCAAAAATATAACGGTCTGGCCCTGACACCTCCCCTGGGCTGGAACAGCTGGAACAAGTTCGGGTGTGACGTCAGCGAATCCCTCATCCGGAGCGCGGCCGACGCCATGGTCAGCAGCGGCATGCAGGCCGCCGGATACCGCTACATTGTCATCGACGACTGTTGGCACGGCAAGCGCGACGCCGACGGTTTCATTCAGCCGGATCCCGTGCGCTTCCCCTCGGGGATGAAGGCCCTGACCGATTACATCCACAGCAAGGGACTGAAATTTGGCATCTACTCCGATGCCGGATGGAAGACCTGCGGCGGCCGGCCCGGCAGCCGCGGCCACGAATACCAGGATGCCCTGCAGTATGCGCGCTGGGGCGTCGATTATCTCAAATACGACTGGTGCTATAGCGACGACCTCAACGCCAAAGGCGCCTACACCACCATGCGCGAAGCGCTCGCGGCTGCGGGCCGGCCCATTGTCCTCAGCCTGTGTGAATGGGGCTCCAACAAGCCCTGGGAATGGGCCCGGGATGTGGGGCACCTCTGGCGCACAACGGGAGATATCACCGCCATCTTCGACGGCATCGAGGACCACGGCAGCTGGAAATCACTGGGAGTGATGCAGATTCTTGACCTGCAGGAGGGTCTGCGTACCTATGCGGGGCCGGACCACTGGAACGATCCGGACATGCTGGAGGTGGGCAACGGGATGACCGCCGCCGAGGATCGCGCCCATTTTACGATGTGGTGCATGCTTGCGGCACCCTTGATGGCCGGTAACGACCTCAGCGCCATGACGCCGGAAACCCGCGCCATACTCACCAACGTCGAGGCCATCTCCGTCAATCAGGATTCTCTGGGCATCCAGGGATTCAGAGAGCTGGCAGCCGACAGTCTGCAAATCTGGTTCAAACCCCTGGTGCGGGACGAATGGGCGGTCTGCTTCCTGAACCGCAGCAAACTCGCCAAACCCGTCACCTATGCCTGGAAGGGCCATCGCATCAGCGATGAGCTGTCCGGACGTAGCGCCGACTTCGGCACCTCCATCTGGACGCTGCGCGATCTCTGGGCGCACAAGGAGATCGGCAGCACGAAGAAAGATTTTGTGACGGTGATCCCCGCCCATGATGTGCGGCTGCTGCGGCTAAGCCCGCAGAAAAAGTAGCCCGGGCCTCCCTGCAGCTGATCCTGACCGAGCCGCTCTAGTTTACGGCATGCCGCGCCCGCCAGAGCGGATACTCCTTCTCCAGCAGCTGCTGCGGCCAGGAGCCGAGCCAGGCATACTCGTTGCGGCGCTCGGAGGAAATTTCGGCCATGTCATAGTAGATCTTGCCATCCCGGTCGCTGAAGAAGGGGCGGTTTGAGCCGATCAGGTAAAACCGCGCCCACAGCGGCGGCGCATCCGCATCGGCCACTACCACCCTGTTAAAGCCCGACGGACTCGAGGCATCCGCGACATGATCGACGCGGATGCCTTTTATTTTGACCCGATTGAACCAGTCAACCGCGCCCTGCACGGCCGCGACGACAGCACTGTCCGGCTGTTCAAGGGACATCAGAAACCTGACAATGCCGACTGACTCTTCGCCGCTCAGGGAGACCAGCTCATAGGCCCGTGCCGGCGCCGGCGCCAGAGTACGCTCGTCATGCTGCGCACACCAGGCGCTCCGCCGCCCCTCCTGCACAACCTGCGTCTTTATAATGCAGTCTGTTCCTCGGGCCACCGCTTGCGCCGCCAGGCGACGCCGTTCGCGGTCAACAAATCGGCAGGTCGGCACCCCATCGGCCACCTCCTTCAGCAGGGTCAGCACTCCGACCATGGCATCGTCGTTATAGGTGATATGGGAGTAATAGCCCGGATGGAGCGGGTAGAATTGCGGCCAGCCGCCGTTCTCGTATTGTGCCGCGAAGAGATAATCGAGGCCGCGGTTGAACGCCTCGATCCAGCGCCTTTCAGGGTTCACAGTGATCATCCGCGCCAGGAAAAGGAGCTGGGTCCAGGTGGCGCCGTTGTCGATGGTGGCGCCGGTATCGAGTGCCGCAGCCGCAAGCAGCGCCTTTTCTTCCGGCGGGATCGTGCGGGTCATCTCGATGTTCTTGGGCCAGCCGCCACCAGGGCATTGATAGAGCAGCACATTCTCCGCAACCAGGCGTGCCTCCGGCGAGGCGAACCAGGCCTCAGCATGCTGCATGAGCTGGCGCCAAATATCGGAGCCGAAGCGGGCACTGCCGGCCCCGGACCAAGGAACGCCGTCGAAGGTGATACCGCTGCTGCGTTTGCTGGTGAGGAGCGGGCCTTGCCCGATGTTGAGACGCACTGCATTGACCGTCAGTCCCTTTACGTCCGTCAGGGTGATGCCTTGCGCGGCGGAAATACGGCTGTTACTCAGGGTGATGTCCTGTATCGGCATCTCCGGGAGGCCAGTCAGGGCCATGGCCAGGGCGGCGCTGGTGCAGTAGAGGCTGTCGATGGTGATATCGCGAAAGATCGGTGTCTCTGCCGTAACCGGGCGCGGCAGGGAATCCGGCGCTTCGCTCTCGTAAAAGGCATCGAAAAGGATGGCCGCTTCAGCGATATCGCTCATGCGGATATTACGGATGCGGATGTTTTCCACGGTACCGCCCCGTCCGCGTGTGCTCTTGAACCGCAGCCCGGTATCGGTGCCGATGAAGATGCAGTTCTCGACGACAAGGTTGCGCATGCCGCCGTCGGTATTACTGCCGACGACAAAGCCGCCGTGGCCGTGGTAGACGATGCAGTCGCGGATGAGGACATTTTCCAGGGCGGGCCCCTTCCGCCCCGAACGGTCACTTGATTTCATGCAAATGCCGTCATCTCCTGCGTTTACAGTGCAACGCTCGACCAGAACATTGCGGCAGGCGCTGATATCAATCCCGTCCCCGTTTTGTGCCCACCATTCATTGTTCACTTTAACATCACGAATGATCAACTGATCGCACCAGGCGGGACAAAGAGCGAATTTAGGCGAGTTTTTGATGGTGACGCCGGCCACCAGAACCCGCTTGCAGTCGACGAGTGAGATCATGTACGGCCGCAGGTAATCGCGCGCCGGCAGATAATCGGCGGCGGTGATCTCCTTTCTGGATTTGCTCTTTTGCAGCTGCTTGAGATACTCCTCTCCCGCCAAGGCCTCCTGCGAGGGCCACCACATGCTGCCCTTGTCATCGACGACGCCGCCGGATTGCAGCAAGGCTTTCCATTGGCCGGCCGTAGTCTTGAATTTTTTCACGGGACGCCAGCTCGCACCCGCACCATCGATGATCCCGGCGCCGGTGATAGCGACATCCTCGAGACCGTAGCCGTAGAGGGGAGAGGCGACCACCCACCCCCGGGTTGGAGCCGGGATGATCGGATACAAGCTGTGATCGCTGGAGAAGAAGAGCAGGGCGCCGTTTTCGAGGTGAAGCTCGATCCGGCTTTCGAGCCGGATCGGGCCGGTGAGCCAGATCCCCGAGGGGATGATGACCTTGCCGCCGCCGGCCGCGCTGCAGGCGGAGATGGCCTGCCGGATGGCTTCCGTGCAGAGGGTGTGGCCGTCGCCGGTGGCACCGTAATCGCGAATGGAAACGCTGCGCTCCGGAATGGCAGGGGGCTGGATGGCGCCGGCAAATCCGGTGCCGCTGGAGGATGCCGAAGGCGGCCTACTCTCCTTTGACCGATCCGCAGGCGGGATGGCGCCGGCAAAACCGGTACCACCAGCGGGAGTGGCGGAAAAAGCCGGACGGACGGGCAAGAGGGTCAGCGCCAGCCCCAGGGCGGCAAAGCGTACATACCTGAACACAGCGGAACTCCTTCTCTTCGGAATCAGCGGCGCGAGGCGCCGAAATCACCATCAAAGAAGCCGGGTGCAGTCTTCAGTAACAGGCTGCACCCGGTTCTGGTTGGCAGGGTGGGTCAAGCTGCCCGGGTCACTTGAGGAGCAGCATTTTTTTGGTCCGGGTGAAGGAGCCGGCCTCGATGCGATAGAAATAGGTGCCGCTGCCGAGCTGGAGTCCATCGAAACGAATCGTGTATCGTCCCGCCGCTTGCTGGCGGTCCACCAGGGTCGCCACTTCAGCCCCGAGGATGTTATAGACGGTGATCCGCACCGGGCTGGATTTGGGCAGGGCATAATTTATCGTTGTGACCGGATTGAAGGGATTGGGGTAGTTCTGGGAGAGATCGTACACCGCGGGGAGGGCCTCCGCACCCTTGCTCCATTCAATGCCCGTAAAGACCGGCATTTCCGGCATCCAGTCGAAACCGAGGCTGGGATTGCTGGTTTTGGCGAAAATATTGGCAAGGGTATAGTCCGTTGCCTCGGCCGCGCTCAGCTGAATGCCGCCGTTGATCCTGCCGAAGAAATTCGAACCAGCACCGTAGCAATGGTACTCTGCAAAGAAGGGATTCAGGCCGGTCGTCATGACCGTCCACCCTTCGGGGCTGAGCGTGGCGGGCTCATCGCAATTGAGGTAGACACACTGCGGCCTCCCCTGCCAGGGACGGCCGAGGTGGAAGCTGGTGATGGGCACGCCGTTGAAACCGAGCGAATCGGCAGTGATCTTGCAGTCCATAAATACAAAGCCGAATCGGGAGGTGGCATCGGTGCTTGGCGCGGTGATGCACCCGGTGTGGCGGTTGACGTGGAGTTCGCAATGGTCAAAAACGTTGATGTTGCGGCCGAAAATGAAATCGACCGAACCCTCGATGTAGCAGTTCTTCATATAGGTACGGACGGTGCCGCGGCCGCCCCAGGCATAATAGGTATCCTGGTAACCGAGGAGGCGGCAGTTGTAATAGGCCCCGCGGTCGCCGTTGATGCGCAGGGCGACGGCCTGCTGATCATTGAACGTGCCATCGTTCTTGACGGTGTTTTGGAAGGTGATGTCCATCGCGGTAAAGTCATCCGCCTCGATGGCCGTGCTGTAGCAGTTCGATGTGCCGCCCACACCCGCCTTGCCGGCATAATCGTCATAGGTCAGAATGGTGGTCATGACGTTCTCGCCCTTGAGCACCACATTGGTCTTGTTCTGGGCAAGCATGAGCTTTTCCTTGTAGGTGCCGGACTTGACGTAGATGCACCACATGCCGGTATAAAAATCGGGCACGTCGTTGAAGGCGGCCTGGACGGTGGTATAGTCACCGCTGCCGTCCTGGGCGACGACCTTGAGCACGGCTGGTGCCGGCGCCTGGGTCGTGAAGCTTTCGACCGCGCCATAGCCGGTGCCGGTGGCGTTGGTAGCCCAGGCGCGCACGTAATAGGTCGTGCTCGCGGTCAGGGCGGAGAGGGTGCTGATAAAGGCACCGATATCGGTGCCGTTCTCGGTCTTGTTATCGGCGATGGTGGGATCTCCGGTTGAGTTCCAGCAAACGCCGCGGGCGATGACATCACTGCCGCCCCATTCCGTCACCGTACCGCCGCTTTTCGCCGATTTGACCATGATGTTATTCACGGCGACTGTCGTCACCGTCGGAACCACGAGCGAATCGAGGGTCTTGAACGTCAGCTCCTCGCCATAGGCGGTTCCGGCGTCGTTGGTCGCAAAAGCGCGCAGGTAATAGGTCTGGCCTGCCGTCAGTCCGGTAACCTTGCTCACGAACGCGCCGGAGCCTGCGCCAGTGATGGTATTGCCATCGGCGGTGGTTGGTCCGGTCACCATGCTCCAGCAGACGCCGCGCGCTGTCACCGGTGCGCCACCGTCCGAGGGGATCGAGCCGCCGGAGGTGGCGAAGGTCGTCGAGATATAGGTGATCTCTTTGGTCACCACAACCGGCATCTCGTAATCGGCGCCGCCTTCCGCGAGGCCGCTGATGACCACATTCTGGATCGTCAGATACTTGCCGGTTGCGACACTGGTATTCTGATCGACCCAGGGGTAAACGCGGAGGTAGAAGGTCTGATTGGGCGCGACCACCATATTCGGCTGCGCCGTCACCCTCTGGGCGATGTTAGAGGTATTCCGCGGCAGCCAGTTATTGAGCGTGTCGGCCGTTTTAAAGAGGACCTGGACCGGATTGAGAAAAGCCGGATCGGTGGAATACCAGACATTGGCTTTCATATTGTTGATCGAAACGCAGCCTAAATCGAGTGAAAGCGACTGCACCGTAAATTTGGCGCCGGCTTTGGGGGATACGGCGAATTCGACATAGACGGTGTCGATCTGGCTGGCCTGGTTGGCCGGCCATGCGTTGCCTTTAATGCGCACCCGTTGGCTATTGTTATAGCCGGAATACTGATTGATCTCGGTGTTGACCATTTTTTCATCCGCAGCCGTGACCTTTCCGGAGGTGGCGACGCTGGTGCCTGTGCCGCCCGCGTTGGGATCGGTCAGCGCCCAGGTCGCTGCAGAGGGCATCGGGGCGCTTTCACTTAGTCCTCCGATCATAACATTCTGGATCGTCAGATACTTGCCGCTGCTGACGCTGACGTTGTTGTGCACCCAGGGGTAGACGCGAACGTAAAAGGTCTCTCCCTGATCGATGAGCAGGCCGGGCTGGGCGGTGACCGTGAAGGCGGGAAGATCGGGGCCGCGCGGCAGATAATTGTTTACACTATCCGCGGTTTGATAGACGATTTGGACCGGATTGGTGAAGGCAGGATCCTTGGAGTACCAGACATTCGCCTTAAAGTTATTGATCGAATGGCAGCCCAGATCCATGCTGAGGGAGGTCACCATGAAGCGGCTGCCCAGTTTGGGCGCGACCGAGAACTCGACATAGACGGAGTCGATCTGGGTCATTTGTGCGGCCGGCCATTCATATTTGCCTGGCGCGGAGACGATGCGCAGCCGCTGGGCGTTGTTGTAGCCGGAATAGCCGTTGATGTTCATGTTGACGAGTTTCTCATCCGCAGCGTTCACATTGCCGGCGGTCGCAACCGTCTGGGCCGTACCTCCGGTCGCGGGATTCGTCAAGGCCCATGTCGCCGAGGCCGGAATGGGTGTCGCTGTGGTGGTACCGTAGATGGTGCAGAGGCGCATGTAGAGGTACTTGCTGTTCGAAGCCGGGCCCGAATTCCAGGCATAGACACGGACAAAGAGGGTCTTGCCGTCGAGCACATCCTGGTTGAGGATAAATGAGAACAGCGAATCCCCGTCTTTTTTCATGACCAGGGGCGTTGCATTCAGCGGGACGGGATGGGAGAAATCCGCTTGAGTGTCGTACCAGAGATTGACACGGACCCGGTCGGTGCCCTTGGCGCCGAGGTAGATGGTCATCGAGTCGGCATGAAAATCGTTGAAGGCTTTGGGAAATGCGGCAAACTGAACCCAGATATCCGGATCCTGGGTCGTATCCGGTCCCCACATGATGGCGCTCTTTTTGGCATAATTGTAGGGATACCAGCGCTGGTCGGGTCCCGGACCATTGGCATAGTCGCGGCAAAGGAACGAATCACCGTGGGTCTGGGTCAGGCCGCGGGCATTGCCGGCGACGGCTGAAACCTTGCCGCTGTCGGGGAGCATCAGGCTCCAGTGGACACTGGCGGGCGCCTGCGCCATGAGTGCGCCGGCGGCCCACAGGACCAGGATCAGGGCGAGGAGCAGGGGGGAATAACGCTTCATACGACCTCCTTGTTTGGGATGCACTACGGTTCAAGGGTTAGGTGCAGTTTCCAATGGAATTTTCCAGGCTGGCGGCACCGCAACCGGCCACTCGCGCTCCGGCCTGAGATACTTTACCAGGGGATGATGCTGTTGTTTCAGGCTGGCGATGACCAGCCGGGCCATGGCGATAGCGCCTTCCTCCATGAAATGGGTGTTGTCGGATTTACCCGCCGGCAAGGCCGCAAAAATCCCGGGCGGCACGCGCATGAAAAGGCGCTCGGACGCCGCCGGGCCAAGCTCCGTCAACAGCTGCATGCTGCTGGCGTGCAAATCGATCAGGGGAACTGATAATTGTGCAGCGACCTCTTTCACCACGCCGGGATACGCACCGTGGGCGTCCTCCAGCACCCCGGCCTCAGAAAAATAGCGGCGGGCGACCGGTGTGATCAGGAGCGGCCGGCCGCCCCTGGCGCGGGCCTCGGTGACAAAACGGATGAGATTGGCCTTGTAGGCGGTGTGCGCCTCGGCGTAACGGGTCGTATCGCTGATTTTGGCATCGTTGTGCCCGAACTGGATGAAGAGATAATCGCCCGGTCGGAGATCGGCGAGGGCCTGGCTCCAGAGCCCCTGGTTGATAAAACTCCTGGTACTGCGGCCGTTTTTGGCATAATTGACGACCCGGATCTCCGGCTTGAAAAACTGCGGGAAGAGCATACCCCAGCCGCGTTCCGGCAGTTCGACCGGCTTGTCGGCCATGGTCGAGTCGCCGATCAGGCGCAGCACGGGGGCCTCCCGGTGCAGGCTGTGCATCACACAGCAGCCCGCCAGCAGCAAGCCAGCCACCGGGAGGAGCACCTTGACCACGCGCCGCATTCACAGCCTCCCGGCAAAATTAGAGATGAAAATCGGCCTGGCCGCCGCGAGGATGAGCATCATCGCCTGCTTCATTCACGGCCTCCCGGCAAAATGGATGAAATCAAAATCGGCATAGCCGCCGGAAGAGCCCCGTGCAAATAGACCGATCTTCGCTCCGACCCACTTGCCCGGGCACGCGGTAAATTCGCGCCCGATAGAGGTATACGCCCTGCCATCAACGCTATACATAAAAGCGCACACCGCGTCGCTGGTCACAGCCACCCGGAGAAAAATCTCGGGCTGCTCCAACGTAACCTCGGCCGCGATCTCTTCGCCTCCCCCCTGCTCCGCCGCCCGGCAGATCCGCTCCTCGAGCCGATACCCCGGATCCTCTTTCCGGAGGCTCAGGCAGGCATAATCCGTGCCAAAGATGACCATGCCCGCCTGCTCTCCGGAAAAATGAGCATGCAGCTGCAGTTTGACCTCCGCCGCAAAGGGCGGAGCGGGAAATTTTTGCCCGATCACTCCGGGCAGAAGCCAGAGGCTGGCGCCGCTGTCCGGCGCCGGGCGCGCGTGCAGCCGCAGGAAACCCGGCGCATCTCTCAGGCTGAAGCAGCTGCTGTCGATGTTGGCGGGCCACTGCCACTGCAGGCCGAGGGAGGGCGTGTCAAAATCATCAGCGGCAGGGATCTCCGCGCGAAAGAGGGGCAGGGCCGGTGTCGTCCAGCAGCTTACCGGTTCGCCGATGCCGTTGCCGTCCAGGTCCGCCCCCATCGCCGGCCAGCCCTCCCGCCACTGCATCGGCTCGAGGTGGAGGAGACGTCCCCAGGGGCCGCGATCCTGAAAATGGATGAACCAGGATTCACCCGCCGCCGTCTCGACCCATCCGCCCTGATGCGGACCGTTGATGGCGGTGCTGCCCTGCTCCAGGACGATCCGGTCCTCATAGGGGCCAAGGATCGAACGGGCACGCAGCACCGTCTGCCAGCCGGGTTTGACGCCGCCGGCCGGGGCAAAAATGTAGTACCAGCCTTCCCGCTTGTAGATTTTCGGTCCCTCGATGGTCGGGTGCTGAGCGTGGCCGTCAAAGACCGTCACCCCTTCATCGAGAATCCGGGTGCCGTCCGCATTCATCCGGTGCAAGGTCAGGATCGAGTTGAAGCCGGCGCGGCTTTTGGCCCAGGCATGCACCAGCCAGGCCTGGCCATCGTCATCCCAGAACGGGCAGGGATCGATCCAGCCCCGAGCCGGGCGCACCAGGAGCGGCGGGTCCCAGGGACCCGCCGGATGCCGGGCCTTGACCAGAAACAGGCCGAGATCCGGATCGCCGTAATAGATCCAGTACTCCCCCGCATGAAAGCGGATGCTCGGCGCCCAGATGCCGTTGCCGTGCTGCGGCCGGTCATACCGCGGCGAGGGCAAGCGCGGCACCGCATG
>DAOQAG010000070.1:0-7185 GCA_035353815.1 bacterium
GGTCCGGGAGCGAGAGCGAGGCCGGGTGGGAACGAGAAGCTTGCCGCCGGTGGGAGCGAGAGGAGTAACCCCGCGTTTTCGCCGACACTAATGAGGTTTGCCATGCTGGAGGCACATCATGAGAGTTTTTGTTTTGAAGGCAGTCACTGCGCTGCTGCTGGCTGCCGGAGCAACCGCCATTTTTAGCCAGGAGGACAAGGACCCCTTCCTCTGGCTCGAGGAGGTCGAAGGCCAGCGGGCCCTCGAGTGGGTCAAAGCCAAAAATGCGGCGACTGTCGCTGAGCTGCAAAAGGTTCCCGACTATCAGCCCCTCTACCACCGCATTCTGACCGTGCTCAACTCGCAGGAACGCCTCGCCCTCCCGTCGCTGGCTGGCGAGTATGTGTATAATTTCTGGCAGGATCAGAAGAATCCGCGCGGCCTCTGGCGCCGGACCTTGCTGACCGACTATATCCATGCGGCGCCGGAGTGGGAGACCGTGCTCGACCTCGATGCGCTCAGCCAGGAGGAGGGGGAGCAATGGGCCTTCAAGGGAGCGAGCTGGCTCTATCCGGGATATGACCTGTGCATGGTCAGCCTCTCCCGCGGCGGCAGCGATGCCGTCGAATACCGCGAATTCGATCTGGTCAAGAAAACCTTCGTCCCGGGCGGCTTTTTCCTGCCGAAAGCCAAGGGCGGTCTCGCCTGGATCGACAAGAATACCCTGCTGGTCTCGACCGATTTCGGCCCTGGCACCACCACAACCTCCGGCTATCCGCGTTCGACGCGGATCTGGTACCGCGGCACCCCCCTGAGCGGCGCACGCCTGCTGTACGAGGGAAGCGAGAGCGATATGGGAGTGTGGGGCGGCGTCAGCAATACGCCGGAGCGGCAGTACATTATCATTTCGCGCAGCAAGACCTTTTACACCTTTGAGAATTTCATCCTCGAAAACAGCCGGCTGTTCAAGCTCGATATTCCGGACGATGCCCAATTCTATGGTTTTTTCAAGAACCAGATGCTGGTTAACCTGAAATCGGACTGGCGCACGGGCGGCACAACCTACAAACAAGGGGCGCTCATCAGCATCGACTACGACCAGTTTCTGATGGGAGCGCGTCATTTTTCGGTCCTGTTCGAGCCCGGCGAGCGCTCGAGTCTGAACGGGGTGGCGTCAACCCGGAATGCGCTGCTGCTGGTCAAGCTGACCAATGTGGTGGATGAACTCTTCCGTTACACCTTTGCGGATGGACAGTGGCAGGGGGAGAAAATCGCTGCCCCGGAAATGGGCGCCATCGGCATTTCGGCCACCGATGATCTCTCGGACCACTATTTTTTCACCTTTACCAATTTCCTCGAACCGACCTCACTTTACTATGTGGCGGCAGGACAAATCAGGATCGAAAAAGTCAAAAGCCTGCCGCAGTTCTTCAACAGCAAGGATCTGCTGGTGGAGCAATTCGAAACCCCCTCCAGGGACGGCACCAAAATCCCCTACTTTGTCGTCCGTTCCAAAAAGGCTAAAATGAACGGCGCCAATCCGGCCCTGCTCTACGGCTATGGGGGCTTTGAGATCTCCATGACGCCCTATTACTCCGCGGTCACGGGCCTCTCCTGGCTGGAGAAGGGCGGCGTCTATGTGGTCGCCAACATCCGCGGCGGCGGGGAGTTCGGCCCGCAATGGCACCAGGCGGCGCTCAAGGAGCACCGGCAACGCGCCTATGATGATTTCACGGCGGTAGCCGAGGATCTGATCCGGCGCAAGATCACCTCACCGCGTCACCTCGGCATCGAGGGTGGCAGCAACGGCGGCCTCCTCGTCGGCGTGGCCTTCACCCAGCACCCGGAACTTTACAACGCCGTGCTCTGCTCCGTCCCCCTGCTCGATATGCAGCGCTACAACAAGCTGCTCGCCGGAGCGAGCTGGATGGGGGAGTATGGCAATCCCGATCTACCGGAGGAGTGGGCCTATATCAGCAGATACTCGCCCTATCAGAATCTGCTGCCGGGCACGCGCTACCCCCGTGTCTTTTTCACGACGACCACGCGCGACGACCGCGTCCATCCCGGACATGCGCGCAAGATGGCGGCGAAGATGGAGGCGCAAGGCCATCCCTTTTTCTATTTCGAGAACACCGAGGGCGGGCATGGCTCGGGGGTGACCAATGAACAGCGGGCGCAGATGCTGGCCCTCGAACAGGTCTACTTGCTGAAAATGCTCAAATAGCGGTGTCGCTCTGACCCCCATCGTTCGGATCGTCAACAGCAAACGCCATGCTCTCGCGGTCGATCCGGATGCCTCGCTGCTCCGGGTGCTGCGCGAGATCCTGGGACTGACCGGGACCAAGTGCGGCTGCGCCGGCTGCCCCTCTCCCGGACCGCTCTCAGGGGCGCCGGGGAATAGAATCCCGTCATTCCCTTGTTGATATCACCACAACGCGCGACTCCGGCCGCGCGTTTTTATTAACGCGAACAAAAACGGGACAGTAAAATGATCGGCTTATGGCTGGGATTTATCGGTTTTGTGGTTTTGATGCTGGCGCTGGATCTCGGCGTCTTTCATCGTCACGCCCATGTAGTCCGCCTCAAGGAGGCCCTGGGCTGGTCGGCGGTCTGGATTTCGCTGGGGCTGCTCTTCTCGGTCTTTATCTTCCAGGCCTATGAGGGCCACTGGTTCGGCCTGGGCACGCAGCCCGATGCCGTCGACGGCCTGATCAACAGCGGCCGCACCGCAGCGGTCAAATACCTGACCGGCTATGTCGTGGAAAAGTCACTGAGCGTCGACAACATCTTTGTCATCGCCATGATCTTTGGCTTTTTCGCCGTGCCCGCCCTTTATCAGCACCGCGTTCTGTTCTGGGGCATCCTCGGCGCGCTGGTGATGCGCGGCGCGATGATCGGCATCGGCGCGGCGCTAATCGCCAAATTCCACTGGATTCTCTATCTCTTCGGCGCCTTTCTCATCCTCACCGGGTCCAAAATGCTCTTCATGCACTCGCGGGCCGAGGATCCGAACCAGAATCCGCTGGTGCGCCTGGTGCGGCGGTTCTTTCCGGTCACCGAGCGCTTCCACGGCGAACATTTTTTCGTACGCGCCGGTTCAGCCGCCTCGCATGAGGGCGAGCTGCCGGGCGACGCCGAGATCGACGATGCGGTGGTGGATGCGGCCAAAAAAGGCGCGCTCCTTCTCACCCCGCTGGCCATCGCCCTGATCATCGTCGAGACTACGGACCTGATCTTCGCGGTGGATTCGATCCCGGCCATCTTTGCCATCACCGCCGATCCCTTCCTGGTCTTCACCAGCAACGTCTTTGCGATCCTTGGCCTGCGCTCGCTCTATTTCGCCCTGGCCGGGATGCTCGACAAGTTCCGTTATCTCAAGACCGCGCTGGCGGTCGTGCTGATGCTGGTGGGCGTCAAGATGCTGACCGCCACCTGGCTGAAAAGCATCCTGGGGGACAAGTTCAACTTTGTTCTGCTCGGCGTGATTCTGCTGATCCTGGCTGCCGGTGTGCTCTTCTCCCTCCTCGCCAACCGCCGCCGAGCGCCGGCTGCGGCGCAAGAGCGCTAGGCCAGGACTTTGACGACGATCACCGTCATGTCGTCATAATGGTGCACATCGCCGATGAAGCGGCGGACATCGGCAAGAATGGCGTCGCGGATCTCCGCGGCGCCGCGCCCGTCGGTATCATAATTGCGCAAAAACTCGAGGACGCGTTCCTCGCCATAGAACTGGCGCGAGTGGTTCATCGCATCTTCGAGGCCGTCGGTCTGCAGCACCAGCACATCGCCGGGCTGGAGCTGGATCGCCTGCTCGTGGTAAATATGGCCCTCGCGCACCCCGATGGGATAGGGAAAACCGTCGCCATGCAGCGCCCGCCACGCTCCGCCGCTGTAGAGGAGCGGCTGGTTGAGTCCGGCGTTGGTGAAGCGCATCATCCGGGTTTCAATATCGAGGCAGACCAGGCAGAGGGCGATGAAGGTCTGGCGGTCCATTTTCGGATAGAGCATAGCGTTGCTGCGGGTGAGAGCCTCGGCAGGGCTTTTGCCTTCCGCCGCCTCGGCATGGACCATGCCATTGGCCATGACGGCCAGCATCGCCGCGCGCATCGCCTTTCCCGAGACATCCCCGATCACCATTCCGAACTGTTTTTCGCCGTTGCCCACCCAGGCATAATCAAAGAAATCCCCGCCCACCTGATTGGCCGGAATGCAGATTCCGGAGATTTCAAATCCCGGCACCCGGGGCGTATCGTGCGGCATGATCGCCATCTGCATGTCGTGGGCGGCGCGCAGCTCGGCCTCCATGCGGATCAGACGCAGCCGCCGGTAATAGAAGAAGAGGATGGTGCCGCCGGCGGCGAGCACGAGGAGGATGCGGAACCACCAGGTTTTCCACCAGGGCGGCGCGATGGCGATGACGATCGAGCGGCCGGTTTCGTTCCAGACCCCGTCGTTGTTAGAGCCCTTGACGCGGAACAGATAGCTGCCCGGCGGCAGGGTGGTGTACTGCGCCACCCGCTGGGCGGCGGAGGTGGTAATCCATTCCGGGTCGAGCCCCTCCATCTTGTAGGCATAGCGGTTCTTCTCCGGCGCGGTATAGTCGAGAGCCGCGAATTCGAAGGAGAAAAAGTAGTCCCGATGGGTCAGCTTCAAGGTGTTGACCTCGGAGAGGGGCCGGTCAAGGCGCACGAGGCGGTTCATCTTGCGGAAGCTGGTGATCACCACCGGCGGGACGTGGGGATTGTCCTGAATCTGCTCCGGGAAGAAGGCGTTGAAGCCGTTGATGCCGCCGAAGAACATCTCGCCGCCGGGGCTGCGGTAAAAGGAGCCGCCATTGAACTCGTTGCTTTGCAGGCCGTCGCGGATGCTATAGTTCTTGCACTCCAGGGTGGCCGGATCGAAACGGGCCAGGCCGTTGTTGGTGCTGAACCAGAGCCGGCCCATCCGGTCTTCGAGGATGCCATAGATGGCATCGCTGGGCAGGCCGTCTTTGGTGCTGTAGGAGGTGAAAGAGTCCGTGCGGCGGTCGAATTTGAGCAGTCCGGCCCCCCAGGTTCCGAGCCAGAAGAAGCCATGGCGGTCCTCGTGCAGGCAGAAAATGTAATTGCTGCTGATCCCGCCGCTGCGCCCGGGGGTCTGGCGGTAGTGGGTAAAGCGCTCCGTGCGCGGATCATATCGGTCGAACCCACCACCCTGGGTGCCGATCCAGTAAAGCCCGGTGCTGTCCTTGTAAACGAAGCGCACATAATCGCTGGCGAGAGAGGTGCTGTCGGCGGGGTCATGACGGAAGTGGCGGAAGCGGACGCCGCGGTGCCCGAGGGTGCGGGTATCGAGCTGGTCGAGTCCGCCGCCGTTGGTGCCGATCCAGAGGGTGCCGTCCTCTTCCAGCAGCAGCGAACGGATCTCGTTATGCGCGAGGGAGCGGGGATTGCCCGCATCATGCATAAAGCGGATGAAGCGGCCGGTGGCGGGATTGAACCGGCAGATGCCGCCGCCGTTGGTGCCGATCCACAGCTCGCCGTCACGGCCGGGGATGATCAGCCGGACGACATCATGGCTGAGGCTGTCGGGCTGCTCCGGATGGGCGCGATACCAGGTATAGCGGCCGGTGCGCCGGTCGAGTTTGTTGAGGCCGCCGCCATGGGTGCCGATCCAGAGAAATCCGTGCGGATCCTCATAAATCCCCCAGACGATGGGCTGCGCCAGGCCATGCAGGGCATTGGGATCGCAGGCGTAGTGAATGAACTGCTTGGGACGGGCATCGACCTTGCTGACGCCGCCGCCGTAGGTACCGACCCAGAGCAGCCCCGAACGGTCCTGAAAGAGCGAGCGGATCTCATCATGACTCAGGGAATTGGCGTTGCGCGGATCGTGGCGCCATGATGCAAATCCGCCGTGCTGCGGATCGAAGCGGTTGAGACCGCCGTCGGTGCCGATCCAGATTGAGCCGGCGTCGTCCTCCAGCAGGGCCCAGACGCTGTTGCTGCTGAGGCTGTACGGATCACCGGGTCGGTGATAAAAGCTCTCCAGCTGCGGCTGGCGGCCGTTGCCCCAGCGCAGACGATGCAGGCCGTGCACCCCGCCGATCCAGAGTGCGCCGGAGCGGTCGACGAGCAGGGTGCGCACGGTATCGTCCGCCAGCCCCTTGATGCCGTGAAGCGGCTCTGGCAGGGCGGTGAAGCGCGGTCTCGCGCTTCCGGTCTCCGCGGCGGGCAGCAGGCTGATCCCGCGGCCGGTACCGATCCAGAGATTGCCGGTACTGTCGACGGCCAGGGCGCGGATGTGGTCATCGCCGGGCGAGCCCGGATCGGCGGGATCATGAAAAAACCGGGTGAAGGAGGCCGCCGCTGCATCCCCGTGCGGCTGCTCCATCCGGTTCAATCCCTGGTCTGTTCCCACCCAGAGCCGGCCGGCGCGGTCTTCGACCAGGGCATAGATCAGGTCATGGCTAAGGGAGGCGGGATTGCGGTACTCGGCGCGGTAGCGGATGAAGCGGTTCTTCTCGAGCAGGTAGCGGTTGAGGCCGCCGTTGAAGGTGCCGGCCCAGATCACCCCGGAGCGGTCTTCATAGAGCGCGGTGATCTGATTATAGCTGAGGCTGTGGGGATCGTCGGGGTCGGTGCGCAGCACGGTAAAACCGTAGCCGTCGTAGAGGTTAAGGCCGTCCTCGGTGCCCAGCCAGAGGTAACCGCGGCGGTCCTGCATGATCTGGGTTACGATGCTTTGCGACAGCCCCTGGGGGACGGAGATCTGCTCGAAGACGAGCTGCGGCGTCTCGGGAGCGGCCAGGGCGGGTTGGGCGAGAGCGAGCAGGGCCGCTACGGCGCCCGCAACCAGGCTGAGGCAGCGCCGCATGGCGGTGCGTTCGGGCCCGGACGCCGGAGGGAGACGGAAGGATTTCATACCTGCCTCCAATCGGAATGTACCCTTTGATACGCAGGCCGGGCGATTTTGTGTCATAAAAAGTAGGCCGCTGCCGGGCTGCGCTGCCGGGCGCCCTGGCGTGACCGCATGCGCTGCACCCGGATTTCGTCCAGAGCGAGGTACAGCCGGACCGCACCGGCGGGCCACCCGGCGCGCTGGAGCCGGCGCAGTGGAACCGGCGCAGTGTAACCGGCGCAGTGTAACCGGCGCAGTGGAACCGGCGTAGTGGAACCGGCGCAGTGGAACCGGCGCAGTGGAACCGGCGCAGTGGAACCGGCG
>DAOQAG010000070.1:7285-17734 GCA_035353815.1 bacterium
AGTGGAACCGGCGCAGTGGAACCGGCGCAGTGGAACCGGCGCAGTGGAACCGGCGTAGTGCAGCCGGCAAAAAAGAATTTGCTTCGCAAGGAAACAATGGATATTTTAAGGCGGGGGAAGGAGGCACCATGAAATCCATTCGCAAACCCGCCTGGGCCGGGCGCTTTTACCCCGGCGCACCCGGCGAGCTGCGGACGATGGTCGACGGCCTGCTTGCCGCGGCGCCGCTGCAGGATGAGGGCCGCCGCCTGCTCGGGCTGGTCGTCCCGCACGCCGGCTATATCTATTCCGGCGCCACCGCCGCCGCGGGCTACCGGCTGGCCGCCGCCAGGACGATCGATACCGTGGTGGTGGTGGCCCCCAGCCATGGAGCGTATATCCGCGGCGTCGCCCTCTATCCCGGTGAGGCTTTCGCGACCCCCCTGGGCGAGATTGAGATCGACCGCGAGCTGACCCGCGCCCTCGCCGCGGCCGCGCCGGAGCAGCTCCACCTTTCGGAGGAGGGACATGCCACGGACGGCGGCCGGCCCGAGCACAGCCTCGAGGTGCAGCTGCCCTTCCTGCAGTGCGCCTGCAAAACGCCCTTTAAACTGGTGGCCGCCCTCTTTCACGACTACAGCTGGGAGGTTTGCCGGGCCCTGGGCGATGCGCTCGCTGCTGTTCATCACGAGCGGATGCTGATCGCCGCCAGCTCGGATCTCTACCATGGGGAATCGTACGCGGCCTGTCTGCGCGCCGATGCGCGTACGCTCGATCTGCTGCAGCAGGGGGACGGGGAGGCCTTTTGCCGCGCCTATGAACGCGAAGAGGCCCAGGCTTGCGGCGCCGGACCCATCGCCGCCCTGCTGCATGCCGGGGCGCGCATCGGCGCTACCGCCGTGCGGCTGCTGGCCCGGACCAATTCGGAAGAGGCGACCGGCGAGCCCAGCGGCTACGTCGTCGGTTACGCCGCCGCAGCGGTCGAGTGGCCGCAGGCCTGAAGCAGCGGCGGCAAGAGCTGGCAGGGGAGACACATCATTCAGGTTATCGATTGAGCGGTATCGGCCGCATCGACGGTGAAAAGCCCGTGATGAGGATCTGCGCATGGATGAGCACATACTATTGATCGGCGCCGGCCGCGCCGGCGGCAGCCTGGCGCAGGCCCTGCACCACGCCGGCTGCCCCGTCGCCCTGGTCCTTGACGCCGACCGGCAAGCTGCGGCACGAGTGGCGGCGCTCTGCGGGGCCGCAGCCGGCGTGCTTCCCGGCCCGGCAACCGGCGCGCCCGCCAACCATCGCGCCAGCCCATCGGCAGGCGCCGAATCCGGGCTCGGTCGCGGCCGAATCTGGTCCCTGCTCTTTCTGACCGTGCCCGACGATGCCATTGCCCCGCTCGCTGCGCAGCTGGCCGGCGATCCCGCCTGGCCCGGCGCCGCCATCGCGGTGCACTGCTCCGGCGCCCTGCCGGCGGCGGCCCTGGCCCCCCTCCAGCCCCGGGCGCGGATCGCCTCGATGCATCCGCTGCAGAGCTTCTCCGGCCGGCCGGACGGGTGGCGCAACTGGAGCGGTATTCACGTGGCCCTGGAGGGCGAAGCGGAGGCACTGGACCGGCTCGATGCGCTGGTGCGACGGCTGGGGAGCCAACCCTTCAGAATGACCGCGGCGCAAAAGCCGCTCTACCATGCCGCCGGCGCCGTGCTGGCGAACGGCCTGGTGGCCCTCGGGGATGCGGCGTTGCAGCTGGTGGCGGACCTGCCCCTGACGCAGGCGGAAAAGCGCGGCCTCTTCGCTCCCCTGGTGCAGACGACCCTCGCCACCCTCCTCGCCGCCGGCCCGGCTGCCGCCCTCACCGGCCCGATCTCCCGCGGCGACACCGGCACCGTCGCCAGCCACCTCCACGCCCTGCGCGAGCACCAGCCCGGCCTCGTTGCATTATACTGCGCCCTCAGTCTGGAGTTGCTCCACCTCGCGGAACAAGAGGGCCGGTTGACGGCGTTACAAAAGGAACGATTGATCCAGTTGCTCACTGAACAGCGCTGATGCCACCTCTGCCCCTGGCGCTCTAAATTCGCACATGACTTTTCTGCAACTCATCGTACACCTGCAAAGACCTGATCCCTATGCCCCTTGCCTTGCGCATCCGCTCCGATCTTGAAAAGATCGAGCAATCCACTCTCGCCCCCTATGCCACCCTGAGCGTTCAGGGCGCTGCATCGCGGCTGCGGCTCGAACCCGAGCATCCCTATCGGACCGCCTTTCAGCGCGACCGCGACCGCATCATCCATTCGCGGGCCTTCCGCCGCCTCAAACACAAACGCCAGGTCTTTCTGACCGAGTCGGGCGACCATTACCGCACCCGCATCACCCACACCCTTGAGGTCGCGCAGCTCTCGCGCACCATGGCCCGGAGCCTCGGCGTCAATGAGGATCTCGCCGAAGCGATCGCCCTCGGCCACGATCTTGGCCACACCCCCTTCGGCCACATCGGCGAGGTGGTGCTGCACGGCATCATGAGCGGCGAGGACTCGCTGGAGAACACCCTAGCGCAGCAGGACGCCGGCGGCTATAAACACAATTATCAGAGCCTCCGCGTCGTCGACATCCTCGAAAAGAAATACAGCTATGAGGGACTCAATCTGACGGCACCGGTGCGCGAGGGGATCCTGAAACACACCCGGCTGCGCCGCGATGCCCTCCATTTCCCCGATTTCAATATGGCCGGGCTCTACTATACCCTTGACAACGCCACCACCATCGAGGGACAGATCGTCGCGGTCTGCGACGAGATCGCCCAGCGCACCCATGACCTCGAAGACGGGATCCGCGCCGGCTTTGTCGGCCTCGACCGCGTGCGCCGGCTGCCGATCATCGAGGAGATCGACCGCCGTGCCGGCCTGGAGCTGACCGACAATTTCATCTACCGCAACATCCTCATCCGCAGCCTCGTCAATTTTCTCGTCACCGATGTCATGGAGGCGACGCTGGGGCGTATCGATGCCTTTATGCAGCTGACCGGGCGCAGCGATCACTTTGATGCCCTGCTGGTCTGGTTCAGCGACCGCGTCGACCCCCTGCAGGAACAACTCGACCGTTTCATTGCCAGCGAGATCATCCAGACCGCCTCGGAGGAGCGCAGCGACAACCATGCGCGCGAGATCATCCGCACGCTGTTCCGGAGTTTTTACCTCAACCCCGGCTTGCTGCCCGACTACCGTCTTGCGCCGGTCTTTGCCGGCCCGAGCTACGGGGGTGTCGAAATCGAGGAATGGCGCGCCGAGGGCGGCGGCTTTCTCGCCCGCTCCACCTCGGAGCGCACACTGCAGCAGGACAGCGCTTTCCTGCGCGCCATTTGCGACCACATCGCCGGCATGACCGACAACTATGCCGAACTCGAGTACCGCCGCATCGGTGAGGCGCGCGATGACCGTTAGGCTGCAACTTGAAGGGGTGAGCTATCGCTACACCGGCATCGGCGCGTCGGACCGGCCGGTACTGAGCGATATCTCCCTCGACATCAGCGGCGGCTGCACCGCCCTGATCGGGCCCAGCGGGTCGGGCAAAACCACCCTCATCCAGCACTTCACCGGCCTGCTGCGCCCCGCCAGCGGCACCGTCCGTGCTGACAGCGCGGATATCTGGCGCAAAGGCTTCGACCAGACGCGGCTGCGACAGCGCATTGGCCTGGTCTTTCAGTTTCCCGAGTCGCAGCTGTTCGAGGAGAGTGTCGCCCGCGACATCGCCTTCGGTCCGCTCAACCTCGGCTGGCCGCCACAGCGCGTCGAGGCAGCGGTGGAGCATGCGATGCGCCAGGTCGAGCTTGAACCGGCGCGTTTCCGTGACCGCTCGCCCTTTCAACTCAGCGAAGGGGAGAAGCGGCGCGCGGCCATCGCCGGTGTGCTTGCCATGGAACCCGAGATGCTCGTGCTGGACGAACCGACGGCGGGCCTCGATCCGCGCGGCGTCCGCAGCGTCGAGGAGATGATCGCCCGGCTGCTCGCATCGGGGACCGCCGTGGTGATCATCACCCACCACATGGATTTTGTCAACAACCTGGCCGAACGGGTCCTGGTGATGATCGCCGGCCGGATCGCCTTCGACGGGCCGCCGGAACGCCTCTTCGCCGACCCGGCGCTACTGGCCGCGGCAAGCCTCGAGATGCCCCGCTTCCTCGAGGAGAAGCAAAAGCGGGGGGCGAACTGGCCGGCGGCGCTGCGGGAGGTGACGAACCTGCGCACCTTGCGCGCAATTGTTCGAAAAGGAAACAACCGGCTTGAATCCGGACACTCCGGGTGACCCCGGAGCGCTGTGCGGGTCCGGCTTCGGCGCAGGGGCAGCCTGCCGGGGGGCGGGATAATGATTTAACTTGTTGAGAGAAAAGTAATTATAAAATATATCTTTATGGCCTGGATGTGACCTGAATCAACCGCTGCGGGGAGGTCGTGGCAAAGTATTTGCAGGTGCCGGGCAGGAGTGGGGAGAATTGTGCCGGGAGGTAGCATCATGAAGTATACGGATGAACTCCAGGTAGCGGATGTGCATCAGGATGTAGAAGAGCATCTCAGGCCCGACCTTTCCTATTTTGAGACCTACTACCCCAAGCTAAGCCGCTGTCCGGAAATCCAGAAGATTTACAGTCTGATCGACAAGATCGCGCGCAGCAATGCGACGGTGCTGATCCAGGGGGAGACGGGCACCGGCAAGGAGCTGATCGCGGGTGCGATCCAGGCCCAGAGCCTGCGCAGCCGCGAGCCCTACGTGACGGTCAATTGCGCTGCGTTGCCGGAGCATTTGCTCGAGAGCGAGCTTTTCGGTCACGAACGCGGCGCCTTCACCGGCGCGGTGTCGAGCCATGCCGGCAAGTTTGAGCAAGCGGATGGCGGCACTCTGTTTCTTGATGAGATCGGCGACATGCATCCCTCAACCCAGGCGAAGATCCTGCGGGTATTGCAGGAGCAGGCCTTCATCCGGGTGGGGGGAGAGCGCACCATCCATGTCGACGTGCGCATCATCGCCGCCACCAACAAGGATCTTTGGGAGGAGATGGAATCGGGGCGTTTCCGCACCGATCTCTATTACCGCCTCAATGTCGTGACCATGCATGTGCCGCCGCTGCGCGAGCGCAGCGAGGACATCCTCATCCTGGCCGACTATTTCCGCAGCAAGTTTGCGGCGGAGATCAAAAAGGCGGTGGGGGATTTTGACGACGAGACGCGGCTGCTGCTGGCCAACCATTCCTGGCCGGGCAATATCCGCGAGCTGCGCAATCTGGTCGAGCGCGCGATCCTGGTCGTCAATCCCGCGCATATGATCACCGCCAAAGACCTGGCCTTGACCGGCAAGGACTATTTTGCCGCCGGCGGGCGCGACCGCCGCCGCGATGAGCGCCGTGGTCCCAGCCTGCACACCCTCAATCTCGAGGAACTGGAAAAGACGGCCATCACCATCGCCCTGCAGCGCAGCAAATGGGTCCAGAAGGAGGCTGCGGTTCTGCTGGGCATCTCGCCGCGCGCGTTGAATTACAAGATCGCGCAGCACGGGATTTCGCACGCCAGCTGGCGCAAGAATTCGGACAAGTGATCCGGCCAGCCGCACCACTGCTGCACAACAATCCTCCGGGCCGACCCGCGCCCGCACCCGTCCATTCTGAATCAAGTGTAGTGAAATTATGAAATTGAATCGTTGTATTCTTGTATTTATGCTTCTGGTTTCCGGCACTGCGGCCCGGGCCGCTTCGGTCGCTCTCGCCTGGTCGGGCAATACCGAGTCCGATCTGCTCGGCTATCGTGTGCACTATGGCACCCGCTCGGGCGCCTACAGCACGGCTCGGGACGTAGGCAATGTCACCAGCTATACCCTTGCCGAGCTCAACGCCGATTCCACCTATTATATCGCGCTCACCGCCCTCGATGTCTGGGGAAACGAGAGCGTCTTCAGTGCCGAGGTGGTGGCCGTTCCGGAGGGCGGGGAACCCCCCTCCTTGCCCTGGAATTACCGCCTCGAAAGCGCCTGGCCCAATCCGGTGCGCGCCGGCGAGACCGCCTGGCTCCGCTATGCCCTGCCGGAGGCGCGCGAGCAGGTCACGCTCGCCGTCTACAACACCCTCGGGCAGCGCGTGCGCACAATCCTGCGCGCTGCCGCCGCGGCCGGGTATCATACCCTGAACTGGGATGGCCGTGACGACAGCGGCCAGCGGCTGGTTTCCGGCATCTATTATGTCCGCTTCCAGACCGGGATCAAGGTCCTGACCACACCGGTCACGATCATCTACTGATCCGGGGCTGCGGCAGCAACCCGGCCCGCCTGTATCAGCCGCAGTTCGGCTGTCCTGGGCGTCCGCGCCGCGGCGACAGCGGTCTCTGTATCACCGGCATCGTATCCCTCCACCAGCGCCCCGATTCGGGGCGTTGGCATCTCTGGCCCTGCTGATTTCCAGCCTGTAATCCTCACATTCAATCTCGAAACGCTTCCCCTCCCGGCCGCATGGCAAGCCATTTATAACGGAAATAAAAACAACGACTGAATAGCGTTGGTATTTTTGGCACGCGCTTTGAATAGCTTTCCAGTGAATGGACCGACTATCTTGAATCCGCAACCATGGAGAGGACCGGAATGAAGCGTGTTGTGAATGTGCGGACGGGCATCCTGGTGATGCTGCTAACTCTAATCCATACCTTGACCTGGGCGGCCGACGCCCGGCTGAAATGGCAAGCCAACAACGACGGGGATCTGGCGGGGTACCGTATTAGCTACGGTACCGCCGCCACTGCCCTGACGCAGACCCTCGATGCCGGAAATGTAACCGCCTGCACTGTCACCGGCCTCGAAGCCGGACAGATGTACTATTTCGCGCTGGCCGCCTATGACAAGGCCAACAATGCCAGTGCCCCCTCCGCAGCGATCTGCGGTATCGCCGGTGACACTCAGGCCCCGACCCTGATGGCCGCCGCAGCCCTCAGCCTGACCTCGCTGCGCGTCGCCTTCAGCGAAGCCCTCGATAAAAAAAGCGCCGAGGCCGCCGCCAATTATACGATCTCCCCGGCCCTGGCCGTCCAGAGCGCGGTTCTCCAGAGCGACGGCAAGAGCGTGCTGCTGACGACCGCCAGCCATTCGGCCGGCTCCGCCTACAGCCTGGCCGTCAAGGGGATCAGGGATCTTGGTATTCCGCGCAACAGTCTGCCGGTTAACAGCGCTCTGGCCTATAGCGCCCCGGGCGGCGCGACCGACAGCGACACCGAGCCCCCCACCATCACCCTGGCCCGGCTCACCGCGGCGACCACCCTCTCGGTCTATTTCAGCGAACCGCTCGATCCCGCTTCGGCCACGGCGCTCGACCATTATCATATCAGCAGCTCGATCAGCGTCCTCGCGGCCACCCTCAGCTCGGCGGGCAATGTCGTGCAGCTGACCACCTCGGCCCATGCCGCCGGGCAGAATTACATCCTCACCGTCAATAACGTCTGCGACCGCTCGGCGCAAAAGAATCCGCTCCTGCCGAACAGCTATTACTCCTATGCGTACGATCCGGAGGACCTGATCGGCCCGACCATCACCCTGGTCCATGCCACCGATGCGGACCAGGTCGAGATCCTTTTCAACGAACCTCTCGACGAAGGCAGCGCCGAGACCGCCGCCAATTATACCATCCAGGGCGACATCCAGGTGCTGGGCGCCGAACTCGATCCCTCCGGCCAGATCGTCCGCCTGCGGACCAGTGCGCACCAGACCGGCCGCCTCTACGTCCTCAATGTCAGCAATGTCCGCGACGCCAGCGCCCAAAAGAATCCCGTCGCCGGCGGCACGGCCTTCGGCTATGTCTTCGAGCCGGTCGACCACATCGGCCCGATGATCAGCGGCGTCACCGCCAGCGATGCGACGCACCTCCAGGTGCTCTTTAACGAAACCCTCGACCGCAACAGCGCCGAGACCCTCGCCCATTATCAGATCAGCGACGGGGTGGTCGTGACCGGCGCCGCTCTGGATATCGAGGGCAAGACGGTCACCCTCGAGACGACCGCTCACACCGCCGGCCGCGTCTATGTGCTGGTGGTCAATCAGGTCCTGGATGCCACCACGGTCGGCAACGAAATTCTGCCGAACAGTTCCTATGCCTACGTCTATGGCAGCAGCGAACTCACCGCCGGACCGACCCTCGTCCGGGTAACCGTTAGCAGCGCCACCGAACTGAAAGTGGAGTTCAGCAAGAGCCTGGAGAAAGCCAGCGCCGAAAAGAGCAGCAACTATCAACTCAATCGCGGCGCCGTGGTCTCCGCCGCCAAACTGGGCGAGGACGGGCACAGCGTGACCCTGACGACTTCGGCACATGACGCAGGAGTGGTTTACATCCTCACGGTCAATGAGGTTTGTGATGCCACCGTCTACCATCGGCCGGTCCCGGTCAACAGCGCCTTCAGCTATCTCTACGAAGGTACAGATACGCTCGGGCCGGTGATCTCGCTGGTTCGGGTCAACGATCCGGCGGCGCTAGATGTGATGTTCAACGAACAGGTGAGCAGGGAGGAGGCCGAGCGCCTCGCCAATTATCAGATCAGCGGCAGCATCACTGTGCTCGCCGCCCAGCTCGATGGCTCGCAGCGCATCGTCCATCTCAAGACCACGGCGCATGAGCCGCGCAAGCTCTATGTACTGCGGATCAGCAATGTCAGGGATGTCAGCGAGGCCGCCAATCCCATCGCCGCCAACAGCAGCTACTCCTATCTCTATGAGCCGGCGGACGCCCTGCCGCCGACCATCGCCCTCGTGCGGGTCATCGACCAGCAGCATCTCGAGGTCAGCTTCAGCGAGGCGGTCGATGCCGCCACGGCGGGGACGCTCTCCGGTTATGCCCTGAGCAGCGGCCGCGTGCTCAAGGTGACGCCGGGCAGCGCCGCGCATCAGTATCTCCTTGAGGTCGAGCCCCTGCCGAGCGGGGTCATCCTCCTCCTCATGGTCAACGGGGTGCGCGATGCGGCGGGCAACACCATCGCCGCCAACAGCTCTTATGCCTTCAGCTATGGTCAGATCGCCGCCGAGCCGCTGCCGGCAGTGAGCGGCGTGACCGCGGTCAGTGAAACCCAGCTCTATATCACCTTCACCATGCGCCTCGACAAGAGCACGGCCGAGAATACGGCCAACTATCAGATCCAGGGCATCAAGGTCACCGCAGCCAAGCTCGACGCCAACGGAACCCGGGTCTGGCTTACCACCTCCACGCATGCCCTCAACCGTATTTATGTGCTGCTGCTGAGCGGCATAGGGCGGGAGGGCCGCTCGGATCTGGTGATCGAGGCCAACACCCCTGGATTCTACATGGTGCCGAACTCTGCGGCCGCTGCGCCGGGAGTACAGCGCGTCACCGCGGCCGGCGAGATGCTGGTGGAGGTCTGGTTCAATCAGGCGGTCGAGCGCTACAGCGCCGAAAACCGCCGCAATTACCACATCTCCGATGACATGGCGGTACTCGACGCCGAGCTGGATGCCGATCTCAACAAGGTCACCCTCACCACCTCGCGCCATCAGGCGGGGCGGGCGTACACCCTGACCGTCTCCGGCGTGGCCGGCGTGGAGAGCGGCGCCGCCATCAGCGGCGCGGTGCTGGCCTATACCTTCGTCCCCTCCCTGCAGGTCACCCTGGCCGGGGCCGCCGAGACCAACCTCTCCTTCGTCGCGGTGGGCGCGCCCTACTACGTCGACCGCAACTATGTGATCACCTCGGCGCCAGAGGACCTTATCCATGCCAAGATGATCATGACCGCCAATGGCGACAAGGGGGCCGCCGCAACCAGCTTTATGCGGATCACCGTCAGCCAGGCCACAGTGGTCTATGTGGCCTACGATGCCAACGCCGCAACCGTGCCGGCGTGGCTGATGACGCGGTTCACCAAAACCGGCCACACCCTGGGCGTCTCGGAGAGCAGCGGCAAGCTGGACCTCTGGGCGGCCTATTTCGCGGCCGGCGAGGTCACCCTCGGCGGCAACAACGCCGCCGGCGCCCGCGGCGCCAAGTGCATGTACGTCGTGCTGCTGCAGGAGCCGGCCTTCGCCCGCACCCTCAGCAATGGCGAGCTGGAGGGATTGAAGGACAAGAGCGCGCAGCGGCCGACCAGCGTGGCCCTGCTGCCCAACTATCCCAATCCCTTCAATCCGCGCACCTCGATCCGGTTCGAGCTGCCGTACGACAAGGAGGTGCGGCTGGTCGTCTATGACATCCTCGGCCGTGAGGTGCGCACCCTCTACGAATCGACGGCCACGGCCGGTGTCCATGCCCTGGTCTGGGACGGCCTGAACAACGACCAGATCCCGGTGGCGGCCGGGGTCTATATCTATCGTCTGGAAGTCTGGGAGAATGCGCAGCGCAACGGGGTCACCTACCGCGACAATTACTATACCTTGACGCGCAAGATGACCTATCTGAAGTAGACAGCAGTCCCTGTTTTCCAGCGTGCAGGCGCCGGGTGCATCGGGAGGGAGCAC
>DAOQAG010000071.1:0-17465 GCA_035353815.1 bacterium
TTCCATGTCCCCTCTGCCTGGGTCGCGTTCCTCGCCTTTTTCGTGACCTGCATCGCCAGCATCGCCTTTCTGCGTACGGGCAAGGCGACGTGGGACCGCCTCGCCGCCGGCTCGGCGGAGATCGGCGTCCTCTTCGTCACCCTCGTCCTGGTCACCGGTCCGCTTTGGGCCAAACCGGTCTGGAACGTCTACTGGAGCTGGGACGCGCGCCTCACCACCTCGCTCATCCTCTGGCTGATCTACATCGCCTATCTGATGGTGCGCCATTACACGGCCGATCCCGAGCGCGGCGCCCGCTTCGCCGCGGTCTTTGGCATCATCGGCTTTCTCGATGTGCCGATCGTCTACATGTCGATCCGCTGGTGGCGCACTCTGCATCCGGCGCCGGTCATGGGCGGTGGAGGTGGACTGGCCCCGGAGATGTTCCGCACCCTGATGGCCGGGATCCTCGCCTTTACCGTGCTCTATATAACCCTGCTGGTGCTCTCCTATCGCATCAGTACACTCCAGCAGAAACTGCAAGCCATAAAACACAGCTCCTGAGGCCTGTTATGCAAAAACGCCAAATTCACCTGACTTTTGCGCCGATGGGCTCCCTATTCCCCAAAAACGTCTGAGGCCCGTCATGCAAAAACTCCAATTTCTCTTCGCGGCCTATTCCCTGATCTGGTTCGCCCTGTTTCTCTTTCTGCTGCGCCTGGCCAGAAAGGTCACCCGTCTGGAGCAGCTCGTCCGCCGCATCGAAGAAAAGTAGAGGGGAGAGCCCCATGCTCGTGGTTCATGTCCATGTCCATGTCAAGCCGGAGCAGGTGGAGGCCTTCCGCGCCGCGACCCGCGAAAATGCGCGTCACAGCGTCGCCGAGCCCGGCGTCGCCCGGTTCGACGTCCTGCAGCAGAACGACGATCCGACCCGTTTTGTCCTGGTGGAGGTCTATCGCACCCCCGAGGCCCCGGCGCAGCACAAGGAGACCGCGCATTACGCCCTCTGGCGCGATACGGTGGCCGGGATGATGGCCGAGCCGCGCACCAGCATCAAGTACGCCAATCTTTTTCCCGACGATGCAGGCTGGTAAATGAATTTCGAATTCGCCACCGCAGGGCGCATCCTCTTCGGGCCCGGCGTGCTGCGGCAGATCGGCCCCCTGGCGGCTGCGATGGGCCGGAGCGCTCTGATCGTCAGCGGCCGTCCCGCGGCAGCGCTCGAACCGCTGCGGCGAGTTCTGGAGGCGCAGCAGGTGGCGTTGTTTGCGGTTTCGGGTGAGCCGACCGTGGAGGTGATCCGGGAGGGTGTGGCCGCGGTGAGAACGGCCGGAAGCGATCTGGTCATCGGCTTCGGCGGCGGCAGTGCTCTCGATGCCGGCAAGGCCATCGCCGCCCTTGCGGCCAATCCCGGCGATGTGCTCGAGTATCTCGAGGTCATCGGCGGCGGCAAGAGCCTGACGCAGGCCCCCCTCCCCTTTATCGCCATTCCGACCACCGCCGGCACCGGCTCCGAAGTAACGCGCAATGCTGTCATCGCCTCCCCCGAATATCGCGTCAAGGTCAGCCTGCGCTCCCCCCTGATGCTGCCGCGTCTCGCTCTGGTCGATCCCGAGCTGACTCTCTCTCTACCGGCCGCGGTCACCGCCAGCACCGGTCTGGATGCCCTGACCCAGCTGATCGAGCCCTACACCTGCAATGTTCCCAATCCACTGCTGGATCCCCTCTGCGAGGAGGGCATCCGCCGCATCGCCCGTTCCATGGAGGTAGCGTTCCGCGAGGGGAGCGATCTGCCGGCGCGCGAGGATATAGCCCTGGCCAGCCTCCTGGGCGGCCTGGCCCTGGCCAACGCCCGGCTGGGCGCGGTGCATGGCATCGCCGGACCGCTCGGTGGGATGTTCCCCGCGCCGCATGGAGCGGTTTGCGCCGCGCTGCTGCCGCACGTCATGGCCGCCAATATCCGCGCCCTGCACGAACGCACTGCAGAGAGTCCAGCTATGAAGCGCTATGATAAAATCGCCCAACTCCTGACCGGCAGCCCAAGTGCCCGCGCCGATGAGGGCGCCGCCTGGGTTGCCGCGCTCGTCCGCCAGCTGCACATCCCCGCACTCGCGCACTGGGGCGTGACCGCCGCCGATCTGCCCGAACTGATCGACAAATCAACCCGGGCGAGCAGCATGAAGGGCAATCCGCTGCCGCTGACCCCAACGGAGTTGCACGCTGTCCTGATAAGGGCGCTCTAGCACGCAGGTCGCAGCGCACCACGTCGTCCCCTGCCCCTGACTCCGGCGGAGCTGCACGCGATCCTGATCCAGGCGCTCAGGCACACAGGCCGCACCGCGCCACGGCGTCCGTCGGCTCTTTGGCGCGGCGATACCGTCCGGACGCAATTGTTGCCAGGCCGGAGTGAGCAGCGCGGTTGGAGGCTCTGACCCTGCCGCCGGGCCGCGTATCCAGGATCACAGGATATCATATGCTTTGTCGGAAATCGAATTTTAACCCGGAAGGAAGCCATGCCAGCAAGGATCGGCTTTGATAACGACAAATATCTGGCGGAGCAATCCGCGGAAATCCTCCGCCGCATCGGACAATTCGGCGACAAGCTCTTTCTCGAATTCGGCGGCAAGCTGCTCTATGATTATCACGCCGCGCGGGTGCTCCCCGGATTCGATCCCAACGTCAAGATGCGTCTCTTGCAAAAACTCGCCGACCAGGTCGACATTATCCTCTGCATCCATGCCGGCGATATCGAGCATAAAAAGATGCGCGCCGATTTCGGCATCTCCTATGATGCCGATGCCTTGAAACTCATCGATGATCTGCGCGAATGGGGCATCGAGGTGACCGCGGTGGTCATTACCCGCTTTGAAGAGCAGCCGGCCGCCATCCAGTTTAAAAACAAGCTCGAGCGCCGCGGCGTCGCCGTCTTCACCCACAAATTCACCAAGGGCTATCCCACCCATATCGAGATGATCGTCAGCGAAGAGGGGTACGGCGCCAACGCCTATATCCCGACGACCAAACCCATCGTCGTCGTCACCGGTCCGGGACCGGGAAGCGGCAAGCTCGCCACCGCCCTCTCCCAGCTCTACCATGAGCGCAAGCGCGGGATCCGCGCCGGCTATGCCAAATTCGAGACCTTCCCGATCTGGAACCTCCCGCTCAAACATCCAGTCAATGTGGCCTACGAAGCAGCGACCGCCGATCTGCGCGATTTCAACATGATCGACTCGCACCACCTTGAGGCCTACAACGAAAAGAGCGTCAACTACAATCGCGACGTCGAGGCCTTTCCGCTGCTGCGCCGGATCATCGAAAAGATCACCGGCGAGCCGTGCCCCTACAAGTCGCCGACGGATATGGGCGTCAATCGGGCTGGTTTCGGAATCATTGATGACAGCGCTGTGCGCGAGGCTGCCGTGCAGGAGATCATCCGGCGCTATTTCCGCTACACCACAGAGTATGCTTTGGGGATGATGGATAAGGGGACCGTCGAACGGGCCGAACTGATCATGGAAGAGATCGGTGCGCGGCCGGAGAACCGGCCGGTGGTGGTGCCCGCTCGTGCGGCAGCCGGAGAAGCCCAGCGCCGCGGCAAGGGGAATGAAGGCGTATTTTGCGGCGCTGCGGTGGAGCTGCCCGACGGGACGATCATCACAGGCATGAATTCGCCGCTGATGCATTCCTCCGCCGCGCTGATTCTCAATGCCGCCAAACATCTGGCCGGCATTCCGGCCCGGATCGACCTCCTGCCCAAGAACATCATCGAGTCCCTGAGCCATTTCAAGCGGGACGTGCTCGACAAGAAACGCCTCAGTCTCGATCTCGAGGAAACCCTGATCGCCCTCAGCATCAGCGGCGCCAACAATCCGGCTGCCCAGGCCGCTGTGGAAAAACTCAAGGAGCTGCGCGGCTGCGACGTCCACACCACTCATATTCCCGCCCCGGGCGATGAAGCCGGCCTGCGCAAGCTTGGATTGAACCTGACCTGCGATCCCGACTTTGCCAGCCGCTATCTGTTTCTGAGCTGACGGGCCTCTGCCCGCCGCGGTTCAGGTTGCGCTGCAATGCCACCCGGGCTAAGCCGGGCGTCCACCGGCCCCTCTCGCGCCCACCCGGGCTAAGCCGGGCGTCCACCAGCCCCTCTCGCGCCCATCCGGGCTAAGCCGGGTGCCCACCGGCCCCTCTCGCGCCCACCCGGGCTAAGCCGGGTGCCCACCGGCCCCTCTCGCGCCCACCCGGGCGCCTTCGCTGCCCGCCGAGTTCTTTGCTCGGTGCCACATCCGCCCGGCGTTTCAACTATCCGTTGCCTCAGCTGCCCATTGCCTCAGCCGCCTGCTACAACACCGGTCGAGTTTCCGCCCTAGCCCACATTACCCGATATACTTATAGCCGACCCGGTGGACAGTGAGGATGTGCCGCGGGTGCTCGGCATCCTCCTCCAGCTTTTTGCGCAGCAGCAGCATATGATTGTCGACCGTGCGGCTGGTGGGACTGGCGTCATACCCCCAGACCTCCGTCAGCAACTGCTCCCTGGAGATGGTCTCCCCCTTGTGCTGGTGCAGGTACTTGAGAATCTCGAACTCCTTGTGGGTCAGCTCCACCTCGCCGGCACCATCCACGGCGTGATAGGAGGCGAAATCGAGGATGAGCCGTCCCATCTGCACCGGAGCGGATTCGCCCTGGCCGCCGCTGCGGCGCAGCACCGCCTTGACGCGCGCCAGCAGCTCGCGCACGCTGAAGGGTTTGGTGATGTAATCATCGGCGCCGAGCTCGAGGCCGAGCACCTTGTCGATCTCCTGACCGCGGGCAGTGAGCATGATCACCGGCGTGGTGTGCCGGGCCGCGCGCAGCTCGCGGCAGACATCGAGCCCCGATTTTTTCGGCAGCATGACGTCGAGAATGATCAGATCTATCCCGGGCTCAAGCGCCCTTTTCAGTCCCTCCTCCCCATCCGCCGCCACCGCGACCGTATGGCCGTCGAATTCGAAATTGTCCCGCAGGCCGCGGGCCATCTCGGGCTCATCCTCAACGATCAGTATTTTCGCCACTGCGGAATCGGCTCCTTATGCTTGCGACGCGTTCTGCCCGCCGGGAAAACCAGGGAAAAGGTGCTACTGCGGGCCATCTCGGGCTCATCCTCAACGATTCCTGTTTTTGCCACTGCCGGATCGGCTCCTTATGCTTGCAACGCGTCTTGCCGGACGGGGAAAACCAGGGTGAAGGTGCTGCCGCGGCCGGGCCGGCTCTCGACCAGGACGCGGCCGCCGTGCGCCGCCATGATATGCTGCACCAGCGCGAGTCCCAGCCCGCTGCCGCCGGTGCTGCGCACCAGGCTGCTCTCGATGCGGTAAAACTTTTCGAATATCCGCTGCTGCTCGGCTTCGGGGATGCCGATGCCGCGGTCCGTCACCGCCAGATGCAGCTCCCGGCCGCGCGGTTCCAGCTTGATCCGGATCTCCTTGACCTCGCCGCTGTACTTGACCGCATTGTCGAGGAGGTTGACCAGCGCCAGCCCGGCCGCCTCGCGGTCCACCGCGACCCGCGCCAGCCCGGACGCCAGCTCCTCTTGCACGGCAAAGCCCTTTTGCTCGAGATGAAAACGATAGAGATCGAGGATGCCCACCGTGATTTCGGCCAGATCCTCTTCCGCGAAATGGTAAACCTTGCGCCCGGCCTCGATCCGCGAGAAATCGAGGATGTTGTTGATCAGCTGGGTCAGCCGCGCGCTTTCGTTCATGATGGTGCGGTAGTACTCCTCCCGGCGCGCCTCGTCCGGCACGCGGCCGAGCTCGAGGGTCTCCGCATACAAGCGGATGAGGGCGAGCGGCGTGCGCAGCTCGTGCGAGACGTTGGCGACGAAATCGCTCTTTTGCCGGGCGAGTTGCACCTCCCGCGCCATGTTGCGGATGAGCAGGGTCACGCCGAGCAGCAGCACAACATTGACGGCCGCGAGGAAAAGGAGATTGATTCGGGTCTGCCGGCCGGCGAGGGCGGTCAGGGTCATGCCGCGCAGCTTGATCTGCAGCTCGAGATCGGGGAGGATCCACAGCGGCGCGGTCTGCTCAAAGTCGGCGGCAGCAAGCGTCTGCGAACCATAGAGAACCGCGCCGCTGCGGCGATTGCGGACGACGAAATCAAAGAGGCCGCGGCTGGTATCGCGCAAGCGCGCCGCCACGGTCTCCTCAACAAAGCGCCGCTGGTCCACCAGCAGGGCGGCGCAAAACCCCTCCGCGCCGGGCTGCGCGTTCAGCGGCGTCAGCAGCAGGGTATAGCCTTGCGGCTGCCAGGAGATGGCGAGGGGACGGATGTAGTTTTGCGCCGCCAGCGCGAACATGCGCGCGACCGGCTGGGCGGAATCGCTCAGGACCTTTTGCAGGGCGGCGGGATCGATGGCTGGAGCGGGAAGCGCGTCGGCTGCGGCACGTGTGACAGTGCTGCTCGCTGCGGCAGCGCGCGGGGCAGTAGCATTCTCGCCCGTAGCTCGTGTGGAGGGATCACTCCCCGCAGCAGCACGCAGGGCTGTGGCACTCTTGCCCGTAGCTCGCGCGGAAGTATCACTCCCGGTGATGGCACGCGGGATAGTGGTGCTGTCGCCTGCCGCACGCACGGCTGGGCCGCGCGCGGAGGCGGCGAGGACGCTGCGGCCCTCCTCGATAGCCGCGGCGGCGACGGCGGGATAGCGCGCGATGAACGCCGCCAGCTCGGTCTCGAGGCGGCGCTCATCCCCTGTGCCGGACTGGACCATGGTGGCGAGGAGGCTGGTCCAGGCATTCAGGCGGTCCCAGGCGTTCTGGTTGACCGAGAGGAGGATGCTGTCGAGCTGCTGCTGATAGATCGACTGGATCAGCGCCTGCTGCCGGCTGCGCTGCAGGAACTGCCAGGCGGTATACCCCAGCAGAGGCGCGACGATCAGCGGCAGCAGCCAGTAGAGCAGTTTCCGGAACGGGGTCTTTTTCATGATCTCGTCCATTTCCCATTTGTCCCGCGGGCATCTATCCGGAAATTACCCAATACCGCGCCGAAAATCAAGCAGTAAATCAAATGCCGGCGCTGCAGCGAATACCTAAGGTAGATTCCTTCAAGTAATACTTAATTATGTAATTTGACCACCTTTATAAGACGAGGCGCACAGAAAATATTATTATGCATTTCACTTCTTCATAGAATTCTGGCTATGATCCTATTTTTCGGCTACAACTCGCAATTCTTCTTGTTTTTATGTAGAATATTATTACATTAGTTTATCTTTTACTGAGAGCTATATATTTTAAGGGTGGCGTTGATCGGGAGGCATTATAGACAGAAGAATGGCTCAGTCGCATGATGTGACTGGGCCATTTTTTATTGATTGAGCTGATGCTCGCTGTGCTCCTGAAGAAGACATCCACGGTGGCAATCAGTGTGATCTATCGGTAGAACTAAACAAGTACAGAATAGTATATGGGAGGAACGATGAAATTTGACAAGTCTCCAGATTTTATTGCCAGCTGCCGAAACTTGCATAACCGCGGTGGTGCCTACAAAAAGGCCGCTGATAAAGTATTTGTTGTTCTGGCGAAAATTGATCATCCGGAGGCAGGCTTGCCATTGGAAGGATTAAAAACAACAAATAATGGAGAAGGTCGGATCAAACATTGTGTAAAATATGATTTGACAGACTTTTGCAGATTGATAACCATTCAGGATAATGGCTTGTGTTACTTGGCATTTGTCGGGACCCATGACGAAAGTGATGAATGGCTCGAGAAAAATAAGGGCATGACATTGGCGGTCGATAAAAATCGTTCAATAAAACCTGTTTATCAAAGTTCGCAGCTAGATAACAAGAACTATCGTATTCATTCCGAGTCGGATTGGTCCAACGGGCCATTATATAAAAAAATATCCAAACATTACCTAAATCATATTACCAACGGCTTGAAGCCAAGTTATATGAAAGCACTGGAAACGCTAACTTCGATTTCCAGCGATGAGGAAATCCTCGAGTTGGCTTTCGAAATCGAAGATGTCAAATTGCGGGATGTTATCTTTGATGTTTTTATCCACTTAAAAAATGGTAATATAGATGGCGCAAAAGACAGGATAGATTTATTCACGAATACATTGGTCACTCTGGAAAACTTGTCTTTGGACGATATCGAAAAAATCGTCGATGGAGAGTATGCGATTAGTTTTCGCGCACATGAGACTGAATTGATCGCGCATTATATGAAACTAGCCAACTTTCAGCAATGGATGCTCTTTCTCCATCCGGAACAACGCAAGAATGTCGATACAGACTATGATGGGCCGGCAAAATTATCTGGTGTAAGCGGCTCTGGCAAGACATGTGTGCTTATAAAGCGTGCGCTACGATTAGCCAGAAAGTACCCCCAAGGGCAAATACTCATACTGACTTTGAATAAATCCCTTGCTGCACTCATTAAAAGTTTGGTTAATTATGCGGATGTTAAAGAAGCACGTAAAAATATTACAATAAAATCCTTCTGGGAATTGTGTCAGGATGAACTGCGAAAATTCGAAAAAGCCGATTTTAATAAAAAATACAACGATGTAACCTGGAAAAACAATGAACACATCTCCGAGATATGGAGAGAATATTATCAATGCGAAAACAATAATCAGGATGCGAAAGTACTATTCGATATACATAAATCATTGCTTGCCAGAGGGATCTATCCATCCGATTATTTATATCAGGAACTCGATTATATCCGCAGCGCTTTTCCACCGCATCTCAGAAAAGCATACATTGCAATGAGACGACGTGGAAGAGCAATAAATTTTGAGGAGAATTATAGAACAAAAATACTTGAGGGCTTGGCGTGTTGGGAAGATAAAATGAACTTTGTCGGAATAGTCGATTATATCGGTCTCGCAACAGCCTTGTATCAACATCTCGAGAATATTAAACCTAAATATCGTTGTATTCTGGTCGATGAGGTGCAAGATTTTGGAAATATCGAACTGGAAATTATTCGGCAACTGGTCGAACCGGGGGAAAACGATTTATTCCTGTGTGGTGATCATGCCCAGCAAGTTTACACAAAATATCATAATCCGTTTGAGGCAGGTATATCCATCTCAGGCAGATCCAACATCATTCGCAAAAATTATCGAAATAGTCGCGAAATTCTTCAAGCCGCTTATAATTTATTTTACAATAATTTAGGGATGGCTGTGGTTGATGATGAACTCCTGGATGGAGTACAGGATCCCGAATATGCCAATTTTTCATCTCCATTACCTTTAATCCTATTATCACCAACACTTTCAGAAGAGTTCGCCTTTTGTTTTAACTACATCAATAATATGATCGAGGGTTCGCACGAAAAAACGTGCATCGCACTTTGTGGATACAATCTGCTGGAGGTAAAAAAAATAGGAGAAAAAATCAACTTGCCCGTTTTAGATGGATCAATTAGCATTGATGATGGGAATATCTTTTTGTCGGACCTAGAACAAACGAAGGGATTTGAGTTTGATCGCATTTGCATTATCAATTGCAATGCTGGGACTATTCCAAAATCAGGAACCCCACCTGAAGAATACTACCGTGAATTGTGCAAACTATATGTTACCATGACTCGGGCAAAAAGGGAACTCATTATTTCCTACTCCTCCAAAATTTCACCATTCTTTGGAGAGAACAATCAGGATTTTCAATATTCATTTTGGGATGCTCATGAAAAAAATAACCGCATAAATGAATTCGAATTACCAATGCCATCAGGTCAAATCTTTTATAGCAAGTCACTGCTTGATAAAACCGGAGAAAAGTTTCTCTATTGCCGTGAAGCCCTTGCTATTCCAATTGAGGTACAAAATAAAATGTTGGAAAGAATAACTGGTGTGAATAAAATGCAGGGGAGAAAGGTCTTGGAGTGGGCCTCGATCCGTAAAGCGCTCGCTGACAAGAAGAACAGACTCTACCTGATACAGGCCTTTGGTCAGAAAACATTTCAGGATTTTGAGACCTTTTTTAAAAGGTTTTAAGGCATGAATATTCATTTGCTTTTCCGTAAAATATGACTATATTTATTTCGCCGGCAAGTTTGCCGGCGATAACATGGAGTATCTATGAACCAGGATCCCATCCTTCAAAATCTGCCTGCCCCCCCAAACGTTGATATCCTGACCGCATTCGGCTTTCGCTTCGGCGATAAGGGCACCCACACCAGCCGCACTATCATGCTGCACGAACTTGAAGCGCTGCTCCAATCCTGTCCCAAAGAATCAATCCGAACAGAATACGACCAGGCCATCATCGCCCATAACTGTCTCGGCAAGCAGACTGTCGCCAGCCGGGAGCTCTCCGCCCAGCGCTTGCGCGAACTCTATGCCCTGGATCCCACAGTTCCCCTCTTCCGCCTGATGAGAAGCTTCTGGAGCCTTGACGAAAAAAGCAAACCCCTCCTGGCCCTGTTCACCGCCCTGGCCCGCGACCCGCTGCTGCGCCTGACCGCGGAAGCCATCCTCGACCTGGCCCCCGGACACGAAATGAGCCGACAGAAACTCGTCACCACGCTCACAACAAGTCTGCAATCGCGGCTAAATGATTCTACTATTGATAAGGTGCTGCGCAATGCCGCCTCGTCCTGGACCCAGTCCGGCCACCTGACCGGCCGCATGCGCAAGGTGCGCGTTCGGGTGGAGCCCTCCATCGCGGCGGTGACCTGGGCCTTGCTCCTGGGCTTTCTCCTCGGCCATCGCGGAGAAGGACTCTTGCATACCCTGTGGGCACAGCTGCTCGATCTGGGTGAGAGTCGTATCCTGGAGCTGGCAGTCGACGCCAAAAGAATGGGACTGCTGGAGATGAGCCAGGCGGGCGGGGTGATGATGATCTCTTTCAATACTCTTTTGACGGAAGCGGAAAGGCGGCAGGTTTATGGGACGCATTGAGAATCTCGTCGCCAAATATAAAAATCATATCGCCACACCCTGGCAAAAGAATCTTGCCGGCGACCAGAAAACCATCTTTGTCGTCTATCCGCCGGCTGAGGAACGCCGCCTCCGTGCCAAGCTGCAGCTCTTTGAAATCGCCACGGTGCGCACCGGACACAAATGGACCTCTTTTGATTTCACCCGTACCTTTGCCGAATGGATGGCCCGCATTGAATACAAGGAGATCTATTTCGAGGAGCCGGATTCAATTTCCATGAAGCTGCACAGCGATTTTCTGCGTTATGCGGCCGATCAGCTTGCAGCTGCCCTCACCGCCGACGAGGTCGATGAGAACACCGTTGTCGCCGTCCATGGTGTGGCCAGCCTCTACGGCCTGGCCAAGGTCTCTCTGGTGCTGAAGGAGGTGGTGCGGGAGATCCGCGGCCGGCTGGTGCTCTTTTTTCCGGGCGAATTTGAGAACAACAATTACCGCCTGCTGGATGCGCGTGATAACTGGAATTACCTGGCTGTGCCGATCACCTTTCAGGAGGAAATGGACGCCTGAGGCCGTGGATACTGAACGCGAACGTCAGAATAAAAATACAATCAGTCTGATATCAGTGTCTGAGACCGCGGCCGCCAAAGTGACTATTTTTCGAAATGGAGCGGATGGATGAAGAACAGGGAGCTTTTTGTACGGGATCCTCTTGCAGTCAAACTGATGAACGACGGCGTGGCGGCGGTCAACGAAGGCCGCACCGAAAAGGAGGAGGCAACCCTTCGTTTTGAGCTGGAACATTTCGTCTGCGAAGGACAATACCGGAGCGGAATGATCCGCATCCTGGAATCCTGCCTCAGCCATGCGGATGCCACAGTGCAGCCCGCCGCCTGGGTGAGCGGATTTTTCGGCAGCGGCAAGTCGCATCTGCTGAAAATGCTGCGCCACCTCTGGGTCAACACAACTTTCAAAGCGGACGGCGCCACGGCGCGTGGACTGGCGCACCTGCCGGTCGAGGTCACCGATCTGCTGAGAGAACTGGACACCCTCAGCCGTCGCGCAGGCGGCCTCCACGCCGCGGCCGGCACACTCCCTTCCGGCGGTGGCGAAAGCGTCCGCCTCGCCATCCTCGGCATCCTCTTTCGCTCCATGGGGCTGCCGACCTCCTATCCCCAGGCCCGCTTCTGGCTCTGGCTCAAAAAGAACAACATATTTGAGCAGATCTCCGCGGAAGTGGAAAAATCTGGCAAGAGCCTGTTGGCTGAACTGGATGATCTCTATGTCAGCCCGGTCATCGCCAAAGCGCTGGAAAAGGTCTATCCCGATTTCGCGCCCAACGCGCGCGAGGTGCGTTCCATCCTCAAGAACCAGTTCCCGGTCGTCCAGGATATCTCCACCGCCGATTTCATCCACACCATCCGTCAGGTGCTGCCCCGTAACGGCCAGCTTCCCCTGACCGTGCTGGTGCTGGACGAGGTGCAGCTCTTCATCGGCGACAGCACCCAGCGCTCCACCGAAGTGCAGGAGGTAGCCGAAGCCCTGTGCAAGCAGCTCGACAGCCGGCTGCTGCTGATCGGCTCCGGTCAGACCGCCCTGGCCGGCAGCGTGCCCTTGCTGCAGCGCCTCCGCGACCGTTTTACCATCGCCGTCGAACTCTCTGATACCGATGTCGAGACCGTGACCCGCCGCGTCGTGCTGGCGAAAAAAGCCGACAAGCGCAAGACGGTCGAGCAGGTTTATGCCACCCATGCCGGCGAGATCGATCGTCATCTGATCGGCACCCGCATCGGCCCGAAAAGTGAAGACCGCACCACCATCGTGGACGACTATCCCCTGCTGCCGGTGCGCCGCCGTTTCTGGGAGAGCGTGCTCCGCGCCGTGGATATCCCCGGCACCGCCAGCCAGCTGCGCACACAGCTCCGCGTGGTCTATGACGCGGTGCGGGAAATCGGCGAAAAGCCGGTGGGCACGGTCACACCAGCGGATTTTATTTTCGAAGAACAGCGCGCCAATATGCTCCAGTCCGGGGTGCTGCTGCGCGAGATCGATGAGACCATTCAGGGGCTGGATGACGGCAGCGCGGATGGCCGCCTGGCCAAGCGCCTCTGCAGCTTGATCTTTCTCATCCGCAAGCTGCCGCGCGAGCAGGTCGCCGACATCGGCGTGCGCGCCACCCCCGAGATGCTCGCCGATTTGCTCATCGAGGATCTCGCCGGCGACGGCGCCTCCCTGCGACAGCGCATTCCCGTGGTTCTGGATAGACTGAGCGAGCAGGGCAAACTGATCAGGCTGGACGACGAATACAGCCTGCAGACGCGCGAGAGCGCCGAATGGGACCGCGAGTTCCGCAACCGCCAAACCCGCATAGCCGGCGACCTCACCTGGCTCTCGCAAAAGCGCACCACCCTGCTCGGCGAGGCCTGCGACAAGCTGCTCAGCGCGCAAAAGCTGCTGCACGGCAAAAGCCGATATCCGCGCAAGCTGCTGATCCACTATGGCCCGGAACGGCCCTCAGCGCAGGGCCATGAAATTCCGGTCTGGATCCGCGATGGCTGGGGGGAGAGCGAAAAGAGTGTTATCGATGACAGCCGCGCTGACGGCTCCGACAGTCCGATCATATATGTCTACATTCCCAAGGCCTCGGCCGATGATCTGAAAAAGGCGCTGATCGACCATGAGGCGGCGCAGCGCACCCTCGAATTCAAGGGCACGCCCAGCACCGACGAGGGCCGCGATGCACGTGACGCCATGGCCACGCGCCTCTCCGCTGCGGCAGATGGCCGCAAGCGTATGGTGGAAGAGGTCGTCAATAACGCCAGGGTCTTTCAGGGCGGCGGCAACGAGCGCCTCGAACTCGATTTGGTCGAAAAAGTACGCCACGCCGCAGAGGCCTCCATGGATCGCCTCTTCCCCCGCTTCCATGCTGCAGACGATGCGCACTGGCCCACAGTGATCACCCGGGCGAAGAGCGGCGACGAGGCGGCGCTGCAGGCCATTGGCTGGCAGGACGCAGCGCAAAAGCACCCCGTCTGCGCCGCCATCCTCAGTCGCATCGGCGCCGGCAAGTCGGGACGTGAGATCCGCGGCGAGTTCGAAGATGCGCCCTGCGGTTGGCCGCGCGACGCCATCGATGCGGCGCTGATGGTCCTGCACACCAGCGGCCATCTCCGCGTCCATTACAAGGGGGAATTGCTTGCGATCGGACATCTGGACCAGAATCGCATCCCCATGGCCGATTTTCGCGTCGAGAGCGCCACGCTGAGCGCGCAGGAGCGCATCAGACTGCGTGGTCTCTATCAGCTCGCGGGCATTCATTGCAAATCCGGTGAAGAGGGCGCCAAAGCGGCTGAATTTCTGCTCCATCTCTCCGACCTGGCGCAGCGCGCCGGCGGCGAACCGCCCCTGCCGGAACGGCCGTCGCGCAGTCATATCGAATTCATCCGCACCCTGGCGGGCAATGAGCAGCTTCAGGCCATTCTGGCCCAGTCCGCTGAACTGCAAAACAACCTCAGCGAATGGTCAAGCCTGGCCGATCTGGCGGAACAGCGCATGGCGGCCTGGCTCGGCATGCAGCGCCTCATCGCCCATGGCAGCGACCTCGACTTGCACGAGATCGAGGGTCAACTCGAGGCGATCCGCAAAGAGCGCCGCCTGCTGGAGCCGCACAATCCGCTGCAGGCGCTGCGGCAGCAGCTGCTCGATCTGCTGCGTAAGGCGCTCAGAGAGCAGCACGGGGCGTACCAGGCACGCCACGACGAGCTTGCACGGCAGATCGCGCAAAATGCGGAGTGGCAAAAACTGACGCCGGAGCAGCAAAAGCAAATTCTGCGCGACAACGGACTGGACGATATCCCCGGCATCGAAACCGGCGACGAAGCCGGGTTGTTGAAGAGCCTCGATTCCATCTCCCTGTCGAGCTGGAAGACGCGCATTCAGGCACTGCCTCAGCAATTTTCCGCCGCCCTGCTGGCGGCCGCCCGGCTTTTGCAGCCCAAAACCCGCACCATCCGGCTGGCCAGCCAGACCCTGGCCACGCCTGAGGATGTGAAACGCTGGCTGGGGGAGACGGAGCAGGAGCTGATGCAGCAGATCCGGAAGGGACCGATATTGATCTCCTGAGGCCAGCCGTGCTGAAGAAAAGATAATCAACGGAAAGAAGCCGCTACGCCATGCCATCCATTACTTCTGAACAACGCAGAAAGCTGGAAAACACCGTGATCCAGGCGCGCGAGGTCGCCGAAGAGGGCGCCCGGATCGCGCTCGAATCGCTGGCTGTGCACGAAGCCAAACCCTACGATCACATGAACGAGGAGCAGCGCCGGCTGCGCACCCATTTGCGCGCCCGCGGCCGACAACTCGGCGACGCGCTTACCGGCCGCGCCCTGGCGCATCTGATCAGCGCATGCGCTTACGAGCACTGGCACCGCATGCTCTTCGCCTGCTGCCTGGCTGAGAACCATCTGCTGCTCCATCCCGAGATGGGGGTGGCCATCACCCTGGAAGAGTGTGAGGAGTTGGCCAAGGAGGATTCTGCCAATAAATGGCAGCTGGCCAGTCTGCTGGCGCAGCACATGCTGCCGCAGATCTTCCGGCCTGACGATCCGCTGCTGCAGGTGCCGCTGCCGCTGGAGTTTCAATTAAAGCTGGAGCAGCTGCTGGCCGGGCTGGATGCGGAGATTTTCCAGGCCAACGACGCCATCGGCTGGGTCTACCAGTTCTGGCAGACCAAACGCAAGCAGGAGGTGAACGAGAGCAACGACAAGGTCGGCGCGGATGAACTGCCTTCCGTGACCCAGCTCTTCACCGAGGATTACATGGTCGATTTCATGCTCGACAACACCCTCGGCGCCTGGTGGGTGGCGCGGCATCCGGAGGGGACTGGTCGGCAGGGTGCAGGGCAGGGCACTGACGCATTGTCATTCAAATATCTGCGCCGCAAGACGGACGGATCGCCCATGGCCGGCGATTTCTCGCAGTGGCCGCAGGCTGCCGCGGAGCTGAAATGCCTGGATCCCTGCTGCGGCTCAGGCCATTTTCTGGTGGCGCTCTTTGAACGGCTGGTGGCTATGCGCATGGCCGAGGAAGAACTCGACAAATCCGCGGCGGCGCACGCAGTGCTGCGCGACAACCTCTACGGCCTGGAGATCGATCCGCGCTGCACCCAGCTGGCGGCGTTCAATCTCGCCCTGGCCGCCTGGAAGCTCGCGCCGGCCGCGGTAGCGCAGACCCTGCCGGAGCTGAACATCGCCTGCTGCGGGCTCGAGATCGGCGTCTCACTGGCGGATTGGAAAGCCCTGGCGCCGCAGCACGGCTATCTCATGAACGAACTCTACAAGCTCTTTGACAACGCCGTCACCTATGGCAGCCTGATCGATCCGCGGCAGCAGGTTAAGACGTTTCACAAAGATGATCTCGGCGCAGTGACGGCGATGGTGGAGCGGGGACTGGAAGCGGCCGGCGGGCATGATTACGGCGCCGAAGAACTGGGCGTGACCGCCAAAGGATTGACCACTGCCTACCGCCTCCTCGGCGACCGCTACCATCTGGTGGCCACCAATGTGCCCTATCTGGCGCGCGGCAAACAGGACGAGGTGCTGCGTAGCTTTATCGAGACCCATTATCCGGCCGCCAAGCAGGACCTGGCCACAGCCTTTGTCGAGCGCTGCCGCGATTTCTGTCTTCCCGGCGGCGCCGCAACCCTGGTGACCCCGCAGAACTGGCTTTTTCTCGGCTCCTACGCCAAACTGCGGGAAAAGCTGCTCAAGCAGGTGCAGTGGGACTGGGTGGCGCGGCTAGGTCCGAGGGCTTTTGAGACCATCAGCGGTGAGGTTGTCAATGTTGCACTGTTATCCCTGACCAATCGTCTGCCGGAGGAGGCGCATGAGCTGGCGGGGCTGGATGTGTCCGCCGGCAAGAACGCGGCGGACAAGGCGCAGCGGTTGCTGGCTGAGGAGGTTGTCTGCGTCAGCCAGGCGGGGCAGTTGGGGAATCCGGATGGGAGGATAGTGCTTGCGCGTAAAGATGCAGATCAATACTTGGTTGAGTATTCAAATAGCTATAAAGGGATTACAAGCGGCGATGATCCCCATTTTAGAAGATATTACTGGGAAAAAGATAAAATCGATAAAGAATGGAAATTTTTGCAAAGTACTGTTGATGGAGTATGTTTTTATGGAGGCTGCGAATATATACAATGGTATGAAGCCATGCTTAATCCTATCCAGCCAGGCGTTTATATTCGTGCATGGGAGACTTTGGGTAAATTGGGTATCATGGTCAGCCAAATGAGACAGTTACCGGTGGCGCTAAGTCTGGGTGAAACCTTTGATACCAATGCTGGTCTTATTCTTCCCATAAAAAAATCCCATCTCCCCGCCATCTGGTGCTTTTGCTCCTCGCCGGAATACAATAAAGAAGTGCGCAAGATCGACCAGAAGCTCAACGTCACGAATGCCACCCTCGTCAAAGTCCCCTTTGACCTGGAGCGCTGGCAAAAAGTCGCGGCCGAGCGTTATCCGGACGGCCTGCCCGAACCCTGCAGCAACGATCCCACCCAGTGGCTCTTTCACGGCCATCCGTTCCTGCGCGTCGCCGAGCCGGA
>DAOQAG010000072.1:0-16377 GCA_035353815.1 bacterium
GGCCAGGGAGAGGGGTGCAGCGATGGACTTGTGTCCTCTCCCCGGCGTAGAGGCCGGGGAGAGGATTGCAGCAGTGATTTTACGCCCTGGTTCCCGGCCTAACGGCTGGCAACAGGGTTGGCTGCGGCTTGCCAGCGCTTCTGCAGATACGGATCCTTGACGGTCTCGAGCAGATAGTCGCAGAACTGCCGGCCGGTGGCGCCATCCTCGCGGCCGGTGATCGCGATCTCCTTTTCGAACTGGCTGCAGATATCGAGCGCCATTTCGAGCTGCTCCGCCTTGGCGGCAAGGCCGATGTGGCGCAGCATCATCGCGGCGGCGCGGATGAGGCTCGAGGGATCGGCGTACTGGCCGCGGCCCTCGGTGATCATGCGCGGAGCCGAGCCATGGATCGCCTCGAACATCGCATAACGGGTGCCGATGTTGGCGCTGCCGGCCGTGCCGACCCCGCCCTGGAACTCGGCCGCCTCATCGGTGATGATGTCGCCATAGAGGTTGGGGAGCACCACGACGCGGAACTGGGTGCGGCGTTTGGGATCGATCAGCTTGGCGGTCATGATGTCGATATACCAGGCATCCCATTTGACCTGAGGATACTCTTTAGCGATGCGTTCGGCCGTTTCGAGGAAGAGACCATCGGTGGTCTTGATGACATTGGCTTTGGTCACCACGGTCACCTTGTTGATGTTGTTTTTGGCGGCATAATCGAAGGCCATGCGGATAATGCGCTCGGAGCCCTGCAGGGTGGTGGCGGTGAAATCGATGGCGAGATCCGGGGTCACCTGCAACCCCTTGCTGCCGAGAATATAGGCACCCTCGGTGTTCTCACGGTAAAAGACCCAGTCGATGTTGTCCTTGGGCACCTTGACCGGGCGCACGTTGGCGAAGAGGTCGAGTTCGCGGCGCATGGCCACATTGGCGCTCTCGATGTTCGGATAGGGTCCGCCCTTTTCGGGGGTCGTGGTCGGCGCCTTGAGGATGACATGGCAGGCCTTGAGCTCGGTGAGGACATCATCGGGGATGGCCTTGAGATGCTGGACACGGTTTTCGATGGTGAGTCCTTCGATCACGCGAAAATCCACCTTGCCCTGGGCCATCTCCTCCTTGAGCAGATACTCCAGCACCCGCTGGGTTTCCCGGGAGATGATCGGGCCGATCCCGTCGCCCCAGCAGAAGCCGATGATGATGGGTTTGAGAGCCGCGAAGTCAAGCGGTTCCTGGCCCGCCTTCATCCGCTCCACGCGGGCAAGCTGGTCGGTGATGATTTTGGCAAAGTGTTCCTTGGCGTGATCGACTACCTCATTCTGCATAACAGCTCCTGTTGATTAATGCGGTTCAGGGTTGCCGCCGCCCGAAGCCAGACGGCGGGGAAATAAAAAATTCACATAATTTCGTCCTGCGCGGCTCGAGATTCCACGGGCGCACGCTCCCGCCGGGCAGGACGGGTGGGCGCGAGATTCCGCGGGCGCGTCCTCCCGCCGGGCAGGACGGGTGGGCGCGAGATTCCACGGGCGCGCGTTCCCGCCGGGCAGCGCTAGAGCTCCGGCAGCGGCTGCGGCCGGCGCGCGCGCTGATGATAATCCTGGATGCGCTGGTTGCGGCGCTCCAGGCGCAGGCGGATCTGCTCCAGGACCTCTCCGGCATAACGGGCGTAAGCCGGGCCGGCGGCCGCGGCCTCTTCTTCCAGGCCGGCCTGCACCTTGCCGAGAAAGGAACGGCATCCCGCTGCGGAGACCGGTGTGGGAAAGGCGGCCCACTGCTTCAGGGCGACCTCGAGATCGCGGTTCGCCTCCTGGTCGGAACACTCGGCGCAGTCCTTGAAGGGGGCGGGATTGGCCGCCTTCTGGAAGCCCTTGAGCGCCATGATCAGCGGCTGGTAATCGTAATCGTACTGCAGCCGCGAGAACTGGTATTCGACCACGGCCGTGCGGCTGGCCGCCTCGGGATCCTGGCTGTGGCGGTTGAGGCGGGAGAGATAGAGCCCGGTCTCGGGGTGGAGGATCTCCTCCTGATAGATGCGCATTTCGCGCAGCTTGCCGCCGGCATCCTCGCGCAGGTCGCCGCCGAGCAGGAGGAGGCAGAGAAAGTACTCGGAATTTTCCAGCGGCCGGAAGGGGACGGACTCATTCGCCTGGATGCTGAGGTGGAGGCTGTGGGGCTTGATGCCGATGAAGCGCGTCGCCAGGTTGACGAGCTGGGCGAGGACCCAGGGGTCCTGGGTGGCCGGTTTGGAGACGTCGCCGAAAAGGCGGTAGCGGCCGAAGGCGAGTTCGAGAAAACCGCGCGAGCGCTGCCGCTGTCCGGCGGCGAAGCCGTGATCATCGACGTGGGCGCCGAGCTTCCAGCCGCGGCGGGCGAGGTCGAAATCGTGAAAGTAGTAAAAGCTGTCGAAGAGGGGATCCTCGTTCTCGCGCGCCGAGACGGCGCGGACGCCGAGGGGGGAGAACTCGAGCTCCGCACCGATCGGGGTCTGGCCATTCTGGCGGTGGCGGTCGAGCCAGTCGGCGATCTCCCGGGCGCGCTCCTCCTGCCAAAGCTCCTCGGCGATAAAGATCGCGGCCACGGCATAATCGGGATAGCTGTAATCGGGGCGGAAGGCGTCGACGCCGAGCTGGGCCATGGCACTGCGCAGGGCGCTCTCCTGATCGACCAGCAGCCGCAGTGCCATCAGGCCGGAGAGGGTATGCTGGTAGAAGGCGGCGCCGCTGCGGGAGAGGCCGCGGAACTCGCGGCGGAAGCGGGTCTCGAGCTGGTTGAAGACCATGAATTTGACCGCCAGGGGCAGATAGGCCCCGGCGTAGCGCCGCGCCTTGGCATCGCCCTCCAGCCATTCGAGTTCGGGCAGGCTGGCCTTGTCGATCTCGTGGCGGAGGATCCAGGGGGCGATGCCGGCCTCGCGCAAGGAGGAGTGCAGCAATCCCTGGATCTCCTCGGAGAGGAGTTCCTGGGTGACGGCCAGGGCGAGCTGGGTGCGGTCGATCATCAGGCAGCGGTCGGCCTTTTCCTCGAGATAGCGCTGGACGGTGCGTTCGATGAAGGCCTCGATGCGGTCGCGCTCGGCGAAGCCGCGGTCGAGCCAGGGGCGGATCGACTCGGGGTCGGCGATGTAGACCCAGGCGCGGCGGCGCCCGGCGGCGGTCTCGACCTCCACCACCTGGCGGCGGTAGAGGGTGCCGGCCGATTCATAGTCGTCGAGCCGGGCGAGCAGGGCGGGGGTGATGTCGGAGAGCAGCCGTCCCTCGATCCGGTCGCCGCGCCAGGGAATGGCGAAGGCGAAGGCGTTTTTCGGCTGGACGCGGCGGAAATGGGGAAGCCTGGCGGGGACGCCGCTCAGGGATTGACCGGTAATGAGGCGGAAGTGGCGATCGTCGTTGAGCGAGCCATAGACAAAAAGCGCGTCGGGCTCCGGCGCGTCAGGCGGGGAGAGCTGCGGCGCGTTGTTCCGGGCTGCCCCGGCGGGCGCCGGATGTGTGCGGGCATCCACGACCATAGTCCAGTAACGCGGCGCTTGACGCCGCGCGCTCATTGAGGTTATATTCCGGCCTGACCGCTGCGGTCAGGCTTCCTGCTTGAAATGGAGGGCAAACTGCTGCTGCATTTCTTCCTGGGAGATGGCGGTTACGCGTCCCTGGGCGTACTGCGCCTCGATCCAGGCAAATATTTGCGCCACGCGCGGATCGCGCTTGTCAACCGGCGGCTTGCCCTGCCGCTGCAGTTGCTGGCTGACCCAATAGCCCACGCCGGCGATGCCGGAGCGGTCGGTGATATGAACACCGAGGGGCCGTTTGAGGATCTTGTCGGTGTCAAAGATGTTATAAATCTCTTCGTTCTTGATCACGCCGTCGGCGTGGATGCCGGCCATGGTGACGTTGAAATTCTCGCCGGCAAAGGGATAGTTGGCGGCGATCACCGTGCCGATGCTGCGCATATAGTCGGCGATTTCGGTGATGGCGGTCAGATCCATGCCGTTGGCCGAGCCGGTGAGCGAGGCGTATTCGACGGCCAGAGCTTCGAGCGGTGAATTGCCGGTGCGCTCGCCGAAGCCGAGGATGGTGCCGTTGACGGCCGCAGCGCCGGAGAGCCAGGCGGTCACGCCATTGATGTGCACCTTGTGGAAATCGTTGTGGCCGTGCCATTCGAGGTCGGGCGAGGGGATGCCGAACTCGCGCTGCAGATAGTAGATCAGCTTGGGGATCGAGCGCGGCAGGGCGGCCTGGGGATAGGGGAGGCCGTAGCCCATGGTGTCGCAGAGGCGGATCTTGATGCGCAGGCCGCTGTGGGCGGAAAAATCCATCAATTCTTCGGTGAAGGGGACGACACAGCCCCAGAAATCGGCGCGGGTGACGTCCTCATAATGGCAGCGGATCGCCTCGAGGCCGGCTTCGGCGGCGGCGCGCACCACCTTCATGAAATCATCGAGCACCTGGCGGCGGCTCTTGCGGAACTTTAAAAAGATATGATAATCGGAGATGGAGGTGAGCAGGCCGGTCTCCTTGAGGCCGGCGTGGCGGACCAGCTCAAAATCGCTGGGATTGGCGCGGATCCAGGCGGTCACCTCGGGAAAGCGGTAGCCCTTGTTGCGCACCTCCTCGAGCACCTCGCGGTCGCGCTCCGAGTAGATGAAAAATTCCGATTGGCGGATGACGCCGTTGGGCCCGGAAAGACGATGCAGCAAATCGAAGAGAGTGCTGGCCTGCGCGGCGGTGAAGGGGGTGCGCGCCTGCTGGCCGTCGCGGAAGGTGGTATCGGTCATCCAGATTTCCGGCGCGGGGCGGGCGTCGACCGTCTCGCCGTCAAAGAGGGTCCGGGGAACCTCATCATACGGAAAGATGTCGCGCATGAGGTTGGGCTCTTCGACATCCTGCAGGGGGTGGCGCGGAGCTGTCACGATTTTCTGCCAGTGCTGCGGGAGTTTGGACATGGAACCTCCACCTTGGTGATAGGTAAGGATGCATCCGGCATCCGCCGGGCCTGTCAGGGCTCCTGGACTTCCGTGAGGTGCTCCAGGGCATCGCGCAGGAGACGGTTGCCGGGGTGTTTTTCCAGTCCGGCTTTGTAGGCGGCGATGGCTTCGCGGGTGCGGTTGAGCCGGAAATAGACATTGCCGAGGTAGAGCATGACATGCGGATCGGCGTGGCCCTGCTTTTGCAGCTGTTCGAGGTGATGCAGGGCGCAGTCGTAGGCCTGATCGGCCATGCAGGCGAGGGCGGCATGATAATGGGCGATCACCGATTCCTGGTTGTTTTCCAGGAGCTTTTCGAAGGCCAGGCGCGCCTTGTAATAATGGCCGCGGTGGTAATACGCCATGCCCAGCCAGTAATCGGCCATGATCATGGTCGGCGAAGAGGCGAGCGACTGCTCGAGGGCTTCGATGGCCTCCTCCAGCCGCATGGCCCGGTAGTGGCAAATGCCGAGGTAGTAGTAGGCATAGGGCAGGCGCGGATTGACCGCGACGGCCTTTTTAAAGGTCGCGGCGGCGGCGTCGATGCGGCCGCGCAGATAATAGCCGTTGCCCAGCATGAGCAGGGAGCGGAGATCGGTCGGATCCGCGGCAGCCTGTTTCTCCAGGTCGCGGAGAAGATCATCCAGCTGGTCCGATTCCAGCAGCTCCATGTCGTCCATCAGACCCGATGCAGCGGTCATCTTGTTCTCCTGGTTAATTATTGCGTGCATATTTTCTATTATAAGCCGTTTGCTTTTGATAGTCAAGGGATATTTTCATTGATTTTGGGAAGGAATAGTAATAAATTGGATCCATACTGAATAACGCGACAATTTCGGCGAGAATTCCATGAAAATCAGATTGTCCGGCCTTGTGGCGCTTTTCGTCGTCCTTTGCGGTGCGGCGGCGGCGCAGCAGCGCCCGGCGGCCGCGCCCCCAGTCGCCCCTGCCGATTCGGCCTTGCAGCAGGAGGAGAGCTGGGATCCGGCGGAGCTCGGCGCTTTTCTCGGCGATTTCACCGCGGGCCGGGGCGATGCCATCAGCGGCGGCGAGCTGCTCAGCCGCATCAAGAGCCACGCCGTGATCGACAGCAGCCGGCTGGTCGATGGCTTCCGCATCCAGCTCCTCGCCACCCGCGATGAGAGCGAGGCGCGCCGCGCCCGCGACGATGCCCGCAGCTCCTTTCCCGAGAACAGCTATCTGCTCTACGACAATCCCTACTACAAGCTGCGCCTCGGCGACTGCCTGACCCGCCCCGCGGCCGACTCGCTGCAGCAGCGCGCCATCAGCAAGGGCTTCAGCGGCGCGTGGATCGTGCGCTCGCAGGTACACGAGTTCACCCCCCAACTGAACCTCTTTTACACTCCTCCGCCCGATTCCACGGCGATGGAATGGGGCAACCCGCAAAATTATTATTGATTTTAAACCAATTTTTTATTATATTTAACGCCATTTTATAAAAATTGGTCTCATCCGCAGCGGGCATAAATCGCATGAAAATAGGGCCGGTTTAAGGTAACTCCCGTTCATCCCTCTTTTGGGGTGGCGGGTTTATTTTTAGGAGGTATTATGTCAGGCCACTCCAAGTGGGCAACCATCAAGCGCAAGAAGGAAAAGACGGATGCCGCCCGTGGACGCGCATTCACCCGTCTGATCAAGGAAATAACCATTGCGGCACGCCACGGCGGCGGCGACGAATCGTCCAATCCCCGTCTCCGCACCGCGGTGCTGGCCGCCAAGGCTGCCAATATGCCCGCCGCCAACATCGACCGCGCCGTCAAACGCGGCACCGGCGAGCTGCCCGGCGTCAACTATGAAGAGATCACCTATGAAGGCTACGGCCCGGGCGGCGTCGCGGTCTATATGGAAGTGCTGACCGACAACAAGAACCGCACCGTCGCCGAGATTCGGCACCTCCTCTCCAAGTATAACGGCGCGCTCGGCGAATCGGGCAGCGTCGCCTGGATCTTCTCCAAAAAGGGCGTGATCACCATCCCGGCGAAAAATACCACCGAGGATGACCTGATGATGGTCACCCTCGATGCCGGCGCCGAGGACATTACCCTCGAAGAGGACCTCTTCCGCGTCACCACCGATCCCGCCAAGCTCGAGGCGGTCAAAAAGGCGCTTGAAGGCGCCAAGATCGCCTACGATTCGGCCGAGCTGACCCGCGAACCGGCCAACCAGGTCAAGGTTGAAGGTAAAGCCGCCGAATCGGTGATCAAGCTGATGGATGCCCTCGAGGAGCATGAGGACATCCAGAACGTCTATGCCAATTTCGACATCGACGAAAAGACACTGGAAGCCATGGAAGACTAACGCAGTATGGTGGTGATGGGCATCGACCCGGGCAGCCAGGTCACCGGCTACGGCTTTATCGGCATTGGCGCCGAGGCCCAACCCCGCTTTCTGGCCTGCGGCACCATCCGCACCGGCAGCCACAACGACTTTAACACCCGGCTCAAACGGATTTATGATCAGGTCGGGCTTTTGCTCGGCGAGTACCATCCGGAACAGGTCGCCCTCGAGGATATCTTTTACGCCCGCAACGCCCGCTCGTCCCTGCAGCTGGGACAGGCGCGCGCCGCAGCCATCCTCGCCGCCCTGAACGCCGGCCTGCCGGTCGCAGCCTACGCCCCGGCGGAGGTCAAAATGGCCATCACCGGCCGCGGCGGCGCCGCCAAGGAGCAGGTCCGCTATATGGTGACCCAGCTCCTCGCCGTCGACCTCGCGGCGCAGGCCCTGGACGCCTCCGATGCCCTCGCCATCGCCCTCTGCCACGCCCTGCGCTGGCAGAGCCAACTGCACCAGCACTTCTGAGAGGCGGGTACTCCGACCATGATCGCATTTGTCCGCGCCCTGTTGACCGATAAACAGCCGACCCGCGTGGTCGTCGAGCACAACGGACTGGGGCTGGAGATGCTCATCCCCCTCTCCACCTTCGCCGCCCTGCCGGGGGTGGGCGCCGAGGTCTTTCTCCATACCCACCTCCATGTCCGCGAGGATGCCCTGACTCTGGTCGGCTTCGCCTCCGCCGCGGAAAAGGAGCTGTTCGAGCTCCTGCTCAGCGTCTCCGGCATCGGCGTGCGCTCGGCCCTGGCCATCCTGGGCGGCAGTCCGCCCGCTGAACTCTATGGCTGGATCGCCCGCGGCGACGAAGCCGCACTGACCCGCATCCCCGGCCTCGGCAAAAAGACCGCACAGCGGCTGATCCTCGATCTCAAGGAGAAGGCGGCGCAGCAGCTGCAAAGCGGCGGTTTTGCTGCGCCGGCTGCAGCAGCGCCACCCCCCGAGTTCGCTGAACAGGCGGTGCTGGCGCTCACCGGACTCGGCTTCAGCAAGCCCGAAGCGCAGCGGGCCATCGACAAAGCCGCGGCCCGCCTCGGCGCCGAGGCCAAACTGGAAGAGCTGCTGCGCGCAGCCCTGCAAGGCTGAGTGACAAAGGAGTAAGGTGAATCCCAGCGACCGCCCCACATATCCGGACGCGCTCAACGGCGAACGCGAGCTTGACGCCACCTTGCGGCCGGGGCGCTTTGCCGAGTTCATCGGGCAGGACAAGGTCAAGGAAAATCTCCATATCTTCATCCAGGCCGCCCGCGCCCGCGGCGAGGCCCTGGACCACGTGCTCTTTTACGGCCCGCCGGGCCTGGGCAAAACCACCCTGGCGCACATCATCGCCAAGGAGATGGGCGCCAACATCCGCCTGACCTCGGGACCGACGCTGGAGCGCGCCGGCGACCTCGCCGGGCTGCTGACCAATCTCAGCGAGCACGACGTCCTCTTTATCGACGAGATCCACCGCCTCAACCGCGTCGTCGAGGAGTATCTCTATCCGGCGATGGAGGATTTCAAGCTCGATATCATCCTCGACAAGGGGGCCAACGCCCGCTCGATCCAGCTCAAACTGCCCCATTTCACCCTGGTCGGGGCAACAACGCGGGCCGGACTGCTGACCTCGCCGCTGCGCGCGCGCTTCGGGGTGTCGCTGCGCCTCGATTTTTACGAGCCGGAGCGGTTGTGCGAGATCGTCCTGCGCTCGGCGCGCATCCTCGACAAGGGGATCGATCCCGAGGCGGCCCTCGAAATCGCCCGCCGCAGTCGCGGCACCCCGCGCGTGGCCAACCGCCTGCTGCGCCGCGTCCGCGATTTCGCCCAGATCCTCGGCGAGGAGGAGATCACCCTGGCCCGCACCATAGCGGCACTGCAACGCCTCGATGTCGACGAGCGCGGCCTCGACGACATGGACAAGCGCATCCTGCTCACGGTGATCGACAAATTCAGCGGCGGCCCGGTCGGCCTCAATACCCTGGCCGTCGCCATCGGCGAGGAGAGCGATACCATCGAGGAACTCTACGAACCCTATTTGATCCAGTCCGGATTTCTCAACCGGACGCCGCGCGGACGGGTCGCCACCCCGGCCGCTTATAGCCATTTCGGGCGCAAGCAGGGCCATACCCTGCAGGGGCAGCTCTTTGAATGAGCGCTCTGCCCAGAAAGCGCGTTCGCTGCAAGCGCACCCTGTAGCCGTAGCGGAATCCGGCCGATCCGGATTCACCACCCCATAGAGGAGGAATCGCCACGATGAAATTGTCTGATTTCAAGTATAACTTGCCCGAAAAACTGATCGCCCAGTATCCCAGCGATGAACGCGATCAATGCCGCCTGATGATCCTCAACCGCGAGACCGGTACGATGGAAGAGGGCATCTTTGCTGATGTGATCGATTACATGGAAAAGGGCGACAGCCTGGTCATCAATCAGACCAAGGTCTTCCCGGCCCGCCTTGAGGGCAGCAAGGACAAGACCGACGCTCGCGTCGAGGTCTTTCTCCTGCGCGAACTCGAGCAGGGGCTCTGGGAGGTCCTGGTCAAACCGGCGCGCAAGGTCCGCGTCGGCAACCGCCTGACCATCGGCAATGAGCTGGCCTGCGATGTCATCGACAATACCGTCTCCGGCGGACGCGTCGTGCGCTTCAATTACAGCGGCGATTTTTACGAGATCGTCGACCGCATCGGCAAGTCGCCGCTGCCGCCCTATATCAAGCGCGAGCCCGAACCGAGCGACAAGGAACGCTACCAGACCGTCTACGCGCAGGAACGCGGCGCGGTCGCGGCGCCGACCGCCGGCCTGCACTTCACCCCGGCCTTGCTCAAAAAGATCAAGGCCAAGGGGATCAAGGTCGTGCCGATCACCCTCCATCTCGGTCTGGGCAGCTTCCGCACCGTGGTCGTCGAGGACCTGAGCCGCCACAAAATGGACTCCGAGTTTTTCGAAATCTCCGATGAGGCCGCCGCGGCGATCAACGAGACGATGCGCAACAAGCACAAGGTCATCGGCGTCGGCACCAGCGTCGTACGTGCCCTCGAGGCCAATGTCACCTCCGAGGGCTGGGCCAAATCGGGCCACGGCTGGACCGACAAGTTCATCTATCCGCCCTACGATTTCAAGATCGTCGACCGGCTCATCACCAATTTTCATCTGCCGCAATCGACCCTGCTGATGCTGATCTCCGCCTTCGCCGGCCGCGATCTGGTCTTCAAGGCCTATCGCAAGGCGATCCGCGACAAGTTCATGTTCTTCAGCTACGGCGACAGCATGCTGATCCTCTAGCCGGCTGACCTTGATCTGATGGAAAAGAATGCAAGCTGTACCGCCCTCATCGTCGCCGCCGGACAGGGCAAGCGCTTCGGCGGCGCGGTGAGCAAGCAGTTCATCAACGTGCGCGGGCGGCCGCTGTTGTGGTACACCCTGCGGGCCTTCGAGGCCTGTCCGGAGATCGGAGCGGTGATCGTCATCCTCCCGCCCGACGCCGTCGCCGAGCGCGGCGCCGAGATCGCCGGCTGGGGATTTGCCAAGTATCTCCTCGCCCTCGCGGGCGGCGCCGAACGCCACGATTCCGTCGCCAACGGCCTGGCTGCTCTGCCCGCAGAGAGCCCGCTCGTCGCCATCCATGACGGGGTGCGGCCCCTGATCACCCCGGAGATCATCTCCGCCTGCATTGCCGCAGCGCAGGAGGAGGGCGCCGCCATCGCCGCGGTGCCGCCCAAGGATACCATCAAGGAGGCCGAGGCGGGGCGCATCACGGCCACCCTCGATCGCCGCCGCCTGGTGCTGGTACAAACCCCGCAGGTCTTCCGCAGCGAGCTCATCCGCAAGGCCTATGAAGAGGCCTTCCTCCGCAGGGCGTTCAGCACCGACGACGCCGCCTTGGTCGAGGCACTCGGCCATCCGGTGCGGGTCGTCGCCGGCGATTACCGCAACATCAAGGTCACCTCGCCCGAAGATCTGCTTTTCGTCAACGCCTGCCTGGGACTCTGACGAGCTGCCTCAGCCCGGCAGGATTTTGCACAGGGCTGGCCTCTTGCCCCGGACTTTAATCCATCCGGCCGACCACACCAGCCCGGCTGCACGGCTCTCAGGGAGAATCTCTATGCGCATCGGTCACGGATTTGATGTTCACCGCCTCGTCGCCGGGCGCAAGCTCATCCTCGGCGGAGTCGCGATCCCCTTTGAGCTCGGACTGCTCGGTCACTCCGACGCCGATGTGCTCTGCCACGCGGTCAGCGATGCCCTGCTCGGCGCGCTGGCCCTGGGGGATATCGGCAAGCACTATCCCGACAGCGATCCGCGCTGGAAGGACGCCGACAGCCTGATGATGCTCGCCCGGGTGGCTGGACTGGTGCGGGAACAGGGCTATGCGGTGGTCAACGTCGATGCCACCCTGATCCTGCAGCGGCCGAAAGTAGCCCCGCATGTGGCGCAGATGCGGGCAAATATCGCCCGCGCCCTGGGGGTGGAGATCGATGCGATCTCGGTCAAGGCGACGACCAGCGAAGGGATGGGCTACGAGGGGCGCGGCGAGGGCGCCTCGTGTCATGCGGTGGCGCTGGTGGCTCCTATCGGCTCTCGAACCCACCCGGCCTAACGTTCGCGCCCCAGGCTCTCGCGCCCACCCGGCGGCGACGCTCTGGTTCCCACCCGGCGCCCGGAATTGCTCGCGCCCACCTGGATTGCTTCCGTGCGCGTATTAATCCATCAATCCAAGAGGATGGCATATGTCCCTGATGGTCTACAACAGTCTCACCCGCAGCAAAGAGCTTTTTGCGCCGCTCACTCCCGGCCGCGTCACCATGTACGTCTGCGGCCCCACGGTCTATGACAATCCCCACATTGGCCACGTCAAGAGCTATGTCTCTTTCGATGTGGTCGTGCGCTACCTGCGCTCCCTCGGTTACAAGGTGCGCTACGTGCAGAACATCACCGATGTCGGTCATCTCCTCGACAGCGGCGAGGATCGCATCCTGCGCGGTGCAGAGCGCGAGCAGCTGCAGCCGATGGAGCTGGTCGAGCGCTACACCCGCGCCTATTTCGCTGCCATGGACGCCCTCAACGTGCTGCGCCCCGACATCTCGCCGCGCGCGAGCGGTCATGTGCCCGAACAAATCGAGCTGGTGCAGAAGCTGCTCGAAAAGGGGATGGCCTACGAGATCAACGGCTCGGTCTATTTCGACGTCGGTAAATTTCCCGAATATGGCAAGCTCTCCGGGCGCAAGGTAGAGGAGCAGATAGCGGGGGCGCGCCTTGATGTGATCGAGGAGAAGCGCCATCCGGCCGATTTCGCGCTGTGGAAAAAGGCCGAGCCGGAGCATATCATGCAGTGGAACAGCCCCTGGGGCCGCGGCTTTCCCGGCTGGCACATCGAGTGCTCAGCGATGTCGATGAAGTATCTCGGCGAAAGTATCGACATTCACGGCGGCGGCATGGAGAACCAGTTCCCTCACCACGAATGCGAGATCGCCCAGAGCGAGGCGGCCACCGGTAAAAGCTTTGTCAAGTATTGGCTGCACAACAACATGGTGCTGGTCGACGGGGTCAAGATGTCCAAGTCCCTGGGCAATTTCACCACCGTCGAGCAGGCCCTGGGCAAGTTCAGCGGCGAGCAGGTGCGCTTTTTCATCCTCCAGAGCCACTACCGCTCTCCGGTCGATTTCAGCGACGCGGCGATCACCGCTGCCGGCCAGGGACTGGAGCGGCTGCGGGGGACATTGGCGACCGTCCGGCGGCTCTCGGGTCGAGCAACGGAGGCCAGCCGGGGGGAGCTCACCGCAGCGGCGGAGGCTTCAGCCCAAGCCGGCCCAGCGGAGATCACTGTACCGGCAAGCGCCGGTCCGGCAGCCGGGAGCGATGCGCCCGGAGGAACCTCGGCGGAGGCGGCTGCGCTGACGCAAACCTATCGCAGCCGTTTTTTGGCAGCGATGGACGACGATTTTAATACCCCCGCGGCGATCGGTCACCTCTTCGATTTCTGCCGCGAGATCAACAAGCATCTCGATGCGGGCGGCAGCCCGGCCGACGCGCAACTCTTCGGGGAGACCCTGACCCGCCTGGCCGGCGAGGTATTGGGGCTGAAACTGCAGCAGGAGGGGAGCGGTGGAGTGGAGGCGGCGCCCTTTATCGAGCTGCTGCTGAAGTTACGTACGGCACTGCGGCAGAAGCGGGAATTCCAGATGGCCGATCAGGTGCGCGATCAGCTGCAGGAGTTGGGGGTGGCGATTGAGGATGGCAAGGAGGGGACGCGCTGGAAGGCGATTCGTTAAAAACTGCCCTGCATCGAGGAAGAACTCATCCTCAACAGTTAGCCCTCCAGGAACCGGCTTAGATTGTGGACCTATTATACGCCTGGTTTTGTAGTAACACGACTCCATCTGCAAAATGATATTTAAATCATTGTTTAATGGGGCCTTAACCCTATAAATATTACTCTGCAACTGTCGAACTCTGGTTGAGCGCCCGGAGCAAGCAGAATTTGAATAGGGTTTCTGAATTAAACGGATTGGGATAGCAGTAAAATAGCTGAATCGTTTGCGGAATTTATTGTAGGTCCTGCTTATCTTCAGAGGCCGTTATCACTTTACCCCATTCACCCGGATAATTGATCTTTTGTGCACAAAGGCCGATCTCCAGCGGGGCCTCGTACCAGCAGAGACTAATCAGTAGTCAGTACAATTTGTCGTGCCTGATACAGCTGGAACGATTCTGCAAAAACTACCCGGATGGGCAGTTGCAGCAAATGTGGGGTATTTAGGTATATTTGAAACGTGACGATTTGGGGAACCTGGCCTTTTATCTTGCCTGATCTGAGGGCAAGTCATGATCCAGCGCTCCAGCACGAGATGATACATAACGGGAATGCTGCATATGGCGCTTTTTGCCCTGGCTGCTGGAGGGCTATATCTATCCGTAGATGAGGCTGTCTCCACGATCGAATCTTGTGCTGTTTGTTGAGCGGCCCTTACCCGTGCTTCACTAGCCTGTGAAATCGGTCCAGAATGTCCGAATGATCCCGGGCCTGACAAAGATGCGATAACTCCCTAAGACAATAGGAGCGGTCGATAGCAGCACCTTGCCTGGCCAGGATGCCTTCGACATCCAGCCAATCCTGCGGGCGGTCCGCGAAAGCCTTGAGTACCAGCAGATCTTCCGCACTGCAGGTACAAAGTTGGATGTCCTCAGTAAATGAAAACAAGGAGGCTCTCGAGATCATCCTCGTTTCGAATTCCAATCCGGAAAAAGCGACATCGATGGCGATGTTGCCGGAGGAGCGCAATAACAGCACCCGGTGCTTGCGGGCAAATCCGGCCGCATCGGAGATACGGGTCGAAAAATGCTGGGCCAATCCGGTAATATAGCGATCTTCATTCCCGAATCCTACTTGCAGACAGAGATCAACGTCCTGCGTCATGCGTATCTCCCCCCATCGCAGTACCGCGAGTCCGCCAATAAAACAAAACTGCCACTTCTGGGAATGGATAAATGCCTGGATTTCCCTGGCTGCGATAAAAATGGGATTAATCACCATCGGGCATTCCATTCAGCATCAAGAAGAGTTTTTTGAATAATCGCTGCTGTTCGACCAGGCCGCTCGGACGATCCCAGGTTGCATGGGATGCAGCATAGCTCAGCATGCCATTGAGAGCGGCCAGATTTTTTTGGTAATAGTCCGGGTCTGCCAGTTCCCGTTGCTTCAATGTTTGCAACGCTGGGGCGGCAGAGGCCCAGATTTTCAGCCATTTTTTTGTCGTCTGCAGTTTATCCATCCTGGATCGCACCAATTATGAGCAAAAACCGCTTCGCTTTCTATTGCCGTTGCTGAAAAAAGTTCGCGAGGAGAGAAGAGCTGTCGTTATGGTCCTTTTTTGGCGAATGCAAATGCCGCCAAATGTTTCGGCCCGGTTCAGCCCCTCGCCTGCCACAAAGGCAATTTAGCCCAGTGGAGAGGAAAAATCAAGCACTTTCTCTCCAGCGGCATCAATTCGTAAGTGCCCATGCCTGGCTGGGCGATCGGTGCAGGAAATAACTGGCACTTTGTAGTCAGGATTGGCCTCACCCGGGGGCACAAAGGCGCAGAGAATGAGGTTGTGTGCCAGCAGAGGTGGCGGGTGGGCGCTAGCAGGGGGTGTCGGGTGGGAGCCAGATTCTTTAGCTTTGTGGCTCCGTGCCTTGGTGAGAGCCCGCTTTTTTCGTTCCCACCTGGCCGAGGTTGCAGGTGGGCACCAGAGGGGGGTGGCTCGGCCGAGGATTCAGGTGGGCACCAGAGGGGGGTGGCCCGGCCGTGTTTTCGGGTGGGCACCAGCAGGGGGTGGCCGGGGCGCGTTTTTTATAGCGGAGCTGAATATTTTTCTTGCATATTTCCGATAATTTGCTAAATTATACGGCTAACTTGGTTATGGTGCGAAACTGCGCCACCATAGCTCAGTAGGTAGAGCACCTCACTTGTAATGAGGACGTCGCGGGTTCGATTCCTGCTGGTGGCTCTTTGATATAAAGTCAATGTATGGAGAGGTACCCGAGTGGCCAAAGGGAACAGACTGTAAATCTGTCAGCTGACGCTTTCGGAGGTTCGAATCCTCCCCTCTCCACTCTCGGTCCGGCGGGGTAGATGCCGCCGGTCCCGTACGACTCGAAGCGTGTGAGCGGATCACAACCTGTGTCTTCATCTCAACCCGGAAGACAAACCAGGCGAGGAGGGTTACCATTTCTCGGTATGGTTTATCCGGTCGGTCTCGGTTGGCACTCTCTTAATCGATGCCGGCTTTTTTTATCTCCGCAGAGCCCCTTCAGGCGGGAGTAACTCAGTTGGTTAGAGTCACAGCCTTCCAAGCTGTTGGTCGCGGGTTCGAGTCCCGTCTCCCGCTCCAGAAGATGGAACCAGGTTGCTCCACGCCGCGCTTCGCTTCACCCCGTACGCCCGAGTAGCTCAGTCGGTAGAGCGCATCCTTGGTAAGGATGAGGTCACCAGTTCAATCCTGGTCTCGGGCTCCATTCACTTCATGCGCACAAGTAACAGCTTACAAACAAGATTATTGTCCGGAGGATGTAAAAATGGCAAAGCAAAAGTTCGAGCGGACCAAGCCGCATGTGAACATCGGCACGAT
>DAOQAG010000073.1:0-16313 GCA_035353815.1 bacterium
GAGGCTCAGGGCCAGGCCGGCGCCGGCGAAGGCGATCAGCACCGAGATTCCCATCAGCAGCCATTCCATGCCGGCACCGTAGTGGTGCCAGGTCAGCGTGCGGGCCGTCTCGAAAACCGGCTCGAGCCAGCTCTCGAGGGCGTTGGGCAGGTGCCAGAGATGCGGCAGGCCGATGATTCCGCCGATGATGGACAACACACCGAGGATCTGCAGCACCACGGTGATGCTCTTCGGCGACTCGTGCAAATGGTGCTCGATCTCGTGGCCCTTGCGGAAGGTGCCGGTGAAGGTCATGAAATAGGAGCGGAACATATAAAAGGCGGTCATGATCGCCGCGGTGACCCCCACGGCCCAGATCAGCGGGCCGGGGATCAGGGTCGTGCCATTGGCGAAGCTCTTCCAGAGGATCTCGTCCTTGGAGAAAAATCCTGACATGAAGGGAAAGCCGGAGATGGCAAAACAGGCGGCAAGATAGGTCCAGCGGGTCGTGGGCAGATAGCGGGCCAGCCCGCCCATGTTGCGCATGTCCTGTGGATCGGTCTCATGGTCCTTGGCGTGATGCAGCGCCTGGTGCATGGCATGGATGACCGATCCGGAACCGAGGAAGAGACAAGCCTTGAAAAAGGCGTGAGTGAGCAGGTGGAATATGCCGGCCCAGTAGGCGCCGACGCCGACGGCCATGAACATGAAGCCGAGCTGGCTGACGGTCGAATAGGCCAGGACTTTCTTGATGTCATACTGAAAGAGGCCGATGGTTGCTGCAAAAAGGGCGGTCAGGGCGCCAACCGCGGCGACCGTGGTCATGGCGACCGGCGAAAGGATGAAAAGGAAATTGAGCCGGGCGACCATATAGACGCCCGCGGTGACCATGGTGGCGGCATGGATCAGGGCCGAGACCGGGGTCGGGCCGGCCATCGCGTCCGGCAGCCAGACGTAGAGAGGGATCTGCGCGCTCTTGGCGGTGGCACCCCAGAAAAAGAAGAGGCAGATAAAGGTCGGCGCGGCGATGCCGAGGATGCTCTTGCCGGCCAGAAGCGGCGCCAGCTCCTTGACTTCGCGGAAGATGAAGGTCAGGCTGGAGCTGTTCTCCAGGGTGTAGCTGCTGCCGTTCCAGCCGCCGCCGAGGGCCCAGAGCAGGCCGAAGAGGCCGACCAAGAAGCCAAAATCGCCGATGCGGTTGGTGATGAAGGCCTTCATGCCCGCCGCGGCGTTTTTCAGATCCTTGTACCAGAAGGAGATCAGCAGGTAGGAGCAGAGGCCGACGCCCTCCCAGCCAACGAACATGAGGATGAAATTATCCGCCAGCACCAGGGTGAGCATGGCGAACATGAAGAGGTTCATATAGGCAAAGAAGCGCCAGTAGCCCTCATCCTTGTGCATATAGCCGATGCTGTAGATGTGGATCAGGGTGCCGACGAAGGTGATCATCAGGGTCATGGCGCCGGAGAGGGGGTCGAGCAAAAAGGCCATCGGCACGTGAAAATCGCCCGCGCGGATCCAGTCGAAGAGGGTGTTGATCAGCTGCCGCTCCTCCGCCGGGAGGCCCATGAGACGGATAAAATAGACCGCGGTGATGACGAAGCCCAGGGCCGGCATGAGGATGGCCAGGGTATGAATGGGCGTTTCGCCCCAGCGACGGTGGATTTTCAGACCAAAGGCGCCATTGATAAAGGCCCCCAGGAGCGGTAAAAAGGGGATCAGCCAGAGCCAGCTGACATGTATGCTATCCATCCAGGCTACTCCTTCAAATTCACCGTCAGGTTCACATCGATATTCTTATAGGACCGGTAGATGGCCAGGACGATGGCCATGGCAATCGCGGCCTCGGCTGCGGCCAGGACGATCACGAAAAGTGCAAAGACCTGGCCGGAGATGCCGTTTTCGACGTAGCGGGCAAAGGCGACCAGATTGATATTGGCGCTGTTGAGGATCAGTTCCACCCCCATGAGCAGGCCGATGGCATTGCGCCGGGTGAGGACGCAGATCATGCCGAGTACGAAGAGCAGGGCGGCGACGACCAGAAAGGCGGGCAGGCCGATGGTGAGCGTCATGATTTCACCTCCTCTTCATCGGATTTGATCTCCTTGCGCACCAGCATCACGGCGCCGACCAGGGCGGCCAACAGCAGCAGCGAGAGGGCTTCAAAGGGGACCACATAGGCGCCGAGCAGGGCATTGCCGAGCGGCGGCACCGAGGCTTCGATCTCGGCCGGCGTCTTGACCTGCCAGGGGAAGGTTACGGCGACATAGATCAGCAAGGCAGCGGCGATGACGCCCAGGATCGTGGCCGGGAGGACGCCCCGGCTGGGATTGGACTGGCCGGTATTTTCGATGCCGCGGGTGAGCATGATGGCAAAGAGGATGACGATCAGGACACCGCCGACATAGACGAGGATCTGGGCGGCGGCGAGAAAGGTCATCGAGAGCAGGCCGTAGAGGCCGGCCACCCCGGCGAAGGTACCGAGCAGCGCGAAGCCGGAGTGAACGATGTTGCGCGAATAGACCACGATCACTCCGCACAAGAGGCTGACAACGGCGAAGAGGCCAAAGAGAATATCCGGAATCGTTAAGTTCATGCCACCTCCTCTTTGTTGGGCTTCCAGCGCACCGTGCCGCGCGCCGCGTCCGGGGAGACGAGGGCCGGGGCATCCCACTCCTTCTTGATGGCGGAGTAGGGCGCGTTTTGCGGCAGCCCCTGCGGCTCCTGATCCTTGACGACCCGGTAGGCCGGGATCCTTTCGCCCGGTTTGACATAGCAGTGGAGGAGGTTATTGGCATGCCAGGTGCTCGCCTCGAAATCGGTGCTGTGGCGGATCGCCCCGGTCGGGCAGACCTCGGTGCACAGGCCGCAGACCATGCACATGGCAAAGTCGATCTCAAAGCGGGTGAGGAAATTCTTTTTGGTTTCCGGATCGCGGTCGGTTTCGATGCAGATGACCCCGAGCGGGCAGCGTTTCATGCACGCCATGCAGGCGGTGCAGATGGTGGTATCGACCTCCAGCAGGCCGCGGAAGCCGGGGGGCAGCATTTCCTGGACCGGCTTGGGGACGCGGTCCGGGTACTGAACGGTATAGGGTTTGCGCAGGCACCAGGAGAGGGTGACCGCCAGACCCTCAAAGATCGAGACCGCCGAATTCTTGATGTTGTTGAGATACTCGCGCACTGGTAACTCCAGGTTTAGAATGTCATGCCCAAATCTTGATGTACACTTTGTCCTTCATGGCGCGGAGGTTGTAGAAGGCGCGCCAGATCAGGCCGATGGCGATGGCGAAGCCGAGGCCGGTGAGCAGCAGCCGCATCCCAAGCCAGAACCACTGCCAGAGTCCCGTTTGCGGGAGGACGACGCAGAGCGCCGAGCCGAGGAGACAGACAAATCCGATGGGAACGAAATATTTCCAGCACATCAGCATCAGCTGGTCGACGCGCAGGCGCGGCAGGGTCCAGCGCACCCAGATCACGATGAAAACGAAAACGCTGGTCTTGATAAAAAAGACCGCGATGCTGGCGGCGACCCAGAGGATCTTGACCGCAAAGGGTGCGGCGGCGATGACCGCGCCGAGATCGGCGATGCCGGGGATCTGCCAGCCACCGAGAAAGAGGGTGGTGAGCAAGGCCGACATGGTCCAGACATTCGCCCATTCGGTGAAGAGGAAAAAGAGAAAGCGCATGCCGGAGTATTCGACCAGATAGCCGGCGACCAGCTCGCTTTCGGCTTCAGGAAGATCGAAGGGCGTCCGGTTGCCCTCGGCGAGGATGGAGGCGAAAAAGATGAAAAAGGAGATGAAGGTGAAGGGGTTGTTGAAGAAATACCACTGCCAGGGCCAGCCGCCCTGCAGGGCGACGATGTTCTGCATATTCAGGGTGCCGGAAACGGCGACGACGGTGAGCACCGAGAGGCCGGCCGGGATCTCGTAGGAGATCATCTGCGAGGCGGAGCGCACGCCGCCGATCAGCGACCACTTGTTGTTGCTCGACCATCCGGCCATGAGGATGCCGAGGACCACCAGGGTGGTGATGGAGGTGACATAAAAGATGCCGATGTCGATGTTGCTGGCGATGATGCCATAGCCCCAGGGGAGGGCGGCGAACGCGGCGAATCCCCCGGGAAAGACCAGATAAGGGGCCATCTTGAAGAGGGTCCGGTCGGCGGCATCGGGGATGACATCCTCCTTGAGGAAGGATTTCAGGCCGTCGGCGAGCCACTGCCAAAAGCCGACGAGGCCGACACGGTTGGGCCCGATGCGCGATTGCATGCGCCCGGCGATGCGCCGCTCGAGCCAGGAGGTGATGCCGGCGAAGCTGGCCATAAAGACCAGCACCAGCGCGGCGACGATGAGCAGCCAGAAGCCCAGCGCCAGGGTCATGACCCAAGGATCGAGCTGGAAGTTGGCAATAAGCGAGTCAAACCAGTTTTTCATAGGCCCATTCTGTTTTGATTTCGGTATGTGTGCTGTGCGGATCGCCGCCTAGCGGTCCACCTCCGGGGCGACCACGTCGAGGCTGCCGAAGAAGGCGGTGAGGTCGGCCACCATAAAACCGGGAATCACCTCGGGGATGGCCGCCATGGCGCAGAAGGAGCTGGTTCTGATCTTGCAGCGGAAGGGCTTGTCCGTGCCGTCGCTGATCAGGTAAAAGCCCATCTCGCCGCGGGTGCTTTCGACGTGGGTATAGACTTCGCCGGCGGGCACCACGGGATTGCGCGCCACTTTGGCAAGGTACTCCCCTTCGGGGATGCCCTCTACGGCCTGACGGACGATCTTGGCCGATTCCACCATCTCGTCGAGGCGCACCATGTAGCGCGAGAAGGTATCGCCGGTTTCGCCGCGGTAGCCGACGCCGGTGATGACCTTGAATTTGAATTCGGGATAGACACTGTAGGGGTAATCGCGGCGCAGATCGAAATCGACGCCGGAGGCGCGCAGGTTCGGGCCTCCCAGACCATACTTGATGGCCTGGGCCGCTGAAATCGGCACCACATGCACGAGGCGCTTGACAAAGATCTCGTTACCGGTGATGAGGCGGTTGAATTCCGGCAAAAAGGTTTCGAAGCGGTCGAGGAAGGCGAGGATCTCCTTGTCGAGCCCGGGCACCCAATCGCGCGAGACGCCGCCGAAGCGCATGTAATTATAGTTGAGCCGCGCGCCGCAGATCTTCTCCATCATGTCGTTGACCATCTCGCGCTCGCGCATGCCGTGGAGAAAGGGGGTGAAGGCGCCGAGATCCATGGCGAAGGTGCCGCAGGCGATGAGATGGTTGATGATGCGGTTGAGCTCGCAGGCGACGACGCGCATATACTCCGCCCGGCGCGGCACTTCGATGCCGAGCAGTTTTTCCACGGCCATGCAGTACCCCTGGTTGCCGAACATCGCCGAGAGATAGTCGACGCGGTCGGTGTAGGGGATGAACCCGACATATTGGGTCGATTCAGCGATCTTCTCAATGGCGCGATGGAGGAAACCCACTTTGGGGCGCGCGGCTTCGATGAGTTCGCCGCGCAGGGTCAGCGTCAGGTTGAGAACGCCGTGGGTGGAGGGATGCTGGGGTCCCATATTGACGATGGTGGTGTCGTGCTGCAGGGATTCCGCTGTACCTTTCATGGGGCTCTTGTCCTGAGTTATACACGGTTGTTCATGATCGTGCCGGGAAACCGGCGCTGCCTGAGGCGGCGAGGACGGACAGGGAACGCATCAGGCCCCTTCGGGGGTGGCGCCGGGCTCCGCAGCGGGTTTGGCCGGATAGAGCGGAGTAAGCAGCGCGTGGCTGTCCGGCCGTGTCGTCGGGATGCCATGGTAATCCGGAGCCTCGACATAGTCCTTGCGCAAGGGGTGGCCCTCCCAGTCGTCCGGCAGCATGATCCGGACCAGGTCGGGGTGGCCGCTGAAGCGGATGCCGAGCAGATCCCAGGCTTCACGCTCAAAAAAATTGGCGTTGCCGTAGAGGGCGTGGGCGGAGGCGACCTCCGGCTGATCGTAAGGGAGGAGCACTTTGAGGGTGACCTCGCATTTTTTCTCCAGGGAGCGGATGATATAGACCACACCCAGGCCGGTGGTATAATCGATGCCGCCGAGACAGCTGAGGAAGACAAAACCATGTTGACTTTTGAGATGATCGAGGGTGGGAAGGATCTGATCGGCCGGCACCAGAATCCATGGATCGCCGGCTTGCCCTTGCTGCAATTCAAAGGGGGTGTGGGGGAAGTGCTGTTGCAGCAGTGCGAGAATGTCATTTGCCGTCATTTGGTGATGGCCTCCGCTTCGTTGAACATGCGCTGCGCCCAGTGGTCTTTCTGGATGCGTTTCTGGATGGTCATCATGGCGTGGTTGAGGGCCTCCGGCCGTGGCGGGCAGCCCGGCAGGTAGACATCGACGGGGATGACCTTGTCGATACCCTTGACGACCGAGTACCCCCGCGAAAAAAGCCCGCCGCAGTTGGCACAGGAGCCCATGGCGAGGACGTATTTGGGCTCGGGCATCTGATCGTAGAGGCGGCGGACCTCCTCGGCCATCTTGTAGGTGATCGAGCCGGCGATCAGCAAGAGATCGACCTGGCGCGGCGTCGCGCGGAAAACCATGCCAAAACGGTCGAGGTCGGTGCGCGGACCGCCGGTCTGCATCAGCTCGATCCCGCAGCAGGCGGTGGCGAAGAGCAGATACCAGAGGGAGTTTTTGCGCGGCAGGTTGATCAGATCATCGATTTTGGTGGGGATGGCAAAACCTGCATCCCAGATCAGCGGCTCCATGGGGGCTCCTAACGGCTTTCGATTTTTTTGATCCACTCCAGATCGCCTTTCCTCCAGAGGAAGGCCAGCCCGGCGACCAGGATGACGACGAAAAGGAGAATTTCGGAAAAGGCCAGCCAACCCTTGCCCAATCCGGCCCAATCCCGCAGAACAGTTACCACCGGATAGGTCAGAACGACTTCGACATCGAAGATCAAAAAGACGAGGGCGAGCATGTAAAAGCGGGGATTAAAGTTGTACCAGCCGATGCCGGTGGGGATCTCACCGCATTCGTAGGTAGCGTTGCGATTCTTGCCCATGCGCCGGGGGCGGATCCAACGGCCCAGCTCCATGGCGATCAGCACAAAAGCTGCGCCGAGGAAGAGGAACATGACGACCATACTGAAATGGAAGAGCACGAGGCATCTCCTTGCAGGGCGTGTCCGTGACAGCTCAGGAGGGAAAGTTGATTATGTCTGCAAAATTAGATATTCCAGCTTTAATAAGCAAGAAAAATTAAGGGGGGTTCGCTTCAGGCCGCAAAGCGCTCCACCGGGTGGATCCCGGTCGCGTCCCGGGCACATCCGGCCTGCCTGGCATACTACGCCTGGCGGCGCCCGGCTGCGTCCAGGGTATATCCGGCCGGCGTGATATGCAGTGCCTGGCGGCGCCCGGCTTCGCCCCGTGTACATCCGGCCAGCCCGGCCTTCTGCACCTTCGGGCGCCCACCCCTGTTTGTGATTCCTCTTGTTTGCAACGCCGCGGTTTTGTATACTAGAATGAACACCACGCCAAGATCCCGGAGATCCGCCTCATGAAGTCTTTGCGTCACCTCACCCTTTTATTCCTGCTGATGTGCATTCCGCTGGCTTCGGCACAGGTGCGTCTGCCGCGGCTGATCGGCGACGGCATGGTCCTGCAGCGGGAACTCCCCTTGCACCTCTGGGGCTGGGCCGCCCCCGGCGAAAGCCTCACTCTGCACTTCCTCGGCATGACGCGCCGGGCCACGGCCGATGCGCAGGGGCGCTGGCAGGTGACATTGCCGCCGCAAAAGGCCGGCGGGCCCTATGCCATGGAGATCGTGGCCAGCAACCGGATCACCCTGCAAAACATTCTCGTCGGGGATGTCTGGATCTGTTCAGGACAATCCAACATGGCTCTGCCCATGGAGCGGGTGAAAGAGCGCTATCCCGAGGTGATCGCCGGCGCAGAAAATCCCGCCATCCGCCACTTTTTTGTGCCGATGGTGTACCATTTCAAGGAGCCCCAGCGCGACCTGCCCTCGGGCCATTGGGAGGCGGCTACACCCCGGAGCGTGCTCAATTTCACCGCGGTCGGCTACTTTTTTGCGCGCGAGCTTTACAACCGCTACCACGTCCCCATCGGATTGATCAATGCCAGTGTCGGCGGCTCGCCCGCCGAGGCCTGGATCAGCGCAGAAGGCCTCAAAGCCTTTCCGGACCACCTGACGGCGGCCTTGCAGTGCCGGAGTGACGGCTATGTCGACTCCATCCGGGCGGAGGAGCAGGCGCGTAGCGATGCCTGGTACGCCCGGGTGCAAAAAGAGGATCCGGGCCTAACCGCGGCGCCCCCCTGGTCGGATCCGCGCGTCGACGACTCCGCTTGGCCGGTCATGACGCTTCCCGGATTTTGGGCCGATGCCGCTCCCGGACCGGTCCTGGGCGTGGTCTGGTTCCGCAGAGAGTTCACCTTGCCCGATTCGCTGGCGGGATGCCCGGCCAGGCTCTTCCTCGGCCGTATCGTCGACAGCGACTTCGCCTACATCAACGGCCGCTGTGTCGGGATGACCTCCTATCAGTACCCGCCGCGCCGGTATACGGTGCCGGCCGGTGTTCTTCAGGCCGGGCGCAACACCCTGGCCGTCCGCGTCGTCAACAAGATCGGCCGCGGCGGCTTTGTACCCGACAAGCGCTACGAGCTGATTACCGCGGCCGGGACGATCGATCTCCAGGGTAGCTGGCGCTACCGTGTGGGAGTGGTCATGGAGACGCCGCTGCCCGATCCGACCTTTTTCCAGTGGAAGCCCCTGGGTCTCTACAACGGCATGATCGCCCCGCTCGCCTCCTATGGCATCAAGGGCGTGATCTGGTACCAGGGCGAGGCCAACACCTCCCGGCCGGCGGAATACCGCACCCTCTTTCCCGCCCTGATCGCCGATTGGCGGCGCCACTGGCAGCAGGGGAGCTTGCCCTTCCTCTACGTCCAGCTCCCTAATTTCATGGAGAGCCGCCCCGAGCCCGGCGAGAGCCGCTGGGCTGAGTTGCGTTTCTCCCAGTTGCAGAGCCTCATGGTCCCCAAAACGGGAATGGCGGTGGCGATCGATATCGGTGAGTGGAACGATATCCACCCCCTCAACAAGGAGGAGGTCGGCCGGCGCCTGGCCCTGGCGGCACGGCGGATCGCCTTTGGCGAGAAAAAACTGGCCTGGTCCGGACCGCTCTACCGCGCCATGAAGGTCCAGGGGAACCGGATCGTGCTCACCTTTGACCATGCCGACGGTGGTCTGGTGGCCCGGGGCGGCGGAGCACCGGGGGCGTTTGCCGTCTGTGGCGCTGATGGAAAATTTGTTTGGGCCAAGGCCGAAATCCGCGGGGACAAGGTCGAGGTCTGGAGCGAGGCCATCGTCCGTCCGGTCGCTGTGCGCTACGCCTGGGCGGACAATCCTGCCGGCGCCAACCTCTGCAATGCAGCAGGCCTGCCCGCTGCGCCCTTCACGACCGAGAGCTGGCCCGGCGGCGTTCGCGCTGAATAATCCCGGTGGAGCGCACGATGGACCGGCAGGGAGGTGGAACTGTAATGCCAACCGAGAAGGAGAGAAAATGCGAAGCGAGTTGAAGTGGGCCGTACTCCTGCTTGTACTAAGCAGTGTCACGCTATTCGCTCAGGCGCCAAAGGTCGAATCCGTCGATTGGGCGGATTGGGCTGCGTGGAGTTATACCGTGGTGCCGAATGTCACCTATGCTACCGCCAGTAACACCGAGCTCAAGCTCGATCTCTATCTGCCACGTAATGCCACTGGGCTGGTGCCGGTCGTGGTCTACATCCACGGCGGCGGCTGGGTCGAAGGCAAGAAGGAAGGCAGCACCCTGCATCTGCTGCCCTGGCTGGCGATGGGTTGCGCGGCGGTCAATGTCGAGTACCGGCTCGGGCGCAATGCCCTGGCTCCGGCCGCCGTCGAGGATTGCCGCTGCGCCCTGCGCTGGATCACCGTCCACAGCAAGGAGTACAATCTCGATCCGGCGCGGATCGTCCTCACCGGCCACTCGGCGGGCGGACATCTCGCTCTGATCACCGGGATGCTGCCGGCCGGCTCCAGCTTCGACCAGCAATGCCCGTCGGAGGAGAGTCATCGCTGGCGGGACGGGATCGAGCCCGATGCGAAAGCGGCCGCGATCGTCAACTGGTTTGGCATCACCGATGTGAACGATGTGATCGAGGGGCCAAACGCCAAACATTATGCGATCGAATGGTTGGGCAGCCTCGAAAACCGCGCGGCGCTGGCGCGGCAGCTCTCGCCCTTGAGCTATGTCCGCAGCGGCCTGCCGCCGATCCTCACGGTGCACGGGGACGCCGATCCGATCGTACCCTACAGCGAAGCCACCCGGTTGCATGCCGTTCTCGATAAAGCCGGAGTGCCCAATCAGCTGGTCACCATTCACGGCGGCGGGCACGGCGGCTTCAGTCGTGAGGAGCTGATGGCAAGTTTTAAAACCATCCGTGAATTTCTGCACCAGAACGGGGTGATGCAATAGTATGGCGACTTCCGGTTCGGGGCATCGAATCGCGCACGCCGCAATGATGGCGGGCGCCCGCACGCTGTTTTAGGGTGGAAGCGTCGCGCCCCGAGCCATTTTCCTTTGTGGCCACAAGCTTCTGCGAAAGCCAGATTCAGGACGCAAAAATCGCGCCGGCTGGTTTTTCCGGCCAGCTCAGTTTTCCCCGCGCCACCTCGGCCGCGAGCTTGAAACCGAGCATCTTGTAGGCGAGCCTTGCGGTGCAAAAGGCCGAATTGCGGTCGTTTTCATCGTAAGCGAGTTCGACCAGATCGAATCCCACCACCTTCTTCCGCATGAAAATCCTGTTGAGCAGATCGAGCGCCTCATCCCAGGCAAAGCCTCCGGGCTCCGGCGTTCCGGTGCTATGAATGACGCTGAGGTCAAAGGCATCGACGTCCACGGTGATGAAGACCGGATCGGGCAGGGCGGCGATGGCCGCGTCCACATCGAACACCCCCTTGCGAAAATCGTGCATCGTGCAGACCGGCCAGTGGTTGGCGGCGATCGCCTGCGCCTCCTCGATGCACTGGGCGCGGATGCCAAGCTGCAAGGCGTGGGGTGTCATCTCGCGGATGCGGGCCATGACGCTGGCGTGACTGAGCCGGCTGCCTTCGTACTCCTCGCGCAGGTCGGAGTGGGCATCGAGCTGGATGCAGGAGAGACGGCCATGCTTTTCCAGCAGGGACTTGAAATAGCCGCTCGAGATCGAATGGTCGCCGCCGAGGACCACGACAAATTTGCCGTCCACCAACAGGGCGCGGGTGGTTTCGTAGAGGGTCCGGATCATCTCCTCCGGCTGACGGGGGATCTGCGGAGCCGCCACGGTGGCGATGCCCATGCGGTAGGGCTCGGCCTTGAGGACCTCGTCGTAGAACTCGACATAGGCTGAGGCCTCGAGGATGGCCTGGGGTGCGGCCGCCGTGCCGTGGCCGTAGGAGACGCCGCCCTCGTAGGGAAAGGGGAGGATGGCGACGGCGGCGGTGTCGTACGCGGCGAATTCGGGCTCCGGTGCGAGAAAGGGATGATCGTTCAGGGTCATTGGGCGCCCGCCAGTTTGTCGATCAGCGCGGGCATCCGTGCGATGATGTTTTTCTGCGAGCGGTCCGGGCACTGGTCGAGGACGTAGCCGACCAGCAGGGGGAAGATGATGCTGTACTCGCCCCAGATCTGCACCAGTTTGTCGTCGCCGGTGGAGCGGTACTTGCCCCAAGTGACCGCCTCGCTGAAGGTACAGGAGGAGAGGCTGCCTTCGCGCTCGACGGCGGTGCCGATCTGCAGGCCGCGGTCGGCCCCTTCGAACTCGACGCCGAGGATCTGGCTGATGGTCGGCCCGGTTTGCTGGATGAAATTCTTCGGGCCGCCGCCACCGAGCTCGACAAAGCCGGTGCCGTTGGCGCCATAGCTGATCGCCGCCGAATCAAAGATATCCCTTTGCCCCGAGAGGAGAAGGGGATAGCCTTCGCGGTCGGTGCGGATCAGGTTCATGGCGATGGAGTGGTTGGAGAGCGAGTCCCAGAAGATCGGCACGCCGGTGCGTGCGGCGACGGCGACGAAGCTGAGCTCGGGATGGGGCGCGGTTTCGGCGACCCAGAGTCCCATTTCATGATTGAATTCCCAGCTGCTCAGGGTTTTCCCCTTAAGGCGGTCATAGCGCGCCACGACGAAGCGGCGGATGATCTCGTCCTGCGCCTCGAGGGTCTCCTTTTCGCGGATACCGACATCATAAATGCGCGTGTCGCCGGCGGCGCGCAGGGCATCGTCGTCGGCGTGCGGGCTGATCGCCTTGACCGGCAAGCCGAAGGCGAAATGGAGATCGTGATAGACCTGGGCGCCGGTGGAGCAAATGATGTCGATAAAACCGGATTCGATCAGAGAGAGAACCATTCCGCCCATGCCACCGGCGATTCCCGCCCCGGCGATGCCGAGCCAGATGGTATCGCCGTCGCTGACCATGCGCTGAAAGAGACGGGCGCCGCGATAGACATTGCGCGCCTCAAAGGAGGTGGCGCCCATCGCGGTGATCAGCTCGGTCAGCGATTGTTGGCGCTTGACGCGGGCCGGGATGATGTCCGGGGCGTCATGGAAATAGGAGGTGGTGTGCGGGTGCATAGGCTCCTTCAACGATAGGGGGATGAGCTTCCAGACCACTGCAAAGGCAAATGGCGCACGCCGGATCCCGTCCGGTGGAGGCGCCATTTCTATCCAACACCCGGGAGGAGGCGGCTATTCCAGAATCAGGACCGCGCAGGCCACGACCGTAGTCCAGAGGCCATCCTTGTGGCCCTCGGCCGACTGGCAGATGCTGCGGCTGACAAAATGGTTCTTCTGGTCGACCTTGTACTCTTTTTTGCGTTCGTCCCAGGCCACCTCGGGATCGAGTTCGATGCCGAGGGTGGAGGCCAGCATGGTCGCGGCGAGATCTTCGGCAAAATCGGCTGATTTTTTCATGGTCTCGCCAAAGGCATGATGCTCGCTGAGATAGCCGTACTGATTGGTATCCTTGGGCGTGGCCAGGCCGATGGCGGCGGAGACCAGACGATTCGGTTCACAGGTGGCTTCCCGGGCCATGACGACAAAGGTGATCTGACCGGGATGGAGGTGCTTGATGCCCTGGGAACGGGTGATGATCTTGCAGTCGGGCGGAAAAATGGAGGAGACGGTCACCAGGTTGCAGATCTCGATATCCGCATCGCGCAGGGCGAGTTCGAAACTCTGCAACTTGTTTTTGTGATAGCCGACGCCCTTGGTGAAAAACATGCGTTTGGGGATGAAGGGATTGATTTTTTCCAATTCAGATATCCTCCTTGAAGCGGGTTGGCTGATACATTCCCTCTCCCGGTGCGGAAGAGGTCGATCCTGTACACGTCTGTGGCCCGGACGAGGTGCAGGCCGCAGGGATTACTCCCCCGCCGCCTTGATTTCGTCCCAGATCCTGATATACTTCTGGTTGTTCTCGCCGAGATCCTGGATCACTTCCCCCCTGGCGCGGGTGGCGGCATCGGGAAAGATGCCCGGATTGTTCCTGATCTCCGCGCTGAGCAAGGCATAACCGGTACTGTTCGGGCAGAGGTAGGTGATGAATTCGGTATTGGCGGCGGCCACGGCCGGTGCGTGCAGGAAATTGATGAATTTGCAGGCGAGGCCGGCATTGCGGGCGGCTTTGGGGATGACCAGATCGTCCGACGCCAGGGAAAAGCCCTCGGCGGGAATGATGAATTCGACCTGTTCGTTCTCCTCCTGGACCTTGAGGATGTCGCCGCTGTAGCCGTGCACCAGCAGGAACTCCCCCGAAGCGAGTCCGGTTTTATACTGCTCGTTTTCGAATTTGGCCAGATTCTTTTTCCAGCCGATGACCACTGCCTTGGCCGCGGCCAATTGGGCATCATCGATGGTATTGAGGCTGTAGCCAAGGTATTTCAGGGCGGCGCCGATGGTCTCGCGCATGTCATTGAGCATGGTCATGCGGCCTTTGAGTTCCGGGCGCGCGAACATCTTCCAGCTGGGCTGGACATCATTGACCTGGTCCTTGAGATAACCGATGCCGGTATAGGTGATCATGTAGGGGACGCTGTATTTCATCGCCGGATCGACCGCGATCCGGAGGTATTCGGGATCGATGTTGACCAGATTGGGGAGGAGGGCGTGGTCCAGCGGCATGAGCATGTCCTGCAAGAACATGATCCGGGCCATGTAGGAGCTGGGGGTGATGACGTCATAGCCGGTGGCCCCGGCCTTGAGCTTGGCGTACATGCCTTCGTTGCTGTCGAAGGTATCGATGATGACCTTGCAGTTGTTCTCTTTTTCAAACTGCTGAACCAGTTCCGGTTTGATATAGTCGGCCCAGGTATAGAGATGGAGGTCGGTGCTGGCGGATTTGCAGCCGGCGAGGAGGGCAAACCCGGTCAGGAGCGCCGGGAGGATCAGGTTCTTTTTCATAAAGCCTCTCCCTTGTTGGAGGTAAGTTTCTGACTCGCCCAGACCAGGGTGAAGGTCACGACCAGCAGGAGCGTGGAGAGGGCGTTGAGCACGGCCGGCGAGCCGAATTTGATCATGCTGTAGATCCGGATCGGCAGCGTGGTCGATCCGGGCCCGGCGACGAAGAAAGAAATGACAAAATCATCGAATGAGAGGGTCAGGGCGAGCAGGGCGCCGGAGGCGATGCCCGGAGCCAGCATCGGCGCCAGCACGCGCCAGGCCGTCACCCACCAGTTGGCGCCAAGGTCCTGGGCGGCCTCGATGACGGCCATGTCAAAATCCTGCAGACGCGCCAGCACGACCATGGCGACATAGCTGATGCAAAACGTGACATGGGCGAGAAAAATGGTGAAGAGCCCGAGCTTGACGCCCAGGGCGACGAAGGCGAGGAGCATGCTCATGCCCATGAGGATTTCGGGGACGACCAGAGGCGTATAGATCAGGACGAAATGGTAGCGCTGCAGCGCCGATTTGTAATAGTGCAGGGCAAAAGCCGCGGTAGTGCCGAGAATGCACGAGACCAGGGTGGCTGTCACCGCGATGATGGCGGTGTTCTCCAGCGCGGTGAGGATGTCATGCTGCCCCATCAGCTTGAGGTACCAGCGCAGGGAAAAGCCCTCCCAGTGGCCACCGTAGGCCGAGGCATTGAAGGAGTTGACGACCAGGACCACGATCGGCAGATAGAAGAAGAGCAGGACCCCGAGGGTCACGAAAAAGGGAAGGCGGCTTCTTTTCATGCCTTCTCCTGGAGGATCGGGGGATGTTTTTCGGCACTGCGCGTCTGCATGATCAGCGAGACCACCAGGGGCAGCAGCACGGTCAGTGTCAGGATCGCCGCCAGGCCGCTGGCATGGGGCAGATTGCGATCGGCAAAGGCGCGCTGGGCGATCTTGTTGCCGATCATCTCGCTGTTGGGCCCGCCGACCACGTCCGGGATGACGTAGGAGCCGAGGGCGGGGATCAGGACGACGAGCACGGCGGTGGCGATGGCTCGGCTGATGCCCGGCACGAAGATGCGGAAAAATGCCGTGAGCGGCCCGGCGCCGAGATCACGCGCGGCTTCGACCAGATGGTAGTCGAATTTCTCTGCGGCCGTGAAGATCGGCAGGATGGCAAAGGGCAGTTCGGTGTAGACCATGACCAGCAGCACCGCCTCGGGCGTATAGAGCAGAGTCGCATCCGGATGCACCAGACCGAGAAAGACCAGCGCCTGCTTGATCAGCCCCTCGGGATGGAGCAGCGTCTTCCAGGCGAAGATGCGCACCAGAAAGCTGGTCATGAAGGGGGTGATCACCAGCAGCAGCAGGGTGTTATGCCATTTTTTATCGACCCGGGCCATATAGTACCCGGTGGGCAGGGCAAGGAGCAGGCAAAAGGCCGTGGTGAGCAAACTGAGCCAGAGGGTGCGCCAGATGATGGCCGGATAGTTGGGATTGCCGAGGCTGCGCAGCGTCTCCAGGGTCCAGCCGGAGCCGATGCCGCCATAGGGATCGGCCGGCTTGAAGACGATGGCGAAGACGATCAGAGTGGGGATGAGAAAGAGCAGCGTCAGCCAGACGAAGCTCGGCGCCGTGACCAGCCCCTCATATAGGCGGCGGAGTCGGCTCATCCGGGGGTCCCTTCCTCGCCGACGCTCTCCGGGGGCAGGCTCATCAGGTTCTCGTCCGCTTCACTGTAGCGCTCGAGCATAAAGCCGTCATCGGCGTGCCACCAGATCCAGACATCGTCGTTCCAGCGGATCGGCTCTTCATCCAGAAAAAAGCGGTTATGCTGCTGATTGATGGCGATCTTGTACTCGTCGACGCGGACCCAGTATTTGGTCAT
>DAOQAG010000074.1:0-16269 GCA_035353815.1 bacterium
GTGGCTCCGTGCCTTGGTGAGAGCCCGCTTTTTTCTCGTCCCCGCCTGGCTGAGGATTCAGGTGGGCGCGAGACGAGTCGGGTGGGCGCGAGCTGGGAGTGGCAGGTGGGCGTGAGACGGGGCGGGTGGGAACCAGATTCTTTGGCTTTCTTTGTGGCTCCGTGCCTTGGTGAGAGCCCGCTTTTTTCTCGTCCCCGCCTGGCTGAGGATTCAGGTGGGCGCGAGACGAGTCGGGTGGGCGCGAGCTGGGAGTGGCAGGTGGGCGTGAGACGGGGCGGGTGGGAACCAGATTCTTTGGCTTTCTTTGTGGCTCCGTGCCTTGGTGAGAGCCCGCTTTTTTCTCGGTCCCGCCCGGTGAGGGTTCAGGTGGGCACCAGAGGAGGCAGCGGGTGGGAACCAGAGGGGGGGGTGGCTCCGTGCCTTGGTGAGAGCCCGCTTTTTTCTCGTCCCCGCCTGGCTGAGGATTCAGGTGGGCGCGAGACGGGGCGGGGATAAAAAAAGGGCCATCTTGCGATGGCCCTGCAGAACCTGCCCGAAGAGATTACTTCTTGGGAGCCTCTTCCTCTTCCTGCGGCTGTTGTTGCTGCTGCTGCGCCTGAGCGGCGGCCTCTTCGATCTCTTTCTTCTTCTTGGCCACCTTCTCCTCGCGTTTCTGGCGCTGCTTCTCGATCTTGGCCGCCTTGGTGCCCTCGTAGCCGACCAGCTCGAAAATCGCCATCGAGGCGCCGTCGCCCTGGCGGTTGCCGAGCTTGATCACCCGCGTATAGCCGCCGTTGCGGTCGGCGAATTTGGGACCGATCTCGTCAAAGAGCTCACGGACCAGCTCTTTGTCCTTGATGGTGCGCATGACCATGCGGCGGGCGGCGAGGTCATTCTTCTTGGCGAAGGTGATCAGCCGTTCGACAACCCCGCGCGCCTCCTTGGCCTTGGGCGTGGTGGTGATGATGCTCTTGTGGCTCAGGATCGAGGCCGCCATATTGCCCATCATCGCCTTGCGGTGGCTGTGGGTTTTGCCTAATGTTCTTCCAGATTTGCCGTGTCTCATGAATGGAATCCTCTGCTTATGCAAAGCCATGCAGGATGGCTGCAGTATTAATCGTCGCCTTTTTTAAGATATTTGTCCACATCCATCCCGAAGGTGATGCCCTTCTCCTCGAGGATCTTGGTCAGCTCGGAGAGGGATTTGCGGCCGAAATTGCGAAACTTGAGCATTTCCGGCTCGTCGCGGCGCACCAGGTCGCCGATGGTCTTGATGTTGGCCGCCATCAGGCAGTTGTGCGAGCGCACCGAAAGCTCGAGTTCGTCGACGCTCATCTTGAGGAGCTTGCGAATGCGGATCGACTCCTCGTCCACTTCCTGCGACTCTTCTTCCTCGGTGTCGATATCGAAGTTGATGAAGAGCTGGATATGGTCGCGCAGGATCTTGCCGGCAAAGCTGAGGGCATCATCGGGGGTGATGCTGCCGTCGGTCGAGATCTCGAGGATCAGGCGCTCGTAATCGATGCGCTGGCCGACGCGGGTGTTCTCAACGGTGTAGGTGACGCGCACGATCGGGGTGAAGACCGCATCGATGGGAATCGTGCCCAGGGGCAGATCGGGCTGGCGGTTCTCCTCAGCCGGGACATAACCGCGGCCGCGGCCGATGCGCAGCTCGATGCTGAAATCCGCCTCATCATTGAGGGTGGCGATGTGCCAATCGGGATTGAGGATCTCAAAGTCGGTCGATTGTTCCTGGATATCGCGGGCCGTAAAAACCCTCGGGCCCTTGAGATGCAGGGTGATCTTGTCAGGCTTTTTATCGATCAGTTTCAGCCGGACCTGCTTGAGGTTGAGGACGATGGTGGAGACGTCCTCCTTCACCCCGGGGATGGTGCTGAACTCATGCAGCACGCCGTCGACGCGAAAGGTGGTGATGGCGGCGCCGGGGATGGAAGAGAGCAGGACCCTGCGGAAGGCATTGCCGATGGTTACGCCGAAACCGCGTTCCAGGGGCTGAACGATGAACTTGCCGTAGGTGTTGGTATATGTTGACTCGTCCAGTTCGATGCTTTCGGGCATCTGAAAACTTGGTAAAGCCATTTAGAACTCCATTATCAAATTAAGTTGACTGCGGCTATTGCCAGGCGGAGCCGGGAGCCCCTACTTGGAATAGAGCTCAACGATTAGTTTCTCATTGACATCCACGGGGATGGCGTCGCGCGCCGGCTGCTCGAGGATGGTGCCCTGCATCAGGGCCTTGTCGAGGGCGAGCCAGGAGACCATCTTGCCGTCGCGCACGCGCTTCATGGCGCTGTGGATGACTTCGAGCTGGCGGCTTTTTTCGCGAATGCGGATCTCATCGCCGGCCTTGAGCTGGTAGGAGGGGATATCGACCAGCTCGCCATTGACCATGACGTGGCGGTGGCGCACCAGCTGGCGCGCGGTCGTGCGCGAGGGTGCCAGCCCGAGGCGATAGACGACATTGTCGAGACGGGTTTCGAGCAACCGGAGCAGATTCTCGCCGGTGATGCCCTTGAGGCGCTCGGCGCGCTCAAAGTAGGTATGGAACTGGCGCTCCAGCAGGCCGTAGATGCGTTTCACCTTTTGTTTTTCGCGCAACTGCACCGAATACTCGGACTGTTTGAAGCGGCGGGTGCGACCGTGCTGCCCCGGGGCATAACCTTTTTTGTCAAAGGTGCACTTGTCGCTGGTGCATTTGGTGCCCTTAAGAAAGAGCTTCATGCCTTCGCGACGGCAAAGTTTGCAATCCGCTCCAGTGTCTCTTGCCATAAAATGGAACCTCCTCATAAAGTCCCGCGCGGGGACAGGCATATCGTATGCAACGATTGAAAAGTAACCTCTAACCTCGCTCCCGAGGGGCGATCAGACGCGCCGGCGTTTCGGCGGGCGGCAGCCGTTGTGCGGGATGGGCGAGATATCCTTGATCGAGCTGATCTCGAGACCGGCGGCCTGGAGCGAGCGCACCGCGGCTTCGCGTCCTGAACCGGGGCCCTTGACCAGGACCTCGACGCGACGCAGACCGAGGTCCATCGCCTCTTTGGCAGCCGACTCAGCGGCCATCTGCGCGGCGAAGGGCGTACTCTTGCGCGAGCCCTTGAAACCGGCCCGTCCGGCGGTGGCCCAGGAAATCACATTGCCGTACATATCGGTCAGGGTGATGTTGGTGTTGTTGAACGTCACCCGGATATGAGCGACGCCGTTCGCTTCCACCTTTTCGCGTTTCTTGGTGGTTTTCTTTTTGGGGTTAGCCAATGCACACCTCTCTGGAATAAAAGCCGTTTACCATGCTTATTTTTTCTTGCGAATGCCGACGCCGCCGCGACGTGACCGGCGCGTGCGCGCATTGGTGTGGGTCCGCTGTCCTCTGACCGGCAAATTGCGGCGATGACGCATGCCCCGGTAACAACCGATATCGATGAGGCGCTTGATATTCATCTGCGTCTCGCTGCGCAGGGCGCCTTCCACTTTGTAGTCGTTCGCGATAAGGTCGCGGATCTTGGCCACTTCATCGGGCTGCATGTCCCGCACGCGCGTATCCGGATTGATCCGGGTCTTCTCGAGGATCTCGCGCGAAGTGGTGATGCCGATACCAAAGATGTAGGTAAGGGCCACTTCGATGCGTTTGTCGCGCGGTAGATCTATGCCTGAAATACGAGCCAAAGCACTCTCCTTTGTTTAGATGGAAATTATCCCTGACGCTGTTTATGCCGGGGATTCTTTTTGCAGATAACACGAATCGTACCCTTGCGGCGTATGATTTTGCAGCTATCGCAGATTTTTTTTACCGATGATCTGACTTTCATTGCTTACCTCGGACCTAGAATTCTCAGCTTATTTGAAGCGATAGGTGATCCGTCCCCGGGACAGATCGTAGGGCGACAATTCGACCGTGACTTTGTCGCCCGGCAAAATTTTGATAAAGTGCATCCGCATCTTGCCGGAGATATGGGCCAATACCTTGTGGCCGTTCTCCAGTTCCACCCGGAAGGATGCGTTGGGCAGGGTTTCCAGGATGACGCCATCGATCTTGATCGAAGCTTCTTTTGGCATAAAGGCCTGTTCTACTCCAGCGTTAGTATCTCAGCGGCGCCCTTGCGGATGGCAACCGTGTGTTCATAATGGGCGGAGGGCTTGCTGTCGGCGGTAACCACCGTCCAGCCATCCTCGAGTGTGCGCACCTGCCAGCCTCCGGCATTGACCATCGGCTCGATCGCCAGGACCATCCCCTCCTTGAGGCGCGGGCCCTGGCCGGGTACGCCATAGTTGGGAATCTGCGGCTCTTCGTGCATCGCCCGGCCGATACCGTGCCCGACCAGATCGCGCACCACCGAAAATCCGGCGGCCTCCACATGGCTCTGCACCGCATGACCGATGTCGGAGAGGCGGTTCCCCTCGATCGCGGCGGCTATGCCCTTGTCGAGGGAGGCGCGGGTGACCTGCATCAGCCGCTGCTTCTCCGCATCCACCGCGCCCACCGCGAAGGTGCGGGCGGCATCACTATAGTACCCATGCAAAAGAACACCCACATCCACGCTGACGATCTCCCCCTCCTGCAGCGCCCGATGCCCCGGTATCCCGTGCACCACCTGCGCGTCGATCGAGATGCAGGTATTGGCGGGATAGCCGTTGTAGCCTTTGAAAGCGGGGGTGCCGCCCTGGGCGCGAATATAGGCGGCGATCTCGGTATCGAGCTCGCCGGTGACCAGTCCCGCCGCGATCCGGGATTCCGCCAGGCGCAGGGCGCCTGCCAGGATCCGGCCGCTCTGGCGGATCAGCTCGATCTCTTTCTCACTGCGGATGGTGATCATCGCTGTTACAGTCCGGCTATCAGGGTATCCAGTTCCGCGCGGACCCGGTCCACCGGCTGTTCGGCGCGTAAAATATACAACTTTTTTTGCTTATTGTAAAACTCTTTTAATGGCGCGGTCTTTTCTTCATACACCTTGAGGCGGTTCAGCACCGTCTCTTCCGAATCATCCTTGCGCTGGATGATCGTGCCGCCGCAGCTGCCGCAGAGACCGGAAGCGGGCGGCGGATCGGAGTGGATGTTGTAGATGCGGCCGCAGCTGGCGCAGGTGCGCCGGCTGGTCAGGCGCCGGATGATCTCCGACTCGGAGACATCGAAAAAGATGGCGCTCTGAATCGCCTGGCTGGCGCCGAGCATGGTATCGAGACTCTCGCCCTGGGCGATCGTGCGCGGAAAGCCGTCGAGGATAAAGCCCGGGGCGCAATCCGGCTGGCTGAGGCGCTCGCGCACCAGCGCGATGATCAGCTCGTCGGAGACCAGGGCGCCGCTCTTCATGATCGCGTCGGCCTGGCGGCCCAGCTCGGTGCCATCGGCGACCGCCTTGCGCAGGATGTCGCCGGTGGAGATTTGCGGTATGCCGAACTTGTCGCGCAGCCAGACCGCCTGTGTACCCTTGCCCGAACCCGGGGCGCCGAGAAAAACCAGTCTCATGCTCTCTCTTCCTCTCCGGTCCTAGAAGCGGCGGCGGCCGCGAATCTTGCCGCTCTTGAGGAAGCCGTCATAGTGACGCATGAGCAGATGCGACTCGACCTGCTGCAGGGTATCCAGGGCCACACCGACCACGATCAGCAGCGAGGTGCCGCCGAAAAAGCTGGCGAAATCGTAGCCGACATTGGTCAGCTTGGCGATGAAGGCCGGCAGGATCGCGATGATCGCCAGGAAAACAGAACCCGGCAGGGTGATCCGCGTCAGAATATGATCGATGAACTCGGAGGTCTTTTTGCCCGGACGCACGCCCGGGATAAAACCGCCGTATTTTTTCATATTGTCCGCCACATCGACCGGATTGAAGGCGATGGCGGTGTAAAAATAGGTGAAGAAGACGATCATCAGACCGTAGAGCAGCCAGTAGAACGAGGACTGGTAGCTGAAGAGCTGGTTCAGCGAAACCATGAAATCACTGTTCGGGAAGAACTGGATGATGGTCTGCGGAATGAAGAGGATCGACTGGGCGAAGATGATCGGCATGACGCCCGCGGTGTTGACGCGGAGCGGAATATGGGTGCTCTGCCCGCCGTAGATCTTGCGGCCGACAACGCGCTTGGCGTACTGCACCGGGATCTTGCGCGTGCCCTGGGTGAGCAGCACCGTGCTCGCCACGGTGAAGACAAATAGGACCCAGAGGACGATCTCGACCAGGATGGTGCGGTTGCCGGCGATCACCTGCTGGATCTCGGAAAAGATCGAGTTGGGGAAGCGCGCGACGATGCCGATAAAGATGATCAGCGAGATGCCGTTGCCGATGCCGCGTTCGGTGATGAGCTCGCCGAACCACATGATCAGCACCGTGCCGGCGGTCAGGGCCAGCATGGTGATGAAGCGGAAGGCAAAGCCCGGCTGCGGCACGATCAGCTCGGTCGAGGCTGCGGCCGAGGAGTTCAGGCTCTCGAGGAAGATGCTAACGCCGAAGGCCTGCAGGGCCGAGATGGCGACCGTCCCGTAGCGGGTGAGCTGGGTGATCTTTTTGCGGCCCTGTTCGCCCTCTTTCTGCAGTTTCTGGAAGTAGGGCACGACGGCGCCGAGCAGCTGGATGATGATCGAGGCCGAGATATAGGGCATGATGCCGAGGGCGAAGACGGTGGCGCGGTGAAAGGCGCCGCCGGCGAAGAGATCATAGAGGCCCATCAGACCCGAGGTGGTCGACTGGAAATAACGGACCAGGGCCGCGGCGTTGACGCCGGGGACCGGGACATGGCCGCCGATACGATACGCGATGAGCACGGCGGCGGTGAAGATGATGCGCCGTTTCAGATCCGGAATCTTGAAGATGTTGGCCAGGCTGCCCATCATAGCTTGGTAATCCTTCCTCCGGCCGCTTCAATTTTTTCCTGCGCGCTTTTGCTGAAGGCGTTGGCCGATACGGTGATTTTCTTGGTCACTTCGCCATCGCCCAGGACCTTGACGGGGATTCCCTTTTTGCCGATGGCGCCCAACTCGAAGAGGGTCGCGGGAGTGAGTTCGTCGCTGCCGGCGATCTTGTCGAGATCGCCGACATTGATCACCTGGAATTCGACGCGGTTCGGGTTCTTGAAGCCGCGCTTGGGCAGCCGCCGCTGGATGGGCATCTGGCCGCCTTCGAACCAGGCGCGATACTTGAAGCCGGAACGGGAGCGCGCGCCATTGGAGCCGCGCCCGGACTGTTTGCCGCGGGCCCCGCCGCGGCCAACCCGTTTGCGATCCTTGACCGCGCCTTCCGCGTATGTCAAATGTGCTAAATTCATTATATCCTCGGTCCGTTGCGTTAAGCTGAATCCTACAGTTCTTCGACTTTCACCAGGTGCCGGATGTTATCCACCATGCCGCGGATGACCGGCGTATCGTAATGCACCACGCTGTTGTTGGGGTGGCGCAAGCCCAGCGCAATGGCCGTGGCCTTGTGTTTGGCGATCGATCCGATGGTGGAGCGCACCAGCGTGATCTTGATCTGCTTGCCTGCTTTTTTCTTGTTCATGACTGGTCATCCATCCGGTTATTCGTTGACGACGGGTTTCGGCTTGGGCACGGTCTTGAAGACCTGCATCACCGCCAGGCCGCGCTTGCGCGAGACCGTACCGGCGTCCATGAGGTTTTCCAGCGCGGCGATGGTGGCCTTGACCACGTTGTGGGGGTTGGCCGAGCCGCGGCTCTTGGTGAGGATATCGGTATAGCCGGCCGACTCGAGGATGGCGCGCACGGCGCCACCGGCGATAACCCCGGTGCCGGGGGCGGCGGGTTTCAAAAAGACCCGTCCGGCGCCATACTTGCCCTCGATTTCGTGGGTGATCGTGCCGTTGACCACCGGCACCCGGATCAGGCTCTTCTTGGCCGCATCCGCGCCCTTGGTGATCGAATCGGTCACCTCATTGGCCTTGCCCAGGCCGACGCCGACACGGCCATGGCCGTCGCCGACCACGACGATCGCGTTAAAGCTGAAGCGGCGGCCGCCCTTGACGACCTTGGCCACGCGGTTGACCTGGACCACCCGCTCCGTCAGTTCAAATTCACCGGGATTTATCTTTTCCAACGTCTGTTCCTCATGTTAAAATCCATGTGCCGTGCACCTAGAACTGCAAACCGCCCTCGCGTGCCCCCTCGGCCAGGGCCTTGACACGGCCGTGGTAGAGATAGCCGCCGCGGTCGAAAACGATGACCTTCACCTCTTTGCTCATGGCGATCTCGGCCAGATGCTTGCCGACCAGCTTGGCTTGCGCCTTCTTGTCCTTCGCCTTGGCGACCTCGTCGCGGATCGCCTTGGTCAGGGTGCTGGCGGAAAAGAGCGTGGTCTGGGTCAGATCGTTGACGACCTGGGCGTAAATGTGTTTATTGCTGCGGAAGACCACCAGCCGCGGCCGTTCTCCGGTGCCGCGCAGGTTCTTGAGGATGTGGCCGTGCCGCCGCTCCCGCGCTTCGATTTTCATGTATGCTTTGTCAGCCATTGTCTAAACTCATCAGGTTATGGTGTGATGACGCTGCCGCGTCCGGGCGCCCCGCTCGGGATGTCGCCGCTGCGCGGCTTGCCCAGTTACGCCGCGGTCTTGCCGGCCTTCTTGCGCACGACCTCGCCGAGGTAGCGGACGCCTTTGCCCTTGTACGGCTCGGGCTTGCGCAGGCTGCGGATCTTGGCGGCAATCTGCCCGACCAGCTCCTTGTTGATCCCGCGCACGACCACGATGTTGTTGCCCTCGGTCGCGAAGGTGATCTCCTGCGGCGGAGCGACAATGATCTGGTGCGAATAGCCCAGGGAGAGGAGCACATGCGTGCCCTTCATCTCGGCGCGAAAGCCGACGCCGACGATTTCAAGCTTCTTTTCGAAGCCCTTGGAGACACCCTCAACGGCATTGAAGACCAGCGTGCGGGTCAGGCCGTGCAGGCTGCGCATCCGCTTCTCATCGCTCGGCCGCTGGATCTCGAGCACGCCGTTCTCCATCTTGACGAGCAGCTCCGGGTGCACCTGCACCTCCAGCTTGCCCTTCGGCCCGGTGGCCGTCACCAGATTATTGGCGACCTCGACCTTGACGCCATCCGGTATGGTAATGGGAGCTTTTCCAACTCGTGACACGATATACTCCTGTTTCTTAGGATTTACCAAATATAGCAGAGTACTTCGCCGCCGACGCCGCGTTTGCGCGCTTCCTGACCGGTCATCACCCCCTCGGAGGTGGTGACGATCGCGATGCCCAGGTTGTTGAAGACCCGCGGCACCGCCTTCCTGTTGACATAGCGGCGGAAGCCGGGCTTGCTGATGCGGCGCAGACCGGAAATTACGCTCTTGTTGTCATTGTCGTACTTCAAGTAGATGCGGATGACGCCCTGCTTGCCGTCACTGATAATGACATGGTTCTTTATGTAGGCTTCTTCCTGCAGGATCTTGGTGATCTCCTGTTTCAGTCTGGAGGCAGGAATATCTACTTTCGGATGATTGGCCCTGGTCGCATTCCTGATACAGGTTAGGTAGTCTGCGATGGGATCAGTCTTAGACATGTATCTTCTCCCTGACAAGCTAAACGCTGTGATGAAAGTGAGTTACAAAAAAGGGAACCAGGCGCTCTACCAGCTTGCTTTCTTGACGCCGGGAATCAGCCCTTCCAGTGCGAGATCACGGAAACAGAGTCTGCAGATGCCGAATTTGCGGTAATAGGCTCTGGGCCGGCCGCAGCGAGAACACCGGTTGTACGCGCGCACCGCGAACTTGGGCGTCCTCTTGGACTTGACAACTAACGCTTTTCTAGCCAATGCCGTTCCTCTTCTTTTATATATTACGAGCGACGGATGAACGGCATCCCGAACGCCGTCAGCAGTTCGAGGGCCTCTTCATCGGTTTTTGCCGTGGTTACGATGGTGATGTTCATGCCGCGCGTCTTTTCCACCTTGTCGTAATCGATCTCCGGGAAGACGATCTGTTCCTTGATCGCCATATTGTAATTGCCGCGGCCGTCGAATTTGACGGTCAGGCCGCGAAAGTCGCGCACCCGGGGGATCGCGATGGAGATGAGACGGTCGAGAAACTCGTACATTTGCCAGCGGCGCAGGGTGACCGAGCAGCCGATCGGCATGCCCGCGCGCAACTTGAAATTGGAGATCGACTTGCGGGCGCGGCGAATGACCGGCTTTTGCCCGGCGATCTTGGTCATCTCTTCCACAGCATTGTCGACGTTCTTGGCGTTCTCGGTCGCATCGCCGACGCCCATGTTGAGGACGATCTTTTCGATGCGCGGCACCTGCATGACGTTCTTGTAGTTGAAGCGCTTCTGCAGCTGCGGCCGGACCTCATTGGCATAGATGTCGATCAACCGCGGTTTATATTTTTCTTCAGCCATGTTGATTTGCCCGATTTAATAGGTTATCGCTAACTCTGGGTTACCAGCATCTCATTACAATTCTTGCACACGCGCACGTTGCCCTTGCGGCTCTTGGCTTCATCGAAGACCTGCTTGGAGCCCATCCGCGCCGGGGTGTTGCATTTCGGGCAGATGACCATGACGTTGGAGACATGGATGGGGGCCTCTTTCTCGACGATGCCGCCCTGGGGATTCTGCTGGCTCTGGCGCGTCGCCTTTTTAATAAAGCGCACGCCCTCGATGATCACCTGGGACTTTTCCGGGAAAACCTTGAGGACCTTGCCCTTTTTCCCTTTGTAGTTCCCGGCTATGACCAGGACCTGATCGTTTTTTCTCACACGCATTGTCTATGGCCTTTATCAATATTCTACAGCACTTCAGGAGCTAAAGAGACGATTTTCATGAACTGTTTTTCGCGCAGCTCGCGCGCCACCGGGCCAAAGATACGCGTGCCCTTGGGTTCCATCGCATCGTTGATCAGCACTGCCGCGTTTTCATCAAAGCGGATGTACGATCCATCCGGACGGCGCTTCTCCTTCTTGGTGCGCACGATCACGGCCTTGCTCTTGTCCCCCTTCTTGATGCTGCTGTTGGGGATGGCTTGCTTGACAGTGACGATGATGATATCGCCCACCGTAGCAACCCGCCGTTTCGAGCCGCCGAGCACCCGGATACACATCACCTTCTTGGCGCCGGTGTTGTCCGCGACATTAAGCCGGGTATATTCCTGAACCATGACTCAAACCTTTCGCTTCGGATTCGCACATCGTTACTTGGCACGCTCAATGACATCGATCAACCGCCAGCGCTTGCGGGCGCTCAACGGGCGGGTCTCCATGATCTTGATCACATCCCCGACATGGCTGGTATTGTTCTCGTCATGCGCCATGAACTTGGAGGTCTTTTTGACATACTTTTTATACAGGGGATGCTTGATGAAGCGCTGGACCGTCACCACGCGGCTCTTGTCCATCTTGTCGCTGGCGACAATCCCGATCTTGACTTTTCTCTGTTTTCTTTCCACAACACTCTCCAATGGCAGTAATCTACAACCTAGGCTTGGGCCGCGCCGCTCATCTCATTGATGATCGTCCGCATCCGGGCGATATTGCGCCGCACCGCGCGGATGCGCAGGGGATTGTCAAGCTGACGCGTCGAGTGCTGGATGCGCAGGTTCTCCATCTCCACCAGTGCGTCTTCCAGCTGGATCTGGATCTCTTTGAGCGACAGTTTACGCAGTTCTTCGTTCTTGTTCATTTCTACTCTCCAATTTCCGCGCCGGAGACGAACTTGGACTTGACCGGCAGCTTGTGCGCTGCCAGGCGCAGGGCCTCGCGCGCCGTGGTCTCGTCGACGCCGGCGATCTCGAACATGATGCGGCCGGGTTTGACCACAGCCACCCAGTATTCCGGGGCGCCCTTGCCCTTACCCATACGGGTCTCGGCGGGCTTTTTGGTGCACGGCTTGTCCGGGAAGATCCGGATCCAGATCTTGCCGCCGCGCTTGATGTAGCGCGTCATCGCGATACGGGCGGCTTCAATCTGCCGGGCGGTGATCCAGTGCGGCTCGACGGCCTTGAGACCATATTCGCCGAAAGCCAGCAGCGAACCGCGCACCGCCAGGCCGCGCATCCGGCCGCGCTGGTGCTTGCGAAATTTTATGCGCTTGGGCATTAACATGACAGAAGTACTCCACTAATATAGGATCGAGTCCGATGATTATTGTTCGCCGATGACTTCGCCGCGGCAGATCCAGACCTTGACGCCGATGGCGCCATAGGAGGTCCGGGAGGTCGCCCGGGCAAAATCAATATCCGCACGCAGGGTGTGCAGCGGAATACGGCCCTCCTTGTACTGCTCGACACGCGCCATCTCCGCGCCGCCCAACCGGCCGGAACAACAGATGCGGATCCCTTCGGCGCCCATGCGCATGGTCGACTGAATGGCCTTCTTCATCGCACGGCGGAACGAAACCTTGCCCTCGAGCTGGCTGGCGATCGCCTCGGCCACGAGATAGGCGTCCAGTTCCGGGCGCTTGATCTCGCTGATGTTCAACTGCACATCCTTGCCGGTCACCCGCTGCAGCTCCTCGCGCAGCTTGTCCACCTCGGCCCCCTTGCGCCCGATGACGATACCCGGACGGGCAGTGTGGATGGTCAGGGTGATCTGCTTCGGCGTCCGGCTGATCTCGATCTTGGAGATGCTGGCCTTCTGCAGACGGTTGCGCACATAACGGCGCAGCATGATATCTTCGCTCAGCTTTTTGGCGAAGTCGCGCTCATCGAACCAGTTGGAATCCCAGGTCCGGATGACGCCCAGCCGAAATCCCTTAGGATTGGTCTTTTGTCCCAAAATAATCTCCTGTAAGAAAATCTAGTTGACTGCCTTGTCTGCAACCACCACAGAAATATGACAAGTGCGCCTGCGGATCCGCGTGGCCCGCCCCATCGATGCCGCGCGAAAACGCTTCAGCATAAAGCCTTCATCGATGCGGAGCTCTTTGATGTAGAGATCCTCAGGCGACAACTTGTTGCCCTCTTCCTTGTTGAGCATATTGGCAACCGCCGAACGAATGGCCTTCTCCAGAGGCTCAGAGGCCGCAGTTTCGCTGAAATGGAGGATATTCAGCGCATACTGAACCTGCTTGCCGCGCACCAGTTTGGCCACGCGCCGCACCTTCAGAGGAGAGTTGTGGACCCACTTTGCTATCGCCTTTGCTTCCATGTAAAAATTCTCCAAAACTATCGCTTAGGATTTGGCTGCTTTTTCCGACTTTTTCTCGGTGTGGCCGCGGAAGGTACGGGTCAGGGCGAACTCACCCAGCTTGTGACCAACCATGTTCTCGGAAATAAAAACAGGGACGAATTTATTGCCGTTGTGCACAGCCAAAGTGTGACCGATGAACTCGGGCGGAATCGTGCTGCGCCGTGCCCAGGTCTTGATCACCTTCTTCTGATTGATCCGGTTGAGCTCATCGATCTTGCCCATCAGGTTGGCGTCGATGTATGGCCCTTTTTTAATCGATCTTGCCATGTTTTCTTCCGTTATTTTCTGCGTTTCACAATGAGACGATCGGAGGATTGTTTCTTCCGAGTTTTATATCCCTTGGTGGGCTTGCCCCACGGCGTGGTCGGATGACGACCGCCTGAGCTCTTGCCCTCGCCGCCACCCATGGGGTGATCGACCGGGTTCTGGGCCACGCCGCGCACATGCGGCCTTTTGCCCATCCAGCGGCTGCGTCCCGCCTTGCCGATGGTCACATTCTCGTGATCGGTATTGCCGACCTGGCCGATGGTGGCGCGGCATTCGAGACGCACCATGCGCACCTCGCCGGAGGGGAGGCGCAGCTGGCAGTACTCTTTTTCCTTGGCCATCAGCTGGGCATAGGAACCCGCGGTGCGCGCCATCTGTCCGCCTTTGCCCTTTTTCATCTCCACATTGTGCACCAGGGTGCCCATCGGGATCTTATCCAGGGGCATGGCGTTGCCGACGCGGATTTCAGGGGCCTCACCGGAGAGCAGCTTGTCGCCAACCTGCAGTCCGAGCGGAGCGAGGATGTAACGCTTTTCGCCGTCCGCATAGTTCAGCAGGGCGATATTGGCGGTCCGGTTGGGATCATATTGGATCGAGGCCACCACGGCCGGAATTTCCAGCTTGTCACGTTTGAAATCGATGATCCGGTAATAGCGCTTATGGCCGCCGCCGCGATGGCGAGAGGTGACCCGGCCCCGGTTGTTCCGGCCGCCCGATTTGCTGAGAGGCTTGAGCAGGGAACGTTCCGGGCTCGTCTCCGTGATCTCTTCAAACGTATTCACACTCTTGAAGCGCTGACCCGGTGTGATTGGCTTGAATGTTTTAATGGGCATGTAACTATCTCCAGGTGTTCAGCTATTTGGTTTTCGAACCTTCAAAGAAATCAATCTTGTCGCCGCTGCGCAGTGTGACAATGGCCTTTTTCCAGTCGGAGCGCTTGCCCGAGGTCAGACCCCGGCGCGTGTTCATCCGCTTGGCCTTGCCCTTGACGACCACGGTCGAGACGTCATCGACGGTCACTTCGAACTTTTTTTCCACCGCCTTCTTGATCTCGATCTTGTTGGCCGCGCGATCCACGACAAAGGCATACTTGCCGGCAGTCTCCTGCATCTTGAGCATTTTTTCGGTCAGGATGGGCTTGACCAAAATGAGGCGTTCGCTTTTCATGATTGTAATGAACCTTCCAGCTTTTTAATGGCACTTTCCATGATCAACAGGGCCTTGCAGTCGAGCAGCTCGGTGGTCGAGGCATCGGTGGCCACCTGCACCTTGAGATTGGCGATGTTGCGGCTGGCGCGCAGGACGCTGGCATCATATTCCGGCAGCAGAATCAGGGTCTTGGCCTCAGCCAGATTGAAGGCCTTGAGCACCTGGGCCATCTCCCTGGTCTTGACCGCTTCGAGGGTGAAATCCTCCAGCACCTTGACCGCCTCATCCTTGACCCGGGCCGAAAGCGCCGAGATGCGCGCCAGACGCTTCACCTTGCGCGGCAGCTTTAGTTCATAGGCCACCGGCTGCGGGCCGTGGGCGGTGCCGCCGCCGCGCCAGATCGGAGAACGACTCGAACCCGAGCGGGCCGTGCCGCGTCCCTTTTGCTTCCAGGGCTTTTTGCCGCCACCCGAAACCAGTCCGCGGGTCTTGGTGGCCACGGTGCCCTGGCGCTGATTGGTCGCTTGGGTCTTGACCGCCAGATAGATGACGTGCGTATTGGGCTCGATGCCGAAAACGCTGTCGGCGAGCTCTACTTCACGTCCGCTCAATGCACCGTCTTTCTTGTAAACTTCAAGTTTCATAGGTCGATTACTTTCTGATTAGAACTATTCCTTGATCCGTCGCCGGCACGGCGCCCTTGATAATCAGCAGATTATTGGCCTCATCGACCTTGACCACGCGCACATTGCGCACGGTCTGCTGCGTGCCGCCCATGCGGCCGGCCATCTTCAATCCCTTGAAAACTCGCGAGGGATAGGAGGATTGCCCCAGGGAACCCGGAGCGCGCATACGGTCGCTCTGACCATGGGACTTGGGGCCGCCGCCGAAATGATGACGGCGCACCACGCCCTGAAATCCCAATCCCTTGGTGATACCGGTCACCCGGACCAGCTCACCCGGATTGAAGATCGAGCATTTGATCTCATCGCCCACCTGCAGCTCCTGACCATTGTCGAAATCGCGCAGCTCACGGACGACCTCAAAGGGCCCCTTGCCGCTCTTTTTCGTCTGGCCCTGCACCGCCTTGGTCACGTGTTTCGGTTTCTTGCTGCCGAAACCGATCTGCACAGCGGTGTAGCCGTCCTTCTCCACGGTCTTGATCTGGGTGACGACATTCGGACCCGCCTCGATGATCGTGGCGGGAACCACATTACCCGCCTCATCAAAGACGCGGGTCATGCCAAGCTTTTTTCCAATTATCGAACGCATTGAGGTACCATTATGCAATTTGGTGGTGGTTTCGGGTCAATTAAGGGTGACGCTTGTCTCAGACCTTGATCTCAACATCGACGCCCGCAGGCAGCTCCAGCTTCATCAGGGCATCCACGGTCTTGGGCGAAGAGTTGTGGATATCGACCAGACGCTTGTGGATGCGCGTCTCAAATTGCTCGCGCGACTTTTTGTCCACATGGGGCGAGCGCAGCACGGTATAGACCGTCTTGCGCGTCGGCAGCGGAATCGGCCCGACGATCATCGCGCCGGTCTGCTTGGCCGTCTTGATGATCTTTTCAGTGGAGATGTCAATCAGCCGGTGATCGTAGGCTTTCAGCTTGATGCGAATTTTTTGACCCGCCATTTAAAGACTCCGGTTACTTTTCAGCACAGACAGTTGAACAGATTTATTTAATGATCTTGGTCACCACGCCGGCGCCGACGGTGCGGCCGCCCTCGCGGATGGCGA
>DAOQAG010000075.1:0-16101 GCA_035353815.1 bacterium
GCGAAGCTTTCCGCTTCGGCGGAGGCTTTTTATTGTCCGGGAACATGACCCCCCCCAAAATCTGGGTCCCACCCGGCTTTCTGTCAGGTGGGAACGAGATTTCGGGGGGGGGTACACGGCGCAAGATGTCAGGTGGGAACGAGATTTCGGGGGGTACCCTGTTTATTGTCCGGGAATACTTGCGAAAATGATAAATAATGCCTAAATTTTATGCTCTGGAGAGATGGGATCGGGATGGTCAAGTCGTGGCGTAAAAAAGCTGGTTACTATCAAAGTTCGCGCACCCTGGCGTTCGGCTTGATCGCCATGCTGCCACTGCTGCTGGGCTATGAATATCTGACCCTCGCTGCGAACCGGGATCATATGAGTCAGGTGCGCAACGGCGGCGACGTCATCCTGCGGACATTGCTTTCCCTCGTCGGGGTGCACAGCCCGTTTTATCTCGGCATCGGGTTGCTCCTGGTCATCGGCGCGGCGATCGTGCTGCGTCGCAAAGGAACTCGCCTCGAGCCGCAGTATTTCTTTTACGCCGTGATCGAAAGCGTGGTCTATGCCCTGCTCCTGACCTATGTACTCACCACCATCACCGGACATCTGATGCTGGCGGTCGGCAACGGGCGCTCCTTTCATGCCAATCTGATGCTGGCCCTGGGCGCCGGAGTCTACGAGGAGATCATCTTCCGGCTGTTCCTGTTCGCCGGCACCGCGTGGGTCATGACCAATACGACGCGTGCCCATCCCGCGGCGATCTTTATGATCTGTGCCGCTTTCTCATCGGCCCTTTTTTCGGCGGCCCACTATATGGGCGCCGAACGCTTTTCATGGTATGCGGCTATTTACCGCTTCCTGGCCGGCATTCTCTTTTGCCTGATCTACCAGCTCCGGGGTTTGGGCATTGCCGGCTGGACCCATGCGCTGTACGACTGTTTTCTGATCCTCTGACCCTCCCGGTCAGAAGCTCAAGGGCGGACCGTTCATTATCCGGAATTCTATGGAAACCAAGGTATTGCATTTCTCCCTGCGCAAGGCGCTGACCGTGCTGCTGGCTTGTTTCATCCTCGCCGCACTCGTACCTCTGCTCTATGTGCTGCATTGGCCGTTGGCGCAGCCGCCACAAGGCCAGACCGCGGACATCCGCATAAAATTCGGCACGCCACCGGACTCCATTGCAGTGATGCTTGAACGGGCTCAAGTGATCGGCAGCGCCAACCGCTTCAAGCTGGCCCTGAAACTATTGAACAAGGGAGGCGCACTGCGCGCCGGCCATTTCCGCATTCCGCGGCCGGTCTCTAACAAGCGCGCGATCCTCGCTCTGACCGAGGGCCCGCAGATCCTGACCAAAGTGACCATCCCGGAAGGCCTCACTGTTCAGCGCATTGCCGGCATTTTTCGCCGCGAGATGGGGCTGGATTCGAGTCGCATTGTCCAGCTGACCCGCGACAGCAGCTTCACGGCACGATTCCGCATCGGTGCGGACAACCTCGAGGGCTATCTGCTGCCGGAGACCTATTTCTTCCCCTATGGCTCAACCGAAACCCAGGTCATCACGCCGCTGGTGCAGCAGTTTAAAAGGACGGTATGGGATACCTTGTATGCACGCTCACAGGAGATGGGATTCACGACCGGGGAAATGCTCACCCTGGCCTCGATCATCCAGGCTGAGGCCAAGCGGGAGGACGAGATGCCGGCGATCTCCTCGGTCTATCATAACCGGCTGCGCCTGGGTATCCCCTTGCAGGCCGATCCGACCATACAGTATCTGCTTCCCGACGGACCGCGGCATTTGCTGTTCCGCGATCTGGAAATCGACTCCCCCTACAACACCTATCGCCATCGCGGCCTGCCGCCCGGACCGATCGCCAATCCCGGCAAAGCCGCCATCCTCGCCGCCGTCCGGCCCGAGGCCACCGATTATCTCTTTTTTGTCGCCGATACCTACGGCGGGCACACCTTTTCATCTAACTATCGCGGCCACCTCAAGGCCAAGACAGTGCTCGACCAGGAACGGAAACGCGTCAAGGCCATGAGGCGCTAAGGTGACCAAATCAGCTGAACATTCCCTCCAGAGTCCCGAGTGGCTCACCGCGGAGCTCAATGACGCCCAGAGTCAGGCCGTCACCTGGAGCGACGGCCCCGTGCTGATTCTCGCCGGCGCCGGCAGCGGCAAGACCCGGGTGCTGACCTACCGCATCGCCTGGCTGCTCGCCAACGGCCTGGCCGAACCGCGCGAAATCCTCGCCATGACCTTCACCAACAAGGCCGCCGGCGAAATGCGCGAACGTGTGCGCAAACTTGTCCCCGAGATGATCTCCGGGATGTGGATCGGTACCTTTCACTCCCTGTTCGCCCGGCTGCTGCGCCGTGAGGCCGAACGGCTCAATTATGCCAGCAACTTCGCTATCTATGATGAAGATGATCAGCACAGTCTCATTAAAAGTGTGTTGAACGAACTCAAGATTCCCGTCAGTGAATTTCCGCCCAAACAGATCGCTTACAAGATCAGCGGCGCCAAGAACGCCTTCATCCTCCCTGACCAGTTTGCCCAAATGGCGAATACCCGGCAGGATCAGATCATCGCCACCCTGTACGCAGCCTATCAAAGAAGGTTGCGCGAAAATAACGCCATGGATTTCGATGACCTGCTCATCAAGCCGATCGAACTCTTTCAACTCTTCCCCCTCGTCCTGGAGTACTATCAGAGCCGGTTTCGCTACATCCTGGTTGATGAGTATCAGGATACCAACCATGCGCAATACGTGGCGCTGCGGATGCTCGCTGCGCAGCATCGCAATATCTGCGTGGTCGGCGATGACGATCAATCCATTTACCGCTGGCGCGGGGCGGAGATCCGCAACATCCTCGATTTCGAAAAGGATTATGCCGAGTGTGTCAAATTCCGGCTGGAGCAAAATTACCGTTCCACCAAGAACATCCTGGCAGCAGCCCACTCCGTGGTACGGAACAACCGGCAGCGCCACGAGAAACAGCTCTGGACGGAAAAGCCGGAGGGAGAACCGATCACCCTGCTTGAGGTCGAGGACGATCTCGAGGAGGCACGCACCATGGTCAACAAACTGGCCCTGGAGATGCGCGCCAACCACCTCGATTTTCAGGATTTCGCCTGTCTCTACCGCACCAATGCCCAGTCGCGTGTGCTCGAGGAGGCCTTGCGGCGCGAAAACATCCCCTACATCATCGTCGGCGGCGTCAAATTCTACGAGCGCAAAGAGGTCAAGGACGTCATCGCCTATTTGCGCGTGCTCTGCAATCCGGCGGATTCGGTCAGCCTGCGCCGCATTATCAATTATCCGGCGCGCGGTATCGGCGAAACCTCTATCGGCAGGATCGAGGCCTGGGCGCAAGAACACAAGACGACCATTTTTAACGCCACCGGTCAGGTCCAGCAGATTTCCGGACTCAGCGCCCGCATCGCCGAACAGGTGGCCGGCTTTCATGCCCTGATGAACAAGTACAACGCCCTTCGTCTCGAAATCGCCCCGGCAGAACTCGCCTCCTCGCTCGTCAATGAACTCGGGATCCTCCGGGAGTATAAACAGGAGGGCACGATCGAATCCCTTAGCCGCGCCGAAAACATTCGCGAGCTGTTGCTGGCCATCGCCGAGTACTCCAGCCAGGCCGGCAAGGAGGGCACCCTCGAGGGATTTCTGGAAAACGTCGCCCTCACTACGGACCTCGACAGCTGGGATGACCGCGCCAATGCGGTCACGCTCATGACCCTGCACAGCGCCAAAGGACTCGAGTTCCCGGTGGTTTTCATCACCGGACTGGAAGAGGGACTTTTTCCCATCAGCCGCTCTCTGGCCGATCCGCCCGCCCTGGAGGAGGAACGCCGCCTCTTCTATGTCGGTGCGACACGAGCCAAAAACAAGCTCTATCTGGCCTGGGCCCGCAACCGGCGCAAATTCGGCGAAACTGCCGTCAGTGTGGCCTCGCGCTTCCTGCGTGAGATCGAACCTTCCCTGCTGCAGATCGAAAGCTCGTATCGTACCTCGTACACACGCCGCCATCGCTCTCCGGGCGCGCAGCGCGGAGAGTCCGATCCCATGCCCCGCTATGAGGATGAATCGCAGGAGGCGCTGGAGTATCGCGTCGGAATGCGGGTTCTGCATCCCACCTTCGGCAAGGGGACGATTATGCGTATTGAACCCTCCTCCGCCGGGTCGCTGAAACTGCGGGTGCTCTTCGACCAGGAGGGGGAGAAACGCCTGGTCCTGCCCTATGCAAAACTGGAGATATTATGAAAAGATATCGGCTCTCCCTGACGATCGCCGCAGCTGTTGTGCTGCTGTGGCGCAGTTCCCCGGCACAGGAATTGGTGCTCCAGGAGGAGCGGGACTTTCGTTTTGCCGAGCAGCTGGCCGGGAAAAAGCTTCACGATCTCGCTGCTCAACAGTTCAATCGCTTCGCCGATCTCTGGCCCACCAGTCCCCGTGCCCCGGAAGCCCTCTTCCGCGCTGCGGAAAGCTTTGAGGCCCAGGAGGCCTGGCAGCGCGCGGCAGATACCTATATGCGTCTGGTGCTCTCCTATCCCGAGGCGGCTAACGCCGACAAGGCGCTCTTTAACCGCGGCAAATTGCTGGCTCAGCTCGGCGATCCTCTCAATGCCGCCCTGACTCTCGAGCGCATCGGCCTCTTTATGCCGAAGAGCGAGCTGATCCCTCTCGCCCTGGTCTCGGCAGCAGAACAGTTCCGCATCGCCGGCGACGCTCGGCGCGCATGGGAGGCCGCCACGACCGTGCTGGCGCAGTATCCGGATTCGCCGCACCGTGCCCGCGCCCTTTATCTGATGGCCAATCTCCAGCGTGATGCCCGGAAACCCGCCCTCGCCTTGCAGGAACTCAACCGGATCAACAGCGCCAAAGTGGAGACCAGCCTGGACCTCGAGGCCGCCCTCCTCCGCGGCCGGCTCCTGATCGATCTAGGCCGGTATGCTCAGGCCGACAGCGTGCTCGAAGTCATGCTCGGAAGTACGATCACCAGTGACTCGATCGGCGCCGCGGCCTGCACCCTCGTGCAATCGTTCAGCAGCCGCGGCCTCCATGACCGGGCCATCGCCATCACGCAGCGCGCCCTGGGGCGGACCCTGACGCCGGATGTCGCCAATCGGCTACGCCTCTATCAGGGCGACAGCTATGCCGCCCTGGGTGACAACAGCCGCGCCTTGGCGGCCCTGGCGGCCATCACCCCCGAACACCTGACCCCGGCCGAGACGGCGAGACTCGCCTATCGCCGCGGCGTGCTCCAGCAGCGCCTCGGCGAGCCCGCCCTGGCCCTGCCCTGGTTCACGCAGCTCCTCGCACAGCCGGATACTCTGCCCGGTCTATTCCGTCTGCAGCGCCAGGCTCTGCGCCTGCAGAGCCGCCTCCTGATCGAACTGGGCAACCCCGGCGAAGCGCTGCGCCTCCTGCGCCGCCAGTTCGATGCTAAACCGGCCCTGCGCGACCTGATCCTGCTGCAACGCGCCGATATCACGCGCTTGCTCCTCAAAGACCCGGAAACCGCGCGCCAGGATTACTTGATGCTGAGCCAGTTCTATCCGGAGAGCCCGCTTGTGGATGATGCGGCCCTGGGAGTGGCCCTCTGTCAGGAGGCAGCGAACGAGCGAACCGCCGCCATCAAATCCTATGCCCGCTACATCGATCTCTATCCGGCCGGCGACGGGATCCAGCAGGCCCGATCCCGCCTCACCTGGCTGAGCAACTTTGTACCGGCAACGGCTTCCAGCCGCGACCAGCTCCTCGGCGAACTGCTGCTCTCGGGAGGGGAGACGCGGACGCTCCTGACCTGGGCTGAAGCGCGTATCCAGGAGGATCATGACTACGCGGCGGGCCTGACGATTCTGCACCGAATTCAGGTGCGCGGCTCGCTGCGCGAAGACGAACAGACCCGGCTCTTTTGCCTTGCCGGATTGGCCCACGCCCGCCTCGCAGAAAAGTTGGAACTGGAAGGGGAGCAGGAACGCGCTCGTCTTCATGCCGATTCCCTGATGCAGAATGTCGGGTTGCTCGCCGCGCAGCCTGCCGGGGAGCCGTGCCGGGAGGAGGTCGAGCGTCTGGCGCTGCTGGCGAAGTACCGTTCTCTGCCCGGAGCGCTGGTGCGCGCCGCCTTTGCCGATTCGCTGCTGGCACGGCTGCCCGCCGGCGATAGCCTGGCTGCGGCCCTGCGCCTCGATCAGGCGCGCCTCATGTACCATTTCGCCATCGATAGCAGCAGCGATCACTGGCTCGGCCGCGCCGCCGCTGCCTGCGGCGAACTCGCCCGGAGCCCGCAACCGCCCGAACTGCGCTGTGAAACCGCCCTGCTGCGCAGCGAAATTTTCATCGCCCGGCAACAGCCCGATTCGGCCATTCAGGTACTGCAGGAGGCTGTCACCGCCGGCCGCTCCTCCACGGCCGCCGCCGCCGCGGCCCTGGAACTGGCCGCCCGTCTCGAAACCTCCAACCGCCTCGATGCGGCCGCCGCCCAATATCAGGAGTGGCTGAGCCGCTATTTCTACTCCAGCCGCACTGACAGCATCCGCAGCCGGCTTTGCCAAATCTATTTCCGGCAGCATCAGTTCGATCTGGCGCGCGCCTGTATGCTCGACTGCGACGATGGCAGCTTTTTGCAGGATCTGGCGCCCTATCTGGAGCATCCACGCGAGGATGATCTCCTCTGGCTTTCCGCCCAAAGCTGGCTGCTGCAGCAAAACCTGCCGGCCGCCCTGACCGCCTTCACGGAGTACCTCCGCCTTGCTCCGGCAGGACAGCATCGCGGTGAGGCGATGCTCACCCTGGCCGACCTCTATCTCCGCGATGGCAATCCCGAGGCCGCTGCCGGACACCTGGAGGTACTCATGAACACCGTGCCGGCCGATACCCTGGCCCGCATGGCCTTGAGCAAACGCGCCGACCTCGATTTCGACCGGAAAGCTTATGCCCAGGCTGCCGTGCTCTATGCCCGGCTCAAATCCGACGCCGCCGGTGATCAACAGCGCTATGCCGCAAGCCGCGAGGTCCTGTGCGAATACCGGCAGCAGAATATCACCCGCGCCCGCCAGCTCGCGGATGCCTTCCGCAAGACCTTCAAGGATCGCTCGTCCGAAGCTCAGTTTCTCTATGAGGACGGCATGTTCTGTCTGGCCAATAAGGATTTCAAAACGGCTGAAAATTCGCTCAAGGAACTCAGCAGCCGGTACAAGGATCTCCCCGAGGGCGCGGACGGTGAGATGGGACTGGCCCGCCTCTATGCCACGCTCAATAATACGGATGAAGCCTTGAAAATATTGACCAATATCCCCAACAAATACAACGATCCCCGCCTCCTCGCCCTGGCCTATATCAATCTCGGCGAGTTCTATTATGAAAATCGCCAGCTCGAGAATTGCGTCACCGCCGGACGCAAGGCGCTCGAGTACGCTGCCCCGGGACCGGAACAAAAACGCGCCATGGAATTGCTCATCACCGTGTTCGATGACCTCCGCCTTTGGGATAATGCGGTCATCCTGCTGCGCCAGTACATCGAAAGCTATCCGGAGGCGGAAGGGACCTTCAACCGCCGTGTCCAGATGGGCATTTTCCTGATCAATTTGAAGGAATATGACCGCGGTGTCGATCTCCTGAAGGGTTTGCTGCCGCTGGCGGATGCCGAAAGCGAAGCCGAGATCCAGTACTGGATCGCCAAAGCCTACCATGAACGCGGCGAGATGACCCAGGCGATCCTCGAATACCTTAAAGTGCAGTATGCCTGCCGCCCGAGCAAGCTCCCATGGGGAACCACCGCCCTCTATGAGGCGGGACAAACCTACGTCAAACTTGGCAACCTCACCAGTGCCCGGACGCTCTTTGAGCAAATCGTCAAGGAAAAGGGGGTGGGCGACCAGTTCGGACGGGTTGCCAATGAACGTATCCGCGAGATCGACGCCCTCATAGCGCAGAAGAAGGGATAAGCCGAATGGATAGCGAGATTACCCGGCAAGCTCAGGTGCTCATACGCATGGCACTCGCTGAGGACCTCGGCGAGCGCGGCGACATCACCAGCCAATCTCTCTCCGGCGCCGCCGGCAAGGCTGCCGGGATCCTGCTCGCTAAAGCGGAGGGTACTCTGGCCGGACTCGACGTCGTCCGCATGGTCCTTGATGCGGTGGATCCCGCTCTGGAAAGCCAACCCTTGAAAGCCGAGGGCGATCGCATCCATCCGGGCGAAATTCTGATGCGCATCTCCGGAGACGCCGGCCACCTTCTCGTGGCCGAACGCACGGCCCTGAACTTCATTGGCCGCCTTTCCGGGATAGCAACCCTGACCCGCCGTTTTGTCGATGCCGTCGCCGGCACGCGGGTGCGCATCCTCGACACCCGCAAGACCACGCCGGGATGGCGGGTACTGGAAAAATATGCCGTGCGCTGCGGCGGCGGCATGAACCATCGCATCGGCCTGTATGACATGTTCCTGATCAAGGACAATCATATCATCGCCGCCGGGGGGATCAGCGCCGCCGTCACACAATGCCGGGCATACGCCCGCTCCCATGGCTTTACCGCCGCCATCGAAGTCGAGACCCGGACGCTGGCGGAGGTGGAGGAGGCTCTGACCCAGCGCGTCGACCGCATCATGCTCGATAACATGCCGCTCGACCTGATGCGCCAGGCGGTGGCGCTCTCCGCCGGCCATATCCCGCTCGAGGCTTCCGGCAATGTCAGCCTCGCCACAGTTGCGGCCATCGCAGCGACAGGAGTGGATTTCATCAGCAGCGGCAGCCTGACCCACTCCGCGCCGGTTCTTGATATCAGTCTCGACCTCGAGAGCCGTTTGTGATGCGAGACACCGGGCTATACCCGCCCAGGAACAAACAGCGCCGCGCCGATGTTTAAGGAGCAATAGCGCAACAAGGCGCTATGAAAGGAAAGACCTATGTCGGATTCCACGATACCTACACCGGAGCAGCTCCGCCGGGATGTCAATGAATTTCTCAAACAGAAATATGGCGACCGTGTGGTAGTTCCGCCCGAGCCGGATATTAATGACGAGAATCCCCCGGACCAGGGGGAGAAGAAGCCCCCTTCTCATCCGGTTCATTTCAATCTCAAGCCCTCCGAGCTCGAGTCCTATTTGCGCCAATATGTGGTGGGACAGGACGAGGCGATCGAGGTGCTCGCGACCAAAATCTGCACCCACTTTAACCGCATGCGGCTTGAAATCCGGCCGGATGGCGCCGGCGAACTGGTCGGGAATATCAAGAGCAATGTGCTGATGATCGGGCCCACCGGCGTCGGCAAAACCTATCTGGTCAAGCTGATCGCCCGGAAAATTGGAGTGCCCTTCGTCAAAGGCGATGCCACGAAATTCTCGGAAACCGGCTATGTCGGCGGTGACGTGGAGGATCTCGTGCGTGAACTGGTCCGCGAGGCCGATGGCGACATCAAGCTGGCCGAATACGGGATCATCTATCTCGACGAAATCGACAAGATCGCCTCATCGGGCAACGTCATCGGACCGGATGTCTCGCGCTCCGGTGTCCAGCGCAATCTCCTCAAGCTCATGGAAGAATCCGAGGTGGACCTCAAGACCCCCCACGATCTCGGTGCCCAGATGGAAGCGGCCATGGAGGCTCAGCGCACCGGCAAGGTGACGCGTAAAAAAATCAATACCCGCAACATCCTCTTCGTGATGAGCGGGGCTTTTGCCGCGCTGCCCGATATGATTCGTCGCCGCCTTAACCAGCAGCCCATTGGATTCAGGGGCACGGCGGAACAAGACAGCGCGGAAGACGCCGATGTCGAGATTCTGCATCAGATGCGCTCCGAAGACCTCATCCGTTTCGGTTTCGAATCCGAGTTTGTTGGCCGGTTGCCGGTGATGGTCGCTCTGAACGATCTGGATGTAGAGGGGCTCTTCCGGATTCTGCAAAATCCGAACAGTACAGTGATCCAGGGCAAGAAGCGCGATTTCAAGGCCTACGACATCGAACTCGAATTCGAAGAGCAAGCCCTGCGGCGCATCGCCGAACTGGCGGCGCAGGAGCACACCGGTGCGCGTGGCCTGGTGAGCGTGGTGGACCGGCTCCTGCTCAAATTCGAAAAATCGCTGCCGGATACCTCAATGACGCACCTCAAGGTAACCGCTGCCCTGGTCGACGATCCGCAAGGCGAACTGGACCGCCTGCTGACCTTGCACTACCTCAAGGCGTTCCAGAAACGCTTTCTCGCCAGCAACGGCATTGTCATCACCTTCAGCGGTGAAGCCCTGGAACTGCTGCGCCAGAAGGCCGCGGAGAGCGGTAAGAACCTTGAAGAGGTATGCAGCGATCTCTTGCGCGATTATGAATACGGATTGCGGCTCCTCGGCTGCGAAAACTTTACTGTCGATGCCGATATCGTCCGCGATCCCAAGTCGCGGCTGGAAGAGATGATCAAACAAAGCTATGGCAAGTCGCACCAGGCCTGAGCAGGCCTGGGATCAACCGTGATGGCGGATTATGACCGATTCCGTACCCCAGAATGTACGCGACAAACTGCACCGGTTGTCACAAAAGCCCGGCGTTTATCTCTTCAGGAACAAGAGCGGCGAGTTGATCTACGTCGGCAAGGCCAAGGTTCTGCGCAATCGCGTGCGTTCCTATTTCCAGACCGGCCGGCCGCGCGATGCAAAAACCGCGCGGCTGGTCAGTCAAATCGCCGATCTGGAAACCATCATTACCGATTCCGAGGTCGAAGCCCTCATCCTCGAATCGAACCTGATCAAGGAGTATAAACCACGCTACAACATCAGCCTCAAGGACGACAAGTTCTTTCCCTACATCCGCGTCACACAGGAACCCTTCCCGCGGATCTTTCCGACACGCAAGGTCGTGCGCGACGGCTCGCGTTACTTTGGTCCCTATACCGACGCCACGGCCATGCGCGAGCTGCTCAAGACCGTCAAGCAGCTCTTTCCGCTGCGCTCCTGCAATCTCGCCCTCACTGAAGAGAGCATCCAGCAGCACAAATTCCGCGTTTGCCTCAACTATCACATCAAGAAGTGTCTTGGACCCTGCGAAGCTCACATTTCACGGGAAGAATACCAGAAAACTATCGATTTCATCGTCAGTTTCATTGAAGGAAAGAGCACGGCGGTCGTCGATGCCATGACGCGGGAAATGATGACCGCTGCCAGCGAACGCCGATTTGAACAAGCCGCACGGCTGCGCGATCAGCTCCAGGCGGTCCAGGCCTTTCATCAACGCCAGAAGGTCCTCGACCCGGAGTTCCGCGACCGCGATATCATGGCCATCGCCGTCGCCAACGGCGACGCCTGCTGCGTCGTTTTCCAGGTGCGCGAGGGCAAAATCATCGGCCGGCATCACTTTTTCCTCTCCGGCGTCGCCGACGAAAATCTCGCGGAAATCACTGCGGCCTTTATCAAGCAATATTACCTGAATCGGGACTATATCCCCGCCGAAATTCTCTTGCCCGCCCATCCCGGGGTGGAAGCAGCGGCCATCCGTGCCTGGCTGGCGGATAAACGCGGCGCACCGGTTGAACTCACTGCCCCACAGCGCGGCGAGAAGGCGCAGCTGCTCAAGATGTGCGACCGCAATGCCCGGCTGCTGCTGCAGGAAATGCAGCTGCAGCGGGAACAGACCCAGGATTATACCGCCGCCTCGGTGAAGGCCCTGCAGCACGATCTGATGATGGACAAGCTGCCCTTGCGCATCGAGGCGTTTGATATTTCCAATATCCAGGGGAGCGATCCCGTCGCATCGATGGTCTGTTTTGTCAATGGCAAGCCGCATCGCAGCGACTACCGTCACTTCCGCATCCGCATCAAGTCCACGCCGGATGATTTCGCCATGATGCGGGAAGCGGTGACCCGCCGCTACGCCCGTCTGCAGAAGGAGGGAGCGCCTTTTCCGGATCTGATCCTCATTGACGGCGGTAAGGGGCAGCTCAATGTCGCCCTCGAGGCACTCGGCAGTCTGGGCATTGCCGGCCAGGCGATCGTCGCTCTCGCCAAACGCCTCGATGAGGTCTTTGCCCCGGGCGAATCGGAATCCCGTAACATCCGCCGTGACAGCCCCGGACTGCGACTGCTGCAACGGGTGCGGGATGAGGCGCACCGCTTTGCCATCACCTTTCATCGCAGCCTGCGCAAACGGCGGACCCTGGTCTCTGAGCTGGAGGCCATTCCGGGGGTGGGCAAGGCACGACGAGATGCCCTGATTAAGTCTTTTAAAAGTGTGAAAAAAATCAGAGAGGCGGAAATCGCGGAACTGGTCGCGGTGAAGGGCATTCCCGCCGTCCTGGCCGAAACGATCTGGCGTTACTATCATCCGGCGGAGGTGGGAGAACGGAGCTTAGGCTCAGGGCAGCGGGCGTAGGGCGAACGTGTAGCGCCGTATGCCCCAGGCGATCAAGGCGGCGGGCGCAAGCTGAACTTTGGCCAACGTGTGCCGCAGGCGATCAGGGCAGCGGGCGCCTGGCTGCACCCCTCGCATCGGCAGCATCGGGGAGGGTGCCACCCTTTTTTTGCAGAATTTCATCGCTCAATTCCAGCAAGCGGGCGAATTCTTGAGGATTGGCTTCCAGCCGGGTGCGCATCTGCGCATATTGGGCAAGCGTCATCTTGTTCCGGGTCAGCTCTTCCTGCAGATACGCCGCCCGGCGCTCCACCCGGGCACTGTCGCTGGTGCATACCGCCATGTAGCCGGCGTAGACGCGGGCGAACTGCTGCAGTGCAGCATCCGGTGCACTCTTCTCGCCTTTGCTGCAGCCGGACAGCAAGACGAGCCCTGTCAGGGGGATCCACAATGTTGTGTTCATGCATGTCCTTTTCAAGGGAATAGTTGAATATAGGCAACTCCCGCCATGATGTCAAACGGTTTTATCAAGGTCCCTGCAAAGGAGAAGACTCGATGAAGATCTTTGTTCCCAGCGAGGGCGGAAGCCGCGACCTCCGCGTACCGATGATCCCCATGGATGTGCAAAAACTGGTGCAACTCGGCGCGGAGGTGGCGGTCGAAGCCGGTATGGGGAGCTCCTGCCATTTTGCGGATGAGCTCTACCTCCGCGCCGGTGCGAGCGTGGCCGGTGATCGCGTTGCCGGTTTTGCCGCGGCGGACATGGTGTTGCGTTTGCATCCGCCGACCCTGGCGGAGGTGGCACAGCTCAAAAGTAACGCGCTGCACGTCAGTTATCTCGATCCCTTCAATACCCCGGATCTGGTCCGGGCTCTGGCCCGGCAAGGGGTGCAGGCCTTGTGCATGGAGATGATTCCGCGCTCGACCATCGCCCAGAAAATGGATGCCCTGAGTTCGCAGGCCAGCCTGGCCGGCTACGTGGCCGTCATTCTCGCCGCGGATCGGCTGGACCGGATCTTCCCGATGATGATGACCCCCTCCGGGACGATCCAGCCGGCCCGGGTTTTTATTATCGGCGCGGGAGTGGCCGGTCTGCAGGCCATCGCCACGGCCAAACGGCTGGGTGCACGCGTCGAAGCCTTCGATACGCGCCCTGCGGTGGCCGAGCAGGTCAAATCCCTGGGCGCGCGCTTTGTCGAGATCGATCTCGGCGAGACCGGCGAAACCCGGGACGGCTATGCCCGGGTTCTTTCTCCAGAACAGCTGCAAAAACAGCGCGAAGGGATGGCCCGAGTTTGCGCCCAGGCGGATGTGGTGATCACCACAGCACAGGTATTCGGACGCCGCGCGCCCCTCATCGTGACCAAAGAGATGGTCGCCGCAATGAAGCCGGGCAGCGTGATCGTTGATATGGCGGTCGATGGCGGCGGCAACGTGGAAGGCTCGGTACCGGGCGAGGAGATCCTGCACAACGGCGTCCGTATTATCGGCCTGGAAAATCTGCCCGGCCGGGTCGCCACCGACGCCAGCCAGATGTATTCCGCCAATCTTTTTAACCTGGTGAGCCATTTCTGGGACAAGGAGAGCAAGGCCTGCAAACTCAATCCCGATGATGAGATCATCCAGGCCGCACTGGTCACCGCGGCGGGAGAAATCCGCAGTTCATTGCTCCTGAAACATTACGAAGGCCGATAAACGGACACAAGCCCCGGATGAAGCGCAATCCTGGAGGTAACTTTCATGCATGGTCCAACAACGCCGCTCTACATTAATCTGTTGATCTTCCTGATGGCCGCCTTTCTCGGTCTTGGCCTCATCCGGCGGGTCTCCAAGCTGCTGCATACCCCGCTGATGTCGCTGACCAATGCCATCTCTTCGGTATCGGTTGTCGCCGCGCTGATCGTACTGGCGGAACCCAAGAACATGATGATCACCCTCTTCGCCACGGTCGCCGTAGCCCTGGCGGCCACCAACGTGGTCAGCGGTTTTATGATCACCGAGCGTATCCTGCGCATGTTCAAGAGAGATACGGGAGGGAAGAGCAAATGACGAACGCCCTGATTGGCTACTGCTATGTGATCGCGGCCGTGCTCTTTATTCTCTCGCTTAAATGGATGAGCGAGGTCCAAACCTCTCGCCGTGGCAACTGGGCGGGGAGCCTGGGCATGCTGATCGCCGTGCTGACCACCCTGATCGCCTACCGGACGCAGCATCTCGATATGATCATCCTGGCGGTCGCGGTGGGCACCCTCATCGGCATCCCCATCGCCCTCAAGCTGCCGATGACCGCCGTTCCGCAGCGGACCGCGATGTCCCACGCCTTCGGTTCACTCGCCGTCGCCCTGGTCGGGACCGCAGAATATTATCAGCGCCTGCCCGGGATCGACACCTTCGCCATGGCGGTGCTGGCCGCTGAGATGATCCTCGGCTACCTGACCTTTACCGGTTCGACCATCGCCTTTCTCAAGCTGCAGGAGATGATCTCCGGCAAGCCGCTGATCTACAAGGGGCGTAACGTCATCAGTGCGCTGGTGGTCCTCTTTGCCGTCAGTGCAGCGGTGGGGCTGGTCCTGCAGCCCAACCAGACCCTGCTGTTGCCCGTGCTGGTCGCTGCGGCTCTGCTCTTCGGCTTTCTGCTGGTGATGGGGATTGGGGGCGCGGACATGCCCACAGTCATCGCGATCCTCAACTCCTATGCCGGCCTTTCGGCTGCAGCCCTCGGTTTTGTCCTGGACAACCAGCTGCTGATCGTGGCGGGCACCCTGGACGGCGCTTCGGGTCTCATCCTGGCCATCCTGATGTGCAAGGCGATGAACCGCTCCTTCGCCAATGTTCTTTTCGGCGGTTTCGGTGCAACCAGCACCCAACCGGGGCAACAGGTCACCGGCGAAATAAAGCCGGTCTCGGTGGAAGACGCTTACCTGATCCTGGAAGGCGCTTCTTCGGTGGTTTTTGTACCGGGGTATGGTCTGGCGGTTTCGCAGGCGCAGCAGGCGGTGCGTGAGCTCGGCGAGGTGCTGCAAAAGCACGGCGTTGAGGTGCTGTATGGCATTCATCCGGTCGCCGGACGTATGCCCGGCCATATGAATGTGCTTCTGGCGGAAGCCAATGTTCCCTATGACGAACTTTTAGAAGCCGATGCCGTCAATCCGAAAATGCCCAATACCGATGTCAGCGTAGTGATCGGCGCCAACGACGTCGTCAATCCGGCGGCCCGGGAAGATCCCACCTCGCCGCTTTGGGGCATGCCGATCATCGAAGTGGACAAGTCGCGCACCGTCATCGTTCTCAAACGTTCGATGCGGCCGGGTTTCGCCGGCGTGGAAAATCCACTCTTTTTCAAGCCGAATACCCGTATGCTCTTCGGCGATGCCAAGGCCTCGATCCAGGCCCTGATCGCGGAGTTTTCGCAGGAGTAGCATTCAAGAGGGCAGAGGGGAGGCGGGACAAAACGGGCGCTTTGGCAGGGCCCTGCGCAGCTCTGTCAGGGCAAGGTCCGGCATCGCCGCCGGAGCGTCACGTACGGGCGGCCGTAAGGCTTAATCCCAGAATTCGACCACCTGCTCGAGCGTCTCGCGCTCCCGCAGCACTTCCAGGTGCTCGCCCTCATCCTGATAGCCGAGCACCCGGGGTATCTGGCGGCTGTTATAGCGCGACCACATGCTCAGGGTGTAAGCGCCGGTGTCGTGGATAATGATAAAATCCCCTTCCGCCACCCGTGGCAGCGGGATCTCGCGTGCAATAACATCCCCGGCGAAGCAGAGGGG
>DAOQAG010000076.1:0-12757 GCA_035353815.1 bacterium
CAAGCATCCTCTGTCTCTGCATCACCAGTCTGCATAACCAATTGCTCATCTTCGACTTGTACAGGTTTTAATCCTTTACTTTCGAGCAATCTCCCACCCTCGCGGCATAACTGCATTGTGCCACCACACCGGTCATCCATAACCTTGATCCCAGCTAGGGGATATCATGCCTCCTGAAGATTCCGCACCGGCAAGAGAATGGGAACTGCGCGACTATCTCGATCTTGCCCTTCGGCGTAAAACTGTGATCCTGCTTGCCTTCGCCCTTACCTTTCTGATCACAGCCGTATATCAGCTCACGCGGACCCCGGTCTACAGCGCCTTCACCTCGTTCATCATTGACGAGTCCGCCAGCAGTTCCGGCGTCGGCTCGGAACGCTACAATCCTTATGCCTACTGGATGGAACAGGGCAAGCCGCTCGAGTATTACCAGGCCATCATGGGCAGTCAGGTTTATCAGGCCAAAATCAACGAGCGGGCAAATCGCGATGCCGAACTCCTCGGTACGGGCGGCGTCACCCGCGCGGATATTGATCGCGCCATCGCCAGCATCAGCCTGGCGATGGATGAAAAATCCCAGCTGATGACCATTTCCGTGCACGCGTATCATCCGCAAGTGGCCTATAAAGTGGCGCAAATTGCCACAGAAGTATTCCGCGAGCGCAACCAGGAGATCGACGTCGAGAGCGCCCAGGATGTGGTGCGCTTCATCGACAAGCAGCGCCAGGAGGCCCAGGACCGCCTCGAAGAGGCGGAGCGCGCCTTGCAACAGTACAGCGGCGCCGGCCAGGTGGTCTTTATCGGCGACGACGGCGGCATGATGAGCAAGGTCACCCAGGTGGAGTCCATCCTCGAACAGGCCGAAACCGAGCGCCGCCTGGCGGAAAGCAATTACGCCTCCTATACCATGCAGCTCGAATCCGCGGGAAAACAGGGCGGCCTGCAATCGGCGGAATCGTTTCCCGAGGTGGTCGAGCTGCGCAAGCGTCTCGATCAGCTTGAGGACCAGCGCAATGCCCTGGCGGTCGCGCCTAAGGCGGACAGCCTGGCTTCGGCGGATCTGGACCGCAAGATCGACGGCGCCAAGGCCGATCTGCGCCGCGCCATCCTTTCCCATTCGACCGAGGCGATGCCGACCGAAGACCGCAAGGCCGATGAGATGCGCTCGATGCTGACGCAAAAGGTGGTGGCCGAGCAGATCAACCTCAGCTCTACGCGCAACCGCGAGCATTTTTATAACAATCTGCTTGAGGAGTATCGCCGCCAGAGTCCCGAGCGTCTCGAAAAGACGATGGAGCTGGCGCGGCTGCGCCGCACCCAGGCGGTCCACCAGAATCTCCTGAACTATCTCGTCGAGCGCCACGAAGAGGCCAAGATCAAGGCGGCGACCGGCGCCGGCGGTATCCGCCTCGTCAATCCGGCGGCCCTGCCCGAGCGCCCGATCTCACGCAATCTGCCGCGCACCCTGCTGATCGGTGCGATGCTGGGCCTGGGGCTGGGGTTCGGGCTCGCCATGCTGCTGGAATATCTCGATCAGACCGTGCGCACGCGGCAGGATCTCGAGCGGCTCACGGGGGTGCAGGTGGTCGGACAGATCCCGCTGGCCATCAAACTGAACGGCAATAATGGCCATACGCCCCGCACTGGTAGGGTCCGCGCTCTGCTGGAAAAGCAGAGCAAAAAGCGCATGGATGGCCAGGGGGAAACGCCCTATTATCCCTTGATCAGCAAATATGATCCGCATGCGCCCTTTGCCGAGGCCTTCCGCAGCCTGCGCACGGATCTGCAGTTCTTCAGCATCGACAAGCCCCTCAACAAGATTCTGATCTCCAGTTCGATCCCCGGCGAGGGCAAAACCCTGGTGACCGCCAATCTGGCCATCTCTTATGCAGAGCTGGGCCACAAGGTGGTGATCCTGGATGCCGATATCCGCAAGCCCAAGCAGCCCACGGTCTTTGGCGTCGACCGCAAGCCGGGTTTCACCGATTATTTCATGGATCTGGTGCCCTATGAGGACATTGTCCGCCATCTGCCGGTGCGCGGCCTCGACCTGATCCCCTCGGGCACCGTCCCGCCCAATGTCGGCGAGGTGCTCAACAGCCAAAAGATGGCCGATCTGGTTGAGCGGCTCGAAAAAGAATACGACTATGTTCTGGTCGATGCGCCGCCGGTGCTCAGCATCAGCGACGCCAAAGCGCTCTCGCGCATCGTCGAGAACCTGCTCCTGGTCTTCCGCTTCGCCAAAACCGAAAAGCACTATGTGCGCGAGGCGGTGGCCAATCTGCAGAGCATCAAGGCCTCGATCATCGGCTTTGTCTTCAACGGCATCGAGCTGGGCAGCAACAAGGGCTATTACAAGTATTACTACTACTCCGAGTACCGGGAAAAGCTGGACACGCCGCGGGCTCTAGACACGGTGCAGGTGAATTGATGGCGGAGCAGTGCCGCTGGTATGCGATCGGAGATATTACGCTGCAGGTGGAGAGCGACCGGCCCTTTGCCGTGCAGACCTTCAGTGACACGCTCGAGCTTTTTCGCAAGGATGCGCCAGGCGCGGATGCAGTGAGGATCCGCCATCATTTCGGCCTGCCCGATATGACCGGCTGGGATTTCAGCCGGGAGAAGTACCGCCGCGAACCCTGGGCGATCTATCAAACCGATGGCGGGTGGATCTACCTCGGGATTCTGCCGCAAGGATTTACGGAAAAATTGTGGAAGGTGGTGGTCTTTAATTCGGACCATACCCTGGCGGATATTTATCATCCCGATGAAGGGGGTTTTCTTCAGGGCGGCGCGACATCGCTGACATTGTTCCCTTCCGATCAGATCCTGGTGGCGCGGCTGCTGGCGGACCGTTGCGGATGTTACCTGCATTCGGCCGGGGCGATTATCAACGGCGCGGGCATGCTCTTTGTCGGCCACTCGGAAGCGGGTAAATCGACGACTACGCAGATGCTGATGGATTCGGCCATCAGCGCAGAGATCCTCTGCGATGACCGCAACATTGTGCGGCGCATGGATGACGGCTGGCGCGTTTATGGTTCCTGGAGTCATGGCGATATTCCCGTGGTCTCTGCGGCCGCGGCGCCGCTGCGGGCGATCTGCTTCATCGAAAAGTCGGCTGAAAACAGCCTGACGCCGCTGACGGATCGGCAGGAGATCACCCGGCGGCTTCTGGCCTGCGTGATCAAACCCTTCGTTACGGCGGAGTGGTGGGAAAAGACCCTGGATGTGGTGACTTGTCTTGCCGCCGAAGCGCAGTTTTATCGTATGCACTTTGACAAGAGTGGGACGATTATCAAGGAAATTAGAAGAGAGATTTTATAATCCCTGCCGGAAAGAATCCGGTGTATAACTGGCTAATCCTTGGAGGAGGAAAGTCAAGATGAATACGAATAAACTACAGTGGACAAGGCCGGAGCTGCTTGTTCTAACCCGTAGCAACCCGGAAGAAGCGGTGCTGGCAGGGTGTAAAACGAACAATTATGGGCCGGGTCCGGGCGATACTCAGAAGCATTGCCATCAATGGCCTAGTACATGCCATACCAATGCCGCAAGTTAAAATTTGCATACAATTTGCTGGATCATTACGTTCTGAATGCCTCAATCATTCTTAACAAAATATCAGCGGCAAGATGGTTATTCTAGGCGTGGTAATCCATTAAAAGCTATTCGTCTCGACATAGAGCTAACCGAGCGCTGCGACAATGCGTGCATCCATTGCTACATTAACCTCCCTGAGGCGGATGAAAAGGCACGTGCGGCTGAGATGGATACGGCGTTCGTCAAAGATATTCTGCAGCAGGCTGCGGCGCTGGGTGCGCTGGATGTGCGTTTCACCGGCGGCGAGCCGCTGCTGCGCGAGGATTTCGCTGAACTCTATCTCTTTGCCCGCCGGTTGGGCCTGCGGGTGACGCTCTTTACCAACGCCCGGCGCATCACCGCGGAACTGGCGCAGCTCATGGGCCGCATCATCCCCGGCAGGCCGGTGGAGGTGACGGTTTACGGCATGCATCCGGAATCCTATGATGCCGTCGCCGCCCGGCGCGGCGCCTTTGCTGAATTCCGGCGCGGCGTCGATCTGCTGCTGGAATACAACATCCCGTTCATTGTCAAACAGGCCTTGCTGCCGCCCAACCGCCACGAGATCGACGAGTTTGAAGCCTGGGCCGCGACACTGCCCGGCATGCAGCAAAAGCCTGGTTATTCGATGAATTTCGATCTCCGCGCCCGGCGCGACCATCCGGCCAAAAACCGGCAGATACAATCCCTGCGGGTTTCACCGGAGGGAACCGTAGCCCATCTGGCGCGGCATCCCGGTTATGTCAAAGAGATGCGCGAATTCTGCGGCAAATTTACGGCGCCACCGGGCGACCGGCTTTTCAACTGCGGTGCCGGCAAGAGCGTGATGGTGGATGCCTATGGCAAAGCCCAGATGTGCATGGGGCTGCGCCATCCTGATTACGTCTACGACCTGCATAACCGGGCGGATGCGGAAGCGGCGGGTGTTTCACCGCTGAAATTTGTCCTGACCCGGGTCTTCCCGCAATGGCGGGAGCTGCGGGCCACCAATCTGGAGTATCTGCGCCGCTGCGCCCGCTGTTTTCTTAAAGGGCTGTGCGAGCAATGCCCGGCGAAATCCTGGCAGGAGCACGGTACCCTCGATACGCCGGTGGAATATCTCTGCCAGGTCGCTCACGCCCAGGCGCGCCATCTCGGGCTGATTGACGGGGACGAAAACGCCTGGGAGGTTACGGGGTGGCGCAAACGTATCGCCCGGTTCACAGCTTCCGGAGTGGCGGTCGAAGAAAAAGCATCTATCGAACGCATATAAGGAACAGCAATGGATTCAACGATTACACTGAACAGCATCTGCGCCCCCTCGGAGGATATTGTTGCGCGCGAGATCGAGGGCGAGTTGATCATCATTCCCCTCGCCGCCGGTATCGGCGATATGGAGGATGAACTCTATACCCTGAACGAGACCGGCAAGGCGATCTGGAGCCGCCTCGACGGCACCGCCACGCTCGGGCAAGTCGCCGCCGACCTGACCAATGAATTCGACGCTCCCGTCGCTGATATCGAACGCGATGTGCTGGGCCTGATTTCCGAGCTGACGCGCCGGAAAATTGTTATCGTACATTAACCATGTCTGATCCGGCGCCGCAAATCCTGCCCAACCACGGTTTTGCCGATCTGATGACCGCGGTATTGGAGAAGGGAAAACCTTTCCGTTTTCAGGCCGCCGGCGCGAGCATGGCGCCCTTTATCCGCAACGGCGATGTGATTACCATCGCACCGGTCGTTGGCCGCATTTCCATCGGTGAGGTGCTTGCGTTCCGGCGGCCGGATGGTGGCAAGCTGGCGGTGCACCGGGTGGTAGCCCGTAGCCGTCAGGGCCTGCTGCTCAAGGGCGATAACAGCTGTCAAAGTGATGGCTGGGTGACGCCGGACAGCATTCTCGGCCGCGTCAGCCGCATCGAACATCGCGGCCACCAGGTGCGCATCGGCCTGGGACCTGAACGCCATATCATTGCCTGGCTGTCGCGCCGTGCACTGCTGCGGCCGCTGCTCGTTCCAGTGAGCAGGCTCCTGCGCCCGGTCTATAAAAGGTTCTTTGTATGAATCAGGTTTCCACGATCAATATCCATGATTTCGTTCTTTGGCAAAAACTCGAGGCCAAACGCACCCTGGTCAGTTTTGACCTGGATCTGACCGCCCGCTGCAACCTCAACTGCCGCCACTGCTACATCAACCTGCCGGCGGGAGATGAAGCGGCCCGGGCGAAGGAACTCTCCCTCGAGGAGATCGGCCACATCGCCGATCAGGCGATCGAACTCGGGGCGCTGTGGTGCCTGCTCACCGGCGGCGAGCCCCTGCTGCGGCCCGACTTTCCCGATATCTACATGATGCTCAAGCGCAAGGGGCTACTGATCTCGCTCTTCACCAATGCCACCCTGATCCGGCCGGAGCACATCGCGCTGTTCAGCAAGTATCCGCCGCGCGATATCGAGGTGACCATCTACGGAGCTTCTGCCGATTCCTATGAGCGGGTCACCCGGCGGCCAGGCTCCTTTGCGCAGTTCATCACCGGACTCGATGCGCTCTTCGCCGCCGGAATCAAGGTGCGCCTCAAGGCGATGGCGCTGCGCTCCAATCTGGCGGAGATGGAGGCGATTGCCGCCTTCGGCCGCAGCCGCACCCGGGATTACTACCGATTCGATCCGCAGCTGCATCTGCGCTATGACGGCGACCCGCTCCGCAATGAAGAGATCCGCGCCGAGCGGCTCTCCCCGCAGGAGGTGGTGGAACTGGAAAAAGCCGACACCGAGCGCTTCGGCGCCCTCGAGAAGGGCTGCGATGAGCTGATCAATGAGGCCTTTGCCCACCAAGGCTGCGACCATCTCTTTCACTGCGGGGCGGGCAACGGCAGCTGCAGCATCGGCTACGATGGTACGTTTCGGTTATGCCAGTCGCTCTGGGCCCCGGGCACGACGGTTAATCTGCGCGAAGTGCCGCTTCGCCAGGCCTGGGAGGAACTGGTGCCGCGGGTGCGCGACCTGCGCTCCCGGGATCCGCAGTTCCTGCAAAGCTGCCGTTCATGTGCGATCGTGAATCTCTGTCTGTGGTGCCCGGCGCATGCGCACCTTGAGACCGGGCGGATGGATGGAGAAACCCCGTTCTTTTGTGCCGTCGCCCATGCCAGAGCGCAAGCGCTCCAAAGCGCAATATTTGACGAAAAATAAATTATTAACTTGCTTTTAGCTGCTATTTTCTCTAATTTCAGTTAATAGGGGACGTGTGGGGAGGTAGTTCCTGACATACGGTTATACTGCTGTTGTATTGCATCCTTTGCCCGCCATCCTGACCGTCCAACCCCCCTTTTAACGCCGCACTGCATGGTACAAGCAACCTTGTCAGGACCTTCATGACGATCCGACGCATCCTTGGTTTGTTCTTTGTCATCATGGCCGGAGCCGCGCCGGCGCAGAGCGGCGAGTTCGAGGATCTCTATGCCCGCCTCGCTGGTCACGGTTTTGAGAATTTGCGCATCGCCGCCACCGCCGACAGCAGCCTGGCCATCGCCTACGAGAATCGCCTCTATCGCCATGAACTCAAGGCCGTCGGGGTGATTCTCGCCATCGCCAGCGCCGGCGATTCGACCTGGCGGCGCATCTACCTCATTCCCTGCAGCCGCGGGGTGGCGCGCGGCCAGATCGCCGTTGACGGCGCGGCCTATCGCCGCTACATGGCCGGGGAGATGGATGAAAAGGCTTTTGGCCGCACCCTGGTGGCCGGAGAGGCGACAGCGCAGCCGCGGCTGCCGGTGCGCCAGTGGCAAAACCGTTCTTTCCTGAAGGTCGATGCCAATTTCTCTTTCGGCCATCAGATCCAGCTCGGCCAGTACGACGATCGCGTCAAGCTCTACGGCGAGCTGCAGCCCGGATTACGAAGCCAGTTCTGGCACGGCACCGCGGTGCAAGCCGATGCCTTCATTCCGCTCTTTGACGAGATCAGTGTCTTCGACACCGGCGCGCGCCTGGGGCGTCTCGGCATCAGCCAGCTCTTCCGGCTGCCGCATGACAGCTATGTAGCCCTGCAAGGCGGCATCTTTATGCCGGAGCGCTGGGGCGTTTCCGCCGAGGCAGCCAGGTTCTGGCTGGGGCGCAAGGTGTTGACGGGCGTCAAGTTCGACTATACCGGCTTTTTCTACCACAGCGAGGGCAAATTCTATTACTCGCGCATGGACAGCCTGACCTACCGGATTTATGCCGAATATTATCTGCCGGTGATGGATGTGATGGTGGGCGTGGACTATAGCAAGTATTTACTCGGAGACAAAGGGCCCAGATTCAGCCTGCGGCGGACCTTCGCCGAGAGTGATATCGGGCTCTTTTATGCGATCACCGATTATGACCGCTTCGGCGGCGTCCAGGTGCGGTTCCCGCTGCCAACGCAGCGGCGCATGAAACCCGCCCGGGTGCGCCTGACCTGGCCCAACCAGTACGGCATGACCTATCAGGCCACCAGCGAGGCGACCCGCGTGGAGGGGATCCTGCAGACCGGACTGATGGTGGATTCGGGATTCACGATCGGCGAATTTGTAAAACAACTCACACCCGCCCATGTCATCAGCAACGTGCGGGCGTGGCGCAAGGGGGCTGACAAAGCCTTATCGCAATAATAACCATATAGCAGGGAGGAAGCCGTAATGAAACGATGGATGAAAACAACCATGGCGCTGGCATTGCTGGTGCTGGCGTTGATGACGAGTTGCGAGCAGGTCTCGGATCCGCTGACCCTCTCGCAGTTCCAGACCGCGAGCAATGCCACCCTGTACAACGCGGCCACCGGGGTGCAGAACTCGGTGTTCTACATGTACGACAATGTCCTGCTCACGATCCAGGATCTCTATCCCAATGAGCAGACGGATGTGCAGATCGTCCGCAAGAGCGACGGCAACATCATCAAGCGCATGCTGGTCTTCACCGATGAAAACGGCGTCATCAAGGACCTGCCGGTCTGGTATTTCAACGGCTACAAGAAACCGGGTGAACTCGCCGGCAGCCATAAATTCATCGCGCACATCGAGCAGCCCGGCGTCGGCCGCGAATGGAAGATCTTTTCCATCCCCTTCGAAGCGCGCGAGACCCTGCCCTCCGCGCCGCAGCTGCGCATTGTCGATGCCGCCGGCAATTTTGTCGGCGCCTCGGTTGTGGTTGGCCAGCCCGTCTACGTCGAGGGCTCCAAGTGCGGCGTGAAAAAGGCGATCCAGGTGCGGCTGATCTACGACAAGGTATCCTACACCGCGGGCGACCCGCTCACCGATGTCAGCGATAACGGCGTCGAATCGGACAATACCGAGAAGAACGGCTCCTTCGAGCCGACCAGGGTGTGCAACTCGGCCATTCTCGGCGCCTATGATGTCGTCGTGGATACCGCGCCCTTCGGCGTCTACAACGACGGCGATGTCGTCACCGATCTCCTCTTCCCCGGGCTTCTCGTCCAGAACCCGGCGGGGGCGGCCGATATCATCCAGGATATCGCTTGCGATGCCTCCGGCACCTATCAGAACCAGTTCGATTCTCTGGCCACGGTCTATGCCCGGGTCAATGCCATCGTCAAGCCGAAACTGCCGAGCGAGTTCGTCAACGTCTTCATCGCCCCGCACAAGGCGCTTTGGCAGTCGGGCGACGCCCTCTACAGCATGCGCACCGTTGGCACCTTCGAGATGCCGGTGCAGTGCCTCTGGAACGGCTATGCCGGCTATCTGCCGCTGATCCGCATTCACGGCGGCTCGCTCTCATCCGATCCGATGCCGATCAAGATGTGGCCGGGCGAATATGACGTGATCATCGATGTCGACCGCAACTATGTCTACAATCCCGGCACCGACATCCTCGACGGCGGCAGCGCCGGCCCCGGGTTCACGGTTCCCGGCAAGGTGCCCGGCATCCGCTTCGGCGCCAGCGCCGATAATGATTTTCTCGGCCGCACTGCCGGCGATCCGGCCATCTGGGGCTACTTCCGTGACCAGGTCGTGACGCCGGTCTGGGGTGTGGTCGTGGATTCCCTCGGCGGCCTGGTCCCTGATATTCCGATCCAGTTCAGCATCATCGACGGACCCGGCAGCCTGAGCGTCCCCACGGCCACCACCGGTCTTAACGGTGCCGCCTTCTCGGTCTTTACGGGCGCCACCGTCGGCTCCGCCACGGTCGTCAAACTGGAAGCCACCGTGAAGGGCAAGGACTATACCAAGAATGTCCTGATCTTCCGCAAGATTCCGTGGCAGCATAATCAGGGCATCATCGTTCATAATCAGGGCGTGGTGAGTGGCAATTAAGCCGGTCCGGTTGCCTGCTTCCGCCGCTGCCGGGACGGGGGCGAATCGGTCTGCGCCAGCATCAAATCCTGTAATGGTCCGGCCGCCTGCTTCCGCCGCTGCTGGGACGGGGGCAGGCCGTGATCTCTGCCGACTTATAGTGTCTGCGCTCCTGCGGCGCAGCAGTCACGGCGCGGCTGGTCTGCTGACAGCTTTCCTCCTGATACTGACGCCCGGACTCTGTCCGGGCGTTCTTTTTGCCCAGGCCTCTTCGGCGCTGGGCTACAGCGGCCTGATGCTGGTGCCGAGCGCCGGGATCGCCCGGGATGGCGAGGTCAGCGCCGGCATCAGCCGCGTGCCGATGCTCTATACCAACTGGTATCCCAACCGCCGCACCGTCTTCTGGGGGCGGATCGGCTTTCTCCCCTTTCTCGAGGCCGGCGGGATGTTCGTGCGACCGGATCACTACAGCGGAGGATTCGGCGACCGCTCGGTCTATCTCAAGCTGCAGCTGCTGCAGCAAAAGGGGCGTCGCCCCGCTGTAACCATCGGCACTCAGGACTTTTTCGCCATCAAGGCCCTCAACTGGGAAACCGCCACCGCCCAGCACTTCGGCGCCCTCTATGTGGTCGCTTCACGCCAGGATACCGTGCGCGGCGTGCCGCTGCAGTTCCATCTCGGCTACGGGCCGGACTGGCTGATCGCCCAGACCAAAATGCTCGTCGGGCTTTTCGGGGGCGTGACCTGGTCGCCGCACCCCCGGGTCACTCTTCTGGCGGAGTATGACGCCGAGTGCTTCAACGCCGGCGTCCGTTTTCGTCCGTTCCCGCTCCTGCAGCTCCAGGTGGCCTGGTGGAAGCTGCAAGAGATCACGGCCACCCTGGCCATGCACGTCGATCTGATGTGAGGTGACGTGCTCCACCCTCATTTAGCCGCCTGCAGGACCCTCCGTTTGCGGCCACCAGTCAGCACTCGTCCCCACCCGGCACATGCCCCGGGATTCCGCGGCCATCCGTCAGCACTCGTCCCCACCCGGCGGAATTTTCTCGGCATCCTCAATGTTGCCCGATATAAACGCATCCCTTAGAGGCCGGTACCCATGACTCCACGCCGCCTGCGGCCCCTGCGCAAGCTCTCCTCCCGGCAGCTGCGCGAAGAATTTCTCCCCAATATCCTGAGATCGATCCGCCTGGTCTGGCAGGGCTCGCCGCTGCTGTTTCTGGTCGGCACCCTGCTGTTGGTGCTGCAAAGCGTGCTGCCCCTGGGCATCCTGTATGCCAGCAAGCTCATCCTTGACGCGGTGGCTGCAGCCCTGAAAGCAGGCACGGCCGCCTCCATGCCGCCCGGGCTGCTTGTTCTCGCCACCCTGGTGGCGGGACTGGTCTTTCTCCAGACCGTCGCCGGCAGCGTCCACACCTGGCTGCAGGAGCATCAGAGCGCCCTGGTGCAGGAGCATATCATGGAGCGCCTCCATCAAAAGTCGGCCGAGATCGATTACGCCTATTACGAGAATCCCGACTTTTTTGACACCCTCCATCGCGCCCAGCACCAGTCCATCTATCGTCCCGCGCAGCTGGTCGGCCGCCTCCAGGCCATTATGCAGCAGGGGCTGACCCTGGCCGGCCTGGTAGGCCTGCTCTTCTTTTTTCATTGGTCGATCCCCCTGCTCCTGCTGCTCACCCTGCTGCCGGCCCTTTTCTTCCGCCTCCATTTCGCCGATGTCCTTTTCGAATGGCGCAAAAAGAACGCAGCGCTCGAGCGCAAGAGCTTTCAATATCACTGGCTGCTGACCGACAAGGCGTCGGCCAAGGAGCTGCGCTTGGACGCGGCCGGCCGCCTTTTCCGCCGCCGTTATCTCGCGCTGCAGCGCCGCCTGCGGGTCGAGCAGTTCCGCATTAACGGCCGCCAGACGCGCGGCACCCTCACTGCCCAGCTCTTGGCCACGGTGGTGGCCTATGGCTTTTATCTGGTGCTCATCGGGCAGACCCTGGCGGGCCTCATCACCCTCGGCAGCCTGGTGATGTACTTTCAGGCCTTTCAGCAGGCCCTCAACGCCCTGCGTTCGCTCTTCACCGGCCTGGGCGATATTTATGAGGACTCGCGCTTCGTCACCCAACTCTTCGCCTTTTTCGCCCTGGAACCCGCGGTACCGCGCGCGACCGCGCCGCTTCCGGTGCCGGCGCCGGTGCGCAGCGGTCTCTCGATCGAGGGTGTCTCGTTTCGCTATCCCCGGAGCGAGCGCTGGGCCCTGCAGGATATCTCGTTCCGCATCGCGCCGGGCGAGCATTTTGCCCTGGCAGGGGCCAACGGCTCGGGCAAGAGCACCCTGATGAAGCTGATCTGCCGCCTCTACGATCCCAGCGCGGGGCGGATCTGCCTAGATGGCATCGACATCCGCGAGTTTACCCTGACCGAGTGGTGGCGCAATCTGGCGGTGATGTTCCAGGATTATGAGCAGTATGATTTCACCGCCCGGGAGAACATCTGGCTCGGGGATTTAAAGCTGCCGCGCCGCGATGGGCGCATCGAGGCGGCGGCAGAGCAGGCCGGTGCCGCGGCGGTGATCGCGGGTCTGCCGCACGGTTATGACTCCATGCTGGGCAAGTGGTTCGACGAAGGGGAGGAACTGAGCAAGGGGGAGTGGCAGCGGCTGGCGGTGGCGCGGGCCTTTCTGCGCGACGCCCCGATCATGATCTTTGACGAGCCGACCAGCGCGCTCGACGCCCGCAACGAGTACGAGATGCTCAACGCCTGGCTGGAGCGGGCCAAGGGGCGCATCGCCCTGCTCATCAGCCACCGTGTCTCGACGCTGCAGAGCGCCGACCGCATCATCATGTTCCGGGAGGGGCGCATCGCCGAATCGGGCACGCATGCGCAATTGTGGGGCGCCGGCGGCGCCTATGCGGAGCTGTTCAACCAGCCGGTGCCGGGGAA
>DAOQAG010000076.1:12857-16003 GCA_035353815.1 bacterium
TTCTGTCCATTCGCTTCCGGCATCTAACCGAAGAGCCAGCATGAGGAAATCCGCATGGCGACATTTAGAAAAATATTGAATGATCGGGAAAAAGAGGGTGAAACCGGTTATTTTTCCGTTTTGCAGAACATGGCGGAAGAGGCCCAAAAATCCTGGCTGGGCCAGACCGGGCAGGTTTGGGGATCCTATAATGGTGTTCCTCATCTCACCAATGTTGAACGCAATCTCGACCATCTTGCCGATGATCAACTTAAATCCTCCTTCAGCAGCACGGAAATTTTCGTCCTTCTGGCGGCGGTGCTGCTGCACGATATCGGCAAGCTCACGGTTAAGGATCCGAAAAAGGAAGCGCACTGCATCCAGTCCTGCACCAAGATTTTAAAAGACTGGTATTATCTCAAGATTCCCGATCTCGAATGTGCGCACTGGATCGCCGTTCTCACCTGTGCGCATGGCTGGCCGGCCCCGGTTCCTCCGCCGGATTGCCCGGCCCTGGCCGAAGATCTTTGTGCCTTGTGCTTCAGCGGCGGCGGCGTCCCCGGGTTCAGTGAGCTGGATTCCGACCCGGTGGCCCTGGACGGGCCGGTGCGTCTGCGCTGGCTAGCCGCGCTGCTGCGCATGGCCGATGAGGTCGACAATCAGGTCGAACGCGCGGTGCCGGATTGGCTGCGCGACAGCCTGCCCGGGGAGGACCCTGAGCTCTCCTGGCGCAGGCATATTCACGCGGTGCTCTTTGACCATGCCGGGCAGTGCATCAAATTGTCCACGCTCTCCCTTGATCCGAAGCAGTGGAATAACAAGCAGCTGGCCTTTCTCGGACAGGCGGTCGGCAAAATCGATATCGTGCTGCAGGCCTGGTGCGAGCCGCTCGAGGAGATGGGGATTTTCCTCAAACGCGCCTTTATCGATGTCGCCCTGCCGGCACCGTCGCTCTTCAGCGCCGCCGATATCGACCGCATCGGCGCGGATCCCGCCTTTGTTCCCGCCAGTATCGAGCCGGCGCTGGAGAGCGATCCGCTGCTGCTGGAAAAATTGTATGCCTCGATGGTCCGGCTCGACAACGGGGTGATCGACAAGGTCTGGTTCTCCTGGGAGGCTCTGGCCGAGGAGGCTGGCATCGTCGATGTCGCCCTCGCGCGGATGGGCGTGCGCCGCATCAATGCCATCCGACAGGGCGGCCGAGGTTACAGTGGTCGGAGCGATCCCTTCCCGCGGAAATGCATCATTACCAGCGAGGCCTGGCGATTCGACCGGGAGAACACCAGCGCCATTCCATTTAGACGAACCAAACCTCGCGCTGCCGGCGATCCGGTGCAGGAGGTCATCCCGACCGGGATCGCCTACCTGGATGAATTCCTCTCCCCGGATTACAGCCGGCATGGTTTTTTCGCCCCGACGACCAACTCCGGACGGCCGCTTTTCCCCATCATTGCGGTCGAAGGGGGCTCGGGCCTCGGCAAAAGCACCCTGAGCATGCAGATCGCCTGCAATATCATGCAGGATACCTTCAACGGCACCCCCTGGTGCTGCCTCTTTTATTCCCTCGAGCAGGAGCCCGAGTGGATCATCGAGCATCTCAAGAGTCATCATTACTTCAATGAAAACAAAGCTAAAACCATTGCGCAAAATGTGCTCGACCTGGAAGACTCCGCGCACGCCTATTTCGCTTTGAAATCCATCGCCAACAAGCTGCTCCTGCCCAAACTGACTCCAAGAGCGGAAGGTTATCGCAACCTGCCGCCGGAATCGCTCTTTCAGCGCCGTTATTCCGAACTGGAAAAATCGATCAGCTGGCTGACGAACAAGGGGATCGTGCCCTTCTTTTTTATCGACAGCCTCTCCGCCTTCGCCCCGACGCCTCTGACCCGCAACCAGATCCACCGGCTGTTCACACTCTTCCGCTCCGCCAACATTCCCTTGCTGGTCACGCTCGAACGATTGCAGCATTGGGCGATCAAGGAGGAAGAGATCCCGTTCAACGTCGCGCGTTATCTGGCGGATATCGTCATCAAGCTCGATGAAGCGCACCGCAATGATTATTATTACCAGACCATCGAGGTGACCAAGACGCGCTACAACCGCAGGATTCTCGGCCAACATCTCCTCAAGCTCAAATCGGCGGAACAGAGCGCGACCAAGTCGTTTGATCCCAGGCTCGGGATCGTGATCTATCCCTCGATTCATAACCATCTGGTGCACAGCAGAAGCACTCGCAATGAGAAGCACCTGCTCGAGCTGGATATCCGGGATCGACTGCTGCCGCTGGGGATCGGACCAAAGGATGCAGAAAAGAGAAGGGAAGAGGGCGCAACGGATCAGGGGGGCGAAATCAGTCCGCCCTTGCCGGAAGGGGTGCCGGCTGGAATGAAGGGAACGCCCGGCCAGTGGATCGATTCCGACACCTCCATCGTGATCACCGGTCCGTATGGCGGGCACAAATTTGCCGTCGCCATGAATCTGCTGCTGCGGACCGAGCATCCGGTGGAGGGTGACCGCAAACTGATCGTCTCCTTTGCGGAGGAGCGGGAGATCAACCTGCGCAAGCTTGCCTTGCTCCACAATTTTACCGAGTGGCGTAACGAACTGGCGACCACCAGTCAGCCCAAGCAGCCGGGCGCCAAGGTGTGGGAGCAGCAGTATGGCAAATACATCAGCCTGCTCAATTTCCGCATGGGGCAGATCATGCCGGAGGAGTTCCTGCAGTTGCTCGACAATTTTCTGGAGCGAAACCGGGACATCAGGAGCATTCTCTTCACCGATACGGTGCAGATGCGCACCCGATTCCCCTCGCTGGAATCCGAGCCGCTGTTCTGGCCGGTGGTGGTGGATATTGTCAAGAACAAGGGGCTCTATTCGATCTTTATCGATGTGCAGACCAGTGAGGAGGCGACACACGCCCTGCTCTCAGCCGCGGATATCCGCATGTACATCGAAAAAGAGCCCAAATCACTGATCCATACCATCCGTCTGGATAATGTCCGCGGCAAGGATTATGACCGCCGGCCGCGTACCATCGATATCGCGCGCTCCAAGCAGGACAGCGGTTTTTATGCGCTGATCATTTCACAGCGGCGCCAGGCCCGCGCCCGAAAGCAGGAGGTGATGCCGCCGGGGCCTGTCGCTTAGCCAAATAGCACGCAGCAGCG
>DAOQAG010000077.1:0-3007 GCA_035353815.1 bacterium
GAGATTGCCAACAGTATCACCCATGGACTGGGGGCGCTTCTCGCCATAGCCGCCCTGGTCCTGCTGGTGGTCCGGGCGGCGCAGAAGGGTACCACCTGGCACGTGGTCAGCTTTGCGGTGTTCGGCACCACGCTGATCCTGCTCTATCTCTTCTCCACCCTCTATCACTCCATCACGCATCGCACCACCAAGCGCGTCTTTGCCCGGATGGATCATGGCGCGATTTTTCTGCTGATTGCCGGCACCTATACTCCGATCATGCTCACCGTCCTGCGCGGACCCTGGGGATGGACTTTTTTCGGGATCATCTGGGGCATGGCGCTGCTCGGTGTGGTCATCCGCTCGATCTATCTGACCCGGTTTCGTGTGCTCTCCACGGTGATGTACGCCGTGATGGGATGGTCCTTCCTGATCGCGTACCAGGAGATCATCACCCGGGTTCCCCCGCTCAGCCTGCGCTTTTTGTTGTGGGGCGGCATCGCTTACACCATCGGCATCCTCTTCTATATCTGGAAAAAGCAGCCGTATGCCCATTCCATCTGGCATCTCTTTGTGATTGCCGGAAGCGTCCTCCATTTTTTCGCCATCTATTATCTCCTGTAAACACCAAGGGCCCGATCCCTAATGGGATACAGGCCCTTGATGCAAGGAGGGTGAAGATGGAAAGGTTGAACTGTCATTAATAAAACGGCCGAACCCCTTGCCGGGTTCCCGTTTTTTTTTGCCTCACTCCTCCATGCGCTTGCGCGCGTCGAGGATTTTTTTGACCATGCGGCCGATATCGGCTGGGCTGGTGCAGACGGCGACGCCGGCCGCTTCGAGGGCGGCCATTTTTTCCGCGGCTGTGCCCTTGCCACCGGCAATGATCGCTCCGGCGTGGCCCATGCGCCGACCCGGGGGCGCAGTTTGTCCGGAGATGAAGCTGACCACCGGCTTGGTCATTTTTTCCTCGATGAAGCGGGCGGCCTCCTCCTCAGCGGTACCCCCGATCTCTCCGATCATCACCACCGCTTCGGTTTTTTTATCGTCTTCGAACAACTCCAGAGCGTCGACAAAGGTCGTGCCGATGATCGGATCGCCGCCGATGCCGATGCAGGTGGACTGGCCCAATCCGAGGCCAGTGAGCTGGCCGACCGCTTCATAGGTGAGGGTACCGCTGCGCGAGATCACGCCCACCTTGCCGGGCTTGTGGATGAATCCGGGCATGATGCCGAGTTTGCAGCCGCCCGGGGTGATGATGCCCGGGCAATTGGGGCCGATCATGCGGGTCCGCCTCGGGCCGAGATATTGCGTCACCCGCAGCATGTCGGTCACCGGGATGCCCTCGGTAATGCAGACCACCAGGGCGACCCCGGCATCGGCAGCCTCCATCACGGCGTCGGCCGCAAAGGGGGCCGGAACGAAAACGATCGCGGCATCGGCCTTTTGCTCCGCCACCGCCGCAGCCACGGTGTCGTAAATGGGCACCTTTTCGTCGAAGAGCTGGCCGCCCTTGCCCGGGGTCACGCCGGCGACCACCTGCGTGCCGTATTCGATCATTTGCCGCGCATGAAACGAGCCTTCACCGCCGGTAATGCCCTGTACGACCACACGCGTTTTCCTGTCTACGAGTATACTCATGGGGACTCCCTTTTCCGGTTAGGCGCTATGGAGAGCGGCGACGACAAGCCGGGCGGCCTCCGCCAGGTCCTTGGCCACGCCAAAATTCATGCCCGACTCCTCGAGCAGCACCGCGGCCTCTTCCGCATTGGTGCCGGCGAGGCGGACGACCACCGGGATGCGGATGCCGCCCTTTTTCACCGCTTCGATGACGCCGCGGGCGACGCGGTCGCAGCGGACAATCCCGCCGAAAATATTGATCAGCACGGCCTGGACATGCTTGTCCGAGAGGATGATGCGGAAGCCGTTCTCGACGGTCTCGGCGGAAGCCCCGCCGCCGACGTCGAGAAAATTGGCCGGCTCGGCCCCCGCCAGCTTGATGATATCCATGGTCGCCATCGCCAGTCCCGCGCCGTTGACCATGCATCCGACGTTGCCATCGAGCTTGATGTAATTGAGGTTCGATTTGGAGGCCTCGACCTCGAGGGGCTCTTCTTCGTCGGTATCGCGCATCCCCTGGATCTCGGGATGGCGGAAAAGGGCGTTGTCGTCGATGTTGAACTTGACGTCCAGGGCTAAAAGCTTTTGGTCCGGCGTGACCACCAGGGGATTGATTTCGAGCAGGGTGGCATCGCAGGCGATATAGGCCTTGTAGAGGTCGAGGAAAAGCTGGACCGCGGGACGGAACAGCGGGCCGGTCAGATCGAGGGCAAAGGCGAGACGGCGGGCCTGGAAGGCCTGCAAGCCGGCGGCGCGATCGATGTACTCCTTGATGATCTGCTCCGGATGCTCCTCAGCCACCTTTTCGATCTCGACGCCGCCGGCCTGACTGACCATGAAGACCAGCTCGCGCCGCGAACGGTCGAGGACGATACCGGCGTAGAGTTCGCGGGCGATGTCTGCGGCTTCGGTGACGAGGATGCGGCGGACGATCTTGCCCTCGGCGCTGGTTTGCGGCGTCACCAGTTTCATGCCGAACATCTTGCCGGCCAGCTCTTCGGCCTCGACAGCCGAATCAGCCACCTTGATGCCGCCGGCCTTGCCCCGGCCACCGGCATGCACCTGGGCCTTGAGTACGACCCGGGGCAGCTCCATCTTTTCGACCAGCCGGCGCACCTCGCGCGGCTTGTACGCAACAGCGCCCTTTTGCACCGGCACGCCGTGCCGTGCAAGCAGTTCCTTGGCCTGATATTCGTGGATCTTCATCGAACCTCCGGTCAGCGTGAAGAGAGACAATCCAGAATCCATACGCGCGGACAATTTACTAATCTGCGGGATAGAAGCAAAGAAAATAATGGGCTAAAATGGCCGCAGGCGGGCGTTATCCAGGTGTGCCGAGGCGGCTGGGGTGGGGACGAGAGCGGGAAAATGGCCGCAGGCGGGCGTTATCCAGGTGCGCCGAGGCGGC
>DAOQAG010000077.1:3107-15274 GCA_035353815.1 bacterium
GGCGGGCGTTATCCAGGTGCGCCGAGGCGGCCGGGATGGGGGCGAGAGCGGGGCAGCGCGCGCCGAAAAATCCCTTGTTTCGCAGCCAAATTTTTCCTATATAATGCCACGACAATGCAGGGGAACCCACATACCCGGGAGAAACGATATGGAACATGACCTAGAGAAACCGCAGGAGGCCGGTCGTCACCAGAACCGGCCCGGTTTCGCCCACGCCGGACGCATGGATTTCAACCAGTACTTTCTGCTCTTTTCCCTCCTGGCCGTGCTGGTGCTCTTTTTCCTGATGATCAAAAGCTTTATGGTGCCGATCATCGTCGCGGCCGTCTTCGCCACTCTCTTCCACTCCATGTACCTGCGGCTGGTGCGCTGGACACGGGGCCGCAAGGGGATCGCGGCGATCCTGGCGTGCCTCATCCTCCTCCTGGTCCTGCTCATCCCCCTCTATGTGCTCTTTAACGTCATCATCAACCAGGCGAGCTCGCTCTATGACTCGATCGGGCCGGCCATCGAGGAGTTCTTTACCAGCGGCACGTTCACGCCCGAGGCGCTGACCCGCCATCCACTGGCGGTCAAGCTCAAGCTCGATCAAATCGACTGGCAGGCGACCATCAAGGAGGGGATCACAACCATCTCCGCCTATGCGGGCAAGGCGATCAATGCAACCTCGCGCAGCACCTTCGCCTTTCTCACCAATCTTCTTATGATCTTTTTCACCATGTTTTATTTCTTCCGGGACGGCGAGGGGATCGTCCAGCAGATCATGGCCTTCCTGCCCCTGGAGGAGGAGTACAAGCGTCAGATCATTACGCGTTTCGATGCGACCTCGCGCGCGACGATCAAGGGCAGCGTCATTCTCGGAGCCATTCAGGGCATCCTCGGCGGAATAACCCTGTGGATCTTTGGCTTCAATGCTGCTGTAATGTGGGGGATGGTGATGGTGATCCTCTCCCTCCTGCCGATGGTCGGCGCCTACCTCATCCTCATCCCCGCGGCGATCTATGATATCGCCATGGGGAACACCGGCAGCGGCATTGCCATCATTGTCATCAGCGTCGTGGTGATCTCCAACGTCGATAACCTGCTGCGCCCGCGCCTGGTCGGCCGCGATGTCGGCATGCATGACCTGATGGTCTTCTTCTCCACGCTCGGCGGCATCGGTTTCTTCGGCGCCCTCGGTTTCATCATCGGGCCGGTGGTCGCCTCCCTGCTCATTACCCTGCTGGATATTTACAGCGCCGAATTCAAGCGCCTGATCAAGCGCCAGAAAGCCGAGGACGCTGCCGCCGTCCCGCAGCCGTGAGGCCGGGCGTACGCCGCCAAGGTGAATCCGGCGGAGGCGCCGAAGCGGGCATCTGCGCCGTCCCGCAGCCGTGAGGCCGGGCAGCCGCTGCAGGAGTGAATCCGGCGGAGGCGCCGGGCGAAGGCCTCCACCCTCTGGCGTTATCCACTCCGGCAGACCCTAAAAAAAAACGCCGTCTTCCTGCAAAGGAGACGGCGTTTTTTATGGTCCTGGACGATGCTTATTGCATCTTGATCATTTTGCGGGTCAGAATTTCCTGGCCCATTTGCAGGCGGTAGAGATAGGCGCCGGAGACGACGTTCTGGCCGCGATCATCCCGGCCGTCCCAATGGAGATAATGGGTGCCGGGCTCGAGCTGCTGGTCCACCAGGGTGGCGATCCGCTGTCCGAGCAGATTGTAGATCGTCAGGCTGACGCGCTGCTGAGCGCCGGAGGGGATCTTGAAGGCGATATCCGTCCCGGGATTGAAGGGATTGGGATAATTCTGGCCCAGCTCGAGATTCTCCGGGAGCTGAATCTCCACCGTCACCTCCGAGGAGAGGGTGGCGCGCCCATCGAGGTCGATCTGTTTGATACGGTAATAATTGGTTCCGGTACCGGGCCGGGCGTCGGTGAACTCGTAGCCATGGGCGGTCTGGCTGGTTCCCTGGCCCTTGAGGAAGCCGATCTTTTTCCACTGGGCATCGGCGGCATTCCTGCGCTCGACGTCAAATCCATAGTTGTTCGACTCGGTGACGGTCGTCCACTCCAGCCGGACAGCGCCTTTGACGAGGCTGGCCTTGAGCGCCGTCATCTCGACCGGAATGACGGTATTGGTGCGCGGCATGACCACCACTTTCAGCGGCGAACGGGTGTACACCGCAAGCGAATCCCCCCAGGCCGCAGTATGGTAGGCCGGCAGATAATAAAAGGTGGCTGAGAGGTTCTGATCAGAAATATCGATCGATTGCGTCAAGGCGGAAAGCTGCACGCCGCTGTCGGCGTAGGCGAGGGTATCGCCGGTATCGCCGATGCCGTCGCGGGTTACGCCATGACTCTTGTTGGAATCATCCACATAATAGAGCGAAAGCTGCGTGCCCGGGACGGAATCCAGATCAAATACCGTGGCCGCCGAACCAAAGTCCCCCTGAACCATGTACCAGTTTACGCCGGGCACTTCAAAGGTTTTGTCCGCGAAGGCATCCGGAACGCCGTCGACGAGGATATCGGCCCCTTTGGACCAGTGAAAAAGGGAACCGGACACAGAGGGCAGATAGTCCACCGTCTGGCGCATTTCGGTCATGCCGAGGTAGCCGGGAAGGCTCTCCTTGACCATGTCGATCTTGTAGGACCAGGGATAGAACATTGACTCGAGTTCGAGGGTGATGCCGATATCGATCCCCTGCCAGATCAGCTCATAGACGCGGCGGTGCAGAACGCGCACCGGGCCCTTGCGCACCAGCAGGCTGGTATCGCGTAAGGCGCTTTGCTCGCTTTCGATATAGGAGGGCAGCCCGAAGCCGGGTCCAATGCTCCCCTTGAAGCGGATCTTCCAGCGGTCCAGGATATCGGGGCCGTTGCTCTCCCCGGACCTGAGGCTGAGATAATCGGGAATGGCATCGCCGTTCTGGCCATAAATGTAGGAATCCGCCCGGACCGTATCCGATCTGCCGACGGCGCCCTTTTTATACGCCATATAGGGGGTAAAAGCGGGCGTCAGTACGGCGGAGCGATAGACATAGGCATAGGCCTTGCGGGCGGGCACGACACTGGTGTCCCAGGCCGCGATCTGGTAGCGCTGAAAGAGCGTAGAGTTGATATCCGCGATCCAGCGGTTATCGGCGACGCTGTCGCCCATGTCGGCCGCCATGAAACAGAGTTCGTCGCTGGTATCAATTACAGCGTTATGCAGCGCAAAATAACTGTCGAGCCCGATGCTGTCCTTGTCCACCTGATCGATCTGGAAGGGGATCGGCTTCCAGGCCCCCTCCTTGAAGGCGTAGACAAAAACATCCCCGGTATCGGCGCCGAGGAAGGCGCTCATCCGGTCTCCCCGGACCACGACGGGGTCATACGGCCGATGCAGATCGGCGCCCATGAGGAGCGCCGGAATCCCCATGGCCAAAAGAAGTACCAAAAGGCGGAGATGCTGATTCTGTAGCCGAAGGCTCATCAAGTTGCCCTCCATTTTATGCAAAAAACCTGCTTGCATGAATCATGCCATGGACGACGGCTGCTGCGGGATACTCTTCTAATTCTAATACTGATTTATTTGAAGTTAAAACAGTTTTACCGGCGATTTCATTCCAGCGCCGGGGAGATGCGCCGGCGGCGGTATCAATGTGAGGCAAACCGGCCGGGATGATTCGTTTTGATACAAAGCCCGGAGGGTGTGCTGCGAGCGCCAGAAACCCCGCAAGGAAGTGCGGCGATACAAGGGCGCTTGCTGCACCCAAGTTTAGCTATTTTTCCGGATATAATCAACCAATAAGTGCAAACCCTCGCGATAGGAATCAAATCCTTTTCCCGAGATCTGCGCCAGGCAGACCTCGCAGATGACGCTGATGCGCCGGAAGGGCTCGCGGTGATGGATGTCCGAGAGATGGACCTCGACAGCGGGCAGGTGAACCCCGGCGATGGCATCGCGCAGGGCATAGCTGTAGTGGGTGAGGGCGCCGGGGTTGATGAGAATCCCGCCGGCCTTGTGACGCTGTGCATGGATAAAGTCGATGAGCCGGCCCTCATGGTTGGACTGCATCGTCCGCAGGCGGACATGCAATTCCGCCGCGGTGTGTGTCAGTTCCTTATTGAGGTCGGCCAGGGTGCGGCGGCCATACTGTTTCGGCTCGCGCTCGCCAAGCAGATTGAGATTTGGCCCATGCAGGACGAGAATGGTGAGCATGACGAATCCCGTTTTCTAGTTCCATTCCTCACGGCAGGCGAAGCCGATGGCCTCGAGGATCATGCCGGCGGGCACATCGCGGACGATACACGCGTGTCCGACATCTTCAAGCAGGATCCAGATCTGGCTGCCCGCATCCCACTTTTTGTCGTTGGCCATGTAGGAGAGTACCCTGCGAACGGAGAGGTTTCGCGCCGGTGGTGGTGGCGAAAGGCGCGCCAGCAGCTGCCAGGCGGCTTGCGCCTCCTGCGGTGCCAGGCGCCCGGTCTCGCGGGAGAGCCAGACGGCGGCGGCCATGCCACGGGTCACAGCCTCGCCATGGCGTAAACTGCGATACTCCCCGATTGCTTCCAGGGCATGGCCGATGGTATGGCCGAAATTAAGCAGGGCGCGGTTGCCCTGCTCGCGTTCGTCCTCCGCAACAATGCCGGCCTTGATCCCGCAGCAAGTGGCGATGACCGTTTCGAGCAGATCCGGATAGGTCAGATCGAGCAGCGCATCCAGATTGAGGGCGAGGAGGGCGAAAAGGCGGCGGTCACGGATCAGGGCATACTTGACGATCTCGCCCATTCCGGCCAGGCGTTCCCGCCGCTCCAGGGTGGCGAGGAGCAAGGGATCGATGCAGACCAGCTCCGGCTGGTGAAAGGCGCCGATCAGGTTCTTGCCGAGGGGATGGTTGATGCCGGTCTTGCCGCCAACACTGCTGTCGACCTGGGCGAGCAAGGTGGTAGGGATCTGCACCAGGCGGACCCCGCGCAAAAAGGTGGCAGCGACAAATCCCGCGAGGTCGCCGACAACGCCGCCGCCGAAAGCGAGGATGACCGTGGAGCGGGTGCAGTGCCGCGCGATCAGTTCGCGGTAGAGCTGCCCGCACTGTTCCAGTGACTTGGAGGTTTCCCCCGCCGGAACCTGGAGCAACTGCACCTCACGGCCGGCTGCGGCAAGGAGCGCGGTCAGGCGGGCACCGTAATGCGCCGCCACTTGCGCATCGCTGATCGCCACCAGCTCACCATCGAGCCCCTGGCGGGCCAGCAATTCGGGAAGCTGGTCGAGGAGGCCGGCGCCGATATGAATGGCGCTTGAGAAATGGTCCAGATCGACCGTGATGCTCCTCATGGTTCATCCCGCAGGTAGAGAAAGATGGTTTCAGCGAGCTGGGAGGCCGTCACCTCTTCGCGGCTCTCGAAGTGATAGTGGGCCTGCTGGTAGATCGGAGCGCGCTCGGCATAGAGATCCTCGATGCGGCGGCGCAGGGCCTCCGCTCCAAGGCCCTGCACGAGGGGCCGTTCGCGTTTGCGGCTGAGGCGGTTGGTCAGCACCTCGAGTGAGGCCTCGAGGCAGATGGTTATTCCGGTTGCGCAGATCAGGGACCAGTTGTTGGGCCGCATGACCGCTCCGCCGCCGAGGGAAACCACCCACTGCTGGCGGCCGCAAATCTCCTGCACGATTTCGTCCTCGAGTGCACGAAAGCTCTCCTCCCCTTTCGCGGCAAAAATGGCACGGATGTCCATGCTGGCACGCGCAACGATCAGGTCATCGGTATCGGCGAAGGGACGGCCGATCAGCCGGGCAAAGGCACGGCCGACCTTGCTCTTGCCGGTACCCATAAAACCCATAAAATAAACGTTTTTACCATCCCAGGGGTACATGCGCCAGGTTCCTGTAGTTAATCTCCATTTCGGAGAGAGAATCTCCCCCCAGCTTGAGACAAAGGGCATCGGCGAGCACCAGCGCCGTCATCGCCTCCGCCACTACCGCCGCCGCGGGCACCGCGCAGACATCCGCGCGCTCGTGATGCGCGGAACAGGGCTGCAGGGTTGCGACATCGACCGAACGCAACGGCCGCGCCAGCGTGGGCAGGGGCTTCATGTGCACGCGCAGGATGAGGGGCTCGCCGTTGCTCATCCCCCCTTCCAGCCCGCCGGCGTTGTTGCTGCCGCGGCTGTAGCCGCGCTCCGGATCATAAAAGAGCTCGTCATGGATCTTTGAACCCGGCTCGCGGGCCGCTGCGCAGCCCAAGCCGGCCTCCACCGCCTTGATCGCGGGAATACTCATCAGCGCCCCCGCCAGCAGGGCATCGAGGCGGCGGTCCCAGTGGACGTGGCTGCCGAGACCGGGCATGAGGCCCAGGACGACGATTTCGGCCACCCCGCCGAGGCTGTCACCCTCGGCCCGGGCTGCATCGATGGCAGCGATCATCTCCCCCTCCGCCCTGGCATCGGGACAGGCCAGGGGCGAGGCCTCGACGGCAGCGAGGGCGTCATGCCAGGCGGCGCGGACCGCCGCTTCCCGCGGATCCTTGCCGGCGAAAAATGCGGCGGCGCTGAACCCGGAGGCGATGCCGCGGATGGCGGTCACATGACTGGCGATCTCGATCCCGAAATGGCCGAGCAGGCCGCGGGCCACGGCGCCGGCGGCGACGCGCGCGGCGGTCTCCCGCGCCGAGGAGCGCTCGAGGATGTTGCGCAAATCGTCCTGACGGTACTTGATCATGCCGGCGAAATCGGCATGCCCGGGCCGCGGCATGTGCAGGGCCGCCGCCGGTTCGGCCGCGGTCTCGACGGCCATTTTCTGCGTCCAGTTCGGCCAGTCGCGGTTCTGCAGCTCCAGGGCGATCGGGCTGCCCAGGGTCTTGCCGTAGCGGACCCCGGAGAGAATCTGCACCTGGTCCTTTTCGATTTGCATGCGTCCGCCGCGGCCGTACCCACGCTGACGGCGCGTCAGATCACGCGCGATCGCCGCCGCCTCCAGCGGCAATCCTGCGGGCATCCCTTCGAGGATGGTCACCAGCGCCTGCCCGTGCGATTCCCCCGCAGTCAGAAAACGGATTCTCTCCATCATTCCAGTTCGTTCAGTAAAAGGGTTCTCACTTTAGATAATTCGGCCGGCACCAGACGATACTCCGCGCCAAACCACAGATTCAGCGCCGCCAGGCCCTGAAAGATCAGCATATCCAGTCCCCCCTGCACGGCTGAACCCCGCGCCGCGGCTTCCTGCAGCAAGCGGGTCCGGCGCGGGGTGTAGATCAGATCGTAAACGAAGTGCTGCGGGCCGATCCATGCCGGCTCGGCCAGGGGCGTCTCATCGCAGCGCGGCTGCATGCCGGCGGGGGTGGCATTGATGAGGATCTGCGCCTCCTGCACCGGCTCGCTCAGGCGCGGGTCGGCCGCGGCGAGGCTGCGCAGCCCGGGAATGCCGAGATGCACTCTGCAAAATCGCTGCAGTTCTTCGGCGCGGGGCAGCGAGCGATTGACGATGGTCAGATGGGCGATGCCCAGACCGGCCAGTGCAAATGCCACGGCGCGCGCCGAACCGCCAGCTCCGAAAAGCACCACGCTGCTGCCGCGGAAGCGCCCGGCTTGTTCGCCCAGGGAGGCGGTGAATCCGGCAGCGTCGGTGGTGGCGGCGTCAATGCGGCCCTCGCGAAAGATCAGGGTATTGGCCACGCCGAGCCGCTCGACCTCCGGGGCAACCCGGCTGCAGTGCGGTACGACCGCCGCCTTGTGGGGGATGGTCACATTCAGGCCCGCAAAGCCCAGCGCCCGGGCGCCGGCGAGGGCCTCGGCCAGCGCTGCGGGCGGGACGTGCAGCGCCGTATAAACCCCATCCAGGCCAAAAAGGCGAAAAAAATGGTTCTGCAGGAGCGGCGAGAGGCTGTGCGCGACCGGGTCGCCGATGACCGCAAAAAGGCGCGTGCGGCTGGAGATGCGTCCCGGGCCGCCTCCTGGCGGTGATGCAAGCGATGCGGGGCTCACGGCGGGTTCAGGACTCCTCTCTGCAAAGGCCGATGCAGCAAGTCACGGACAACATGCACAAGGCAGTTCTCAGCGTAGGGGCCAGTGGCGCACGGATCACGGCGGGCTCCAGTCTCACTCCTGGCGCAGCCGGCCGAGCAGCTCGAAAAAGCCGGGAAACGAGATTTCGACGCATTCGCTCTCCTTGATCAGCGTCTCACCGCTGGCGATCAGCCCGGCGATAGCGAAGGCCATGGCGATGCGGTGGTCGCCAAAACTCTCGATCTCGGCACCGTGCAGTGGGGTCGGCCCGGTGATGATCAGGCCATCGCGGGTCTCGCGGATATTTGCACCCATGGCCTGCAGGTTTTTGGCGACGGCAGCCAGGCGGTCCGATTCCTTGAGGCGCAGTTCGCCCGCATCACGCACCACGGTCACGCCGTGCGCCTGGGTGGCAGCGACCGCGAGAATGGGGATCTCGTCGAGGATGCGCGGGATCATCGAGCCGCCGAGGCTGGCCGCATGGAGCCGGCTACTGCGGGCGGTCAGGTCGGCGCGCGGCTCGCCCTGCACCAGGGCGGCGGGCGTCATCTGGATCATCGAACCCATGGCCAAAAGCGCATCGCAGATGCCCATGCGTGTCGGATTGACGCTCACCTGCTGGATCGTCACCTCCGATTCGGCGAGGAGCGAGGCCGCCACCAGGAAAAAGGCCGCAGAGGAAAGATCGCCCGGGACCTCCAGATCGCAGGCGTGCAGAGTCGCCGGGCCCTGGACGCCGGCGCCCGCCTGGCTGAAGCGGGCGGTCACGCCAAAGGCTCCGAGCATGCGTTCGGTATGGTCGCGCGAGGGGCTCGGCTCGGTAACGCGCGTGGTGCCGTTGGCATAGAGCCCCGCCAAAAGGATGCAGGACTTGACCTGGGCGCTGGCGACGGTCGAGGCATAGTCGATGGAATGGAGCGGCCCGCCCTGGATCACCAGCGGCGCCTTGAAGCCATCGCTCTCGATATGCGCGCCCATCTGCTCGAGGGGCTCGATGATGCGGCGCATCGGGCGTCGGCGCAGGGAATCGTCACCGGTGAGTGTGGTGGTGAAGGGCTGGGCGGCGACGACGCCGGCGAGCATGCGGATCGTGCTTCCGGAATTGCCGGCATCGAGCGCCTGCTTTGCCGCGCGGAAGCCGTGCTTGCCCTTGCCGGTCACGGTGATGCCGGCCCGGGTGGTGGAGATCTTGATGCCCAGGGCTTCGAGGCAAGCGCGGGTGCTCGCGACGTCGCGGGCATCGGAGAGGCCGCGGATGGTGCTCTTGCCCTCGGCCATGGCGGCGAGAATCAGGGCGCGATGGGAGATCGACTTGTCGCCCGGTACGCTGAAATTCCCCTGAATGGCACGAGCCGGTTGGATCAGGATATCAGCCATACTAGTCCCTCTTTCTGCATTCGAGATCGCGGGACCTGAGCAACTCCAGGGCCATCTGCCGGTCGGATTCCGAGGCAAAGGCCAGGCGCATGGTTCCGCCCTCATTCTCCCGTATCTTCAGGATCTCGATATCCTTGATGTTGATCTGCTTCTCGACCAGGGCGTTGGCGATGATCGCCAGCATGCCGGGCCGGTCTTGCACGGCCACCAGGATGTCAAAATGGGGCCGGAAGAAACCGCGCGTATCGCGCGGAATAGACAGGCGGTTGCGTGCCGACTGGTCAAAGATGGTGCGCATCTCGTTATGCTCGAGCGCCGCCCGGACGTGCTTGAGCTCTTCGATGAAGGCATCGATGTAAGTGACGATCATATCGTCATTGGTCGCAAGAATATCCTCCCAGATGCCGAAGGGGCTGGAGGCGATCCGGGTCATGTCGCGGAAGCCGCCGGCCGCCATCTTGAGAAAGTGGCTGCTCTCGCTCTGCCGCCGGGCCGCCAGGCTCATCAGGGCGATGGCGGCCATCTGCGGCAGGTGGCTGACCGCCGCGGCAATCTCGTCATGGAGATGAGGCGAGATCAGCAGCACCAGGGCGCCGGTCATCTCCACCAGGTCGCCGATGGCCTTGCGGCGTTCCTCCTGCATCGGTTTGGCCGGGGTCAGGACCCAGGTGGTATTTTCAAAGAGAAAAGCGTCGGCCGCCTCGATGCCCTTGAATTCGGAGCCGGCCATGGGATGGCCGCCGATGAAATCGCATTGCGAGGGAAGGTGGATGGCGGCCGTCTCGACGATCTTGCGCTTGGTGCTGCCGACGTCGGTGATCAGGGTTCCCGGCTGGATGTAGGGCCCGATGGTGCGGAGGTGGCCGAGAATCCCGGAGATGGGGGTGCAGAGAAAGACGAGATCCGCGCCGTCCAGCGCTGCCGCGATCTCCTCGGGGGAATAGCTTTCATCGATCGCCTGACGCTGCCGTGCCACCTCGAGGACCTCGGGCCGGTCCACGCCGATGAGGAGGCCCTTGAAACCCTTGCGCTTGAGCGCCAGGGCGAGTGAGCCGCCGATCAGTCCGACGCCGATAATAACCACCCGTTTGAAACTGGGATTCTCGTCCATGGTCCGGATTCTCTTCTGCTAAATGCGTTTGCCGATGGCCCAGGCGATCATGCGCAGCTCCTCCATCAGGCGCTGAAACTGGGTCGGGTAGATGGATTGCGCCCCGTCGGAGAGGGCGTGATCGGGATCGTGGTGGACCTCGATGATCAGGCCGTTGGCGCCGGCAGCGACGGCAGCGCGGGCCATCGGCGCCACCTTGTCGCGGCGTCCGGTGCCGTGGCTCGGGTCGGCGATGATCGGCAGGTGACTGTGCTTCTGGGTGACCGGTATGGCCGAAATGTCCATGGTATTGCGCGTGTAGGTCTCGAAGGTGCGGATGCCGCGTTCGCAGAGGATCACATTGTAATTGCCGCCGGACATGATATACTCGGCGGCCATGAGCAGTTCCTCGATGGTGGCGGAGAGGCCGCGCTTGAGCAGCACCGGCTTGCGGATGTGGCCCAGTTCGCGCAGCAGGGCGAAATTCTGCATGTTGCGCGCGCCGACCTGGACGATATCGATATACTTGAGGATTATCTCCAGCTGCGCGATCTCCATAATTTCCGAGACCGTGGCGATCTCGAGTTCCTGCCCGACCTGCTGCATCAGCTGCAGGCCGGTCTCGCCCAGTCCCTGGAAGGCATAGGGTGAAGTGCGCGGCTTGAAGGCTCCGGCGCGCAGAACCTTGGCGCCGTACTTTTTCACTTCGCGCGCGATGGTATAGAGCTGCTCTTCGCTCTCGACCGAGCAGGGGCCGGCGCAGACGGTGACGACCTCGCCGCCAAAGGAGGCCTCTCGCACCTCCACGACGGTATTGTCCGGGTGAAAGGTCCGGCTGGCCAGTTTATAGGGCTCCGTGATGCGCAATACCTCATGGACGCCCTCCATGACCTCATATTCGCGGATATCGACGCCGCGAATATCCCCGATGCCACCAAGGATGGTCTGGTTGACCCCGACCACCTGGTGAACCTGAAAGCCCTGCTTTTCAAGTTTTTCCCATACGGCATGCACCATCCCCTCAGTGGCGCTGTCTTTCATGACAATGACCAAGTGCTGCCTCGCAGTTGAAGAAAAGGGTTAGGCCAGGGCCTGCAGATCGCGGCAAGCCTGAATAATCTGCTCAAAGATCCCCACGATGGCTTCATTAGGGAGCGGGCCCTGATTGTAGCTTTCAATATGATAGAGTACCGCTTCTTCGCGCTGTTTGTTGCGGATCGAGAGTCCGGCGCTCCCTTTGAGGGTGCCGATCTCCTGGGCCAGGGTCGCGCGCTCGCTGAGAAGATCGACGATCTGCTCGTCGATGCGGTCGATCTCCTGGCGGAGGGATGAAAGGTTCATGCCGCCTCCTTGCCATAAAAAAGCCCACCAGATGCAGAGCGCGGTGGGCGGATACGGTCGTCGTTGTGGAGTTCGCCGGGGGGTTATCCGCTGCTGCCGCAAAACAGGCTGAAAAAATAGTAGAGGGTGTTGCGAGAAAGATTCATCGTATTGCACGTTTCCCGTACGAATGGATTATACTCTGAATTTACGAAAATTATGACCATTCGCAAGTCTTTTTTTATCTCCACCCTGCGCGGTGGCTGGTGCCGCCGGGGCCTGCGGTGGGGTCAGGGGGCGCCTGGGTTGCACATGTGCAGCGGCCGGCGCTGCCGGGGCCTGCGGTGGGATCAAGAGGCGCCTGGAAGTCTTTTTTTATCTCCACCCTGCGCGGTGGCTGGTGCCGCCGGGGCCTGCGGT
>DAOQAG010000078.1:0-15191 GCA_035353815.1 bacterium
ATCGTGCCGATGTTCACATGCGGCTTGGTCCGCTCGAACTTTTGCTTTGCCATTTCCGCTTCTCCTTGGATTCGCTCTTCAAAAAATCATTATCTCACAAAGGCACAGAGACACAAAGGAAAATGTGCTCACCGTCTCATGATAGTCATTGTATTGTTTCCTGCTCTCCCTCTTTGCGGCTTTGTGGCTTCGTGAGAGCAAGGTTTAAACCACCAGCCCCATTTTTTGCAGGAGCTTTTTGCCTACTTCTTCGGTAACTTTTTGATAATTAAAGAACTGCATCGTAAATATCGCCCGTCCTTGCGACATGTTGCGCAGGGCGGTGGCATAGCCGAACATCTCGGCCAGCGGCGCCTGGGCGTTGATGACCTGGGCATCCTTGCGGCGGTGGTGGTTGGCGATTTTCGCGCGCCGCACCGCCAGATCGCTGAGGATCGCCCCGAAATACTCCTCAGGGGTGATGACCTCCAGATCCATGACCGGCTCCATCAGGATGGATTTGCCGCGCCGGGCGGCGTCCTGCAGGGCCATGGCCCCGGCGATCTTGAAGGCCAGCTCGCTCGAATCAACGTCGTGGAACGAGCCGTCCACCAGATTCGCCTTGATGTCAATGATCGGATAGCCGGCGATGACGCCGCTGACCATCGCCTCGCGGATCCCCTGTTCCACCGGCCGGATGAACTGCGTGGGCACCTGCATCGGCCCGGTGTGGTGGGTGAAGGAAAAGATTTCGCCCTGTTCGGCCGGTGCGAACTCGATCACCACATGCGCGTACTGCCCTTTGCCGCCGGTCTGCTTGACGAAGCGGATCTCGCTGGTCACCGGCTCGGTGATCGTCTCGCGGTAAGCCACCTGCGGCTTGCCGACATTGGCCTGCACCTTGAATTCGCGCAGGAGGCGGTCGACCAGGATCTCGAGGTGCAGCTCGCCCATGCCGGCGATGATCATCTGCCCGGTCTCGGCGTCGACGCTGTACTGAAAGGTCGGATCCTCATCGGCCAGGGCGGTGAGCGCGGTGCTCATCCGGTCCTGATCGGCCTTGGATTTGGGCTCGATGGCGATGCGGATGACCGGGATCGGAAAATTCATGCTCTCGAGCATCAGCGGATGCTTGGGATCGCAGAGCGTGTCGCCGGTGCGGGTGCTGCGCAGGCCGACGGCCGCGGCGATATCGCCGGCGGAGACGCGCTGCAGCTCTTCGCGCTTGTTGGCCGACATCAGCAGGATGCGGCTGAAGCGCTCCTTCTTCTCGGTGCCGGTGTTGAGCGCGGTTTCGCCGACCGCGATGCTGCCGGCATAGACCCGGAAGTAGGTGAGCTTGCCCACGAAGGGGTCGGTCATGATCTTGAAGGCCAGGGCCGCGAAGGGCTGCTCGACATCGGCGGTGCGCTTTTCCAGCTTTTCGGTATAGGGGTTGACCCCTTCGACCGCCGGCACATCGAGCGGGCTGGGCAGGTAGCGCACCACGGCATCGAGAAGGTGCTGCACGCCGCGGTTCTTGACCGAGGCGCCGCAGAGGACCGGGACGATCGCGTCCTTGAGGGTGCCGCTGCGCAGGGCGCGCTGGATCTCCTCCTCGCTGATGGGCTCGTTGGAGAGGTACTTTTCCATGACCACGTCGTCGAAATCTGCGATACTCTCGATCAGGTCGTGGTGCAGGGCGCGGGCCCGATCCGCCAGTTCGGCGGGGATTTCGCCCTCCTCCCAGGTGCTGCCGAGGGTGGCCTCGTCGTAATGGATCGCCTTCATGATGATCAGGTCGATGAGTCCGGTGAAGCGATCCTCGGCGCCGATGGGCAGCTGGATCGGCACGGGGCGCGCATTGAGCCGTTCCCGCATCGAATCGAGGACCATGCCAAAGTCGGCACCGATCCGGTCCATCTTGTTGACATAGGCGATGCGCGGGATATGGTACTTGTCCGCCTGGCGCCAGACCGTTTCCGACTGCGGCTCTACGCCGCCGGCGGCATCAAAGATGGCGACAGCGCCATCGAGAACTCTCAAAGAACGTTCGACTTCGGCCGTAAAATCGACGTGGCCGGGGGTGTCGATGATATTGATGCGATGGTTTTTCCAGGTGCAGGTGATGGCGGCGGAGGTAATGGTGATGCCGCGTTCGCGTTCCTGCTGCATCCAGTCCATGGTAGCGGCGCCGTCGTCGACCTCGCCCATCCGGTGCACCTTGCCGGTATAATAGAGAATCCGTTCGGTGGTGGTCGTCTTACCGGCATCGATGTGCGCCATGATGCCGATATTACGTGTTTTATCCAGATGGGACGGGGTTGACATAAAAAAGCCACTTACCTTAAGAGCGCGCCTCCCGGGTTAAATTCGGAGCGCAGGTGCGTGGGCATCAGAAAGTGGCGCGCCACGCATCCTCTCTTTGAAAAGTGGTTTTTCAGAGGAAGCGGTTTTGCGGCGCCAAGTCCTGGCACCCACTTTCCGGACCGGCTGTCTTTGAGCCTTGTCAGCCCGGAGTTAGAATGCAAGACTGGCTTAAACCAGATCGGCTTACCAGCGGAAATGGGCGAAGGCGCGGTTGGCCTCGGCCATTTTGTGCGTATCTTCGCGTTTCTTGATCGAATTGCCTTCGTTCTTGGCGGCGGCCATCAATTCAAAGGCGAGCTTCTCGGGCATGGTCTTTTCCGAGCGGCCCTTGGCGTAATTGATGATCCAGCGGATGGCCAGCGCCTGCTGGCGCTCGCCGCGGATGTCGACCGGCACCTGATAGGTGGCGCCGCCAACCCGGCGGGAGCGCACCTCGAGCATCGGCTTGACATTGTGCATCGCTTTTTCGAAAACCGGCAAGCCGTCAGCATTGGTCTTGGCGGCAATGATATCGATGGCATCATAAAAAATCGTCTCCGCGACACTGCGTTTGCCGCCGCGGAGCATGCCATTGATGAACTTGGTCACCAGCACGCTGTTGAACTTGGGATCCGGCAGAACCAGACGCTTGGGGGGTGTTTTTCTTCTCGACATGAAAGACTCTCTATTGGACAGGAATCGGGTGAACCGCTTACTTGCCGCGTTTGGCGCCGTATTTGGAACGGCTCTGCTTACGGTCCTGGACGCCGCTGGTATCCAGCACGCCACGGACGATATGATAACGGACGCCCGGCAGGTCTTTGACACGGCCGCCGCGAATCATGACGATCGAATGCTCCTGGAGGTTGTGTCCCTCTCCCGGAATATAGGCAGTCACCTCAATCTGGTTGCTGAGGCGCACGCGTGCCACCTTGCGCAAGGCAGAATTGGGCTTTTTGGGCGTAGTGGTATAGACGCGGGTGCAAACGCCGCGCCGCTGCGGTGATTTGTTGAGCGCCGGGGCTTTCTCGCGCTTGCCGAGGGTTTCGCGTCCGGCGCGAACCAGTTGATTGATGGTGGGCACTCTACCTCCAAATTTTGTCAAAGCCTTTTAATATAAGGTAATTTTATGCAAATTTCAAGAAATATATTCAATTTCTGCGCATATTTTATTCATTGCCTAGCTCTTCGAGTCCGACGACAGTCTCCTCGTCCTCATCGCCGCGCACTACCGGCGGGGCCGCGGGCCGCTCCGGCGGCGCCGGGAGATCGATCTCGGGGCCGTCGACCTTGAGCTCCTTGTAGCGGTTGATGCCGGTGCCGGCCGGGATGAGGTGGCCCATGACCACGTTCTCCTTGAGGCCGAGCAGCTCATCGACCTTGCCCTCGACCGAACCGTCGGTCAGTACCCGCGTGGTCTCCTGGAAGGAGGCCGCAGAGATCCAGCTTTCGGTCGTCAGCGAGGCCTTGGTGATGCCGAGCAGCAGCGGCTGGAAGGTGGCCGGCTGGCCCGAACGCGCCTGGGGCGGGGTTTTCTCCGCCGCTTCCAGTTTGGCCACGACCTTGCGGAACTCCTCGGCCTCGATCATTTCGTCGGGGTGGAGTTTCGAGTCGCCGCTCTCGGTGATGACCATCATGTTGCGGACGCGCTCGTTCTCGGCGAGGAAGCCGAGACGGTCGACCTGGTCGCCCTCGAGGTAAAAGGTGTCGCCCGGATCCTCGATCTTGACCTTTTGCAGCATCTGGCGCACGATCACTTCGATGTGCTTGTCGTTGATGCGCACGCCCTGCAGCCGGTAGACCTCCTGGATCTCGTTGACCAGGTACTCCTGCACCTTGTTCGAGCCCATGATGGCGAGGATGTCGTGCGGCACCACCGAGCCTTCGGAGAGTTTTTCGCCCGCGTGGACAAAATCGCCGGCGTGGACGAGCACGTGCTTGCCGTAGCCGATCATGTAGACCTTTTCCTCATGACCGTCCTCGGAGCGCACCAGGATCTTGCGCACGCCGCGCTTCATTTCGCCGAATTCGACAATGCCGTCGATCTCGCTGACCACAGCCGGCTCCTTGGGCCGCCGCGCCTCAAAAAGCTCGGCGACGCGCGGCAGACCGCCGGTGATGTCGCGGGTCTTGGCGATCTCGCGCGGGATCTTGACCAGGGCGTCGCCGGCGTTGATCATATCGCCGTCGCGCACGACCAGGTTGGCGCGGGTCGGGATGACGTAGGCGCTGGTGACCTTGCCCTTCTCATCGAGGATATTGATGGTCGGGCTGAGGTTGCGGGTGCGGGTCTCGATCACCACCCGCTGCCGCATGCCGGTCGTCTCGTCCATCTCCTCGCGGAAGGTGATGTTCTCGAGCAGGTCGCGGAACTGGACCAGACCCGTGGTGGTGCTGAGAATGCTCGCGGTGTAGGGGTCCCATTTAAAGATGACCGTGCCCTTGCTGACCCGGTCACCCGGCTTGACGATGACCGTCGCGCCATAGGGCACCGTGAGCCGCTCCATATTGCGGTTGTCGTCGTCCTGGATGTTGATGCGGCCGTTGCGGCCGATACAGACGGTCTCGCCATCTTCACGATCAACGGTCTTGAGGTTGTCCCAGGCAATGGTGCCCTCGTGCTTGACCGCGACCTGCGACTGGGCGGCGATGCGCGAGGCGGTACCACCGATGTGGAAGGTACGCAGGGTCAGCTGGGTGCCCGGCTCGCCGATCGACTGGGCGGCCATGACGCCGACCGCTTCGCCGATGCAGACCATCTTGCCGGTGGCGAGATTACGGCCGTAGCACTGGGCGCAGACGCCGCGCGGGGCTTCGCAGGTGAGGACCGAGCGGATCATCACCGACTCGGGGCCGGCATCGCTGATGCGCTTGGCAATATCCTCGCTGATCAGGGAGCCGACCTCGACGATGACATCGCCGGTGTCGGGATTGAAGACGTCCTCGGCGGCGACACGGCCGATGATGCGGTCCTGCATCGACTCGATGACCTCTTCGCCTTCCTTGAGGTCGGCGACGCGGAGGCCGAGAATGGTGCCGCAGTCGGGCTGGGTGATAATGACATCCTGGGCCACGTCGACGAGCCGGCGGGTGAGGTATCCGGCGTCGGCGGTCTTGAGGGCGGTATCGGCCAGACCCTTGCGGGCGCCGTGGGTCGAGATAAAGTACTCGAGCACCGAGAGGCCCTCGCGAAAGTTCGCCGTGATCGGGTTTTCGATGATTTCACCCATCGAACCGGTCATTTTCTTCTGCGGCTTGGCCATGAGGCCGCGCATGCCGGCGAGCTGGCGGATCTGTTCCTTGGAACCGCGCGCGCCCGAATCGGCCATCATGAAGATGGGATTGAAGCCCTGGCGGTCCTGGCGCAGGCGTTCGAACATCTTTTCGGCCACGGCGCTGGTGGTGTGCGTCCAGATATCGATGATCTGGTTGTAGCGCTCGCCGTCGGTGATGATGCCGCGCTCGTAGCGTTTGAGGATCGCCTCGACATTCTTGAAGGCCTGGCCGAGCAGCTCTTCCTTCTCGGGCGGGACGAGGACGTCGTCGAGACCGACGGTCGTGCCCGAGCGCATGGCAAAGCGGAAGCCGATGTCCTTGAGGTTGTCCAGGAGCAGGGCGGTGCGATGATTGCCGAGCTTGTTATAGGCGCGGGCCACCAGGTCCTCGATCGCCTTTTTGGTGAGGAGGACGTTGACGAACTTTAATTCCTCGGGGAGGATATCGTTAAAGATGACGCGGCCGACGGTAGTCTCGATCAGCTCGCCGTTGAAACGCACCCGGATCGGGGCGTGCAGGGCGATACGCTGGTCGTTGAAGGCGATGAGCACCTCATCGGTCGAGGCGAAGACCATGCCCTCGCCGAGGACGCCGGTACGGCGTTTGGTGAGATAATAGATACCGAGCACGATATCCTGGCTGGGGATGGCCAGCGGCCGGCCGTGCGCCGGCGAGAGGATGTTGTGGCTCGAGAGCATCAGGATCTTGGTCTCGATCTGGGCAAAGAACGACAGCGGCACGTGCACAGCCATCTGGTCGCCGTCAAAGTCGGCGTTGAAGGCGGCGCACACCAGGGGATGGATCTGGATCGCCTTGCCCTCGATCAGCACCGGCTGGAAGGCCTGGATGCCGAGACGATGGAGGGTCGGGGCGCGGTTGAGCATCACCGGGTGATCGTCGATGATCTCCTCGAGGATGTCCCAGACCTCGGCGCCGCGGCGCTCGACGTACTTTTTGGCACTCTTGACGGTCTTGACCAGGCCGCGCTCGACCAGCTTGCGGATGACGAAGGGCTTGAAGAGCTCGAGGGCCATCTCCTTGGGCAGGCCGCACTCATGCAGACGCAGCTCCGGGCCGACGACGATGACCGAGCGGCCGGAGTAATCGATGCGCTTGCCGAGAAGGTTCTGACGGAAACGCCCCTGCTTGCCGCGCAGCATGTCCGAGAGGCTCTTGAGGGCGCGGTTGCCGTCGCTGCGCACCGCCGAGGATTTGCGGCCGTTGTCAAAGAGCGAATCGACCGCTTCCTGGAGCATGCGCTTCTCATTGCGCAGGATCACTTCCGGAGCCTTGATCTCGAGCAGCTTTTTCAGGCGGTTGTTGCGGATGATGACCCGGCGGTAAAGGTCGTTAAGGTCCGAGGTGGCGAAACGGCCGCCCTCGAGGGGCACCAGGGGGCGCAGTTCGGGCGGAACCACCGGAATCACCGACATCACCATCCAGTCCGGCCGGTTCTCGCGGTCGCGGTTGGAGCGGCGGAAGGCCTCGACTACCTTGAGGCGTTTGAGCGCCTCGGCCTTGCGCTGGATCGAGGTCTCGCTGCGCGCCTGCAGGCGCAGATCGTGCGACAGGGTGTCGATATTGACCTGGCGCAGCAGGGCGTGGACCGCCAGGCCGCCGATCTCGGCGTAAAAGCGCTGCTCTTCCGGCACATCGGCCTCGAGCTCGCGCATGCGTTCGGTCAGATCGAGATAATCCTCTTCGGAGATCAGTTCCTTGGCGCCGAGGCCGCTCTTGCCGGGACGGACCACCACGTAGGATTCATAATAGATCACCTTTTCCAGCTCCTTGATGCTCATCCCGAGGATGTAGCCGATCTTGGAGGGTAGGGATTTCCAGTACCAGATATGCACCACGGGCACGGCCAGGGTGATATGGCCCATACGCTCGCGGCGGACGCTCTTCATCGTCACCTCGACGCCGCAGCGGTCGCAGACGATGCCCTTGTAGCGGATGCGCTTGTATTTGCCGCAGTGGCACTCCCAGTCACGCACCGGCCCGAAGATCTTTTCACAAAAGAGGCCGTCTTTTTCCGGCTTGAAGGAGCGGTAATTGATCGTTTCCGGCTTGGTCACCTCGCCGTGCGAGCGCTCGAGGATCTTGTCGGGGGAGGCCAGACCGATATAGATGGCGGAAAAATTCGCATCCTGTGCGGGAGCTTCTTGTGCGAACATGTAATTCAAATGGTCACCTCCAAACTCTTTACGGGAGCCTGGTTAAGAAAAACGCATAAAGAGGCGTAGCGGATCTCCCTTTTTGCGGGAGCATCCGCTGCACCTCTGAAGAGGAGGGAAGAATCCCGTCCGTCCAGATTATTTCTTGGCCGTTCTGCTGATCAGTTCCACGTCCAGGCCCAGGCCCATCAACTCGCGAATCAGCACGTTAAAGGACTCCGGCAGCCCCGGATCGGGAATGCTTTCACCTTTGACGATGGCTTCATACGCCTTGGAGCGGCCGCGGACATCATCCGATTTGACCGTGAGGATCTCCTGCAAGGTATAGGCCGCGCCATAAGCTTCCAGGGCCCAGACTTCCATCTCGCCGAAGCGTTGGCCGCCGAACTGCGCCTTGCCGCCCAGCGGCTGCTGGGTGATCAGCGAGTACGGTCCGATCGAGCGCGCATGGATCTTGTCTTCGACCAGATGCGAGAGTTTCATCATATAGATCCAGCCGACGGTGACCTCTTCATCGATCAGTTCGCCGGTGCGGCCGTCGAAGAGGGGCGTTTTGCCGCTTTCGGGGACGCCGCTCTTTTTCATCTCGCTGCGGATCTCGTCGAGGGTAGCGCCGTCGAAGACCGGGGTGGCGTAATAGCGGCCGAGTTCGGCGGCGGCCCAGCCGAGATTGGTCTCGAGAATCTGCCCCAGGTTCATGCGCGAAGGCACGCCGAGGGGATTAAGGACGATATCGACCGAGGTGCCGTCGGGCAGATAGGGCATATCCTCGATCGGGACGATCTTGGAAACAACGCCCTTGTTGCCATGGCGTCCGGCCATCTTGTCGCCGACCATCAGCTTGCGTTTCTTGGCGACATAGACCTTGGCCAGCTGGACGATGCCCGGGGGCAGTTCGTCGCCGACGGTGAGTTTGAACTTGGCCAGATCGTACTCATCCTCGAGGGCCGTCATGCGGGTATAAAAGCGCGCGTTGACCAGCGAGACCTTGCGGTTGGTCTCATCGTCATCGGTCAGCGGGCTGCTGTAATCGATCTGATCAAAGTCGAGCTTGCCGAGATTGGCGCTCTTGAGCGTGGTCTTGGCTTTGATCACCACCTTGCCCGAGCTCTTTTCGCGGATGCCGGCGCTGTTCTGCTCGGCCAGAACCGAGATCAGTTTTTCGGCGCGCAGCTGGCGTACACGCAGACGTTCGGCTTCGATCCAGGTTTCCAGCTCGTCCAAACTCTTCTTTTCCTTGCGCCGGGTGCTGGGATCCTTCTTCTTGCGCGAAAAGAGGCGGGTGTCGATGACGATGCCCTTGAGGCCGGGTGTGGCCTTGAGCGAAGCATCCTTGACATCGCCGGCCTTTTCGCCGAAGATGGCCTTGAGCAGTTTCTCCTCTGGGGTGGGATCGCTCTCCCCCTTCGGGGTCACCTTGCCGACGAGGATGTCACCGGAGGTCACCTCAGCCCCGGTACGGACGATGCCGTTTTCATCCAGGTCCTTGGTGGTCTCCTCCGACACGTTGGGAATTTCGCGGGTCAGCTCCTCTTCGCCGCGCTTGGTGTCGCGCACCTGCAGCTCGAATTCCTCGATATGGACCGAGGTGAAGATGTCGTCGCGCACGACGCGTTCGGAGATGACGATGGCGTCTTCAAAGTTATAGCCGCGCCATGGCATAAAGGCGACCAGGACATTGCGGCCGAGGGCCAGCTCGCCCTGTTCGGTTCCGGCCCCATCGGCGATCACCTGCCCGGCCGAGATCACGTCCCCTTCGGAGACGATCGGCTTCTGGTTGATGCAGGTATCCTGGTTGGTGCGCATGAACTTGGTCAGGGTGTAGGTGACCAGGCTGGTATCGTTGAAATCGCCGAGTTTCTCGAGCGCCTCCTTGGGGGAGGCGGTCGCCTTGCGGCGGATGATGATGCGGCGGGCATCGACCTTTTCGACGACGCCGTCGTAATCCGAGACGATCACGGCGCGGGAATCGCGGGCGATCTTGCCCTCCATACCGGTGCCGACATAGGGCGCAGCAGGACTGAGCAAGGGCACCGCCTGGCGCTGCATGTTCGAGCCCATGAGGGCACGGTTGGCGTCATCGTGCTCGAGGAAGGGGATCAGGGCCGCGGCGGCCGAGACGATCTGCGTCGGCGAAACGTCCATGTAGTCGACTTTGGCCGGATCCTCGATCGGGAACTCGCCGCGCACGCGCGACTTGACCCGCTCGTTGACGAACCGGCCCTTATCGTCCAGCTCCTCGCTGGCCTGGGCCACGGTCAGTTCCTCTTCGTCATCGGCGGCCATGAAATCGATCTGGTCACCGGCAATGCCCTTGATGACCTTGCGGTAGGGGGTTTCGATAAAGCCGAACTCGTTGATCCGCGCAAAGGTGGTCAACGAGGAGATCAGGCCGATGTTCGGGCCTTCCGGGGTCTCGATCGGGCAGAGACGGCCATAATGGGTATAATGGACGTCGCGCACCTCAAAGCCGGCGCGCTCGCGCGTCAGACCGCCCGGGCCGAGGGCCGAGAGGCGGCGCTTGTGGGTCAGTTCCGAGAGGGGATTGGTCTGATCCATGAACTGCGAGAGCTGGCTGGTGCCGAAGAAGGTATTGATGACCGAAAGAATGGTGCGGGCATTGACCAGATCCTGCGGCGTCGGATTCTCACTTTCGCGCAGGTTCATACGCTCCTTGATGGTGCGCGCCATGCGCGCCAGACCGACGCTCATCTGCGAGGCGAGCTGCTCGTCGACCGTGCGCACCCGGCGGTTGCCGAGATGGTCGATGTCGTCGGGCGTACGCTTGCCTTTGCGCAGGTCGAGCAGGTACTGGATGATGCCGATGATATCTTCCCGCGTCAGGGCAGTGGTATCGGGCGGCACCTCGAGGCTGAGCTTTTTGTTGAGGCGGTGACGGCCGACCTCCCCGAGATCGTAGCGCTTGGGATTGAAAAAGAGGCGTTCGATCAACTGGCGCGCGGTATCGAGATCGGGGGCCTCGCCGGAGCGCAGGTTCTGGTAGATGGTCTCGAGCGCTTCATCCTGCGAATGGGTCTGGTCCTTGAGCAGGGTATTGCTGATGATCTCCGGCCCAAAGATCTTGTCGGAGCGGATCAGCTCGAGTTTCTTGATGTCAGCGGAGATCAGCCTCTGGATCTTGTCGGCGCTGAGCTCATGGAGCTTGTCGACGATGATCTCGCCGGTCTCGTGGTCGATGATGTCCTCGACGACGCGCATGCCGATCAGCTCATCAGGATTGGCCTCGTCGATCTCCGTATCCTGAATGAGGTTGAAGGTCGAGAGGATATCGCGATCGCTGGAAATGCCGATGGCGCGCAGCAGGGTGGTGACCAGGAACTTTTTGCGGCGGTCGATATAGACGATCATCAGCTCGTTGATGTCGGTGGCGAACTCCACCCAGGAACCGCGCAGGGGAATGATGCGCGCCGAATAGAGCCGGGTTCCGTTGGGATGCGAGATTTCGTCAAAAAAGACACCGGGCGAGCGATGGAGCTGGCTGACAATGATGCGCTCGGCACCATTGATGATAAAGGTGCCGCGATGGGTCATGAAGGGAATGTACCCCAGGTAGACCACCTGTTCCTTCGAATTGGCCAGGGGGTCGTTGGGGTTGTATTCGTCCTTGATCGAAAGGCGCAGTTTGGCCTTCAGCGCCACCGAATAGGACATCCCCCGCTCCTGACATTCTTCAACGCTGTACTTGGGCGGATCGATGTAGTATTCGATAAAGTCGAGGACGAAGTTTTCCCGGCTGTCGATGATCGGAAACACACCTTTGAAAACCGCCTGCAAACCGACCTCCCGCCGCTGATCGGGCGGTACATCAGCTTGTAGGAAATCCCGGAACGATTTAAGCTGGATATCCAGCAGATCCGGGATGTCGGTAATGGACTTGATTTTCGAGAAGGAGTGTCGTTCTCTTTTCAAGGCAACTGCCAAAGGAGAACTCCTTTTGTTGGGTGACTGGTAAACTCGGATGGACGTAGACCGGGCCCTGGGTCAGGGCCCGTGGTGCATGCGTGTCTACTTGAGCTCGACTTCAGCTCCAGCCTCTTCCAACTTGCCTTTGATGTCATTGGCCTCATCCTTGGTCACGGCCTCTTTGACCTTGCTCGGAGCGCCGTCGACCAGATCCTTGGCCTCTTTCAGACCGAGGTTGGTGATGGTGCGGATGACCTTGATGACGTTGATCTTGTTGGCGCCGGCGGACTTGAGGACGACATCAAACTCGGTCTTTTCCTCGACCACCGGGGCTGCGGCGGCGGCGCCCATCATCATGCCGGCGGGCATGGCCATCGGCGCGGCGGCGGTGACGCCGAAACGCTCTTCGACGGCTTTAACCAGTTTGGAAAGCTGAAGGACGCTCATCTGCTCAATGGTCTTGAGGATTTCCTCAACCTTGGCATCCTGGGCAACTGCGACATCTGCTTGTTCGGGCATTTCTACCTCCCGTTAGAGTACTATATAAGTGGGTTATGCTTCTTTTTTCTCTTGGACCTGTTTCAAGACATTGGCGAGCCCGGCGATGACCGCCTGCAGGCTGCCGACAAAGCTGGAGAGGGGCGCAGCGAAGGCCGAGGCGACCTGGGCGAGCAGCACCTCACGCGGCGGGATGTTGCGCACCTCTTCGGCGGATTTCTGATCGAGGAGTTCGCCTTCGAGGAAGGCGGCCTTGATCGAGGGTTTTTCCTTGTCCTTCTTGAAATCGAAGATGATCCGCACCGGCGCCACCGGGTCGTCCATGGCAATGGCCATGGCCGTCGGACCATTGAGGAAGGGCACCAGCGCATCGTAGCCGTGCTCCTTGGCCGAGATGCGGGCCAGGGTGTTTTTCACCACCAGATATTTCACGTTCGCCTTGCGGAACTCGCTGCGCAGGCGGGTGACCTCTTCGACGGTCAAGCCGGAAAAATCGGTGAGGAAAACGCTTTTGGCCTTGTCGAGGCTGGCGTTGATCTCTTCCAGTTTCACTGCTTTATTGGCTTGTGGCATGGAGGATATCCTTTGCTTCAAAATAACGTTCAGCGGGCTAGGCCGCGTCGACGATCTGGTTCTTGTCCAGCCGGATGCCGGGGCTCATGGTGCTCGAGAGCGTGACGCTCTTGATGTAGATGCCTTTGGCCGTTGCCGGTTTGAGGCGGTTGATCATCTCCATGAAGGCCTGGACATTCTCCTTGAGCTGGGCCGCCGCGAAGGATTTCTTGCCCACGGCGGCGTTGACGATGCCGTACTTGTCGACGCGGAAGGCGATCTTGCCGGCCTTGGCGTCCTTGACCGCCTGGGCGATCTCGAAGGTGACGGTGCCGCTCTTGGGATTGGGCATGAGTCCGCGGGTACCGAGGATCTTGCCGAGTTTGCCGACCTGGCTCATGATGTCGGGAGTGGCGATGACCACGTCGAAGTCGAGCCAGCCGCCCTGGATTTTGGCGATCAATTCGTCGGAACCGACGATATCAGCGCCGGCCTCCTGGGCCTCTTTCTCCTTCGCGCCTTTGGTCAGCACGCAAACGCGCACCTTTTTGCCAGTGCCATGGGGCAAAATCACCGTGCCGCGCACCATCTGGTCCGCCTTGCGCGGATCGACGCCCAGACGCACGCTCAGCTCGATCGATTCGTCGAAGCGGGCCGTAGCCAGCTCCTTCACCTTGACCACAGCATCGGCGAGGGGATAGGAGAGCCGGCGGTCCAGCTGCTGTAAAGCCTCATTAAAACGCTTGCTATGTCTCATTCGTGCTCCAAAACACTTCAATCATCATTAATTACAGGCTGACTTGTTCGCTCAGACAACGGTGATGCCCATGCTGCGCGCGGTGCCCTCGACCATACTCATGGCGGTCTCGAGGGAGGCGGCGTTCAGGTCCTGCATCTTGAGCTCGGCGATCTCGCGCACCTGGTCTTTGGTGACCTGGCCGACCTTGGTGCGATTGGGCTCGCCGGAGCCCTTCTCCAGGCCGGCGGCCTTTTTCAGCAGCACCGCAGCCGGGGGGGTCTTGGTGATGAACGAGAACGAGCGATCGGCATAGACCGTGATGATGACCGGGATGATCAGTCCCGCCTTGTCCTGGGTTTTGGCGTTGAACTGTTTGCAGAATTCCATGATGTTGACGCCGTGCTGACCCAGTGCAGGACCCACCGGGGGCGACGGATTAGCGGCGCCGGCAGGGATCTGCAGTTTGATGCTGCCAACTACTTTTTTTGCCATGGGGACACCTTATTGTTCTAATTCGATTTGAAGGAAATCCAGTTCGACCGGTGTGGCGCGTCCAAAGATGCTCACCATCACCTTGACCTTGTTCTTCTCTTCGTTGACCTCTTCGACAAAGCCCGTGAAATCGGTGAAGGGCCCGTCGACCACCTTGATCGGATCGCCGAGATGGAAGGGGATCCGCGAACGGTCCTTGACCGCCCCTTCGCTGCGGCCGAGAATCCGCTCGGCCTCCTCATCTTTCAGGGGGGTAGGCTCGTTCTTGCTGCCGACAAAATTGGTCACGCCCGGGGTATTGAGGATCAGGTGGCGGGTTTCCTTGTCGATCATCATATGCACCAGCATATAGCCGGGAAAAATGATCTTGGTCCGCACCTTCTTCTTCCCCTCGCGCATTTCGGTCACCTCTTCGGAGGGAACAAGAATCTTGTCGACCTTTTCATAGAGGTTGGAATGCTTGATCTCGTTCTCCAGATAGGCCCTGATCTTGTTCTCATGGCCCGAGAGGACGTGGATCGCATACCATCTTAATTCTTCTTGTTCCAAAGCGCTCATCCTTAATGGCCCCATCCGGGGAACCGCAGCGTTTTCCTGTTTCCGGCTGCACCGCGGGCGGACCCGCGGCTGAAACTAGTACAGCAGTTTCAACAGACTCGACAACCCGTGATCGATTAAAAAGATAAAAACCGCAAAAAAGAGCGAGACGAAAATAACCACCAGCGTCTGGCCCTTGAGCTGGTCCCGGCTGGGCCAGCTGACCTTCGACATCTCTGTGCGGACCTCGCGGACAAAATTGGCAAGTTTTTGAAACATCGTATCGTCTCTGATTAAATGGGGACCAGGGGCATATCAAGGGGCGCCCGGATGTGGGCACCCCTTGTCGAATTATGGTACTATTGCAGGTCTGGAGGGACTCGAACCCCCAACCGTCGGATTTGGAGTCCGATGCTCTACCATATTGAGCTACAGACCTAGGCCCAAGCTAACGGCTCTCTTTATGCGCCGTGCGCTTGTTACACCACCTGCAATATTTTTTATATTCGACGCGACCGGTTTGCTTGCGCTTGTTCTTGTCCGTCGAATAGTTGCGGCGCTTGCATTCGGTGCATTCCAGAATAACGAGATCTCTCATGATTAAGCCTGCGGTAAAGGGTTATATCCAGACTACTTGATGATCTTGGTCACCACGCCGGCGCCGACGGTGCGGCCGCCCTCGCGGATGGCGA
>DAOQAG010000079.1:0-3072 GCA_035353815.1 bacterium
TGGGAGCCAGAATCGGCGCCCGGGTGGGAGCCAGAATCAGCGCCCGGGTGGGAGCCAGACTCAGGGCCCAGGTGGGAGCCAGAATCAGGGCCCGGCTTGGCGCACGCCAGGGTGGGAACGAGATTCAGCGCCCGGGTAGGAGCCAGAATCAGGGCCCGGCCTGAATCACGCCAGGGTGGGAACAAGAACAATCAAGGAGGGGGGCATCCACAGCACGTTTTCCGGCCAGGGATGAAGGGGTTCACGGGGTCACGTCCAGCAGAACGCAGTTTTAATCTTTCGCTTCACCTCCGCTTCACCATACTCTGTACACATACACATCCATCTCGGCAGCTCTATGTGCTCATCTGGCCACCGGGACCGCACTCCCATGGCCGCCCTTCTTGCCTCGAGGCAGGAGACTATCATGAACTGGCATACCCAATTCATCCGCTCCGTTTTCTTTGTCCTGCTCCTCCTGTCCGCCAGCGGGCTGCTCTTCGCCCAGGGGAATGGCTCGATCTGGACCACCACCGGCAGCTGCGGTGATGATACCCAGGACACCAACCACTTTCTCGCCGGTGAGCAGGTGTGGATCAACGGCAGCAATTTCGATCCCGGCACCTATCCCTGGTCGATCGAGGGCAAACCCGGCGGCGCCTCCTGCGATCCCCGCATCGTCGTCGCCAGCGGCTCGATCATCGTCGATGCCAGCCGCGCCTTTTGCTTTCTCGCCTACACGGTTGCGGGCGACGACTGCGGCGAATACAGTGTCAGCGTCGGCGGCAAAAACGATAATTACCGGGTGGACGCCACCGCCATCCTTGACATCACCGGCATCCTCGTCACGCCCAGCTGGCCGGAGACCATCACCTGGGCGATCAACAAGCAGGCCTCGCCCACCCATCTGGACCTGTTCAATGGCGATATGGCCCAGGTCCTCTACAGGGTTCAGGCGGACAAGACTGTCGTCACCTCCCCGGCGGTGATCTCCGGCAGCGTCGCCCTGCAAAATACCGGCTCGGCCGCCCCGGAGGGATTCAGCCTGACCATCATCCTGAAACGGGAAGGCGCCACCATCGATCAGGTCAACATCACGACCTGGGCCGCCTCCGGCAGCTATCCCTTCAGCTTTACCCTTGCTGCGCCCGCTGCGGGCCCCTATGTGGTCGAGGCGACGGCTGTAGTCACCAACGGCAGCGGAGATACCTATTCGCAACCGGCCGGCCTCAGCAAACAGATCACCGGCTACCCCGAAATCCACATCAGCGATCTCGAACTCAACTGGATCTTTCCCGACGACGGCCAGGTCACTTACACCCGCACCCTGAACTGCGCCAATGCCGGCGTCTTTGACAATACTGCCACCATCACCGAGACCGGCCAGTCCTCCAGCGCCGCGGTCACCATCGCTTGCTATGACCTGGAGGTGACCAAAACCGCTCTGACGACCTTCGACCGCCGCTATTCCTGGCAGATCCGCAAGAACGCGGACAAGAGCGAGGTCAATGTCCCGATCCAGCTGCCCTTCGATCCCGCCGCGCCGCTGCTGCTGACGCCGGTGAACTATGCGGTTTCTGTTGCGACGACGGGGTATACGGACTTGAACTGGCAGGCCTCCGGCACCATCACGGTGACCAATCCGGCGCCCGTGCCGGCGGTCCTCAAGAACATCCTCGACGTGCTTCCGGGCGCCTCGCCCACATTCGATTTCGGCGTCACCTTCCCCTATACCCTGGCGCCCGGCGCTGTGCTCCAGGGCACCTGGTCCGCCGCGCTCCCCGACGGCGCCAGCCGCATCAATACCGCCACCGCGGTGCGCACTGCCTTCAGCTTCCCGCTCAATGCACCGGCGGTCGATATCGGCGAGAGCCGCCATGCCGCCCAGGCAGCGGTCAGCTTTGCCGCGCCCACCCGGGAGATCGATGAATGCGTCCAGGTCACTGATGACCGCGCCGGCACCCTCGGCACTGTCTGCGCGGCGGCGGCACCGCAGGAGTTTACCTACATGCAAAACTTCGGCCCGTGGACGCCGCAGGATTGCGGCCAGAGCGTCGAGCGCAACAATACCGCGTCCCTGACCACCAACGACACCGGCTCGATCCTGAACGCCTCGTGGATGGTGCGCTTCAACGTCTCCTGCCAGGCGCCGCAGCGCGCGCCCCTCGGCGTCAGGGCCTGCTGCATCGATCCCTTCGTCTACAAGCCGACCATGCGCGTCCATTTCGAGGTGACCAACCCGAATACCGCCGCGGTGGAGATTCCGCACGGCCTCAACAATGCCCTCGATCCGGCCGCCTATCAGGGCACGCAGCCGACCCTCTTCGCGCCCGGCGTGACCGTCTGGGAGGTCGAGATCGGCCGCAACGAGGTGCTGCAGTGGCTGCTCGACGGCTCGGTCGCCACAGCCAGTCTCAAGCTGGATGTCTGCGCCTATGCGGCGCAGGATGATGTCTATATCGCCGGCGTCGGCGTCTTTTACGACACCAACCACAACGGCCGTTTTGATGCGGGCGAAACCCTGCTGGCCCCCGATTTCTCCGGCCAGATCGGCGAGGTCTATCTCGTCGACCAGGGGGGCAAGACCCTGGATTCCCGGGTTCTCAACAGCGAGCTCTTTTTCCGTGCCGGCCGCCAGGTCAATTTCGCCATGCGCCAGATCTGGGGCGAGCATTACCTCGTGCCGCAGCTGAGCGTGCCGCTGCCCGCCGGTTACCGCATCTATCCCAATTACCGGGTGGTCCACACCAACGAGTTCCCCGAGCCCTTTTACAGCCTGGAGAATGACTTTGGACTGGTGCCGGCCGGATTCGTCCCCGATCCGCTGACGAACCTGGATCAGCCCTGGATCGCGGCCCTCGACTGGTACCTGGCCCATCCGGTCAAGCCGGGCGTGGCCAAGGCGGCCAGCGAGCAGGTCCAGCTCGCTGCGGTGCCCGCGGCCTTTGCCCTGGAGCAGAACTATCCCAATCCCTTCAATCCGCAGACCACGATCCGCTATGATCTGCCCGAGCAGACGCAGGTCTCCCTGACGGTCTATGACGTCAGCGGGGCGGCGGTGGCCCGCCTCACCGAGGGCGAGCAGGCGGCGGG
>DAOQAG010000079.1:3172-14681 GCA_035353815.1 bacterium
CCCCGGCTCTCGTTACCACCCGGGCTGGCGCGGCCGGAGTAGAAGGGGCGGGAGCGAGATGGAGGGGGCAGGTGGGCGGCAGGAGGGAGCCAGCTGAGCAGGAGGGGGCACCACCCCAGCTCTCGTTACCACCCGGGCTGTCTGGTTGGTGACGCCCCTTCTCTCGTTACCACCCGGGCTGCCCCGGCTCTCGTTCTCTCGTTGCCACCCCGGCTGGCGCGGCCTGAGCCGGCCGCCGCCCCGGCTCTCGTTACCACCCGGGCTGGCGCGGACGGAGTCAGCCACCGCCCCGGCTCTCGTTACCACCAGGGCTGGCGCGGCGAAGTCGGCCACCGCCCCGGCTCTCGTTACCACCCGGGCTGGCGCGGAAGTCGGCGAGATGGAAAAGTGGATGATAATAGTATTACCTTGATGACGGAATTAATGATAATACCGGTAGTACGATGACGGAATTAATAGTAATACCGGTAGTACGTTCACGGAATTCAGTTTTTTACGCACGCAAATAATCAGAAAGTAGTGGATCAGGGACGATGACGTGCTCCCCCGTTAAGGGAAAAACAGCTTGCGCTTGTCCATCAAAAAGCTTAATATTCAACAAATACTGTTTACGGATCGAGGGTATCTACGATGAAGTCCAATACATTCAGATTTTCTGCATATATAATAAAGGAAAACGGCGTTTATGTGGCCATTTGCCCGGATCTGGATATTGTCACCGAAGGAGCCACAAAAGCGCTGGCCAAAGCAAACCTCGCTGAAGCTGCAGCATTATACATTGAGAGTGCGATAGAAAGCAATCTGCCGGTTCTCAGACCCATTCCAGCTGATTTGGATGTCAGCCTTAATCATCCGGAAGAGGTGTTGGAACGTTTCCCCTTGCATATTGACTGCAAGGTGGAAGCATATGCCTGAGCTGCCGGCTGTAAAACCCAGGGCTATCATCAAAGCACTGCAAAAGGCAGGTTTTGTGTTGATACGCACCAAAGGTAGCCATTACCAGCTTCGTAAAGCAAATCTTTTGGTTACAGTGCCCGTTCACAATCGGGATCTGCAAAAATCCACCCTTTCTTCAATACTTCGTCAAGCTCGCATCACCGTTGAAGAGCTGCAAAGTTATCTGTAGCCACTCCTTCAGCATACTGCACTGTCTCAATAAAAAATGTGAAAGATAGCCTCACAGATGTGGGAAGGGGGATTATTTGCGCTGCGGCCCCGAGGTGGGTGGGAGCCAGATGAAATAAGAGATGCGAAGACACCCTGACAGGATTCAAGGGCCCGTGGCGTATCTGCTGCGGGCTTTTTTTTTGGCTGACCTGACTGGTGCAGCCAAGCCCGCGGCGGGGTGGGGACGAGATGGAAGGGGCAGGTGGGAGCGAGATGGAGGGTGCTGGTGCGGCTGGAGTAGGCGGGGTGGGAGCCAGATGGGGGCGGGTGGGAGCCGCTGGGTGAGACTGCGGACCCGGTTCTCGTTACCAGCCGGGCTGTCTGGCGGTGACGCCCCGAGGAGTGCGCAGGGTGGGCGGCTCGGCGGGTGGGGGCCAAACTCGGCGGGGTGGGGGCCAGATGTGGGGCGGATGGGAGCCAGACGTGGGGGAGGGTAGGAGCCAGATGAGGGCGCCTGCTGCAGTTGGCAGCGGCGGCGGGTGGCGGCTCGGCGGGGTGGGAGCGAGAGGGAGGGGGGCAGGTGGGAGCCAGATGGAGAGAGGCAGGTGGGAGCGAGATGGCGGGGCAGGCCCATAGCGCATCCTGCAGCAAGATGTGCAAAAAAAGAACAATCGCTTGACTTTAAGCAGCAATTCGCGTATATTGATATGTGACGAAAAACCGCAAAATAACTATAATTTTATAAAGAGCGGATAAGCTTCGTCACTTTCGACGTACCTGGGGCAGTGTTTCTCTGCGGTTTTAGGGGTTGATGTGCATACGTCGGCTTTACCGGTCGTACTCTAACAGCGGCGTTTTTCCAAACGCGTCCAAAGCCCGGCGACCATCCACCCGGGTTTTCCATACGCTGGAGCACCCTCCGTTACCGCCCATACCGGGCCGGACAACGAGATCGGGCGCATGTCGCAGCACAAACCGGGCAACCGGGACCACAGGGAATAGTTGCCAAGACCTCAGGCACTGTCGGCCTCTTTTTCTTCACCCGCAGCGCGGGATGCCTCTTCTCCGGCTCCCGTGCCCCGCACCGGCTCCAGCGCTACGCCTCCGGCCTTGCCACTCTTAGTACGATCCCGCGGCTGCCCACAAGTCTCACGAACTAAGGAGCCTGGCATGACCAAGAATCTTTTCCCCATTCTCAGACTTGTAACCCTGGCCCTCCTGCTGGCAGTGCTGGTCTGGCCCGCGGCCGCTACGGTCGTCCCGTCACCGGCGCCCGTGGTCAACGGTCAGATCACGGACTGGAACCTGACCACCGACTGGGTGGCCGAAATGCACCGCGCCTGGAATGCCTCCAAACAGTATCAATCCGACCTCTATTTGCGCTACGATTGCGCGACGCAGACGATGTTCGTCCTGGTCCTGACCCGTGCCGGCTATCCCGGCCTGCTCGATCCCTCCCTGAGCTGGATCAAGGCGACCGATCTTGGCAATGCCACGATCGTCTCGGGCAACTCGGGTAACAACGGCGTTCCCCCCGATTTCGCCTGGGTGGGCGTGGCTTTTGACGGCAACTCCGCTCACGTCCAGGGCTATGAAGCCTCGTTTCCGCTGACCCCCGGCCCCCACACCATCAAGGCGCACATCGAGATTGATGATGCAGGCCCGCAGACCTCGGGCACGCCGGTCGATGTCGCCACCAATTATACCTGCGGCGCGCCGCCTCCGCCTCCTCCTCCGCCGACGCCGACCTATGATTTCGGCGATGCCCCGGATACCTTCGGCACCCTGCTCGCCAGCAACGGCGCCCGCCATCAGATCGTCACCGGCTTTTACCTCGGCGCGGGGATCGATGCCGACAGCGACGGCCACCCGAATGCCGCCGCTGCGGGCGATGATGCCGCCGAAACCGGCGACGAGGACGGCGTGCAGTTCCTCACCAAACTGACCGTCTGCAAAACCGCGGTGATCAAGGTGACCGCCTCCATGGCCGGCAAACTTGACGCCTGGTTCGACTGGAACAGCGACGGCGACTGGAATGACGCGGGCGAGCAGCTCTTCGCCAGCCAGACCCTCCATGCTGGATCGAACCTGCTCCAGTTCACCGTGCCGTGCGATGCCGAGGCCTTTGCGCCGGTCTACACCCGCTTCCGCTTCAGCAGCGCCGGCGGATTGACGTCGACCGGCCTGGCCATCGATGGCGAGGTCGAAGATTATCTGGTCGAGATCAACGAACACCACGACCCCATGGGCTATTTCTACTGCGAGACCACCGGCGAGATCCTCCCCGGCGGCCTGATCGAAGTCGCAGGCCCGGGCGAGGTCATCATCATCCAGAATGGCAGTACGGGCTACTATGAATTCATCACCGACGGCACCGCCGGCGTCTATACCATGACCGTGACGCCCCCGGCCGACTATCCCCTCAGCGCCACCTGCCTGCCGCAGACCGGGCCCCTGGATCCCACCGGCCAGCCCGATCCCTATGTCCTCGGCTCCGGCCCCGACGCCGGCGGCACGCACCTGCTCGACTATTCCTGCTCGGGCAATCCCTGGTACGTCACCTTTACCCTGGCGCCGGGCGATCCCCTGATCCATTACAATAACATCCCCCTGCAGTGCCCGCAGGAGCCGCCCCGGCCGCAGGTCGGCATCCACATCAAAAAGTACACCAACGGCCAGGATGCCGATACCCCCTCCGGACCGGTCCTGCTCCTCGACGAGACCGTGACCTGGACCTACGATGTCAACGGCATCTTCGAGCCGCAGTCGGAGGCCGCTATCGACGATGTTCAGGTGGTGGATGACAACGGCACCCCCGCCACTACCCTCGACGATTTCAGCCCCGCCTATGTCAGCGGCGATGACGGAGACGGGCTGCTCGAACCCGGCGAGACCTGGCATTACCAGGCTACCGGCCATGCCCAGCTCGGCCAGTATGCCAACCTCGGCTCGGTGACCGGCCGCTTCTGCTGGCCGGCGGAGTCCGCGCCGGGCGCCGAGTTCCCCGAAATGGAGTGCGACACCCTTCGCGCCAGCGACCCCAGCCACTATTACGGCGAGCTGCGCAACACGGTCAAGCCCGACGATTTCGTCGTCGCCCTGACCTTCAAGACCGCGTCCGGACAAGCGGTGGGCGATGTCCTCGCCTATCTGCAGGTGCCCGGCGAGCAGGAGTGGAAGGTCCTCAGCAGCGCCGAGATCACCCTGCTCTGGGGCCGTCATCCCCACAACGCCCTCTTCCGCGGCCTCTTCCCGGTCCCGGGCGGCATCTATCATTTTCAATTCATCGCGCCCGCGGGCTTTCAGTTTGCCGGACCGGACGGGATGGATCTGGACGTGCCGGATGCCAGCGCCTTTTACTCCGTCACCGGTCATGACTTTATCCTGACCCCGGCGGCGGGCGCAGCCGCGGTTGCACCGGCCACGGCGCCCGCAGTGGCCGCCAACGCCCTGGTGCTGGTTCAGGGCTCCCCGGCGCATCGCAGCGAATCCTGGAGCAAGGCGGTGGATGGCGTGACCGCCGGCTGGGAGGGCACCGCCACCGTCCGTCCCGATGACTCGGGCGCGGCCTGGGCGCTCTTCCGCTTCGGCGACGAGCAGCTCTACCGCTTCAATTATATCACCCTGCAGACCGACAACGGCGCGGACGACGATGCGGTCGCCGACCGCCAGGCGGTGCGTTTCGAGGTACTGGTTTCGACGACCGGGACCGAGCCCGGCGATTTCACCAGCGCCGGCGCCTTCCGGGTCAAGCATCCCGAGATGACCTGGTACCGCCTCAACAGCAGCGTGGCCGCCAAATATGTCCTGCTCAAGGTCACCGAGCCGAAATGGGGCGACGGCGGCTGGATGCAGGTGGTCGAGTTCGGCGTCAATACCTCCGAGCGCAAGGGAGCGGTTCCGGCGGAAGCCACGGCGGAGGCGGCTGCGGTCACGGCCGTGCCGGCGGCGAATGCCCTCCAGACCAACTATCCCAATCCCTTCAATCCGGAGACGACGATCTCCTGGCAGCTGGCCGAAACCGCCCAGGTCTCGGTGCGCATCTACAACCTCACTGGCGAGGAGGTGGCCGTGCTCGTCAACCAGGAACAGCCGGCGGGATACTACAAGGTGACCTGGAACGCGGCCGCGCTGCCTTCGGGTCTCTATTTCTGCCGCTTCAATGCCGGCAGCACCACCGCCGTCAAGCGGATGCTCCTGCTCAAGTAACGGATGGAGTTTCGCGCTCCTGACCCGGAGGTCAGGAGGCGATCCACCCGAGTCCTCAAGGCCGGGAGCATGGCGGGGGGGCATGCTCCGGCCTCACTTGTTCCCGCCCACCGGGGGGTGGGAGGGAACGGAACAACCTCCGCACTTGTACCCACCGGCGCGGCAGGGGCCGTAACAAAAAAAGGCGCTGATTTTCAGCGCCTTTTTTATCAGGTATCTGCCCCGGCTAGCGGAGCGTGAATAGCGGCTGCGATCACCCCGAGTTCACATCCTCTCCCTCGGCCTGCCGCCTCGGCTAGCGGAGCGTGACCAGGGGATGCAACCGCACCGGATCCGGGCGGACCGGGAGGGCATGGCGGATGCGATGCGCGATCTCGACCGAGGTGCGCGCCTCGTTGATGCCAAAGCCGCGCCCGGCAAGGGTCTCCTCATAGACCCGCGTGTGCAGGTGGACGGCGAGGAGGTCGACTTGCCGGCCGCGGCCGCCGCGCCGGGCAGATCGCCGCGGTCGATCGAGAGGTACCAGCGCACCCGCGCCCGCTCCAGCTCGAGCCAGCCGGCGGCGCGGCGCTCCTCCGCAAGATGGACCTCCAGCCCCTGCACCGGCCCAAAGATCCAGGCGAGCATGTCGAAAAAGTGGATGCCGATGTTGGTGGCGATCCCGCCCGATTTGTGTACATCCCCCTTCCAGGAGAAATCGTACCAGCGCCCGCGCGAGGTGATATAGCTCAACTCGACCTCGTGGATGCGTCCGGCCGGCTCGGCGGCGATGCGGTCGTGCAGCGCCACCAGGGCGGGGTGGACGCGCAGCTGCAGGATGGTATAGACGCGGCGGCCGCTCTCGCGCTCGAGTTCGCTGAGGACGTCGAGGTTCCAGGGATTGAGCACCAGCGGTTTTTCGCAGATCGCGTCGGCGCCGATGCGCAGGGCGAAGCGGATATGCGCGTCGTGGAGATAATTGGGCGAGCAGATGGTGACATAGTGGATGCGCTGCGCCTCGCCGAGGCGGCGCAGTTTCTCGGCGTGGCGGTCGAAGCGCTCGAACTCGGTGAAGAAATCGACATCGGCGAACCAGCGGTCGAGGATGCCGACCGAGTCGCTGGGGTCGCAGGCGGCGACCAGGGTGTGGCCGGTGTCGCGGATGGCTTGGAGATGGCGCGGGGCGATATAGCCGGCGGCGCCGATGAGGGCAAAGTTTTTCACAGAAGCATTCTCCCGGATAGACATTTGCTGTAATATATCGCATTTCAGCCAAAAAGACAACGGCAAAATCGCCAGGGATGCACCGCGAAATCCGGCTCCTGCCCGGCCCATCCTGCCCTCGCGCCCGCCAGGCGCCAGGGTGGGCACGAGATTTGCAAGGATCCCCGGCAGCGCCCTTTTGCTATCCACTGAACAAAATATTTTTTCCCGCCTGTTGACTTTGATGCTGATTTTTCTTACCATCAGGAAAAGGAATGTTGACCGGAGCAGACGGCCATGAAAACGATGCGTATCCCCCTCGCCATCCTCGTGCTGCTGCTGCAGAGCCAGGCGATTCATGCCCAGTGGCAGCATACCAACGGGCCCTACGGCGGCGTGATTAACGCCCTGACCTTCTCGGGTGCCGACTTGCTCGTCGGAACCAGGGGCGGAGGGGTGTTTCGCTCCACCGATAATGGCACCACCTGGGCCGCCCTCAACAGCGGCTTGACCGACAAAGAGATCACCGCCATCGCCGCAAAAGGTGCAATCCTCATGGTCGGGACCGGTAGTGGCGGGGTGTTCGTTCCTTCCGAGACGGACGTGGACGGATGGCAGCCCACCAACCAGGGCCTCTCAAACCAAAAAATCCGCGCCCTGGCCATCAAGGACAACAATACGATCTTTGCCGGCACCGAAGGCGGCGGCGTCTTCCGGTCAACGGATGGCGGCATGAGCTGGCAAACGGTCAGTTCCGGCCTGGCCAATCCCAACGTCAGCGCCCTGTACCTCAATGGCAGCAATCTCTACGCCGGCTATGCTACCAACGGCATCTCGCTCTCCACCGATGGCGGCGCTTCCTGGAAGTTCATCAGCACCGGCCTGCCCACGGCCAGGATCAATTGCATCTATTCCAAAGGGACAGCTCTCTATGCCGGAGTCGGGCAGGGCGGCAACAGCAAGTTCGGCTTGTACGTATCGGCCAACAACGGCTCTACCTGGAAAAAGCTCAACGGCAACTGGCCCAGCGATATGCCGGTCACGGCCATGACCGCCAATGGCGACTATCTCATCGCCGGCGGCGGTTTCTGCGTCAGCTTTTCAAAGGACAACGGCGCCAGCTGGCAGTATGCGGGCAGCGCCTCACCCGGATCGGCCAATGCCCTGGCGGTCGGACCGCTCGGCCTCTACGTCGGCACCGAAAAAGGCGTTTTTTTGATTACCAGCGAGACCCGTGTCACGCCGGTCCATACCGGCATGAACTGCGGTGCGGTCAAGGCCTTTGCGGCGAAAGACGGGCTCCTCTATGCCGCCGAGAACGGCGGTGGCGTCTTTACATCCCCGGACCACGGAGCGAGCTGGACGGCCCTTAACGGCGGTCTGCGCGTCATCGACATCAACGCGGTGTGCGTGCTCGATACCCTGCTCCTGGCCGCCAACCACAACGGCGTCTATCTTTTCCATCCGGAGTTTCAGGGCTGGCCCGAGAGCGGCATTGCCGATAATCCCTGCTGCACCCAGTGCCTCATCGTCAAGGCAGGAAAAATCTATGCCGGTACCGCCAACGGCGTCCATGTATCGCTCAGCCGAGGCCAGGGCTGGTCCAGCCTGGGTCTGGCCGACCGCTTCGTCTATGCCCTGGCATTCAGCGGCGCCAATCTCTGGGCCGCAACCGGCAGCGGCATTTTTATGTCGATCAATGGCGGCTCCACCTGGAGCGGCGCCGGCCTGACCGGTTATTACGTGACAAGTCTCGCCACCATGGGGACGCTGATCTTCGCCGGGACCGAGGGCAGCGGTGTTTACCTCTCCACCGACAATGGAGTCAACTGGACCATAATCAAGGCGGATCAGCAGTCGCCGCCGCATGTCTATGCCCTGGTCGTCCAGGACTCGGTGCTCTATGCCGGGGCCCGGGATGGCGTCTATGTCTATTCCCACGCCGGAACGAAATGGAAGGGGAGTAACACCGGCCTTCAGGATCGGCGCGTCTATTCGCTGTTCATCCTGGACAATGACCTGTACGCCGGCACCGACGACGGCGTCTGGCGGCGGCCGCTCGCGGAGATGACCACAGCCGTAAACCATTGGGTTGCGGATGGTCCCCGGGAATTTACGCTGTCGCAAAATTATCCCAATCCCTTCAATCCCTCAACCACCATCCGTTTTACGCTCCCCCAGGCTGCTGACGTCTCGCTGATCATCTATAATGAAAGGGGGGAGGTGATTGCGGATCTGGTCGAGCGGAGGATGGCCGCCGGCACCCATCAGGCTGTCTGGAATGCCACTGCAGCCGCCGGCGGAAACTATTTTTGCCGGATGAAGGCGGATCATTTCAGCGCGACCCGCAAGCTCGTGCTGCTGCATTAGCACCTGCATGGGCAACCGGTACGCCAAACCACGCTGGCGGGGACGCGTGGCGGCAAAACCGCATAAAACGATAAAAATTGCTTGAATAATTAAATTTTTATGCTATATTATCGTATCTGACTACTGCGCCAGCACGGTCGATCACATCCAGGGCATGGCAGCTTCTGTTCGGCAACGGGGCGGGGATGAGATTGGTGACTTGGGGATACAACCACGCGCTTGAAACGCCTCACTTCAGCAGAATCGCCAGCAAGAACTCTGGTTGGGCAGGGAAGAGGTACAGTGACCGGCGCCGCCAGGCGCCCGGGGTGTTCTTGATGGTATGGTATTTGCTTTCGTCTTACTCCTGAATAATTGGACTCATTTTAGCGGTTTTTGCAGCTAATACAGCGCCCAAGTGTATCGATAGAGTACATCTGTTCCTTTTCAAACATCGCTTCAGGTGCCGCGAGAAAAGGGACTTTTTTGTGGCGATCCTGGAGTGACAGGGCATCGCTTTGTCTTCTCCTCTCGCTCACGCCCTGAGCCACCTTCTCGCTCCCGCCCGCACCACCTCTCGTTCCCACCCGGTGGTTTCCCGGGTGGGAACGGCAGTCCCACAAACAAGGAACGCATCATGAAACACCTGCACCGTATCTTTCTGATCCTTCTCATCTTTGCCACCATTGTCAGTGCGCAGGAGCGCCGCATCAAGGCCGGCGACGGCATTGAGATCGTCGTCTACGGCCACCAGGAGCTGTCGCGCATCGTCACCGTCTCGCCCCAGGGCACCATCGATTTTCCCTTCATGCAGAATCTTCCGGTCGACGGACTCACCCTGGAGAAGCTGCGCGAGATCGTCGTCGCCCAGCTTTCGCGCTACCTCGATACCTTCCCCGTGGTCACCCTCAATTTCGCCAAAAGCAACGTCATCAACATCAATATCATGGGCATGGTCAAGCAGCCCGGCATCCGCCAGATGCCCCTCGCTTCCAACCTCCAGGGGGCGATCGCCGCGGCCGGCGGGCCCATGTCCGGCGCACGCCTCAGCGAAGTGCAGCTGCTGCGCGGCGAGCCCGGCAAGATGGCCACCACCCGCTATGACCTGCGCAAATTCCTGCTCGAGGGCGATCTCAAGCAGAATCCGGTTCTCGCCGAAGGCGACATCGTCATGGTCACCAGCGGCGAGTTGCTCGATAACGTCAAGGTCATCGGCGAGGTCCGCCTGCCCGGGGTCTTTGAAGAATTCACCAGCGCCACGGTGATCGACATGATCATGCGCGCCGGCGGGCCGACGGCCAATGCCGATGTCAAAAAGATCCGCTACGTCTCCCCCTCGCGCAAAAAGCAGACCGAGTACCGCATCAACCTCGAGCAGTATCTCGCCGCCAGTGGCTCCTATCCCAATCCCGAGGTCAAGGCCGGGGACATCATCTATGTGCCGAAAAAAGCCGGCGGCTGGCAGGCTGCCCTTCCCTATGCCAGTACTATTTCCAGCATCCTGATCAGCATCTATTATGTGGTCTTGATCAGAAACAATTAGCATCCTGGCCGGCCGCCCTTGCGCCGCCGGCCGTCACTGCATCGGAGTACGCATGCCTCCTGATATCCCCAATGACAGCGCCATTGAGCGCGAATGGACCCTGCAGGACTATATCAATCTCTTTCTCCGCCGCAAGTTCTCCATTCTTGTAACAGCACTGCTGATCTTTGCCGCCGCCGCCGTCTATACCTTCATCCGCCCGCCCCAGTACTACTCCGCCGCCACCTTTATCATCGAGAGCCCCGATATGGGCCTGGGCAGCCTGCTCGGCAGCCAGGCCGGCGCCCGGGGCCTCGCCGAAGCGGGCCGGCCGCTGGAATTCTACCAGGCCCTGCTCGAGAGCCAGGCCTACCAGCAGCAGCTCTGGCAGCAGGCCCGCGGCGACAGCATCATTCTCGCCAGCGGCATGACCGGTGAGGAGTTCCACAGCTTCATGAAAAAGAACATCACCCTGACCACCGACAAGACCGAGCTGGTCAAGCTCGGGGTGACCGCCAGATCCCCGCAGCTCGCCTGGCGCCTCGCCGACCTCGCCATCACGGTCTTCAAGCTGCGCTGCAAGCAGATCGAGCTGGAGGAGACCCGCAACGTCGTCGACTATGTCGACAAGCAGAAAGAGATCTCGCGCGGCAAGCTCGAGGATGCCGAGCGCTCACTGCAGGAGTTCAACAAAACCTCCAGCTTTGCTGTCTCCGACGAAGAGGGCGGCCTGCTCAAGAAACTGGTCGAGCTGGAGAGCGCCCTGGCCGAGGTGCAGTCGGAGCGCGAGCTGGCCGAGGCCAACATCGCCGCCTACAACCAGCGTCTCGGCGATCTCAAGGCGCCCAACACCCCGGAACTGAACGACATCGACACGCCGCGCACCAAGGAACTGCGCCGGCAGCTCGACCAGCTCATCGAGGAGCGCGCGCAGCTGCCGGCCACAGCGCAGCGCAGCACCCGGGCGATCGCCCTCGACCAGCAGATCGACGAGGTGCGCAACCAGCTCTATCAGGCTATTCTGGCGACCGCGCCCGCCAAGGACACCGGCGCCTATCTCAACCAGAACCTCTGGGAGGAGATCCGCCAGAACCGCATCAAGGAGGAGCTGCAGCTCTACATGCTGCGCAACCGCGAGCG
>DAOQAG010000080.1:0-14521 GCA_035353815.1 bacterium
GCTTCTCCCCGCGCAATTTCATTTTTTATTCTCCTCCAAATCTCTTATATTATTGCTGTTTTCCCCCACAAGCCATCACTCACTGCAAAGGGCCCATCCATGAAAAGAATGATCGTCCTGACCAGCCTTGTATGTTTTGCCGCGATTACCCTGCACGCCCAGACCGCCACCCTCGAGCCCACCCTCGAGCTGCGCAGCGTCGACGGCGTCACTGTGCCCTTCCAGAATAACATCCCCATGCCCGCCTTCGAGAAACAGCAGCGCACGACGATCCCGCTCGCCGGGCTCTGGCGCAAGGAACGCTTTGCAGCCAGTGACGCGTTAACCCTGAGCAGCCGCAGCGCCGCGATGCCCGCCCTCCTCACCGAGTCGAAGGGTCGTGAAGGCCGCAGCTATAACGACAGCGCCTGGCCGGAGATCACCCTCCCGGCCGTGGAAAACCACATGAACACCTATGAGGTGCAGCCCGAATACTATGAGGACGGGGTATGGTACCGCCGCACCTTTACCGTTCCCGACAGCCTCCGCGGCCAATATGTCAAGCTGATCTTTTACGCGGTCAACTATGTCGCCGACGTCTGGATCAACGGCGAATACATCGGCTACCACGAGGGCGGCTATACCCCCTTCGCCTTCGATGTCTCGACCGTGCTCGAGTACGGCGCTACCAATACCATCGCCCTGCGCATCGACAACCCGGCCTGGGGCTCGCGCAAGGATACCGTCCCCTTTGTCAAGGTGGACTGGTTCAATTATACCGGCGTGATCCAGGACCTCTACCTCGAAGCCAGCAACCCCCTCAACGTCGTGCGCAGCCAGGCCGTGCCGCAATCGGCTGCCGGCAGCCTCCTCGTCCGCACCGTGATCGGCAACCAGAGCGAAACCGCCGCAAGCGTCAGCGCCACCCTCGAGATCTTCAAGGCCGGCATCACCGCGGCCAACCAGATGAGCGAGCAGGCCGCCGACCTCATCGGTGTAGCCGCCGCCTTCTCCGGCCCCGCCGAGGCGACGCTCGAGGTCCCGGCCTTCGCGTGCCGGGTCTTCCAGACGACCCTGCAGATCGCCGATCCCGCCCTCTGGTCGCCGCGTACGCCCAACCTCTATGTCCTGCGCGTCACCCTGCGCCAGAACGGCCAGATCATCGACCGCTACCACTCCCAGTTCGGTCTCCGCACCCTCGCCACCAGCGGCAACAAGGTGCTGGTCAACGGCAAGCCGGTCTTTTACACCGGCGTGGCGCGCCACGAGGACAGCCCCACCTGGGGCCGCAGCATGCCCGTCGCGGAAATATTCAAGGACATCCAGCTCATCAAGAAAAACCTCAATGTGCAGTTCGTGCGCACCGCCCACTATCCCAATCATCCCGCCACCTATCTCTTCGCCGACCGCCTCGGCCTGGCCATCGAGGAGGAGATCCCGGTCTGGTGGTTCGACGATCAGGAGAGCTGGGACATCCAGAACAACGTGCGCCATATCCACGAGCAGATGTGGCGGGAGATGATCTTCCGGGATTATAACCGGCCGAGCATTTACCTCTGGAGCACCTGCAACGAGTGCCTCGACGTCGACCATCGCAAGATCTTTATCGAACGCGTCAATCAGGAACTCGACACCCTCTACCCCGACGGCCGCTTTGTCACCCAGTCCGCTGCGGCCGATCGGCCGGGCGCCAACGACGCCTCGCAGGGCGCCTGCGACGTGATGGGCTGGACGATGTATTTCGGCATCTTCCACGGCGGCGCTTATGGCAGCGGCACCACCGGTTTCCTCGACAAGGTGGCTGCTGCCTGGCCCGACAAACCCGCCCTGTGCACCGAGTACGGCTACTGGTCCACGCCTGATGGCAGCTCCGAAGCCACCCAGCTCAAGGTCTTCAGGGACACCTTTACCGCCCTCGAGGCGCGCAGCGCGGTGACGCGCACCGGCGGCCTCCGCGAGACCGGCATGCTCATGGCCGCCACCTGGTGGACCGCCTTCGACTGGTACTCCCACACCCAGGGCAGCGGCAGCTGGCAGACGATGGGGCTCTATCACATGGACCGCGCCACCAAAAAACAGGTGACCGACCCGCTGATCCAGCGCTATCTGCCCTACAACGCCATCGGCGGCACGGTCAGCGCCGTGGAGCTGCCGCAGGAGGAGCCCAATCTGCCGCAAAGTTTCCATCTGGCAGCGGCCTATCCCAATCCCTTCAACAGCCGCACGGTCATCCGCTACGAGCTGCCGCAGGCGGCGGAGGTCCGTCTCGACCTTCTCAATCTGCGCGGTGAGGTGGTCGCCACTCTGGAGAGGGGGATGCATCCGGCGGGGCGCTTCGAGACGGCGTGGGAGAGCCGCGGCGCCGCCAGCGGTATTTACCTGGTGCGGCTGCGCAGCGGCGGCCAGGTGCAGCTGCAAAAAATAACCCTGCTGAGATAGGGTCCTCTAAATTAAGGAATAACAGTGTCCATTCGCAATGACTCCCCCACCCTCCCGGTCACCGGCCGTTTTGATTTCAACCGCAGCCTGGCGCAGCACCTCCGCCGCCATAAAGCCACCTCCCTCCTGCCGCTCGACTATGCGACCGAGCTGGAGGTCAAACAGGGGGCCTTTGAACAGTATTGGGAGCAGCACCGCCTCCCCGGCAAGCCGGAGCGGATCGTCCCCTCGCCGCTGCCGCGACATTACCGCACCACCAGCAAGCGGCGCATCGAGGTACATCAGGGCCAGGTGACGGCCGAGCTCGACCACATCGATCTTGAGGCCTTGCCTGAACAGGCGCACCTGACCCTGCTCGAGCCCGATTCGCACCGGCAGATCTATACCCTGCTCCTCAGCTATCTCGAAAAGCCGGCCTACCGCGAGTTCGCCAAGCACGTCAATTTTCTCATCATCCGCGGCACCTACGCCGAGCACAGCGTCATCTTCAACGTCGACCAGTTTGATGCCGAGGTAGTGCGCAAGGGCAAGCTCCTCGCCGAGCATTTGCAGAACAGCCCCATCCCCATCCTGTCGGCCTTTATGTTCCTCGATCCCTCACGCTCCGATTATTATTTCGAGAGTCGGCGTCCCGATGCCCCGCTCCATTTCAAAAAGCTCTTCGGGCCGGAGACGCTCAACATCGAGGTCGAAGGCCACCGATTTCATTATGAACCGACCGGCTTTTCGCAGATCAATCTCGCCATCGTGCCAGAGCTGGTTCGGGTGGTACGCGAACTGCTGCCGGCCGATCCCGGCGGTGTGCTCCTCGATCTTTACTGCGGCTATGGACTCTTTGGCCTGAACCTCGCCGGCGCCTACCAGGGCGTGATCGGCGTGGATGCCGCCCCGGGAGCGATCCACGCCGCCGAGGCGAACCGCGACCATCTCCTGCCCGGGAGCCAGGTTGCGCTGCTGGCGGAGCCGATCGACGGCCGCCATCTGCGGCGGCTGCTGCCCGAGGCGCCCCAGATCAAGGAGTATGTCATCCTCGATCCCCCGCGTCAGGGCACGGAGAAGGGGGTGATCGAGATCCTCGCCGCCCGGCGGCCCGCGGCGGTGGTGCACATCTTTTGCGGGATCGAACAGCTGCCGCGCGAGGTGCCGCTCTGGCTCCATGCCGGTTACCGGATCGAACGCATTGTGCCGCTGGACCTTTTTCCCGGCACTGCCAATCTCGAGACCTGCGTGCTGCTGGTGCCGGCCCCGCCCGCGCCGCCGCAGCCGGCCGAGGTCCCGCACACCCGCACCGGGCATGCTGCCGATGCGCACGAGCGGCCCTATAAAAAGCGCCGCGATGAGGGGGGAGCGGAACGGCCCTTCAGAAAACGCAGCGATGAGGGCGGAGCAGAACGGCCCTTCAGAAAACGCAGCGATGAGGGCGGAGCGGAACGACCCTACAAAAAGCGCGAAGAGGGGGGAGCGGATCGGCCCTACAGAAAACGCGAAGAGGGCGCACCCGAGAGGCCGCGCCGCGGCAAACCGGGGGAAGGACCGGATGAGCGCAGGGGCCGGTTCCCCGGACGTTCACCGGAACGGCCTTACAAAAAACGCGAGGAGGGGGGAGCGGAACGGCCCTTCAGAAAACGCAGCGATGAGGGCGGAGCGGAACGGCCTTACAAAAAACGCGAAGAGGGCGCACCCGGGCGGCCGCGCCGCGGCAAGCCGGGGGAAGGATCAGGTGAGCACAAGCGCCGCTTCCCCGGCCGTTCGCCGGAGCGGCCCTACAAAAAGCGCGAAGAGGGCGGAGCGGAACGGCCTTACAAAAATCGCGAAGAGGGCGCACCCGGGCGGCCCTACAAAAAACGCGAAGAGGGCGCACCCGGGCGGCCGCGCCGCGGCAAGCCGGGGGAAGGATCAGGTGAGCACAAGCGCCGCTTCCCCGGACGTTTGCCGGAACGGCCTTACAGAAAACGCGAAGAGGGCGCACCGGATCGGCCCTACAAGAAGCGTAGCGATGAGGGCGGAGCGGATCGGCCCTACAAAAAGCGCGAAGAAGGCGCACCGGATCGTCCGGGGCGGCCCGCATATCCACCGCGCCGCCGCAGCGATGACGACAGCGGCAAACCCGAACGCAGGAACCGCCCGGCGCCGCCCTCCCGCGCCCGTCCGGCCGATCGTAAGGGCAAGCCCGCCGGCGGCTATGGCAAGGGACGCAAGGGCAAACCCATGGACAGCAAACGCACACCCGGGAAAAAGGGACCCAGCCGATGAGCGCCCAGCATCCCGTTTTCCGCATCTGCACCAGCCTGGATGACCTCTCCAAGGCCCTGATGGTGCGCGCCATTGTCTTCCTCGAGGAGCAGCAGGTCGCCTATGCCGACGAGGTGGACGATCTCGAGCACAGCGCCCTCCATATCCTCGGCGAGATCGAGGGCGAGCCGATGGGCGCCGCGCGCATGCGCTTCTTGGGCGAATACGCCAAGCTGGAGCGGATCGCAGTACGCCGCGCCTGGCGCGGCCGCGGGCTCGGCCACGAGCTGGTGGAATACATGCTGGCGGTGGCGCGGGAGCGGGGATTCCGCAAATTCAAGATGCATGCGCAGGCGCACCTGGTCGACTTTTACCGGGTGCACGGCTTTGAGCCGAAGGGGGAGATGTTTCAGGAGGCCAAGATCGATCACTATTTGATGGTCAAGGCGGACGAATAGCCGCGGTTCAAACCGGGCTGCTCCGGCGGAATGGAAAATCGTGAGGGTCTGCAGCTTAACGGCAGTCGCCCAGGAAGGGCCCGCGGGAACGTGCGATGCGTGCAGGGGACGAATAGCCGCGGACTCCGGCCCGGGGCAGCGCTCAGGGTCCTGCTGGTAGATGGGAACAAGAAGGGGGGCTTGATGGAGCGATCGGGCCCCCGCCGGGCGGCGGGAGCCCTGAAAGAATCAGCCGCGGGAGACGCGCTCGAGGTACTTGCCAGTGCGGGTATCGATCTTGATCACGTCGCCCTCCTTGATGAAGAGGGGGACGAGGATTTTGGTGCCGGACTCGATGGTGCAGTACTTGGTGACATTCGAAGCCGAGTCGCCGCGCACGCCGGGTTCGGCCTCGATGACGTTGAAATTGATAAAATTGGGCAGTTCTGCCGTCAGCGCCGCCCCCTCGAGGAAGCGGATGAAGCAGGTGCCACCCTCCTTGAGAAACCGGGTCTGATCACCGAGCATTTCGGCGGAAATGAAGGTCTGGTCGTAGGTCTCGGTGTCCATGAAATAGAGGCTGCCGTCGGATTCATAGAGATACTGCATCTCCTTTTCATCCAGCCGCACCGCCTCAATATTATCGGTCATGCGAAAGGTATTGTCGATCACCCGGCCGGTCTTGGCATTTTTAAGCTTGGTGCGCACCATGGCGCGCCAGTTGCCCGGGGTGACATGCTGGAACTCGGTGATGATCCAGATATCGTTGTTGAAGCGGATGGCCATGCCATTGCGAAATTCAGAGATCGAAGCCATAAAACTCCCTCAGTTCGTTCAATCAAAATTCAGCGTTTATTTTACATATTTTCCGCAACAGATGCAAGCATTAATCGTGCAGCGCATCCTGCCACCGGCGCACCAATTGGCTGCTCTCCTGGCGCAAACCGCTGCGGAGAACTGCGGCTGCAGCCGTTTGAACCGCATCCTGCCGCCGGCGCCGCAGAGAAAGAGCTTGATTTTCACCCGCTTGCGCGCTAACTTTTACTACCGGCCCCACGCCATGCCGGTCCACGGCGCATAGACTATCCCAAGGAGAGGTCCCGATGTACGGTATCGACAGCGCAGTTCTGGTCTGGTTTCTGATCGGCTTTTTTCTCATCCTCACCGAGCTGGCCCTGCCCGGTTTCATCGTCATTTTTTTCGGCGTCGGCGCCTGGGTGACCTGTCTCCTGCTCGAGATCGGCCTGATCCGCTCGTTCAACGTCCAGCTGATCGTTTTTCTGCTCGCCTCTGCCGCTTCCCTCCTCCTCTTCCGCAAGAAGGGCAAAGAGCTTTTTGAGGGCAAAAAGTCCGGCAAGCTCGGCCCCTTCGAATCCGTCGCCGATTTTGTCGGCCAGCGCGCCATCGTGATGCAGAGCATCGCGGCGGGCCAGCCCGGAGGCAAGGTGGAATTTCACGGCACCCTGTGGAGCGCCGAGTCCGACGAATCTCTCGCTGCAGGCGAAACGGTGACGATCGTCAAACGCGACAACCTGACCCTGGTGGTCAAATCCGCGCTAAAATGAATAGCGCCGGTTCTGACCGGCAGAACCCTGGTGGTCAAATCCCCGGTGAAATGAATGGCGCCGGCTCTGCCCGGCAGGACTCGGATGGTCAAATCCTCGGTGAAATGAATGGCGCCGGCTCTGCCCGGCAGGACCCTGGGGTCAAATCCCCGGATAAATGAGTAGCGCCGGCTCTGCCCGGCAAGACCCTGCTGTCATAATTCCTCGCTGAAAGGAGCTGCCCATGCTGCAAGCCGAAACCCTCATCCTCATCGGCCTCATCATTCTGGCGATCATCATCCTCACCCGGTCCGCCAAGGTCGTGCCGCAAAAGACTGTCTTTATCGTCGAGCGCCTCGGCAAGTACAGCGGCACCCTCGAGGCAGGGTTCCACATCCTCATCCCCTTCATTGACCGCATTCGCTACATCCACTCCCTCAAGGAGAACGCCATCGACGTGCCCGAGCAGTCCTGCATTACCAAGGACAACATCCAGGTCGACGTCGACGGCATCCTCTATTATCTGATCATCGATCCGGTCAAGGCCTCCTACGGCGTCAACGATTACATCTTCGCCTCGATCCAGCTGGCGCAGACGACAATGCGCTCGGAGATCGGCAAGATCGACCTCGACAAGACCTTCGAGGAGCGCGAAAAGATCAACGCCGAGATCGTCTCGGCCGTTGACAAGGCCTCGCTGCCCTGGGGCCTCAAGGTGACGCGCTATGAGATCAAGAATATCGTCCCACCGCCAAGCATCAAGGACGCGATGGAGAAGCAGATGCGCGCCGAGCGCGAGAAGCGGGCGCTGATCGCCGAGTCGGAGGGCGACAAGCAGGCCAAGATCAACCGCGCCGAGGGCGACAAGCAGGAAGCGATCGCCCGCTCTGAGGGTGAAAAGATGAAGCGCATCAATGAGGCCGAGGGCCGCGCCGCCGAGATCGAACGCGTCGCCCTGGCCACGGCCCGGGGGATCCGCGAGATCGCCGCCGCCATCGGCGCGCCCGGCGGCAGGGAGGCCGTCAACCTGCGCATCGCCGAGCAATACCTCAACGAATTCGGCAAACTGGCGGTCAAGAGCAACACCATGATCCTGCCGGCCAACCTGACCGACGTCGCCGGCACGGTCGCAACCGTGGCGCGCATCTTTACGGAAACCAGCAAGGCGATGCCCGAGCCGCCGCAGAGCTGACAGGGCCGTCATGCCGCGGCCGGGACACGGCAAGGCTGAGCGGGCCGGGCCGCAGCCATGGGGGCGGCGAAGGCCCCTCCAGGCCGGGTCCCGGGCGGAACAGTAATCACCGGGGCAGGAGGAAGGGAGGCCGCCATGCGCGCCAGAACCCAAAAGAACGGATTGACCCTGCAGGCCTACGCCGGAACCACCGGCACCCTGCTGGCGATGAACACCTCGAGTGCGCGCCGCAAGGGCCTCCTCGGCTTCGCCATCGAGCGCGAGGGACCGGCAAGCGGCCGGGTGCGCTGGCTCCAGGGGCTGCTGCGCTTTCCCGGCGAGGCCGCGGACATCAATACTCCGGTCGACACCAACCTCGGCCCCATCCAGAAATACCGCTGGTCCGATTACTCGGTCTATGCAGGCACGCCTTATCGCTACAAGATCTATGGCGTCTATGGCAAGCCGGGCAAGCTGCGCTATGTCGACGGCCCCGAAGTCAGCCTCACGACCGAGTCGCTGCAGCAGGGGATGCACCAGATCATTTTCAACCGCGCGGCAGCCGCCAGCCAGGCCTACGCCCGCCGCTTCGGCAATGCCAATCCCGGCGATCCCGGCCAGGAGGAGGCGCGCAAATGGCTTTCGCGCGGCCTCTACGAGCGTCTCCTCGCCTTTTTCGACCAGGCCCTCGACGCCTCCTGGGCGCTCGATGTCGCGGTCTATGAGGTCGAGCTGCCGGAGGTGACTGCCGCCCTGGCGCGGGCGCTGAGCCGCGGCGCCCGGCTCCGCGTCGTCTATCACGCTCGCAGCGCGGATCCCCAGACCACCCTCAATGAGCAGACCCTCGAGCCGCTGCCCCCCTATGTCAAGGCCAGCCGCCTCACCTCGGCGATCTTTCATCACAAGTTCTGTGTGCTGAGCCGCATCCAGGGGGATGGCTCGCTCGCCCCGCAGGCGGTGCTCACCGGGTCGACCAATTTCACCGCCAATGCCGTCTACCGTCAGGCCAACGTCCTCCACATCATGGAGGATCCCGCGATCGCCGGCCGCTATCTCGAGCTGTTCAACAAGCTCTTCGCCGGCATCGATACGGGCGACACCCGCGACTATATCAACCGTGTCAATCCCGTCATCGGCGGACTGGCGCCGCAGGTGCTCTTCAGCCCGCGCTCGCATCTGACCGACCTCCAGGAGGTGATCGGGATCATCAAGCGGGCACGGCGCGACCTGGTCTTCTGCACCGCCTTCAATCTCCTCGACGGCATCGAGGACGCCTTGCTGGGAGAGGAGGAGAGCCACATCATCCGCTACGGACTGCAGAACAGCAAATCGCGGATCACCGGCATGCATCGCCACGCCCGCTTTGTCACCCCGGCCTTCCTGCGCAAGGGGCTGGAGGGCTTTCTGCAGGAGTCGATCGCCGGTCAGGAGGGCAACATCCTGATCCACCTCAAGACGATCATCACCGATTTCAGCTCGGAGCAGCCGACGATCATCACCGGATCGAACAATTTTTCGCGCAGCGCCTCCTCCAGCAATGACGAGAATCTGCTCATCGTCAGCCGTGAGACCGCGGTGGCCGATATCTATGTGACCGAAATGATGCGGCTTTATGACCATTACCGCTTCCGCTACAACAGCACCGCGCGCAGCGGACGCGGTCCGGCAGGACGGCTGGTGCTCGCTCCGGACGATCACTGGACCGACCGCTATTACGCCCCGCAGAGTCTCGAGTATTTCGAGCGCATGCGCTTCAGCCGGACGGCGGAGGAATGAGGCGCACCAGCCGGTAAAAAGCGCCACTCCTCGCTTTTACTCTCGCGCCCACCCACACGCGCTCGCGCCAACCCACACGCTCTCGTGCCCACCCGGCTATTCTTTCTCGTGCCCACCCGGCTATTCTTGCGCGGCTTGATTCCCCCTCTCGTGCCCACCCGGCGCTCCTGGTGCCCACCCGGCAGCGCGCACGCCCCTCTCGCACGTCCTTGCCCGCATACTCTCGCGCCAACCCACACGCTCTCGCGCCAATCCACACGCTCTCGCGCCCACCCGGCTATTCTTGCGCGGCTTGATTCCCCCTCTCGTGCCCACCCGGCGCTTCTCTTGCCCACCCGGCGCGCTCCGGTAAAAAGCGCCACTCCGCGCTTTTCGCTTGCGTGACCCCGGCAAAATCCGTATTATCGGGTAGAGGCCTGTCCGCTTGAGGAGGAGCGCATGCCCGACTACCCCAACCGCATCACCGATTGGCCCGAGGAGGAGCGGCCGCGCGAACGCCTGCTCCACTACGGGCCGGACGCCCTTTCCGAGGCGGAGCTGCTCGCCATCATCCTCCACACCGGCGCCGGCAAGACCACTGTCGTCGATCTCGCGCGCCAACTGATCACCCGTTTCAACGGCCTGCGCGGTCTCGACGCCGCCCCGGTCGCCAGCCTGCAGGAGATCAAGGGCATGGGCGATGCCAAGGCCTGCCAGATCAAGGCCGCTCTCGAACTCGCCAAACGCTTCAGCCAGCAGCGCTGGACCCGCCAGGAGGTGCGCGTCCAGAGTTCCGAGGATGTCTATCAGTACCTGCACCTGCGCCTCCGCGACCTGAAGCGCGAGGTCTTTCAGGTCCTTTTTCTCACCACCCGCCACGACATCATCGCCGACCGCATCCTCTTCGAGGGCTCGCTCACCGAAAGCGTCGTTTCGCCGCGCGAGGTCATTGCCACCGCCCTGCAGCACGCCGCCGCCGCGGTCATCCTCGTCCACAACCATCCCAGCGGCGATCCCCATCCCTCCACGGAGGACAAACGCGTCACCGACAAGATCATCCTCGCCTGCCGCCCCTTCGACCTGGCCGTCCTCGACCATCTCATCATCGGCCGCGACACCTACTTCAGCTTCGCCGACCAGGGATTGATCGTGTCGGGCTGATCCGCCGATTTTTTCATTGCATCGCACGCCGCCGCGTCTTACCTTACGGCATGAAAAAACTCGCATTTCTCCTGCTTCTGCCCGGCCTCCTGGCTGCCGCGGAGAACGGCCGCCGCCTGGTGCGCATCCGCATCGACCAGCCCGCCCAGGTTCGGCTCCTCCTCAGCATGGACCTCGACCTCGCCGGCCGCGGCCCTGACGGCTCATTGGATGCGGTCCTCTCCCCGGCGGAGGAGACGGCGCTGCAGCGCCAGGGCTTCAGCCTCGAGCCCTTGACGCCCGCCGCCGGGCTGGAAAAAACCGCCGCGGCCCTGAGCGGCGATATGGGGGCCTACCACACCTATCAGGAGCTCAGCGAGGAGCTGGCCGCCCTCGCCGAGAGCTATCCCGACATCCTCCGCCTGACCTCCATCGGCCGCTCGATCGAGGGGCGCGAAATCTGGGCGGTCAAGATCTCCGACCATCCCGAGCTGGAGGAGGCGGACGAGGCGGAGGTGCTGCTCACCGCCGCCATCCATGCACGCGAGATCATCACCCCAGAGATCATCCTTGACCTGATCCATTATCTCACCACGCTCTACGGGCAGGATTCCTTGCTGACCCGCCTGGTCGACGAACGCCAGATCTGGCTCGTACCGATGATCAATCCCGATGGCCACGTCCGCGTCGAGAACGGCGACATCTGGTGGCGCAAGAACTGCCGGATCAACACGGACGGCAGCATCGGCGTCGATCTCAACCGCAATTTCGGCTACAAGTGGGGATACAATCCATACGGTTCCAGCCCCACGCCGTACTCCGAGACCTATCGCGGCCCCGCCGCCTTCTCCGAGCCCGAAACCGCCGCCCTGCGCGATCTGGCCGCCGCGCACCATTTCGCCGCGGTCATCAATTACCACAGCTACAGCCGGCTCGCCCTCTTTCCGTGGAGCTACATCGCCCGGCACTCCAGCCATCACGCCGTTTTTCTCGAACTGGCGCGCAACCTCACCCGCGCCAGCGGCTATGGCTATGGCGACACCGCGATGGGAGTCCTCTACGAGACCAACGGCGATTCGGACGACTATTTTTACGGCTCCAGCCTCGAGCGGGACCAGCCGTCCTTCAGCCTGACGATCGAGGTGGGGACCGACTTTCACCCGGCCGAGAGTGAGATGAGTCAGCTCATCAGCGAGAACCGCCCCGCGAGCCTCTACATCGCCTGGGTTGCGGACAAGCTGCACCGCGACCCCTGGCAGATCGTGCCGGACAGCGCCCGGACCGGGATCGAGCCGGACGCGCTGCCGCCGGTGGTGGAGCAGCCCGCCGCTGCGGCGCCGCAAGCCTTTGTCCTGGCGCAGAACTGGCCGAATCCCTTCAATGCGGCCACGACCCTGCGCTATACCCTGGCGCAGGAGGCCTGGGTCCGCCTGACGCTCTTCGATGCCCGCGGCCGCAGCCTGCGCACCCTGCTGAGCGCGCTGCAGCCGGCCGGGACGCACGAGCTCCGTTTCGACGCCGCCGGGCTGCCTTCTGGGGTCTATTTCTGCCGGATCGAGGCCGGCGAACCGTCCTGGCCGGCAGCGGCCGCCGGCGCAGCAGCGCCGGCAGAAGGGCCGGCAGAAGGGTCGGCAGAAGGGGCAGCCGCTGCAGCTTTAGCCGCGGCCTCGCCCGGCGCAGCAGCGCCGGCGTACCAGCCTGGGATCGCCGGAAGTGACGATCTCGCCAGAAGTGCCGAACGCAGGGCTGCAGCGTCGCGCCGCAGCGGCAGCGCGCTCCTCAAGTTGCTCCTCCTCCGCTGATTTCCCTTGAAAAAGTGGCCGGAAATCGCTACACTGTAGTTCATTCAGCGCACAGGCGAGCATGCAGAAAAAAACGCATAATATCAACGTCCTTCCCGAGAACCTGATCAACAAGATCGCGGCCGGGGAGGTCATCGACCGCCCGGCGGCGGTGGTCAAGGAGCTGATCGAGAACAGCATCGACGCGGGCGCGACCCGCATCGAGGTGATCCTCAAGGGCGGCGGCAGCCAGCTCATCCAGATCATCGACAACGGCAGCGGCATGAGCGAGGAGGACGCGATCCTCTCGCTGCAGCGCCATGCCACCTCCAAGATCCGCACCTACGCCGACATCGAAAAGATCCACACCCTCGGCTTCCGCGGCGAGGCCCTGGCGAGCATGGCCGCGGTCTCGCGCCTTGAGCTGCGCACCGTACCGGCCGGAGCGATCTCCGGCACGCTCATCCAGGTCGAGGGCGGGATCGTGCAAAAGGTCGAGGAATCCGGCGGCAATCCCGGCACCTCGATCGCGGTCAAGACCCTCTTTTTCAATACCCCGGCGCGACGCAAGTTTCTCCGCGCCGAATCCACCGAGTACCGTTCGATCCTGGCGATGCTCAACCATTTTACCCTCGCCTTTCCCGAAATCGCCTTTTCGCTCGTCCATGACGATGCCGAGGTCTTCCGCCTCGCCCCGGCGGAGCTGCCCGAGCGCCTCGCCGAGGTGCTCGGCTCGCGCGTGCGCCATAATCTGGTCCCGGTCGAGGACAACAGCGCGCTGATGACCGTCAGCGGCTACATCGGCACCTATGACGTCATGCGCAAATCGCGCAACGACCAGTATCTCTTCCTCAACCGCCGCTTCATCAACGACCGCACCCTCAGCTATGCGGTCACCCAGGCCTTCGGCGAGAGCATCCCCAAGGGGCATTATCCCCTCTTCGTGCTCTTTATCGAAATCGATCCCGGGCGGGTCGATGTCAACGTCCACCCCACCAAGAACGAGGTCAAGTTCGCCGACTCGCGGCTGGTCTTCGATTTGCTGCGCAGCGCGGTCAAACGCGCCCTGCGCACCGACCATATCATCCCCGAGATCCAGCAGTTCTATCCGCCGCGCTGGGGCGCCGGCGGCGCACCCGGCAGGCCGGGCAGCGGTCTCGAGGGCGGGCCGGGAGGCGTTCCCGTCAGCGGTGGCGAAGGCGTCAATCCTGACGAGCAGACCACCCTCGACTGGGAGGCCGGCGAGTCGGTCTTTCCGCCGCCCGGACTCTTTGCCCACGGCGCCTTTGCCGGCAGGACGTGGAATCCCACGGAGCCCAACGCCGCCACGCCGGAAGCCGCGCCGGGAGAGCAGAGCTTTGCGCCCGGTTCCTGGCCGCCCGGCGCGATCCCGTCAGGCCCTTACCCGCCTGAAACCTTCCCGCCTGGATCGTATCCGCCCGGATCCTATCCGCAGGGTGCATTCCCCGCTGACGCCAGCGGCGCCGCCGGCAGATCGACAGGTGGCGCCCTGCCCGCAGGCCCCGGTCCCGGAGAGCCCGGCGTGATATTTACGGCCGGGCCTGAGAGCTTTACCCCCGGCGGCACGCCCGCGCCGCGGCCGCGCGAGGCCGCCAACGTCTGGCAGGTGCAGAACAAGTACATCCTCTCGCAGATCAAAAGCGGCCTGGTGGTGATCGACCAGCACGTCGCCCATGAGCGCATCCTCTACGAACGTGCCAAAAAGAACATCAGCCAGGCGGAGGGGGTCTCGCAGCAGCTCCTCTTCCCGCAGACCATCGAGCTCTCGCCCCAGGACTATCAGGTCATGGTCGAGATCGGCCCCTGGCTGGAGAAACTCGGCTTTCAGATCAAGCTTTTCGGCGGCCGCACCATCGTCGTCGAGGGGGTGCCCGCGGGGATGCGCGTCGGCGCGGAGAACCGCATCCTCCTCAACATCATCGACCAATACAAGGAATATGCGGCCACCGAGACCGACATGCGCGAACGGGTGGCCAAGAGCTTTGCCTGCCGTTCGGCGATCATGGCCGGCGAAAAGCTCTC
>DAOQAG010000081.1:0-14507 GCA_035353815.1 bacterium
GCCATACCCTCGCCGACCGGCTGTCCGCTCCACCAGTGGTACTGGTGGTTGGTCTTGTCCTCAAAAGTAAAGACCGCGACGCGTTTTTTCATCTGGGCGCCCTGCCCCAGCACACCGCCGGCAAGCGCCATGATCAATGCCAGTGTCGTCACCCCCACCAGAAACGCGTTCATCCTGCGCATGCGTTGCTCCTCTCGTAAAATGTCCTGATTGACCAAAGGCCCCGCCGGATTATTCAGGCTGGGGATTCGGAGATGGATTCTGCTCCGCGGCGGCCGGAGCTTCCGCGTGAACGAGCTTGATCATGATCTTGTTCGCCGTGACGTTTTGCACGGCCAGAGAATAATTGGCGAGCACACGGCCGTCCAGTTCGCGGGCAAGCTGATCGGCATTGCCCTGGATCTGGACGTCATATTCGGCGGTGTTGCCGGCGAGGTTGCGCTGGTTCACCGCCTTGATGCCGCGAGCGGCGAAACCGAGCGCGCCGCGGAAATTGGCCGCTTCATTATAAGTGGCCACGCCCGTGGCCAGCAATTTGACGGTATTGGCGTTGTAGACGCGGCTGCGCCATTTTTCAAGGATGCGGGCCATCAGTTCGTCGCCGAGCTGATTCGCCGCCTTTTCGATCGCCTTGGTCCCGCCGACGATCTCGTCGATATGGGGATAGGCCGCGGTCTTGCTGCTAGTGGCGATCACCGTGCCGACATCGGCATCGATAACCCGGGCGGTGATACTGGCCTGGCAGGACTTCATGCCGCCGAGGTTGACACCCGTAGCGACCTTGGCCACCGCCTTGCCGGTGACGACCACCTCCGCATCAAGGGCGGCGGCGATGCTCGCAGCGGCCTTGGAGTCCCCGTTGATGGCGGCGATGACGGCATCCCGCTCCTTGTTCTGCCGCACCGTGCCGGGGTCGATCACCTGGAAATTCTTTTCCAGAAATTTGTTCATCAAGGCGGTTTCGGTGGCGGTCATATCGACCTGGAAATAGTGATAGCGGTCGATGGTATCGCCGATATTCTGCTCATCGATCAGGAACATCACCCGGGGATTACCCATGCTCTGCAGGAGATTTTGCACCGCCTCAAAATCCTTTTCGACATTGGCCTGGTCGACAGTGGCGAGCATTTTGACCTCGTACATATCAGCGGCCGTCTTGCCTTCACTGAGGATCTTGTAGTTGCGGACATAGCCTCGGGTCCAGGAGAGAATGCGATCTTCCATGACCTGATAGTTTTCCACCCGGGTTTGGGCGTCGATCATGGTGCCGAGGACGAATTCCACCGCTTTGCGCTTGGCGTCATCCAGGGCGCGGTCCCGGGCGGCGGGGATATCGTTATAGGTGATGGCTCCAAGGCCGGTGGATTCGACCTGAGTACCACCGGCCGGCGTCTGCGCAACAAGGACACTCCCGCAGACCAGAAGAGCGAAGAAGACGAAGAATATTCTGCGATTCAAGGCGAGCTCCTCACACAAGGGAACGAGAGAACGAGCAGGTCGGTTCACGAATAGCAAAGGTGAGGGGGATCGAGATAGACGTCCCGCTCACCTTTACGTACCGACAAATGCTGTAAACCGCTGACTAAAAGGTCATGCGCAGGGCATTCTGAAAATCCCTGATGATCAGCAGCGCGTCCGCGCCGGAGACGTGCGATTTGACATCAAACGCCCCGGTCATCTTGTCGGCTTTCATAATGCCGCGGTCCACCATCAGGCAGATGGCATTATAGGCGTAATTACTGGCGTTGACATCGGGGAAGCGCGAGGGCTGACCGATGTATTTGGTGGCCAGGCTTTCGTCGCCGGTTGCCATGATCAGGACATTTTGCAGCAGCATGGCGTAATCGACGCGGGTGATCTTGTCATCGGGACGGAAGGTGTGGTCCGGAAAAACCTCCATGCCTCTTGCCTGGACGATCTCATTGATCCAGCTTTTGGCCCAATGGCTGTCGATGTCCGTGGCGGCGGCCATAGTGGTGGTCGTCGTGGTCTTCATGGCCGTCGGATCCTCCGGCGCCTTGAATCCGGTATCATAAACCGGAGCGCGCTTTTTACTGAGCAGATCCATCAGCTTGAGCTCATCCATAAAGAGGACGGCGACATCGGCGCGGTCGATCTGATCGATCAGGGCGATTTTGGCGCCCACCTTGGTGCCCGGAGCGGCGCGCTGGATTTTCTGCACCTGCTCCCAGGCCAGATCCGCCTGGCTCGCATAATCGCCCTTCAGGGCGATCACCTTGCTGTAAATGGCCGCGGCATCGCCGAACTGATAGCCGTCCTTGTAGGCCTCTGCCTTGAAAAAGAGGGCCTTGGCCGAGGAGGGATTGATCTCGAGAGCCTTGTCGAACTGCTTGACCGACTTTTCGATCCAGTCGTCTCCCTTGCGTTCCATCGAGATGATGCGACCCTTGATGATGTAGGGTTCGATCGCCTTGCCGTTTTTGGAGATGCCTTTGTCGGCGAGTTCATAGGCCTTTTTATACTCCCCCTGTGTGGCGGAGATGAGGGCCTGTCCGGAGAAAGCCTCGGCAAAATTGGGGTTAAGAGCGAGGGCGCGATCGAATTCGGATTGGGCGGAGGTCATATTGCCGCGTTCGAATTCATACATGCCGCGATCGAAATGCTTCTCAGGAGTATCCTGAACTGAGGCCTCCTTGATGGCCTTGGGGCCGCAGCCAGCGGCGATCAGGCTCACAACCAGGCCCACGCATACCAGAGTCCATACGCTTGGTTTCATGTTGCTCTCCATTTTGGCTTGAACCCGTGCAAGGGGTCAATCGACGATGAACATGACCTTGCATTTATCGAGAAAATTCTGCGAAGCGGCTGCGTTGCGGATAGCCGCGGCCGTGGCACTGGCCACAACCACGTCCGCCTTGTTGTCGCCTGTAACCTTCAGGGCCTTGACGACGAGGGGATTGGCGGTGACCCGGTCGTTGCTGCGCGCCTGATTGACATCCTTGTCATAGCCCACCATGCCGATCTGGACCGCCCAGTCCCTGCTGACATACTTGGAGCCGTAGACCTCCTGGCCCGATTCATCAAGGATCTTGGGGGCCATCGCCGGGCGCAGGCCCAGGCCTTTGGCATCGATGACCAGGCCGGTATAGGCACCGCTGCTCTGCTGCGCCGGGGTGTAGCCGCCCGGGGACTGCTGCAGGACAACACCGGCGGGCAACGGACGCCCTGCAGGCCAGGGCTGGCCGCAGGTCGGGCAGACGCCGGTGGCGCTCACCGGTCCGAGGGTCAAACCGCTGCCTTGCGGCAACAAGGCATCGGCCAGGGCGCCCGAGATCGGCATTTCGATCGTGACTTCGATATCGCCGGTGGACATGTACTTGGTCTCGACGACCGTGAAATTGCGCAAAACTCCCGAGACCTTGGTGACGATGACATCATTCTCGGTCATGAAATTGCGTACGGTGGTCTCGGAGTCGAGACTCATCCCCTTGACCGTCTCGAGCAGATTGCGCAAGGCGACGCGTTTGGCGGCCTCGAGGGCACCGGCCCGCTGCGCCGTCTCGGGCATGTTGGGATTGGGCGAGCCAACCCCGGTGGAGCGTAAAATCTGATTGGACCAATCGATGCTTCCGACCGTACCAACCTGCTGAGTCACACTCTGGGCCAGGCTGGGCAGAGCAGCAACCAGCAGCAAAAGAGCGATCACCGTCAGAAAACGATGGATTCTCATTACAGCCTCCTCAACGTCAAGTTATCCAGCATAGCCTAGTTTACTGTGCTGTACCCAAAAGTCCCGTGACAAGAATCACAAAAAGCTGGTTTGTAGCAACGGCCAACTCAAGGGGCTGACTCCATGGGCGGTACCCGCAGGTGCCGTCCACACCGGTTCGATCGGCTTTTTTCCAAGCAACAAAGGGCCCCTCCTCAGGACAAGCGGCGGAACCCGCAGGTGCCGTCCACACAGGTGCGATCTCATGTAATTTATATAACTTACTAAAGTTGCCAGTGATTGTCAAGCGCAAAAGTGGTGCCCGCCTGACCGGAAGGAATTCATGCGGCTTGTGGAACATCATGAATGAAAACAAGTATAAAGGGTGTTCTATTTCGATGGGACGGCGATTATGGCTTTTTTTAGCCGTACCAAGAACTTTTTTGCCCCTCTTCCGTTATGTATATGAATCCCAGACCTGGAATGCCAATGGATAACATGGATGAGCAGAACGAGCTGATCAAGGCTTCACAGCAGGGCGACCGGACTGCGCTTTCCAGGCTGGTCGACCTGCATGCACAAGAGCTTTTTGGCTTTCTGCTCTATCTGTGCGGCAACCGTACCCAGGCTGAGGATCTGGTGCAAGAGACCTTTTTACGCGCCTTGCAGGCCCTGAAACACTACCAGTTTCGCGCCCCCTTCCGCGCCTGGCTCTTTCGCATCGCCGTCAATCTCCACCACGACGAACGCCGGCGCCGTCAGGTGCGCAAGCCGGCGGAGTATGACGTCGCGGATGAAGAAAACTTGCATCTCTTCACCGCTGATCCCGGGCCGGATATGCTGGCCGAACGCAGCGAACAGGTGCAGGCGCTCCACCAGGCCCTGACTCTGCTGCCGCGCCAATTGCGGCTGGTGGTGGTCATGCGGGACCTGCAGGAGATGAGCTATGCTGAAATTGGCCTGGCGCTGGGCTGGCGCCCGGGGACCGTCAAATCGCGCCTCTTTCGCGCGCGTCAGGAGCTGGCCGCACACCTGCGGCCTTTATGGGAGGAACAGGAATGATCCGGAGACATCCGCATACCTTGCTGGCCCTTTATGTGGAGGGCACCTGCTCTGCGGCAGAGCAGGCCGCCGTGGCGGCGCATCTGCGCCGCTGCGAGGCCTGCGCCAGGGCGGTGGCCACGCAGCAGCCGCTCCATCGGCGTCTGCAGCGCATTCCCAAACCCGCAACACCTCCCTTCCTGGTACAACGCATTATGGCCCGCTATGATCGCTTGCAACAGCGGGCCAGCTTCTGGAGCGGATTCGAGAGCATTCCGCGGCTGCTGCAGCCGGCCTTCGTGGCCCTGCTGCTGGCTGTAGCGCTCTATTTCCTCTGGCCGGCCCGCCAGGAGAGCCTCTACGATCAGGCGGTGAAAACCTATGCCAGCGTCTACCAGAGCGGCGACAACTGGACGGCTCTGGCCAACGACGAAGATGCCCTGCGTTTTGCTCTGAACAGGCCCGCGGATATCCCCAAGGAGAGCGACCATGACCGGTAAGTCTAAAGCGATTGTCAGCCTGGTTGGTGTTTTTATTCTCGGTTTTATCCTGGGCCTCGTGGTCTTCAAGGCTCCGGAGTATAAACAGGCGCGGCGCAGCCGGCTCACGCCGGATCAATTCACGGCCACTCTGGTCGATCGTTTCACGCGTGAGCTCTCGCTCAACCCCTCCCAGATCGAGGCCCTTAAAACGCAATTACAGTACGTCCGGACGCAGCACGATTCACTGCGGCAGAGTGGAACAGCCGCAATGGCACACATCCGGGATCATTTCCGCACCGAATTCAGCAAGGTGCTCACACCCGAACAGCAGCAGAAATTCATCGAATTCAATCGCAAGGAAGATGATAAATTCCACCGGCACAAGCCGGAGGACGATTGATTCCTTTTTTTTAATTCACCAAGAGTCATCATTGTTTGCAGGGAGCACGTGTAGAAATGAAAAAATGGATCATTGCAGCAATCGTTGTTGTGGCCCTTCTGGCCGTCTGGTTGTTCACGCGCAGCAGCGATGCGATACCGGTGTCGCAAGTCACGCTGCCGCAGTCCGAAAAAGTCGTTCACGGCGATCTCAAGGTCGAGGTTTCGGCCAGTGGTGTGGTCGAACCGATCAATAAAGTCGAGATCAAGAGCAAGGCCAGCGGCCAGATTGAAGAAATGAAGGTCGAGGAATCCGATCCGGTCAAGCGCGGCGACCTGATCGCCCTGCTGGACCAGAAAGATACCCGCAACTCATACAATACCGCGACGGCGGACCTGGAGGTTGCTGAGGCGACGGTGGCGCAGAAACAGAGTGACTTTGACCGCAAGTCCGAGTTGTACAAGAAGGGATTGCTCTCCGCAGCCGATTTCGATGCGGCCAAGCTCGCCCTCGTCGATGCCCAGGCCCAGGTCGTCCGCGGGAAAATCAGTCTCGACAATGCCGACATCCGCCTCAAGGAGACCATCGTCCGCTCCCCCATTGACGGCGTCGTCCTCACCAAGGATGTGGAGGTCGGCCAGATCATCGCTTCTGGTATCTCTTCGGTTTCCGGGGGCACGCTGATCGCTACGGTGGCCAACATGAATCGCGTCTATGTCAAGGCCGATGTCGACGAGGTGGACATCGGTTCCATCCAGCCAGGAATGACTGCCACCGTGGTGGCCGATGCCTATCCGGACAAGGTCTTCAACGGCAGGGTCATCCGCATCGCCGCGCAGGGCAAGGTGACCTCCAACGTGACCACCTTCGAGGTGACTATCGAGGTCGAGAATCCCGAGGGCAGGCTCAAGGCGAGCATGAACACCTCGGTGGAGATCCTGGTCGCCGACAAGAAAAATGTGCTGCTCGTCGCCAACGAGGCCCTGATGACACGCAAGGAGCTGGAGCAGGAGATCGGTAAATTACGCATGCTGGCGAATCCGCAAGCGGCGGGCAAGCCCAGCGCGATGGCGCGCGGCCAGCAGCCGGCTGGTCGTGGCGGCGAACTCCGCGGCGCCGGAATGCGCCCGCCTGCCGGCGGATTTGCCGCAGCCAGCGGCGGCCCCGCCGGAGCCCCTGGAGGTATGGGCAACCGCCCGTCCATGTCCGAGGGCAGCGAAGCGGATCAAGGCCTGCGCCGCGGTGTGCTGGTCAAGCAGGGCAATGACTATGCGATCCGGATGGTGAAAACCGGGGTTGCCAACCTCGACCAAACCGAAGTCCTGGCCGGCCTGAATGAGAACGATGAAGTGGTCTATACCTTCTATTCCCGCGCTACTGAAGCCAGCGCGCAGATGCGCCAGCGCATGACAGCCATGGAAAGCCAGCGCAGCGGCTTCCGCAGCAACTAGCATTGGATAGTGTCTATTCAAGAGGTTTCCGCGTGAAAAGGAATATCTACCTCGAATTCGGGGAAAGTCTGAAAATCGCCCTCAACTCGCTGGCGGCCAACAAAATGCGCGCCGCCCTGACGATGCTCGGCATCATTATCGGCGTGGCGGCGGTCATCGCCATGGTCGGCCTCGGCTCAGGCGCCCAGAAAGCGATTGCTGATCGTGTCCAGGCCCTCGGCTCCAACCTGCTATTTGTGCGGCCCGGCTCCTCGCGCCAGGGTCATATCCATTTTGGCTCCGGCAGCATGATCACCCTGAAGCCTGAAGATGTGGATGCGCTCAAGGCGAACAACCGCTATCTCGCTGCGGTCCTGCCCGAATTCAGCCGCAATGCCCAGGCCCAGTTCGGCAACAAGAACTGGAACACCTCGATCGTCGGTACCGTGCCCGATTATGGATCGGTGCGCAATGTCAAGGTGACCACCGGCCGTTATTTCACCCAGGATGAGATGGAGAACACCGAACGCGTGGCCGTGATCGGCACAGAGGTGCAGAAGAACCTCTTCGGATCGGCCTCTCCGGTTGGCGAGACCATCCGCATCGCCCAGGAAAACTTTGTCGTCGTCGGTCTGCTCGAAACCAAAGGGCAGCAAGGATGGATGAACCAGGACGATCAGATCCTCATCCCTGTGACCACGGCCCAGCGCCGGGTATTTGGCGCCGAATATCTCACCGGGGTCACCATCAAGGTGCTGGACGAAAGCCATGTCGATGCGGCCCTGATCGAGGTCGAAAAAATCCTGCGCCGCCAGCACCGTCTCAACCGCGACCAGGACAACGATTTTTCGATCCGCAATCAGTCCGATATCATCAGCACCATGCAGGAAACCAACAAGACCTTCAGCTTCCTCCTGGCAGCCATCGCCGGGGTGTCGCTGGTGGTCGGCGGCATTGGCATCATGAACATCATGCTGGTTTCGGTCACCGAGCGTACGCGGGAGATCGGCATCCGCAAGGCCATCGGTGCCCGGCGCCGCGATATCATGATGCAGTTTCTGGTGGAGTCGATCACCCTCAGCCTGGCGGGCGGCACGATCGGCATCGTACTCGGCATCCTGATCTCCTATCTGCTGGCGACGCTGGCGCACTGGAACACCCTGATCTCCCCCGCCTCCATCCTGCTCAGCTTCGGCTTCTCTTCCGCCGTCGGGCTTTTCTTCGGCCTCTATCCGGCGCGCAAGGCCTCCATGCTCGATCCCATTATTGCCTTGCGCTACGAATAACACCCTCCGATCCGGGACGCTTCCGGACCTTGAAATTCTCAAGCGGCGCGTTAGCCTGGGATCCTCTCCCGGGCTTTGCTTTTTCGCCCTTTCCCTCGGGCTACCGCCCGTTTCCGGGCCGGAAGGCCCGTTCGCGCCGCTCCCGGCATTTTGCGCGCCGGGAAGATAAATTTGACGGCTTTGGGCCATAGCGCTTGCTTTTTACAGCGGCTGGATGTATATTTCAGCAAATATGGCCCCGGCCCCATCCGGACGCCGCCCCCGATTCCATGAGGAATGCCTGCATGAAAACGAACACCGCGCGCTCCCATTTTGGTCCGTCTCTCATGCGGACCCTGCTTCTCATCACCACCGTCCTCACCTCCACCCTCTTGGCCCAAAAAACCGAACTTTATGAGGTCCTCTTCGGCGAGAAAGACAAGCAGCTCAAGGCCTACAAAAACGGCCAGGCCGACCTGCTCAGCCCGAATCATTATGCCGAGGCCGTCGAAAGTTATGCCAGGGCCAAAGAAGAATTCAAGAAAGGCAAGGAAACCGCGGAGGTGAGGAAGCGCCTCACCGAAGTGGAGGCGGCCTTCAAGCAGATCGACAACACCCTTTGGGCCGGCAAGGGGCTTTTTGCGGAGGTGCTCAAAGCGCGGGAAGATGCCCTGAATGCGCGCGCGCCCGAGTTCGCCCTGGAGGATTTCAACGCCGCCGAGGAGCTGCTGCGCAGCGCCGGCGCGGCCCAGGAGAGCGCTGATGTCGAGCTCTGCCGGGAAAAAGCCAACCGCGCCAAAGCCCGCTTCCGCGACAGTGAACTCAACGCCATCAAAAAGAGCATCATGACCCCGGCGCACGCAGCGTTAGCCGCGGCGCTGAAGGCCAAGGCGGACAAATCCGCGCCCAAAACCTATGGCAAGGCGAAGGAACTGCTGACCCTGGCCGACGAGATCCTCAACAGCAACCGCTATGCGGTCTCCGAAGCCACCGCCAAGGCCGAAGAGGCCATCTATCAGGCCCAGCACGCCATGCAGATCACCGATCTGGTGCAGAGCAAGACCCCCGGCGGCGAAGATCTGGTCCTCTTGTACGAAGAGGGGCTGGCCCAGGTGGCCAAAGAGCTGGGGTATGACGCCGCCTTTGACCAGCCGGTGGCGGAAATCCTGAGCACCCTGGCCACTTCGGTCAAGAGTTTGAAAGACGAGAAGCAGCAGCTCAGCCGCGATCTGCAGGAAAAACAGGATCAGCTCGAAAAAGAGCAGCAGGCGCACGAATCTGCCTTAGCCCAATCGCGGAAGCAGATCGAGGAGCTCACCGCCCGAAGCGAAACCAATACCGCGCTGGCGCAGCAAAAGGAAAATGCCTTGCAAGAGGAACTGGCGCGCAAGCAGACGGAGCTGCAGCAGAAGGAACAAAAGGAAGCCCGTATTGCCAAAATCCGGCAGATGTTCCTGCCGGAGGAGGCCAAGGTTTTGCTGGAGGGCAATCATCTGATCATCCGCCTGCAAAGCCTCTCCTTCCCGGTGGGCAAAGCCGTGATCCAGCCCGGATATTTCGGCCTGTTGTCGCGGGTGCAGCGTGCCATCCGCGAGTACCCGGAGGGGCGGATCGTCATCGAGGGCCATACCGATTCATCGGGTGATGAGCGCTACAACGAGAGTTTATCGACCAAAAGGGCCGAGGCGGTGCGTGTCCATATTCTGTCCAATATGGTCCTCGCCGAAAATCAGATCGACGCCGTCGGTTATGGCGAAAGCCGGCCGGTGGCCAATAACGATACCGAAGAGGGGCGCGCGCAGAACCGGCGCATCGATGTCATCTTGACCATAGAATAAGCTTGCAGCGATGACCGCAGCCTGCAGCCCGGGCAACCACCGGCTGCATCGAGGGCAGGGCAGCAATCCGGAGCACAGGAAATCCTTCCACTCACCCACAAGGAGGTTGTGATGAAAACAGTGCGGTTCCTACTGATGAGCATGGCCCTGCTGCTGGCTTTAAGTCCGGCGATCGGCGCCGACAAGCTGCAGCCGAAAACCCAGCGAGGCGACAAAGCGCTGCTGTTCACCATCAACGGACTGGGCGATTTTGGCATCAGCGGCGCCCCGGCCGGGATGCTGGTCTGGGATTCGGAAGATGGCATCGAGATCTCTCATTACCAGGGGATCGGTTTCAAGACCTTCCTGTCGGATGGGCTGGCCTTGCGCATCGGCCTCTCCTTTGCGTCCAATGGCCTGACCACGGAAACCGATGCCGGCGATAAAGAGGATTCGCAGTCGATCCTGTCGATCCAGCCCGCCATCGAGTATCACCTCTACCAGGCCGAGGCGGTCTCCATTTACGCGGGTGGCGGCTTGTATCTGGCCCGGCTCAAAATGAGCAGCAAGGTCCCGGACGTGGACGAAGTCTCCTATACCATGAGCAGTCTCGGTTTCGCCGGACTGATCGGTGCCGAATTCTACCCCTGGAAGAGCGTCAGTCTGGCTGCGGAATACCAGATCGGCTATGCCTCCGGCAGCAGCACCTATGATGACGGAACCGACGAGACCGATGGCCCGAAAGCCAAGGTGATGGGAATCAACGCCATCGGCGTCACTCTGGGCGTGCACTTTTAATCGCGACGGCCGCCTTCGGGCCGGATCCACCACCCCTTGCGTATCGCCTGCCCCGGGGTGTGCCGATCCGCTGGCGCCGCCGAGCATACCCAAAACAAAGAGCCATCTCCTCTAAAGGAGATGGCTCTTTTTTTGCCCTGGTGCCGGTGCAGGATTTTGCGATCTTGTTCTGTCTATCCGTCTCGTTCCGTTCCGTAGTGGGGGCGCAGGGCTTGCAGGGGATCCTCTCGGCCTTGATTACTGATAATAGGAGACGATCCTGGGCCGCAGCAGTTCGCCGGGCCAGAACGGCTCGGTGAGATTGGATGAGGCCGGGCGGTAAAAGATATCGACCGATCCTTGAAATGCCATGGCGCCTTTGGATACCGCCATGCCGTGCAGGACATTGCCGCCGCCAAAGGTGATATCATTCCTGGCAAAAAATTGCCCTGTTGCTGAGGCATTGCCGTGAAAGATGATGCCCTTGGCGGAGTAGAACCCCAGATTGTTCCCGAGGGGATCAACAGCGGTCGTGGCGATATTACCGGTGACATGAATATCACCCATGACAATAAAGACGCCGTAGCCGGTAAAGCTGCCGCTGAGATTGAGATTGCCTTCGACGTAGATGATCTCCGGATTCTCCTTGGTCCCAAGGGTCAGATTGGCAGCGGTGATGGTGGCTGATGCACCGGTGATCACCTGCGTCGCTGCAGCGATGTAGGCCGAGGGATCGAATACAGGAATGGTGATCTGGGCTACCCGCCTGGTAACCGCGGCGGAGGTTGGATTGACATTGGGCGCAAAGAAGCGGGTGGCGATATTGGGATGGAGGGTGATATACTGCGAGTAACTTCCGAATCCCTCGACGATGACGCTGCCGTTGGCGCTCAGATCCTCGTTGGTATGGACGTCCGCATTCCAGCTGGTATTGCCATCATCGCGGATGTTGATATTGCCCCCTAAATCGAGATCCCTGTCCGAGATCAGGGCATACTTCATCCAGGGCGGTACCTCGTGGGAATGGGGGATCTGGATGACCGCCTTGATGGTGACGTTCTGGTCGTAATAGCTCCCCGTGGAGGTGATCAACTTGCCCCACTCCCCCACGTTGGGCCCGCCCGGGAAGCGGCTGTAGGTATTCTGAAACTGAATGTTCATTTGCCCGTTGGCGGCTTCCAGCGTTGTCGTTGTGGAGAAGCTGGAATCCTGCGCGAGCTTCATCAGGGCATAATCGATGCCGCCTTCCGCGAGACTCTTGGCCTGAATGCGGGCATATTCTGCGACCGCATTGAAGGTCATCCGCGTGTTGGCCTGCATCATGCTGTAGGAGGTCAGTCCGAAAATGATTCCCACGGCAACAACTAGGATCAACATCATTCGTCCCATAGTACTCTCACAGGTTTTTCGGGTAAAACTTGCGGGTCCAGTAGACGCCGGGTTTGTCCACCTGCTGGGGCAGCTGCACCTCTTTCTCGAAAAGGATCCTGAATTCGATGGAGTGAACCTGAGTACGCGAATAGGTCAGAGCGCCGCTCTGGCTGTAGCCGCGCAGGGAAAAGTCCTTGACCTTGACCGGAAAGTCGGCGCGTGCGGCGAGACTGGTATGCCGGGTCAGGTAGAAATTGGGCCTTTCTCCGGAACGGACATAACTGATGCTGTCCGCCGTGCCGTCATTGTCCAGGTCAGCGCGGAAGCGGATGTAGGTGCTGTCCATGGCGATGATGGTGTCCCCGGAGGTGACCCGGTACCCGATTTTGTTGAAATCGTACTCGATGACCCGCCCGAACTCGGTCAGATTTTTTTGCTCGATCTGGGAAATATTATTGGAATGGGCGCTCATATTAAAATAGGCCGCAAACCCGACGAGAGCGAGCAGCAGCAAGCCGCCGACGACAAACGAGCCGATGAGGTCGATATTATGCATGCTGTTTCCTCAATAGCTGACGAAACTGGTTAAAACCAGCGCCTGCGGCAGCCGCGCGGCCGAGACCGAAACCCTGATACGCTTGGTCCGGGTCGGCACCGTACTTGTACTGGTCGGAAGGTCGGGCAGCACATAATTGACTGAAACCGTTGCAGTAAAATTTCCGGCGCGCGGCGTGGAAAAGACCAGCGGCATATTCTTGCTGTTGTCGGTAATATAGTCATCCACATCATCATAGCCGCCCGGATATTCGTTATAGCCGGGGCCCAGGTAGACGGTGAATTCGCTGGTACTGCTCACGGTCTGGCCATTGGTCACGGCCTCATCGAAAGCCTTGCTCTTGATCTCATTGCTCACCGACTCGGCGATCTCCGCGGCGGTGATGACATATTCCGATTCGAGTTGATTGGTAGAAGCGGTCATCACTGTCCGGTGCGCGGTCATAGTGATGAATGAGAACATCAGGACCGCGCCAAGAATGAGCAGCATTTGCGACTGGTTCATGGTATCCTCTCCCCCCAGGTCGCCCTGGTACGCACGAGTTTGCCTACTCCTTGCCGCGCAAATAAATGTGTACCGAACGAGTCCCGGTACCGTTGGGACTTTCCAGCTTGAAATCAACTGCAGCCATGGTGCTCTTGTCCGATTCGGGATTGAGCGTGTTGGTCAGTGTGACCGCAAAAGCGGTCGAGCCATACCCGTACATATCCGCACTGGCCATGAGACTGGTGCTGGAAAGCTGTCCGGCGGAGGTGGTGACGCTGAGCGAAGAACCCTTGGCCACCGGATTGCCGTTGATGTCAAAGACGCGGATGTAGATTTGCGCCGATTGCCCGGTTGCAAGGGTGGTAGCCGCAGTTTCCGCGGTGAATACAAGGACCGGCCCGCTGAAGACTGCTTCATTGAACGCATAGACGACCGCGTCGTTTCCGGCCTGGTCACGCCCATGAGTAGAGCACATGACCAGGCCGATCCCGTCATTCTCGTCCAACGTTCCAGTACTATTGCGCACCAGCGATCCTTCAAAATCCGGCAGTGTGACATTAAGAACCATTCCTGGTGCGTTTGGATTCGGCACGCGGTGTGGAGCCAGGATGGCAGGATCGCCAGGCGCAATAGATGGTCGCGGATTTGCCGTAGTCCAGATGGCGCTGCCGCGGCCATTAGCGTCGGTGCGGGTATTGGTAGTCACAATGCCGGCCGTGCTAGTCAAATAGAGTGTAGTCCCCTCCTCGACAGGATTATTGTATTTATCCCCCACATAAACTGAGATCCTGAATTCCCGCACCGCATTCCAGCCATCGAGATTGAGATAATCCAGAGCGACGGTCATGTGCGATTCGACGTGATTGGGATCGGCAGGATCGATCCAGATATAGGGCGGCCCGGAACGCACCGTGATCTGGGTCGTTCTGGCCTTGACCTCGGGATAGTCCACCAGCCAGGCTTCGACTTCAACTGTTCCTGATCGGGTGCCCGCCTTGCAAACGACGGTAGCGCTGCCGCCGGCCGTGAGGCGCGGCGTCGACTCGAGCGGCCGGCCATTGTTGGGCAGCAGCATCTCACCACCGTCAGGGCCGTTACGCAGTGCGAAGGCGACCCTGGTTTCTTCCTGGCTCGGTTTACCCGATGTCCCCAGAGCCGTGGCCGTAATGGTGCACTGATCGGTCTGACCGGTTCCGGTGACCCAGATATAGTTGCGATCCACACTCAGCTGCA
>DAOQAG010000082.1:0-12480 GCA_035353815.1 bacterium
AAATAGACCCCGCTGGAGAGGCGGCTGCCGTCAAAACTGAAGCGGTGAAAGCCGGCCTCGAGGCGGCCTTCAAAGACGCTCGCCACCTCCTTGCCGAGGAGATCGTAGACCTTGAGCCGGACCTCCCCCGCCGCCGGCGCCGCGAACTCGATCGTCGTGACCGGATTGAAGGGATTGGGGTAGTTTTGCTGCAGCGCATAGCTGGCGGGCAGTTCCTCACTGCCGCGAGCGATGCCGGTCATCTGCGTCAGGTCGCCGAGCGAGCGCGGCCGGATCTCGTACTTGTTGTTGGGCGGGATGCTCGTGGTGTACTGATCGATCACCCCGGTGATGGCCCAGTAGCCCTGCGGCGCGGGTGAGCCGTCGATGTCGGTCTCCTTGTCGATAAAGACCAGCACTGTATCGCGGGCGCGGATGAACTGCAGGGTGGCGTTCTTGTTGGCGGCGGGCCAGGCCGCCGGATTGGCCAGGTAGTAGCCGGTCAGACGCACCAGCGCGCCTTCATTGCGCTCGTTCATCTCTGCGCCGCCGTTGAGTTCCAGGGGCGCCGGCAGCACGCCCTTGCCGACCACGCGCACCGCGGCCGTATCGATGGCGGTGATTTCGGTCAGGCCGTTATAGAACTCGATCTTGCCGGTAATCTGCACCTGGTCCCCCGGCTCCAGTTTGTAATTGATCTTGCTCGAGTAGAAATTGATACCCCAGCCCTGATCGTCCTGGAGATAATAGCTGGACGAATTGCCGGTATTGTAGTTGAGGGTCGTCACCGTGCCATGGAGGGTCAGCACCTCCCCAAGACGGTCCGGCTTGAAATCGCCGTTAATGTCCGTCTTGGCGGCGGCAATCGCCGTCAGGATCAGCCAGGAGCGCGGATCCGGCACCACCTGGCCAAAGCTGTAGGCGCTCAGGCCGTTGTTGGTCACCAGCTCGACCAGGGTATTCCCGACAGGGTCGTAAGCGGTCTGGGCGGTGGCGTAAAGGTTGGGGAATGAAGCGTAGTTGGGGGTGGCCACCGGCAGCATGGTCGTGCGGCTGCAGAGGCTGTCGCCCGGGGCGCCGCTCAGTTCGGCGACGCGCGTGCCGGGGGCAAAGCCGGTGCTGACGGCGATGAAGCGGCGGATGACGCCGGCATTGGACTCGGTGGTAAAATAGCTGCAGCTAGTGCCGCCGAACTCGGCCTGATCAAACTCGTGCAGTACCGCACCGCTGCGGTTGAGATAGCGCACCGGCACGCCGATGCCGCCAACAAAAAGGCGGCCGTCATCGGTCGGGCTGATGGCATTGCCGGCTGCGCCCGGCTCCGGCAGGAGGATGTCCTCACCGCGGCTGAAGGTCACGCCGTCGCTGGTTGTGAAGGTATAGATCCTCTCATTATCCCATCCCGAGGCATAGGCGACCACCTCCTTGCCGGTGCCGGAGACACCCAGGGCGTCGCCGGCGCGGCCGGGCAGCGGCGCATCAAAGACCGCCACCGGGGCAGCGGCTTCGTCGGCAAAGTGGTACAGAGTAAACGGGCTCCCCGCCGCAGCCTGAGTGGCGGCGAAGATCTGGCCGTCCGCACTGACCGCGGCCATATGGAGGGGCGCAGCGCCGCCCGCCGTGCCAGGGGCCTGGATCGTCCGGATGACGCGGCCATTGCTGGCATCGAGGATGCGGAGGAGGTCGCCGCCGCTGTGGCTGACACAGAGCAGGTGACCGGTAGCGGGATTGTACACCAGGGAGGCTGTTTCATCCGCGCGGCCCAGCCAGGCGGTGCTGTCCGGGGTCTGGCGCCAGGCCAGCGGCCAGAGCTCCTCCACCCGGGCAAAAACCTGCACCTCATACGTCCCCTTGTTGGTTACCAGGGTCAGAGCATCGTCGAGATCGCCAGCGGTGGCGGCATCCAGGGCGATCGTGACCCGGAGCGAATCATGGGCCTCGATGCTTACCGGCGCCGGCAGATCGCTGCGGAATTGCTCGCCATCGAAGGCGGCGGTGTAAATCTCGAAGGGAATCACGCCGCGATTGACGATCGCGAACTGCAGCCGGGGCGCCGTGCCGGCGAAGACCCGGCCGAAATCGAGGTACTCCGCCGAGAAGACCGGATCAGGCTCGAGCCGCCCGGCGTTGGGCATGATATTGGCAAAGGAATACCCGCTCAGCCCGTTATTGGTCGCCAGCTCGATCAGGGTATTGCTGTAGACATCATAAACCACTTGCCCGGAAGCCGTGGCATTGGCAGCATGACCGTACGCCGGGGTCGCAGCCGGCCACTTTTCCCAATAGACACAGAGATTCTCGCCATCCTCTCCGAAAAGCTCAACCACCTGCACGCCCGGAGCGGCGCCGTTGGTCAGCAGCAGGAATTTGCGCGTGCTGCCGTCCAGTGCGGGAATCTCGGAAAAGCAGACGGCCGCGCCGCTGAGCTCGGCGGGGGCAAAGGTAAAGAGCACCGTGCCGTCTTTTTTCATATAGCGGACCGGCTGACCCGGGGCGGAGACGAAGAGATAGTCGCTGCCGACCGGAGCGATGCCCAATCCGGCACCGTTGGCCTCCGGCAGCACCATGTCGGGTCCGCGGGCGAAGGCGGCCTCGCCGATGGGAACAAAGGTCAGAATGCGGTCATTGTCCATGCCGGAGGTGTAGACGGTCACATCATCGCCGCTGCCGGCGCATGCCAGGACGTCCCCGGTACGGGCCATAACTATACCCTGCCAGACCAGGACCGGCGCGGCGCTCTCCTTTTCATAGCGGTAGAGCTTGAAGGTCTCGCCGGGCAGGGCGAGATTGGCGGCGAAGATCTGGCCATCGGCCGCCGCCGCGACCATATTGAGTGGCAAGGTGCCGCCATCGATGCCGGCGGTATTCAGCTCGCGCACCAGGCTGCCGGTGGCCGGATCGAAGACCTTAATGAGGGTGCCGCCGGCGCGGGTGGCGGCGTAGAGATGGCGAGTCTTGAGGCTGTAGGCCAGCGAACGCGCCATATCGCCGGTGCCTTGCCAGGCGGCCGTATCGGCGCGGGAGCGCCAGGCCAGCGGGAAGGAGGCATAGCCGCCGAAGGGATACATGGCGATGGCATTATTGGTGGTCAGCACCCAGACGCGGTCGCTGTCGGGCTGCACCACGATCGCGCCGGCGCCCGAGGTATTGGCATTGGCGCCCATCCCCTTCCAGACGGCATTGACGCGCGAGTCGGCGAGGTTATCGGCCAGCTGCACCAGGCGGCCGGCCGCCGGGACGAGATTGCCGCCGGTGCTGGCCATATACCAGTAGCCGGCATAGCCAAAGTGCGCCAGGGCGGAGGCGCCCAGGGGGACGATGCCGGCGGGAAGGGTGCCGGTGATCTCGCCGTTGCCGTCGAGCCGGGTCGCGTTCATGCCGGTGCCGTCGATCCACAGAGTGTTGGCGTCCACCGGGAAAATGTCCATGCACTGACCGTTTTTCGGCAGGACCTTCTCCACATGAAACTTCTGCCCGTCGCGGGTAGCGAGGAGGGTGATCCTGGCCGCGGTGTTATTGCCGGAGATATAGATCCGTGTATTCACCCCGGTGCCGGTCACGGCAAAGGCATCGCCGTAGCGGGTTGCACCGGTGATGGTGGTATCCGCCGCAACCACCGGCGCTGCGCTCTCATCCGCCCAGCGATAGATCTTCAAGCCGTTGCCGGTGTTGAGATTGCAGGCGTAGATGACGCCATCGTCGGTAACCCCCACCTTGTTGAGCGGATAGGTGCCGCCGCTGACCCCGGTCATAATGAGCTGCCCGACGCTGTCGCCGGTCGCAGCGTGCAGCACCACGACGCGCGTGCCCGCGGTCCGGGACGCCACCAGGAGGTGATTGGTCACCTTGTTCAGGGCCATGCTGCGTACGGTGAGATCTTTTTTCAACCAGGACTGCCCGGCATCATCGACGCTCACTTTCCAGACCGGAGTGGACGTGCTGTCCACTAACGAGGCTGCCATGCCGGAAGTGAAAAGGACCAGTATGGAAAGCAGTACCACCAGTTGCTTCATTGCTTCCTCCAACGGTTAAGAGATGCGGGGCTGCGGGTCGACCCCGCAGCCGGGTAAAACGAGTACCACCTGATAAAGATACGTACGCGCAGGGAAAGGAGAATGGGGAATCCTGTTGCCTTCCCCCGGAGCGGCGGGATCATGGGAGCGCTTATCCCCTGCATCGACTGCACGGGCGACGGATACGCCGCTGCCTGACCCCCGGGGCGGCGGGATCCTTATTTGAGCAGGACCATCTTCTGGACCAGCGTGCGCCCGGCAGCCTGCACTCGGCCGTAGTAGAGGCCGCTGGCGAGGGCGGCACCTTCCACCTGAACCCGATGGGCTCCGGCGGTGTACTCGCCATCGGCCACGACGGCGACGCTGCGCCCCAGGCGATCCAGCAGCTCGATCCGGACACGGCCGGGGTGCACCAGGGAGAACGCCAGGGTTGTGCCGGCATTGAAGGGATTGGGATAGCTGCCCGCAAGCACAAGATCCTCGGGCTGCTCCTCGAGCTGCGCGGCCGCGACGCCGGAGGCGCTGCCCTTGAGGATCCAGAAATGGAGATCGCGGTTGACATTGCCGCCGGCATGCTTGTACTTGTAGATGGTGATGTTGCTGCGGCCGTCGTCGCCGTTGAATTCGGTGTAGAGCAGCTTGCCGCCGCTATAATAGTCGGCGTCTTCGGTCTTGACCAGCTCGAGATAGCGGTTGGCCTTGAGCGAGTCAAATTTCAGCAGAAAACCATAGATTTTGCCGGAGGCGAGCGCGACATTCTGGATATCGAAAGCAAGGTAATGGCTGACGCCGGCGGTCAGAGCCGCGGGCAGATGGCCGCTCTGGCTGGTGAGGGTCGCGGTCGGCGCTTCCATCTCGTTGATTGAGCTGAACTGCAGGATGTCGATATGGAAGGGCGCGCCGGCGCAGGCGTCAAGATGGGCCTGGTCGGAATAATCGGAGATTTCGACCACGACCTTGTCGAGATAAAAGGCCTGGCTGGTCGTAAAGGTCTGGCCGAGGTCGCGGTAGGGCGGACTGAGGGTGCTGTTGGTATCATAGATCCAGCCCGACTTGTTGTTAAGCCGGTCAACGATCTGGCTGTAGATGAGGATGTCGGGATTGGCGCCCGGATCGGGCGCGGGGATGACGGAAACGGTCACCTGGGCGAAGGTGCAGGCGGAAGCGGCGAGCAGAAGCGACAGTACCGATTTGACGGACATACCGGACCTCCCGAAAGTTGCAGTTCAACTCCAACCACCCCCCTGAATGGCCTCCGGCAGAGTCTGCCTTTGCACCGGCGCCGGCGCAGGGCAAAGCCCTGCTGGCCATAGTATACTCGTCGTGCAAGCCATTTGCAAGCGAAATTTCACAATTTCCCGGTTTCAGTCAACAGAAACGCCCGCTCCGAAAGCTCGGAACGGGCGCTGGAATGTACAGATGTGCTGCCTTGCCGCGGACGGGGCGCCCTCCCGTTTGTCCGGAAGATCGGGAGCGGCGCTAGAGGATACACATGTGCTGCGTTTCAGCCGGAAAGGCGCCCTCCCGTTTGTCCGGAAGATCGGGAGGGGCACCGGCTGACCGGGAATGGGGGATGCCGGGGGTCACTGCACCGGCTTGCCGTCGGTATCGATCACCTGGATCGGGCCCCAGCCGAGTTCCTTGAGGCCGGGTTCGACCTTGGCGCGATCGCCGACCACGATCCAGACCACCTGATCGGGATGGAGGGTCTTGGCGGCGGCAGCGGCGATGTCGGCCAATTTGAGGTTCCGCACCTTTTCGGGATAACTCCTGAAATAGGTATCGGGCAGGCCATAGGTGACAATGTCGGCCAGAGAACCGCCCACCGCGCCGATCGTCTCCCAGGAGCCGGGCAGGCCGAGGATCTCGTTCTTCTGCACTTTATCCAGCTCCTCCTGGGTGGCCGGACGCGTGCCGGTGATCTCCTTCAGTTCCTTGTAGATCTCTTGCACCGTCTCTTTGGTCTTGTCGCCCTGGACCGGGGCGTACGCAATGAAGGGGCGCTGGCCGCGGGCATCGAGCAGCATGCTGCGGGCGCCATAGGACCAGTGCTTCTCCTCGCGGATGTTCATGTTGATGCGCGAGGTAAAGGCCCCGCCCAGGATGTTGTTCATCATGTTCATGGCGATATCATCGGGATCCGACTTGGGCGGCGCAACATGGCCGGCCAGGATCAGCGACTGCGGGGCCTGAGGCTTGTCGATGAGGTAGAGCACCGATTTTTGCTTCTGGGCCACCGCAGCGACATTCTTTTTCGGGACGCTGCCCGATTTCCATGCCGCAAAAGCTTGCTCAAGCCTGGGCGTGATCTCGGCCAGCCGGGTGTCGCCGACGATCACCAGGGTGGCATTGTTGGGCTTGAACCAGGTCTGATGAAACTTGACCAGATCCGGAACCGTCATCTTGCCAACCGACTCTTCCGTCCCGGTTCCGGTGAGAGGAATCGCATAGGCGTGCCCCTCGCCATAGATAAATCGCGGGAAGAGACGGATCGCCATGGTGATCGGCGAGGCCTTTTCCTGCTGGATCCCGGCGAGCGTCTGCTTCTTCAGCCGGGCCAGCTCCTTCGCGGGGAAGGAGGGATTGAGGATGACATCGGCATAGATCGCCAGAGCAGGATCGAGGGTGGACTTGAGAGTGGAAAGGGTCACCGAGGAGGCATCGAGGTTGGATCCGGTGCCGAGGCGGGCCCCGAGCAGGGCCAGCTGTTCGCTGATCTCGAGCGCATTGCGGCTTTTGGTCCCCTCATCCATCATGTCCATGGCCAGGCCGGCGGTGCCAAGCAGGGCGCCCTGATCAGCGGCATAACCGGCATCGACGATCAGGTTCATGTTGACCAGCGGAACGTTGTGGCGTTCGGCGAGCACGACCTTCAAACCATTGGAGAGGGTTGCCCGCTGCAGGGCCGGGAAGGTGACTGCCGGCGGAGCGCCGGGCTCCGGCAGCCTGCTGCGGTCGATGGTACTTTGCGCGGCGGTATAGTCCGGATAGGGATGGACTTCGAGGATATAGACGCCATCGCCGAGCCAGGCATTGGCGCTCTTTTTAAGATCGGCCGCCGTGGCCTCGTTGATGTGCTTCAGGGTGGTCTTGTAATAGTCCGGGCTGCCGCCGAAGACCTCGTTGCGGATGAGGATGTCGGACTTGCCGCCGAAGCCGCCGATGCGCTCGCTGCCGCGGACGAAATTGGCGAGATACTGCGCCTTGACCCGCTGCAACTCGACCTCGGTGGGACCTTCCGCCATAAATTTGGCCAGCTCTTCATCGAGAGCCTTCTCGACCTTTTTCAGATCCTCACCCGGTTTGGCGGTGGCATAGATGGTGAAGAGCCCGGCGATCTCGCGGGTGTCGACATAGGCCGACACGTCGGTGGCAATCTGGTCTTCATAGACCAGGCGCTTGTAAAAGCGCGAGGTCTTGCCGGTGGCGAGTATATCGCTGATCAGATCGAGCTGGTCGGCATCAGGGGTGCCCCAGGCCGGGATGTTCCAGACCTTGTAGATGCGCGCCTGCGGCACGCGGTCCTGGGCGACCTGGCGGGATGTGCCGCTGCGCTTGGCCGTGAAGGCCTCATATTTGGTGATGGGCGGACCGGCGGGGATGTCGCCGAAATAGCTTTTCACCTTCTCCAGGGCGGCCTGGGCCGTCACATCGCCGGCGATGGCGATGACCGCATTGTTCGGACCATAGTAGGATTTGAACCATTGATGGACATCGTCCAATTTGGCGGCGTCCAGATCCTCGAGCGAACCGATGACGGTCCAGGAATACGGATGGCCGGCCGGAAAGCAGTTCTTCGCCACCAGCTCCTCGACCAGGCTGTAGGGCTCATTGTCCCCCTGGCGCTTCTCGTTCTGGACGACACCGCGCTGCTCATCGAGCTTGCCCTGATCGAGGGCCCCGAGGAGGTGCCCCATGCGATCGGACTCCATCCACAGGGCGACATCAAAGGCGGAAACCGGCACGTTCTCGAAATAGTTGGTGCGGTCCTCATTGGTGGTGCCATTGAGGTCGGTCGCCCCGATCTTTTCAAGCGGCTTGAAGTAGTCGTCGTTAAAGTGCTCGCTGCCGTTGAACATCAGGTGCTCGAACAGATGCGCGAAACCGGTCTTGCCCGGCTTTTCATTTTTCGAGCCGACATGATACCAGACATTAAAGGCAACGATCGGCGCCTTGTGGTCTTCGTGGATGATCACGGTCAGGCCGTTGTCGAGGACGAATTTCTGGTAGGGAATTTCGACCTCCTGGGCATGGGCAAAGGCGATGAGGCCCGCCGCGAACAGCAGCAATGCCAGCAGAAGGGGCAGCACAGCAGACGGATGGATGAATTTAGGGTGCATGGAACCTCCTGTGAAGAATGTGAATGAAAAGGCAGGCTTTCAGAACGATCAATTATAATACGCAGAAAAAGGGGATTTGTTTTGTTTTTTTCAATTCGGGCGTGATTAATCTCTCCCTATCAAATCAATCCGGCTGGATCCCGGCCAGGCGTTCGCAAGGAACTTGACTTTACAGCCGGTCATGGTTATTGGACTTTAAAGAAAACGGCGAAAAAGGAATATCATTGGCTGTGCGTGGGGCCGCCAAAAGCAATTCACTTTGGAGGGGAAAACAAATGGCGACAAAACCGGGTGCCCGACAGGAGCAAACCGTGACCATGATGAACGCTCCCTGCAGCTGCGTGAAATTCTCGCGGTGGCCCGGTACCGGGCCCGGGCGGGGATCGCCTCCGGCGCAATGGCGGCCATGATCAAGTCCGGCGAGATCCGGGCCCGGTTGGATGCGAGCTGATCGTCGCCTCTTATTTCAACAGCAGGATCCGCTGCGTCCGCATCCGGCCCGCAGCACTCAGGCGCACCAGATAGACGCCGCTGGCCAACCCCGCCGCATTCCACACCAGCGTATGGCTTCCGGCCTGCTCACGTCCGTCTACAAGCCGCGCCACCTCCTCCCCGTGCAGATTGTAAATCGCGAGACGCACCGTACATTCCTCGTCGAGCTGATACTGCAGCGTGGTTTGCGGATTAAAGGGATTCGGCCAGGCCGGGTCAAGCCTGAACTCCACCGGCGCCGTCTCCGTTTCCTCCACGCCCGTCGCGCGCGAGATTTTGGTGACCACGCTGCTCACGGTGAATTTGGCATACTTGGTCCCGGGGGTATACCCGCCGCCGCTGTAGAGGCCATCGGCTGCGGAACCGGTCGTTTTGCCGCCATAGTAGACGACATAGCTGGTGCCCCTGGTCAGTTGCGGCGAGGAGAAGGCCACCGACTGCCAGCTCTTGGCGGGCAGGAAGGTGACGAGATTCTCCCCGGCGGCGCTGCTAAGGCTGAAAAGGCTGCCGGTGTTGCGGGTGGAGAAATTCACCAGCAGGGCGTTCTGGGTCGAGGAGGTGGCGGGGGCCTGGGCCATGCCGGAGCTGCCGGCGGCGACAAGAAATCCCCCGGTCATGGTGAAGCCCCGGTCATAATCGAGGGCGCCGTTGCCGTCGTTGGTCGGCCCGTGCACGATGACCGTGCCGTCGGTCATATAAATGGTGCCATTGACGTCAATGCCGTCGCCGTTGGCGTTGACGACGATATAGCCGCCGTTGATATAGAGAAAATAATTGCCCGACACCATCGGCGGCTGCCCCGGCCAGCCGGGCATGCCGGACTGGTCCTTGCCGCCGGCGCCGTTGATGCCGTCGTCGCTGGAGGTCACGTGAATCACGCCATTATTGATGGCCACCATCTTGCTTTCGATGCCCTCGTAGCATTTGCCGATGATCAGGGTGCTGCCGTTGATACCCAGAGTGGAGTCGGCGTGCACCCCATCATCGCCTGAAGAGAGGGTGAGGGTACCGCCGTTGATCACGAGGTGGCGGTTGGAGTGGAGGGCATCGTCGGCCGAGGAGATGGCGATCGTGCCGCCGTCGATGACAGTGAAAAGCGTGCCAACGATGCCCTTGGGATCGGTTGTCGTAGTCGGCGCGTAGCTGCTGCCGCCGCCGCTGGTGACACTGATCGTGCCGTTGCTGATGAGCATATCTGTCGCGGCCATCATCGCGTCATCCCCGGAGGTGATGGTCACCTTGCCCCCGGCGATCCGGATATAGCCACGATCGGCATCCTCTTCATTGTCCGCCTTGAAACCATCCCCCTTTGCGTTCACCGTGATGTTGCCATCGCGAACGATGAGATAGTCCTTGCCGCGTATTCCGTCGTCAACGGACTTGACGGTGATCGTCCCGCCGGCGATGACCAGGCCATCCTTGCTGGCGATGCCATCGTTATAGTTGGCGTTGACGGTCAGCGCGCCGCTGCCGCACAGGGTCATGTCGGCCTTGCTGTAGAGCGCGGCATTGGGCTCGTCGGTGGTGGCGTCCGGGAAAACATAGGTGGCGGGATCGGTCAGGGTGTTGGTAGTATTCTCCGCGAGGACAATAATGGCCTTCTTTGCCGCCTGGATGTTGATCGGGGCGCTGGTGGAGTTGGTAATGGCGATCCCGTTGAAGATCAGGCGCACGATCTGCCCCGAAGCGTTCACCATAATCTGGCCGTCGCTCAGCGTGCCGCTCAGGCTGTAGGTTCCGCCGGCAGTGATGGTGGCCTTGCTGCCGGAGAGGGTGACCCCGGCGCCGCTGGAGGAGATGCTGGTGCCGTTCAGGGTGATCGGAATAACACTGGCGCTCTCCCAGGAATAGTCAGAGCCCGCTTCATGCGAATCCTGGTTAGCTTTCATCACCGAATCGACGGTGACGACGAAGGGGCCGGTGGTGCCGCCCCGGGCTGCAACCGCATTGCTCCCGGCACTCCCGGCGGCAACAGGCATGCAAGCCGCCAGGAGGGCAAGGAGGCCGGCTATCCGGCAAAAGCAACTGGTTCCGTTCATCAGTTCACCTCAAGTTTTACCCTTTTAAACCCCGCACCAGGGTAAAACTTGCGGGCAAACGCAAAATGATGCCGTTGCGGCGCATCATGCAAGCCGTGGCGGCGATGGCCGCAGGTTTCAAACGGATGGAGGACCACAAAGTGCTTTGAGCGCGATCTTGCCGGGCCTGAGGCGCGCGATGACCTAAATTCTAAGCAACCGCGTGATCATAAAGCCCAGGCGCCAGCTGTCGGCGCCCGCACGGGAATCTGCCCCGGCATGCACCTGGGCGCTGTTGAGATAGGTATTGTTGGTCACCACGATCTTGAAAAAATGGCCACCGGTCTCGATCTCCATGCCAAAGGAAAAAGTGTTATAGGACTGCCGTTTGCCGCTGACGGTGGGAATCCACTCGGTGCACAGGCTGAAAGAGGGGCCCAGCCAGAACTGCACATAACTTCCCAGCGTCATGGCATCCTGCCGATCCATGGCATAAATGTTCTGATTGTAGAGATAGGTGGGCACCAGCCCCACACCCAGTTTTTTGGCATAAACTGTATTGAGGATCAGTTGGCCGTAAAACTGGAAATTATCGGGATCGCCATGGTCACGGCCCGGCACTCGGGAATTCCAGGCAGCACCGGCCTGAACCCCGGCCAGCACCGGAAGCGCACCGGATCGGAGCTGCACCGCCTTGTGCTTGACCTGGAGGTCGATCTGGTCGGCGACATTGCCGCGCCCCAGAGCGATTTGCCAACGGTTGGTCAGGGCATAACTGAGCGCGATGCGCATGTTCACCGGGCCATCCAGTCCATAGAAATTTTCCATCCCCTCCTTTATGGTGGGAAGAAAACGGTGCGATATTTCAAATTCCATTTCACCTTTACGCAGCATTTCCGCTGTCGGGAGAGTGAAGGCATGCTGCGAGTGGAAGAGTTGCAGCTCGGGCCGCGATGCTTTACTGCGCTGCCATTTCGGTCCCTGGGCCTGGCTTGCGACAGGCTGCATCAAAATCCCCGCCGTTAGTACAATCCAGATTACTTTTTTCATGGCTGGCCTCATGGGTTGACCTGCACTATGGTAAAATCGACCTTGACTGGAATGATTTCATTCACCTTCAGGAACATCACCTTGGGCACGCGAATGTTATAGTCCGCGAGGCGGACGCTGAATTCCGTCTCGATCCGGGCCTGCCGGCCGCTGACCTGCACGGCGGCCGTCACGTTCAATTCCTTCTCCTGGCCATGCAGTGTCAAGGTCCCCGTGGCGGTCACCAGATAGTGATCGGGGGCGTCCTGACGGACAGCGGTGGCCTTGCCGTGAAACACCGCTAGCGGATACTTGTCGGTTTCGAGCGAGTTCTCACGCATGTGGCGGTTGCGCAGGCTGATGCCGGTATCGAGCTGGTCCAGCTCCACTTCGAGGTGAATCTCCGAGGCGGCCAGACTGTCACTGCCGGCGAAGAGGATATAGCCATCGATCCGGTTCGTCTCCCCCGCAAAGTTATCCAGGGTCGTTTGCGAGGTGAACCCGACCCGGTTGCTCGCGGTTTGGTCCACCTGGAATTCTGCCGCAATGCCATTTTCCGCCAGTAGCGCCAGGGCTGCGGCGATCAGGCTCACAGGGATGCGTATCATG
>DAOQAG010000082.1:12580-14188 GCA_035353815.1 bacterium
AGCAGCAGATTGGCCTGCGTTGATGTCGTGCCATGGCACCCGGAGCGCGCGCAGGTCGGGGTTAAAAGAGAGGTTTTAAGGAGGGAGAAGGTGGTCAGCTCGGACTTGCTCGGAGTCGGTTCTGTCGAATTCTTGCCGCCGCACCCGGCTGCAAGCAGCAGCCCGGCCAGCACCCAAATAATACATTGCATGCGTATTGGCATACGGCCTCCACGGTTGGCTATCCAGATAATGTTACTTGAAATCCGGTCAGCAAACAAGGGAATAGCGGCCGATTTCTTCCCGGTGATGTAAATTCCGTCAGTGGCAAAATTTTTTCGGCGGAGTCCTGCCAAGCCCGTGGTCTTCAGCCTTGCCAGTGAATAACACTTGTATATCGCTCTCTGAATCCCTACTTTTACACCAGAGTCCATGATGCATGCATGCCACCCCAACCGCACGCCAACGGAGCCCGACCATGTCCGCTCATGCCTCGTTTGTTCCCTTGATGCTGGTATCCGCACTGCTTCTCCGCCCCTTGCCGCCGCCGCTGCCTGCCGGGGAGATACCGCGGCAAGACTGGCGGATCATCTCCGCCTCCGCGCAAGCCCGGGGTGAATCTGCCGGCGCGTATACAGCCAGCGACAGCGCCGGCAACTGCTATGTGGCCGGCTATGGCACGACCACTCCCTATGGCACCGCCCTGTTCCTGCAGAAATACACACCCGCCGGCCAGCTGCTCTGGAGCCGCACCCATCCGGGCTATCCCGGGGATTTCCTGCCGCGTGGCCTCGCGGTGACCCCGCAGCAGCACATCCTCCTCGCCGCGTATTCCAATGCGCCTGCACCTGCCGGGCACCTCTTCCGGTATGATACAGAGGGTGCGCTCCTGCAGGAGACCCTCTTTGCCGGGCCATCCGCTCCGCAATCCGGCTCGCTCAGCATGAGCGTTGACAACATCGGCAGGTGTTATCTCGCCACCCTTTTGAGCCATGGGGGCCTGACCTTTTCCGCCTATTCTGCAGCAGGGGAGCTGTTGTGGCAGCACGAGGAAGGCCGGGCGGCCAGCACGAATCGGTATCTGCACGCCATCGCGGCGGACAACCACGGCGGCCTCTATGCCACCGGGACCCAGTATGGAGAGGAGGATTATACCTGCTTCCTCTGGAGATACGATGCCGACGGCCATCTGCAGTGGCGCGTCAGCTACGATCAGCCGGGCCGTCATTCGCCGCTGGACCTGATCACGGGGCCGGATGGCCGCTGTTATCTCGCTGCCGAGAGCACACCACCGCAGGGCTCGGCTTACGATCTCCTGGTCCAGTGCTTTACGATGGCGGGCGCTCAGGTCTGGAGCAAGCGCCACGCAACCGGCATCGGCAACCAATCCGGCGACGGGCAGCTGGCCCTCGGCGATAGCGCGCATCTCTTTGTTGCCGGGCTGGAACGCGGCGAGGGACCGACCAACGCGATGGTGTTGCGCTGCTACAGCGCCGCCGGGGAGAAACTCTGGCAGACCACCTGCCTGCCGGAGTACCGCCCCGCGCTGGGCTCACTGCTGGGGATGACGAAGAACAGCACGGGCGATCTCTTGCTCCTCATCGACGCCAAAGACAGATCGAATCCCGT
>DAOQAG010000083.1:0-6063 GCA_035353815.1 bacterium
GCGGGGCCGACGGGGCTCGAACCCGCGACCTCTGGCTTGACAGGCCAGTGTGCTAACCAGCTGCACCACGACCCCAATGTGTATCTGAACCTGTGGGCAGTACTGGATTCGAACCAGTGACCTCCTGCTTGTAAGGCAGGCGCTCTAAACCGGCTGAGCTAACCGCCCAAAACTGGGCTCCACGGCCGAATCTCTACGCCCTTGCTACGAATCGGATTTCTGCTGCTTCGCCTTCCAGAAAATCGCCCAGGGAACCAGCACACAATAGCCCACAATCAGAAGGATCGGTGCCAGACTCAGGGTCATGAAGCCGCTGACCGGTGGCTGCGCCAGCGCAAAATAGCCGAGAATAATAACCGCCAGACCGGCAAAGAAAAGGATATAATTGTTGCGGCTGAAGCCGAAAAGCTCCTGCGCCGGTTTCTGGTTCTTGCCTTGCGGTTTGGTCTTCATGGATTTCATAGCCCAAAAATATACATAAATTAAGACTTTTAGTCAAGCAAATTTTTCCCCGGTTGTTTTTGCCGGATTATTTGCGTAAGTTGCCAAGAATAGTCGTTGTACGCATGCCGCATCGCAACTGTTCCGCTGGAGGTCTATATGAGCAGCGAATTGACCCGCCGTGATTTTGTCCGCATCGGCGCGCTCGGGGCCGCATCGGCACTCACCGTTCCGCCCACCGCCAGCGCCGCGCCGCCCCAGGCCGTACCTGAGGCTCTTGCCGGGGCCGCTCCGGCCCGCAGACCGCTCCTCCTCTGCAGCCGCGGTGAAAAGTGGGGTCACAAGGTCCTCGAAGCGGCCTGGCAAACCTGGCTAGAAAAAGGCAACATGCTCGACGCCGTCGAGAAAGGGGCCAATGTGGTCGAGCTCGATCCGGAGGACCAGTCGGTCGGCTATGGCGGGCTGCCCAATGAGGATGGGGTGGTCGAACTCGATGCCTGCGTCATGGCCGGGCCCTTTCACCAGTGCGGCGCCGTGGCCGGATTGCAGAACATCAAAACGCCCAGCTCGGTGGCGCGCCTGGTGATGGAGCGCACCGATCATATCCTTCTCGTCGGCGCGGGGGCAAAGAAGTTTGCGCTGCAGATGGGGTTCAGCGAAGAAAACCTGCTCACCGAGGCCTCCCGCCTGGCGTGGCTCAAGTGGAAGGCGAGCCTCTCCAGGGAGGATGACTGGCTGGAGCCGGAGGAGAAAAAGATCTACCGGCCGACCGGAACCATCAATGTCCTCGGCCTCGACGGGCGCGGCGACCTCTTCGGGATCACGACCACCAGCGGCCTCGCTTTCAAGATCCCCGGCCGGGTCGGGGATTCGCCGATCATCGGCGCCGGGCTCTATCTCGACAACGAGATCGGCGCCGCCGGCGCTACCGGGCGCGGCGAGGAGGTGATCCGCACCTGCGGCAGTTTCTTTACGGTCGCCCAGATGGGCCGGGGGCTCTCGCCCCAGGCGGCCTGCGAGGCGGCCTGCCGGCGCATCATCGAGGTCAACGGCGGCAAGGCCGATTTCAACGTCAAATTCATCGCCGTCAACAAGGCGGGGGAGACCGGCTGCGCTCAGATCAAGGGGGGCGAGGGCACGCATGTCTCCTGGATCAGCGGCGAGGGCTTTCAGGCCCAGCAGGGGGCGATCCAGCTGGTGAAATAAGGTCATGCGGACGCGGCGATGCTGCGGAGGCGAACTACAAATCGGCTGCAACAGGAGCCATCAAATTTGCGGGTTGAAATACCTCAGCTTTTGCCGGGTGCGATCCAGCTGGTGAAATGAGGCTCTTCGAACGCGGAGCGATGCCGCGGAAGCGTGAAAAAATCAGCCCCGGCCAGGGGCGCTAATCTTGATACCTCGAACCGGAACAGTCCACTTATGGAGTTACCGCAGATGCAGGAATACCTCCACAAGCGCCTGACCGAAACGGTCCAGTGCGCCGGGTGAGCCTCCAAACTCGCGCCAAATGAATTGGCCGCAGCTTTGGAAAAGCTGCCAAAACGCACCGATCCCCGGGTTCTCGTCGGTTTTAATACGGCCGACGACGCGGGCGTGATCCGCCTCAACGACGAGCTGGCGCTGGTCCAGACCGTCGATTTCTTCACCCCGATCGTCGACGATCCCTACACCTTCGGCCAGATCGCGGCGGCCAATGCCCTCAGCGATGTCTATGCCATGGGCGGGCAGCCCTTCAGCGCGCTCAATATCGTCGGATTCCCGAAGGACATTTTTCCGATGGAGGTGCTCGCCGCCATCCTCACCGGAGGCGAGGAGAAGGCCGCGGAGGCGGGCGTCCCCGTCCTCGGCGGCCATACCGTCCGTGACCCGGAGCTGAAATACGGCATGGCCGTAACCGGATTGATCCATCCCGGCCATATTCTCACCAACGCCGGGGCGCGCCCCGGCGACGTGCTGGTGCTGACCAAACCGATCGGCACCGGGACGATCACGACGGCGCTCAAGGCGGGCCAGGGGAATCCGGAGATGGAGGCGGAGGTCTGCCGGGTCATGGCGACGCTTAACCGCGCCGCCGCGGAGGTCTGCCAACGCATCGGCGTGAACGCGGTGACCGATATCACCGGCTTCGGCCTCCTCGGCCACGCTCTGGAGATGGCCGAGGCGAGCGCAGCCGGGCTGGTGCTGCGCAGCGACGCGGTGCCCCTCTTCGCGGCGGCGGTGGCCACGACCGCGCGGGGATTCATCCCCGGCGGGACGCGCGCCAACCTCCTCTACGTGCAAGCCCGGGTGGCTTTCCTCGAGCGGATTTCGCCCGAGCAGCGGCTGCTGCTCTGCGACCCGCAGACTTCGGGGGGACTGCTCATTGCCGTCGCGGAGGAGAAGGCCTTTGAGCTGGTGCACGTCGGGCGCGAGGAGGGGGTGAAAATGGCGGTGATCGGCGAGGTGACCGGCGACCATCCGGGGCGGATCGAGGTGGTTTAGGATACAGGCAGGCTGTGCGGCCATCCGCCGCATCTGCTCCTGATCGGCCCGGCCGGCGGCCGCAGCCCGGCGCCAGGCGGATCCCGGCTGCCTGAAGTCGTTTCGTAGAAATTCAGAGAATTAAGGTGCAGTCCGGCGCCCGGCGGATCGCGGCTTTGGACTAGGCTATTCTAATACGCCCCTGGCCCGGGCCGGTGATGGCGCCGATGATAGCCACCGGGCCACGGCACTCCTTCTGCACGAGCTTCAACAAATCCGGCGCGGTTGCGGCCGGCACCGCCAGGAGCAGCCCCCCCGAGGTCTGGGCGTCTGCCAGGAGCAGGCGGGCGATCTCAGGCACCTCCGCCGCAAATGTGGCATGCGGCGCGGCATGGTCGAGGTTGGCCCGGGTGCCTCCGGGCACGGCCCCGGCTGCCGCCATCTCCCAGGCGCCGGCCAGCAGCGGCACCTCTTGCCAGCGGATCTCCGCTTCGACGTTACTCCCCCGCGTCATTTCGAACAGATGCCCTAAAAGTCCGAATCCAGTGATGTCGGTGCAGGCATGCACCGCATGGCCGGCCGCGGCCGCCGCCGCGGCGCGGTTGAGTTCGCGCATCACCGCGATGGCGGTGGCGATCTCCTCCCCTCCCAGCATGCCCCGTTTCATCGCCGTCGTCAGGATCCCCAGGCCGAGGGGCTTGGTCAGCAGCAGCGCATCCCCCGGCTGAGCGCCGATGTTGCGCCAGATCTTGTCCGGATGGACACGGCCGGTGACCGCCAGCCCGAATTTGGGCTCGGTATCGTCGATGCTGTGGCCGCCGGCGATATCGATGCCGGCCTCGCGGCAGGTATCGGCGGCGCCGCGCAGGATCTCGCCGAGGCTGGCGAGAGGGAGGCGGGCCGCGGGAAAGGCGACGAGGTTGAGGGCGAAGAGGGGCGTGCCGCCCATGGCGTAAATGTCGCTGAGGGCATTGGCTGCGGCGATGGCGCCGAAGACATAGGGATTGTCGACGATGGGGGTAAAGAAATCAACGGTCTCGATGATCGCCGTCTGCGCGTCGAGGCGGTAGACGGCCGCATCGTCGCGGGTCTCGGTGCCGACCAGCAGGGCAGGGTCGGCGGGCCGCGGCAGGCCGGCGAGGATCTCCTCCAGGCTTTGCGGGCGAAGCTTGCAGGCGCAACCGAGTCCGGCGGTGAAGCGGGTCAGCGCGACGGCTCCGGCTGGAGGCGGGGTTGCAGCCGCCGCGGTGCTTGTACCGGCCGCCGGGCCGTTGCGCAGCTCGTCGACGACGCGGCAGACCGCGGCGATGGCGCGGTCGATCTCCTCGGTGGTGGTCATCCGGCCCACCGAAAAGCGGATGGTCCCCATTGCCCATTCCAGCGGCACGCCCATGGCGGCGAGGACCGGCGAGATCGTGATCGCCTCGCTGTGGCAGGCGGCGCCGGCGGAGGCGGCCACCTCTTCGAGCCGGGCGAGGAGGGCGTTGGCCTCGATCCGGTGAAAGCTGATCGAGAGGGTGTTGGGGAGGAGGGCTTGCGGGTGGCCGTTGCGATGGATGCCGTCGAGTCGGGCGGCAAGGCCTTCATAGAGGCGGTCGCGCAGACCGGCCAGCCGGGCGGTAACGGCATCGAGATCGCGGGCGGCGATGCGGCAGGCCGCCCCGAGTCCGGCGATCTCGAGCACGTTTTCGGTGCCGGCGCGCAGGTCGTGCTCGTGGCCGGCGCCGTGGATCTGCTTCTCGAGGACGACGCCGCGGCGGAGGTAGAGCGCGCCGACGCCCTTGGGGGCATAGAGCTTGTGGCCGGCGATCGAGAGGAGATCGACGCCGAGAGCGGCGACATCGACGGCGATCTTGCCGGCCGATTGGGCGGCATCGCAGTGGAAGAGCGCGCCGCGGGCATGGGCCAGGGCCGCCAGTGCGGCGATGGGCTCGATGGTGCCGACTTCGTTGTTGGCATGCATGACGCTGACCAGCAGGGTATCCTCGCGCAAGGCCGCGGCGAGGGCCGCAGGATCGACCATGGCCTGCGCATCGACCGGCAGGGTGGTGACCTCGAAACCGAGGGAGGCGAGATGGGCGGCGACCTCGACCACCGCGGGGTGTTCGACGGCGGAGATGATCAGATGCCGGCCGCGCTCCCGGTGCGCCAGGCAATAGCCTTTGATGGCGAGATTGTTGGCCTCGGAGCCGCCGCTGGTGAAGAGGATTTCGTCGGCATAGGCGCCGATGAGGCCGGCAACCTCGCGGCGGGCCTGTTCGACGGCGGCTTTGGCCTGCACGCCGTACCAGTGGGTACTGGAGGGATTGCCGAAGGCGGTGACCAGGCAGGGGAGCATGGCCGCGGCGACCTCGGGGTCGATGGGCGTGGTGGCGTTATAGTCGAGATAAATGGGCAGCATAGGTTTTGTCCTGCGGGTGTTTAATTTGCGGCAATATACGAAAATTTTGCGGCGGATGGAAGGGATTTGGGAAGTGATTCGGGTGGGGACGAGAGTTTTTGGGAGAGCCTTGGGGAGGCGCCGGCCTGCGCGCCCGCTCGGTCCCACCTGAGGCAGACCGGGCGGGACTGAGAAGTGGTTCGGGTGGGGGCGAGAGCCTTGGGGAGGCCAGCCGGGCGGGACCGGGAAGTGGTTCGGGTGGGGACGAGAGCTTTAGGGAGAGCCTTGGCGAGGCGCCGGCCTCCGCCCCGCTCGGTCCCACCTGGGGCGAGCCGGGCGGGACCGGGAGGTGGTTCGGGTGGGGACGAGAGTTTTAGGGAGAACCTTGGGGAGGCGCCGGCCTACGCGCCCGCTCGGTCCCACCTGAGGCAGACCGGGCGGGACTGAGAAGTGGTTCGGGTGGGGGCGAGAGCCTTGGGGAGGCCAGCCGGGCGGGACCGGGAAGTGGTTCGGGTGGGGACGAGAGTTTTAGGGAGAGCGTTGGGGAGGCGCCGGCCTGCGCGCCCCCTCGGTCCCACCTGAGGCAGACCGGGCGGGACCGGGAGGTGGATCGGGTGGGGACGAGAGCTTTAGGGAGAGCCCTGGGGAGGCGCCGGCCTCCGCCTCTGCGCAGAGGCGCCAGCATTTTTTGTTGTATTTGCGGGCAAAAGTTTGTATAATTCTCTTTAATATTCTCTCTAACAAGCGAAAGAACGCCTATGTGGCAGGAACTTGCCGTG
>DAOQAG010000083.1:6163-9936 GCA_035353815.1 bacterium
TTTAATATTCTCTCTAACAAGCGAAAGAACGCCTATGTGGCAGGAACTTGCCGTGGTCAGCCTGTGGGGCGGCGTCGTGGCCCTCGATACCACCGCAGCCCTGCAGATATTGATCTCCCGCCCCCTGGTTTCCTGCTCGGTTGTCGGACTCCTGTTGGGCGGTTTTCCCACCGGCTTTCTCGTCGGACTGGTCTTTGAGCTGCTTTATCTCGATGAGCTACCCGTGGGTGGGGCGCTCTTTAACGAAGGCAATGTCGGCGCCACCATCGCCGCAGGGCTGGCGGTGCTGCTCGCCCGGAGCACGGGCCGGCCGGAGCTGGCGCTCTTTCTCGCATCCCTCACCGGTCTGGTGATGAGCAAGACCGGCGGGCAGATCGTCGTGCTGCTGCGCCAGCTCAATACGCGCATTTATGCCCGGCTCATGGCACGGCCGCGGATCACCCCCGGCGCGGTCACCCGCGCGCATCTGCTGGCGCTGCTGTGCATGTTTGCGGCGGGGTGCCTGCTCACTCTGGCTGCCGTGGCCGGCTTTGGCTATATTTTTCATCTTGCCGCGCCGCTCGTGCCGCCCGGCCTGGACCGCCATCTCCAGAGCATCCTCTACGCCTTTATGGGCGTCGGCTGCGGGGTGCTGCTGCATCACTTTTTCACCCGCCGCAACTGGTGGCATCTGGCCGCCGGAGCGGGATTCGGGATCATGCTGTGGGTGCTGCTGGCTGCGCTTGGCGGGGGTGGGCGATGAAATCGCGCATGCGTGCCTTCGATCTCTGGAACATGTTCTGGCGGTGCTTTCTGGTCCAGGGCTCATGGAACCAGATGTCGATGCTCGGTCTGGGATTCGGTTTCTCGGCGATTCCCTTCATCAAGCGCATCTACAAGACGCGCAAGCAGCGCGACGAGTGTCTGCGGCGCCATCTCGATTTCTTCAACAGCCATCCGTACTTTGCCAGCTGGTGTCTCGGCGCGGTGGCCAAGCTGGAGGAGGAGGCGCAGCGCAAGAAATGGGAGGAGTACCGGCCGATCGAGATTTTCAAGGAGCGGCTGGTCGGGCCGCTCGGCGGGATCGGCGACCGTCTCTTCTGGTGCGGTCTCAAGCCGGCCGCGGCGGGCCTGGGCATTTTGCTGGCGCTGACCACCGGCTGGTTCGCGATCCCGATCTTTTTGATCGTTTATAATATCCCCCATCTGTTGGTGCGCATCCACGGCCTGCGGGCGGGGTACCGCAAGGGATTTGATATCGTCTCCGAGCTTTCGATGCGCCGCTACCAGAAATGGTTTGATGGCGTCGATCTCGCGGGCGCCGCGGTGGCGGGGGCCTGTCTGATCGCCGCGCTGCGCTGGATCTGGCGCGGCGGGGCGCACCCGGTGCTCTCCGGCTACCCGGCCGGCATCGTGCCGCTGACCGTATTTTCGGCCGCCCTGCTGCTGACCCTGGCGGCGCTGCATTTTAATAAATCGAGGCATTGGACTCTGCTGGGCGCCGTGCTCCTGGGGATCCTCCTTTCCCTGGCATGGACCGTAGCATAAAACATCGGGGCAGAACGGAGCGGCATGAACCGATTTCAGGCAAGGACCAGATGATCGAGAAGCGACTTACCATCAAGAACAAACTGGGCATTCACGCCCGTCCTGCAGGACAACTGGTCAAGTTGGCCTCCCATTACAAGTCGGCCATTTATATTTCGCGCAACCGGACCGAGGTCAATGCCAAGAGCATCATGGGTGTGTTGATGCTCGAAGCGGGCCACGGCAGTGAAATCGTCATCCGCGTCGACGGCGAGGATGAATTCTCCGCCCTCGCGGCGATCGAGGAATTGATCGACCAACGGCAGTTCGATGAAGAGTAAGCTCTAGTGACAGGCTAAGCGTATGAATGCTGATCAGGCAGCATCAGGGGAGACTCGCATCAAGGGTGTGGCGGTTTCGCAAGGGATCGCCATCGGCTCGGCCTTTGTCTTTGGCAGCAGCCTTCAGGATGTCCGGCCGCGGGAAATCCCCGAGACGGAGATCGAGAATGAAATCGTCAAGCTCGACGATGCCATCGACAAGGCCAAATCCGAGCTGACCCAGCTCGGCGAACAAACCCAGCAGATGCTCGGGGAGCGCAGCGCCGAGATCTTTGAGGTCCACAGGCTGATGCTCGACGATCCGGAGCTCATCGGCGAGTGCCTGCGCCGTATCCGCGCCGAGCGGCTCAATGCCGACTGGATCTTTTTGCAGGTGCTGGAGAAGTACGAGCAGACCTTCAGCCAATTTCATGATGAATATATGCGGGCGCGGATCGCGGACGTCCAGGATGTCAAGCGCCGGGTGATCCGCCACCTGCAGGGTTCGGCCAAAGCCCCGGGCGATGGGCTGCCGGGTCCCGCCGTCGTCTTCTCCGCCGATCTCATGCCCTCCGAGACGATCCATCTGCGCCGCGATTATGTGCTCGGCTTTGCGACCGAGCTCGGCAGCCGCACCTCGCATGCGGCCATCCTGGCGCGTTCGCTCAAGGTGCCCTCGGTGGTCGGCCTCGGGCCGGTCTGCCAGAAACTGACGACCGGCGATCCGGTGATCCTTGATGGCTATTCGGGCGAGCTGATCATCCATCCCGATCCGGAGACGCGCGAAAAGTACGTCAAATCGCACGATCTCTACCAGGCCCTTGCACAAAAGCTGGTGCGCAGCTGCCGTCTGCCGGCCCGCACCAAGGATGGCAAGGACATCGAGCTGGCAGCGAACATCGAGTTTTTCGAGGAGGTTCAGCCGGCCCTGGAAGACGGCGCCATGGGGGTCGGGCTCTACCGCACCGAATATCTCTTCATGATGCGCGACGAGCTGCCGGGGGAGGAGGACCAGTACGCGGAGTACGTCCGCATCCTCGACGCCCTCCACGGCCAGCCCATCATTTTCCGCACCTTTGACCTCGGTGGCGACAAGGCGCAGAAGCACTTTCATGTGCATCAGGAGGCCAATCCCTTTCTCGGCTACCGCGGCGTCCGCCTCTACAGCGCGAGCGAAGAGGTCTTCCGCCGGCAGCTGCGGGCGATCCTGCGCGCCAGCGTCCGCGGCAAGGTGCGCATCCTCATCCCGATGATCTCCTGTGTCTCGGAGATCCGCTATTGCCGCCGCGTCTTCGATGCGGTGAGGGAGGAGCTGCGCGCAGCGGGCATCCCCTTCGACGAAGAGATCCCGTTCGGAGCGATGATCGAGGTGCCCTCGGCGGCGATCTCGGCCGATCTCATCGCGCGTGAGTGCGATTTTCTCAGCATCGGCACCAACGATCTGGTGCAGTATACCCTGGCGGTCGACCGCAGCAACCGCTATGTGGATGACATGTATCGCGCTTTCAGCCCCGCTGTGCTGCGGCTGATCCGGGAGACGGTCCGGTTCGGCCATGAGGAGGGCGTGTGGGTCGGCATGTGCGGTGAGATGGCCAGCGATCCCCTGGCCACCATGGCCCTGATCGGCCTCGGACTGGATGAGTTCAGCGTCAGTCCCGTCTCCCTGCTGGTGGTGAAGGAGATCATCCGCCGCGTCCATTTCGACGAGTGCGAAAACCTGGCGGAGCGGATGCTGAGCTATGGCACGGCGGACGAGGTGGAGCAGTATCTGGGCAGTGTCTACCGGCGCAAGTTTCGTGATCTGATCATCGCCGATCCCAATCATGCCTATGCCCGGCGCGGCCGCAGCTGAGGCGATCCACCCTGCATCCGGCCCTTGCTGGGAACGGGTATAGTTAAGGGGAGCCATCCGGAACCCTCGCGGGCGCAGCTGAGGCGATCCGCCCT
>DAOQAG010000083.1:10036-11765 GCA_035353815.1 bacterium
GATCCAACCAAGGTCGACCGTTCCGCCTCCTATGCGGCGCGTTACATCGCCAAGAATGTTGTGGCCGCCGGGCTGGCGAAAAAGTGCGAGATCCAGCTGGCCTATGCCATCGGCGTGGCCGAGCCGGTTTCGGTGATGGTGGATGCCTTTGGCACCGGCAGCATGCCGGACGAGGCGATCGTGGCGCTGATCCGCAAGAATTTCAACCTGACGCCGCGCGGCATCATCGAGATGCTCGACCTGCGTCGTCCGATCTACAAGGCGACCGCATCCTATGGCCATTTCGGCCGCGACGACCAGGATTTCCCCTGGGAGCGCATCGACAAGGCCACGGTGCTGGCGCGCGGCTGATTCCGCGCCGGCCGGTCTGCACATCCTGAACAGACAGCCCATCGGCCGCGCCTGCGGCGATGGGCTTTTCATCGCATGGACCAGAGAACTGGAGGCAGTGTGAAATACGATATCAAGGATATTGCTCTCGCCGGGGGCGGGAAGAAGCGTATCGAGTGGGCCGAGAACGATATGCCGGTGCTGCGGCTGGTGCGGGAGCGGTTCGAGAAAGAAAAACCCCTGGCCGGGAAAAAGCTCTCGGCCTGTCTGCACGTCACCGCCGAGACCGCCAATCTGATGCGCACCCTCAAGGCCGGCGGCGCCGACCTGGTGCTGTGCGCCTCCAATCCCCTGTCGACGCAGGACGATGTGGCGGCCGCCCTGGTGCAGGAATATGGCATCGCCGTGTTCGCCATCAAGGGCGAGGATGAAAAGGTCTATTACGAGCACATCCGCGCGGCGATCGAGCACGGCCCGGTGATCACCATGGATGACGGCGCCGATCTGGTCTCCAATATCCACTTCGATTATCCCGAGGTGGTCAATTCGATCATCGGCTCGATGGAGGAGACCACCACCGGCGTGATCCGGCTGCGCGCCATGGCCAAGGACGGGGCGCTCAAGTTCCCGGTCATCGCCGTCAATGACGCCACGACCAAAAACCTCTTTGACAACCGCTACGGCACCGGCCAGTCCACCGTCGACGGCATCATCCGCGCCACCGACATCCTGCTGGCGGGCAAGAACGTGGTGGTCGCCGGCTTTGGCTGGTGCGGCAAGGGCTTTGCGATGCGCTGCAAGGGGATGGGCGCCAACGTGATCATCACCGAGGTCGATCCCATCCGCGCCCTCGAGGCGGCCATGGACGGCTATCGCGTCATGCCGATGGCTGAGGCGGCCCGGATCGGCGATCTCTTCTGCACCCTGACTGGCGATATCCATGTCCTGCGCGCCGAGCATTTTGCGGTGATGAAGGACGGCGCGATCATGGCCAACTCGGGCCATTTCAACGTCGAGATCGACATCCCCGCCCTCAAGGAACTGGCGGTCGCGAGCCGGCCCGGCGTGCGCAATTTCGTCGACGAGTACACCCTGCCCTCGGGCAACCGGGTGCGCCTGCTCGCCGACGGCCGGCTGATCAATCTCGCCGCGGCGGAAGGCCATCCCGCCTCGGTGATGGATATGAGCTTTGCGACCCAGGCCCTGGCCACCGAATGGGTGGCCAAGAACGCCGGCCAGCTCAAGGTCCAGGTCTACGAGGTCCCGGATGAGATCGAGGACTGGGTGGCCCGCCTCAAGCTGAAGAGCATGAACATCGAGATGGATGAACTCACGGACGAACAAAAACAGTATCTGGCCTCCTGGGAAATGGGAACATAATGGGCAGATCATCCTTCAG
>DAOQAG010000083.1:11865-13273 GCA_035353815.1 bacterium
CAGCAAAACGCCGAACGCGCCGCCTTTCTCGACGGCTGCCGCTGGCTCGCCTATCTGCGGGCGTGGAGCCGGGATGTCAACCAGCCCAATTTCGGCAGCATCCAGGGAGAGCTGCCCGCGGCGCGGACGATTTACCAGCATAAGGCGGTGGATCAGGTCGTAACGATGGTGGAGACTGAAGTAAAATGAAGTGGTGTTGGGGCCGGCGGGTGATGTGGTTGTGGATGGGTGTGGCCGCTGCCGCTTTTGGACAGGGACGAAGTGCGGGTCTGCACGAGGCTTATACCACCCTGGCTACCGGGGCGGAGGCGCCATTTCATAATCCGGCGAACCTGGCCTTCACGCCCGGCCGCCAGGTGAGCCTGGTGCTGCTCGGCGTCACCGGCTGGCTGGACGACAACGCCTTCGGTCTGGAGACCTATCGCCGCTACAACGGCGCCTATCTGGATGAAGCGGCCGAGCGCGATCTTCTCGACGCGGTCGGCGGCCATGCCGTGACCGGCCGCGCCGGAGTGACCGCCAGGCCCTTCAGCATCGCCATCGGGCCGGCCGCCCTCTCCCTGCAAAGCCGCGCCTGGACGCGATTTTCCCTCGCCGAAGAGCTTTTCAGCCTGCTCCTCCGCGGCAACGAGCTCGACCGCACCTACGATTTCATCCCCGCCAGCGGGCAGGCGATGCTGCTCAGCGATCTCACTCTCTCCTACGGTTACTCCCCGCCCTATACCTTGCGTGGCACGCAGAGCCTCTCGTTCGGTCTCAATGCCCACTATTTTCTCGGCTCCGGATATGGCGAGGTGGAGTCGATGCGGGCACGGGCGCGGACCGGTGCCACCCTCGCCGCAGCCGACGGCCAGGCGCGCTTGCGCACCTCCCGCGGCGGCCAGGGCTGGGGACTCGATCTCGGCATGACCGCCGTAGTCACGCCGCGCCTCCGCCTCAGCCTCTACGCCGAAAATCTGCTCACCGCGTTGCGCTGGACGCGCGACTGCGAGCGGGTGCAAGCCGGTTTTACCCTGCATGATACCAACATCGACCGCATCCTCGAGGAGGATCTCGATCTCGAGGAGGTGGTGGCGCATGACGACACCACGCTCGCGATTCCCGCCTTTTCGACGCGCCTGCCGCGGCGCTGGCACATCGGCGCCGGCTATTTGCACAAGCGCTGGCTCCTCAGTGCGGAGTGGCGCGGCGGCGAAAAGGGCGCGGCGGCGCTGGGCGGCGCGGAGCTGGCCCTCGGCGGCGAGTATGCCCCGTGGCGGTTCTTGCGGCTGCGCGGCGGCGCCGGTCATGCCGCGGAGACCGGCTGGAGCAGCGCCTTCGGGCTCGGGCTGCTCGCCGGCAAGGTGCGCTGGGACCTGGCCTGGCAAGGGGTGGGCAGCCTCAATCCCAATGCCGTGCGCGGCGGCCG
>DAOQAG010000084.1:0-12677 GCA_035353815.1 bacterium
GTCGAGGAAGGCGTAGTAGTCCTTTTTTTTCTCGGTTGAACGCGCGCCGTTGAGGAGCAGGTGCCATCGGTAAGGCCGGCTCGAGCCGTCGCCGTACTGATAGAAAAATGTCTTGCCGCCATACTCCCAGCCCTCGCCGCTGCTGAAGCTGAGGCTGGGAACAACGGCAAAGGCCAGTCCCTGCGGCTGCTGCGGCGCCTCCGCCATACCACCTTGTGCAATACAAACGAACACCAAAACACTCCGCATACCGCGCCGCCACTTGAGTCGCATACGCTCTCCTGATCCGCATCTGGTTTATCTACTGTGCAATCATTGAACAGGAACTACGGAAGGACGGATCTGTGATAAAAATCAAAATAATTTATTGTTCAATAAAAATACACTTGCATTTTCAATTTCAATATGGTATATTTCATTGTATGGCGAACTATCGCCATATCTGATCAAATGTTGTACAGCCATTGTGGGGATTGGGAAATCACAAGAGTGTGATTGAGGACGTGTGAAACAGGCTGGCTTCGGCATTGCCCTGCAACTTTGATTTTGACCCTCTGCGCTGCATTCATCGTTCTGCCCTCTTCAGTCCTACTCTTTCACAGAGATAACACCGGCGTATGCCGATTGTATTTCGGCTGGCTATTATTCCATGGCCACACGCATTCCGCGGCCCCGGCCGCTCTATCCATTTACCCATGGATACCTGGATAATAGGGCCTGTTCAATTCACTCTGAAGGAGGTGATCCACCCGGCACGTAACAAAACGCACCACAATCCACAGGGTCCGGCTCAAGCCGGCCCACATCCCGTACCCTTTAATAGCTGTGAGGAGACACTATTATGGGACAGCAACAACTTCTGCTTCTGGTGTTGAGCGTGATCATTGTCGGCATCGCCGTCGTGGTCGGTATCAACATGTTCAGCACCTCCGCTGAATCCGCCAATGTCGAGGCCGTCACCAACGACCTGATCCACCTGGCCTCCCTGGCGCAGCAGTACTACATTAAACCCACCAGCATGGCCGGCGGGGGTAACAGCTTTTCGGGCATCACCATTCGCAAGCTGGTGCCATCCCTCGCCTCCGGCGCCACCCAGTATGACAATGAAAACGGCAGCTACACCTGCGGCACGGGCAGCACTACGCAGGTTGTGCTGACGGGTACGCCCAAACGCGGAACCAACACGGTTACCGTCACCGTCAACAAGGACAACGTGGTAACGGCGATCACCGCCGCTGCTTCCGGCTCCTGAGAATCGTAAGAGCGGACGAGATCGGCAGCGGGCCGGCTTCGGCCTCCCGCCGCCGGTTCAGTCCGGCAGTGACATGACCTTCAACAGGGGGGAGGCCATGGCAGCGTTTTCAATTGCGTGGGGCCCTGTACCAACGGGGCCCCATTGCTCTCTATTACCGTTGGAAACGATTCGGGTTGTGAGGTGAGGGCGGTATGGCGGAGTTCAGGTACAATGGCCTGAATGCGCAGCAAAAGCGCATTATCGGCTATCTTGAGGCGAAACATATGCGCGAGGCCCGGCAAAAGATCGGTGCTCTGGCGCGGCAGCACAGTTTTTCGCTTCTCTCCATCCAGCAAAAGGCGACTTTTCTCTACAAGGTACGCCGCCTGGATGGTGCTCTCCTGAAAGGGGACCAGATCGCCTTTTCACGTGAAGAGGTCGAGGTTGCCCTGCGCCGCCTCGGCTTTGAGGATGTGCGCGTGCAAAAGGTCGTCTTCGACCTGCGCATGAAACCGCCCTATGCGGATATCATTACCTTTATTCGTCTCTCCGCCGATCTGCTGCGCGAAAAACTCCCCTTCGATGAAATCCTCGGACTGCTCGAGAGTGATACCCAGAACAAGGCCCTGCGCAAGGTCATCAAGGAGATCCTCACCGATCTCAAGGATGGCAAGGATGGCGAGGAAGCCTTCGGCAAGCAGGCCTATTATCTCGGCAAGTTTCCCGCCAAGATGCTCGGCGTCGCTTCCAAGAGCGGAAACATGGCCGAGGTTTTTGACAATACCGCGCGTTTTCTCGAGCGCGACTATGAATTCCGCAAAAGCCTGCGCAGCGCCCTGCTGATGCCCGCGATCACCACCGTGGTCCTGATCGGCTCGGTCATTTTTTACGTCGGCTACATTTTCCCCAAGACCGCCGAGCTGTTCCTCAGCTTCGGCGCCACGCTGCCGCCGCTGACCAAGGCGAGCCTCGATCTCAGCCATTTTCTCACCCGCAATATCGCCTGGATCATCGGACTCGCGGCGATCATTCCCCTGATTCTCTATCGCCTGGCGATCACCCCGCGCGGCCGGATTTTCGTCGCCAAACACATGGTCAAAGTCCCGATCATCGGCTCGCTGATGCACAAGACCTCGATCGAGATTTTTTGCCGTGTCTTTCATTCTATGTACAGCGGCTCCGGAGAAAACCTCGAGGTGATCCGCACGGCCGCCGAGGCCTGCCGCAACAAATATATGGAAAAGCAGATCAAGGAAGTAACCATTCCCATGATGGTGCGCGATGGCGCCGCTCTGGTTCAGGCCTTGAAACAGGCCAAGGTATTCACCGAGAACGCCTTGTCCCGTCTCAATGCCGGTGCCGAATCGGGAACGCTCAAGCGCGTCACGCTCCAGATCGCCAATTATTACGAACGTGAAACCACCTATCGTATGAAAGCGATCATCGACTGGGTTCAGGTGATCGTGGCCATGCTGATCATGGCCGTCATGACCGCTTTAACCATCGTCTCATCCGAGACGGCGTTGTTCCAGCCGAAAATGCCGGGGATGTAAAGTATGGTACGCAAACCGCGAGTATCAACCGCCATCATCGAAAAGCTGATGCAGCAGGATGCGCGTTTTACGCGTGACAAGCTGAAGGAGGCGGAATCCATCATTGAGAACTCGGCATCGCCGCGTACCCTAGCTGATGTTCTCATCAAGGACCTCGGCTATGACCGGCACATGGTCTTCCGGGCGTTATGCAAGATCTACGCGTTTCGCGAAATTCGCCTCAGCGCGGCCTCGCTGACCGATGGCTGGATCGAGTTTATGCAGAATTTTTACAAGGCCCTCGATTCCAAAACCCGCGAAGAGTTCCTGACCCTCAAGATCCTGCCTTTCGGATTCAGCGAACGCGGCCGCGATATCCGTATCTTTGTCTGTCCGGATCCCACTGTGCGCGTCATTGAATCCCTGATGCTCCATGCCGGGATCACCAAATACGAAGTCGCCTACGGCCGCCTCGAGGATATCAGCGAGATTCTCGCGCGCATCGCCCCGCAGGAAAACCAGTTCCTGCAGCTGGTCAAGGAAGTGGCGCAGGAAGTGGCCATCGTCGAGGATGAGAGCGATGAGAACAGCGTCGACGAAGACGAGCTCTCCTCGGCGGTCAACAAATCCCTGCTGGTCAACCTCTTCGAGGGCTGCCTCGTCGAGGCGGTGCGCAAGGGGGCGAGCGATATCCACATCATCCCCAAGGAAGGCAATACCACCGAGATCTATATCCGCCTGGACGGGCGGCTGGTATTGTGGCACCGGCAGGAGGGGATCAAACCGGAGGCCTTCCTGGCCGTGGTCAAGGATCGCACCAAAAATGTGGACCGGTTCGAATGGGAGATGGCGCAGGACGGCTTTATCCAGCGCATCGTCGATTCCTATCTGATTCGGTTTCGTGTCGCGATCCTGCCGATCGTCTCCTCCGCCCTGGGACGCAAATATGAAAGCGTCGTCATTCGTATCCTGGACGACCGCAAGGTCATCACCGATCTCGACAAGCTGGGATTTGACGGTTATGCCAAGGCGGAGTTCATCAAGGCGATCAAAAAGCCACAGGGAATGGTGATCCTGACGGGGCCGACCGGAAGCGGTAAAAGCACGACCCTGGTGGCGGCCCTGGCGCAGGTGATGACGCCCGAGCTGAATATCCTCACTGTGGAGGACCCGGTCGAATACAATATCCCGGGCGCGCGCCAGCTCAAGATCGGCAGCAAGATGAATTTCGACCAGGCGGTGCGCACGATTCTCCGTCATGACCCGGACATCGTTATGGTGGGCGAGATTCGTGATGCCAAGTCTGCCGAGATCGCCATCAAACTGGCCAACACCGGCCATCTGACCTTCACCACGCTGCATACCAACGATGCCTGCAGTGTGGTCTCCCGTCTCTACAAGATGGGCATCGAATCGTTCCTGATCGCCTATGCCATTAATCTGGTCGTGGCGCAGCGCCTGATGCGCACCCTCTGCGTCTATTGCAAGCAGCCGCTCTCGCCCGCCGAAGCTGCCAGTGCGGCGCCGATGGGATTCACGGAGGAGGAGATGCGCCAGGCGACCTTTTATCGCGCGGTGGGCTGCCCCAAATGCCGCAACGGCTACAAGGGCCGGATTGGCATCCATGAAGTTCTGCCCTTTACTCCGGAAATCCGCCGCATTATCCTCGAGGCCTCTGCCGATCTGGACGAGGATGCCATCCGCACCTGTGCGATGAAGGACGGGATGAAGAGTTTGCGTGCAGCGGCGTGCCGCCGGGCGATCGAAGGCATTACGACGCTCGAGGAAGTGGCCGCGGTGACCACCGAGTAAAACTGTGAGAGAATGGTATGCGAGAAGTACTGATCGTCGATTATGATCCAGAACTGCGCGAACAGGCTGGGCACGTCCTCAACGGCGGTGTCTATGCTCTGACCTATGCCAGCGACGGCATGGAGGCGCTCAGGATCGTCAAGTCCAAGCATTTCGACCTGATCCTGGTTGATCTGCTGATGCCGGGCGCGCTCAATGGCATCCAGATCCTCCAGGGCATGCACCGTAATGCCCCGAATTCACCGCTGGTGGTCATGAGCGATCGCAACGGCCACCGTGAGCTCGAGACGGCGCTCCGCTATGGCGCTCGCGAGGTTCTGCTCAAGCCGGTCCATCGCGAACTGATGAAGGCCGTGGCCGACAAGCTGACCGGAAATCCGCTGCGGCAGAAGGAGCCCGCGCATGAACCCGCATATCCCGGTGCGCCTGCCCACGAACCCGCGCATTCCGGTGCGCCTGCCCACGAACCCGCGCATACCGGTGCGCCTGCGGCCCCTGCACCCGTCACTCCGGAGGCGGCACCCGGCACCGGTTCCGCTCCGGCAGCTCCCCTTGCCGGCAGGCCGGCTCTGCGCCGCTCCGAACCTGAGGCGCGCGATGCCGCATCCGCTGCCGCCTCAGCCGAGACCGTTGCCACAGCGGCTTTCGCGACGGTGCCTGCCGCGGTGCTCAAGAGTGTGCCTGCGGAGGCCTTTCACAGTTCGCCCGCAGAGGCGCACAGGGTTGTGCCTGAAGCAGCGCTTGCGATCACGCCTGCGACCATGCCCGCGGTCGCGCCCGAGACCATACCGGTTCCCTGCGCGTTCACGTCCAAGGCACCCGCTGCAGCGCGGCGCCGTACCTCGCCGCCGGGATTCCGCGCCCATATTTTCAGCGGCATCCCGGAGCCGGCCCTGGAGACGCTCATGGCGGAGGGTGAAGAGGTGGTTTTGCGCGCGGGCGAAGAGTTTTCCCTGGATATCTGCGAGTCGATGGCCATCCTGGTCTCTGGACAGGCGCGCTGCTGGTACAAAGGCCTGCTGGTCCGGATTCTGGATTCCGGCGACTCCATCGGCGAGGCGGCTCTCTTCAGCAAAACGGCGGCAAGCTTGCCCCTGGTGCTGGACGGCACCATAGATCTCGTGCTTTGCATCCTTTCCCGCAAGACTCTCCGGAGTTTTTTCCAGCGTCTCGGATCGCAGCATGTGCTCCATTTTTCCGCCCGGGTGGTCCAGAATCTGGCGGAGGACCTGGTGCAAATGTACGAGGAGTTGAATCAGACCCAGCTGGCAGCCCTTGAAGTCGGAGAGGGCGAGGTGAATTTTCCGGTCTCTGATGATATGGCGGATGACAGGCATGAATGGATTCGTTGACAGCGCCAAGGTAGTGGAGCGCGTAAGCGGACGGGATGCCATTTTCAGCCGCATCCTCAGCCGGATCCCGGAACATATGGATCTCCTCGAGCAGCAACAGCTGATCGCGGATTGCGTGGCACAAATGTCCGCCGCCGATCGGACCGAGCTGCGCACCTTGTTCGAGAGTTTTCTCATCCATATGCGGGAAATGGAGGCCTCGGATATCGAAATGGGCGGGGTGACCGCCAACTCGCATATCTGGTTCCGGGTGCAGGGGAAGAAGACGCCGCGGACCGAGTTGGGCATCTGGACGACGGACCAAACCGATATTATTGCGCATTGTCTGCTGTCGGAGAAGCAGCGGGAGCGGCTCTTCAGCCGGCGCGCGGTCGATTTTTCCTACACCATGCAGCGGCCGGATGGGCTCTGGCGCTGGCGCGCCTCCCTCTACTTCGATCTCGGGCATCTCGCGCTGAATATGCGCGCCATCCTGGGCAAGGTGTATCCCTACGCCAAGCTGGGCTTTCATCCGGTCATTTCCCGGGCTTTTTCGCTGCGGTATGAGAAGCAGGGGCTGATCCTCTTCACCGGCATCACCGGCTCGGGCAAGAGCACCTCGCTGGACAGCATCATCGACGCCAACAACCGCAGCGTCGACGGGCACATTGTGATCATCGGTGATCCCATCGAGTATATCCATACCTCGCAGTTGTGCATCATCCGCCACCGCGAGGTGGGGCGCGATGTCAACTCGTTCAAGGAGGGCGCTGTACAGGCCTTGCGCCAGGATCCCGATATCATCGTCGTCGGCGAAATGCGCGATCCGGAAACGATCATGACCTGCATGGAGATCGTCGACACGGGCCACAAGGTCTTTTCGACCCTGCACACCGGCAGCGCGGTGGAGACCATCGACCGTATCATTGCCGAAACCCCGACCGAGGAGCAGGAGCGGGTCCGCAACCGTCTCGCCGATGTGCTCAGGGTGGTGATTTCGCAAAAGCTGCTGCCGGGGGTCGATGGCCGGTTGGTCATGGCCAAGGAGGTGCTGCTGGTCACCACCTCTGTGCGCGCCGCTATTCGCAACCGTAATGTTCAGGAAATCTACCAGATGATCAGCGAAAACAACCGCATGGGTATGATCACTCTGGAGCAGGATCTGGTGCGTCTCGTGCATGAACGGCAGATCGATGAAAAGCTCGCACTGGATTTTGCCAACAATAAACGCCGCTTTCAGGAATTGATGGGTTATTAGCTTATGGGAAAAACGGGAAAAAGATTCGCGCTCGGGATTTTTATCGACGGTCAGCTACTCTCCTGCGCCTTGTTGAGCAAGTCAGGATCGCGGCTGCAGATCGAACTGCTCGAGAATTTCGGTCTTGAGCAGCAGCTAATCCCGCAGGAGCGGACGGTCAGTGGCATGAAGGTGGGCGAAACCGCCAAGGCGAGGGAGAGCAAACCCGGGGAGGACAATCCCTTCGAGCTGGATGTCGATTTCGGTGCGCGTTCTGAAAACGCCGCCACCATGGCGGAAATCTCGACCAATGCCGATGTGCTCCTCAAAGTCCTGCACACCATGTGCCCGCGCGAGAGCCGGCTTGCCTTCAGCTTGATCGATTCGTATGTCCTGTACAAGAATATTGAAAATCTCCAGCCCTCCGCGCCGGCCAAGATCAAAAAGGCCATCTGGCAGGACATTTTCGTCGAAGCCCCGGCCGAGACCAAGCTGGACAACATCGGCTATTTCCGCAACGGCAAGAGCCGATTCATGGCGATCGTGCATGACGATCCCCTGGTCTTTTCCTCGACCTTGTTCGAAGCGATGCGCATCATGCGCTCCCGGCCACCGCAAGTGGCCTTGATCGATACCCTGGAATTTGCCCTGGCGCATGCGCTGGCGACCCGGCGGTCGCTGCAGGAAAAGCAGATCACTGCCGTCGTCTATTTTGCTTCAAGTTTCACCAAGGTGATCTTTTTCCGCGGTTTGCTCATGGAGGAGGTGCTGCCGACCATTCATGAAGGAGCCGACTCGGAGCATGTCTGTGATACGGTCTACTCCAAGATCCTCTTCGAACTCGATTCCGGGAAAATTCCGGCGATCAACAGCCTCATCGTCACCGGCGATGTCGACCGTACCCGGGCCGAGGCTAATTTCCATGACAAGTTTACCAATGTGGAGGTCAAGCGCTTCGATTTCACCGACCTGCCCCTGGGACACCATGCCACGATGCTCAATGGCCGGACGGCGCCCTGGTCGGCAGCGATCGCCCTGGCCGTCAAGGCCCTGGACGACAAGGCCTCTTCGCTCTACAAGCAGAATTTTTTGCCGCGCCGCATCCGCGACCGGCAGTCGATCTATCGCGTGGCCTGGCATGGCCTGATGATGCTGGGGCTCCTCTTTGCCGGCGTTCTGTTTCTGACCTATAAACTGATCAGCGGCCAGCAAGAGCTCAACCGGCTGCACCGTTCCTCCTCCGCGATGGACATGGATCTGGCGCGGCTGAGCATCGTCGCCCAGGAAGTGGATAGTCTGCGCGCGGTCATTTCGACCCTGGAGACCGGCACAGCGCTGGTCGATTCTCTCAAGGCGCGCTCGGTGCGCTGGAGCCCGGTCCTGCAGGATTTTTCACGCGCTTTTGCCAGCGCCGGGCCCTTCTCCCTGCAGAAATTGACCGGAAGCGCTGATGGCGTTCTCATCGCCGAGGCCGAGATCACCCGGCGTAGCCAGGTGGCGGAGCTGGAACGGTTGATCGAGCCCAGCACGGTGCTCAACGTCAACAGTAAAGAGGGCAACAGGCAAGCGCTGGTCGTGACCCTCGAGTGCAGGGGCCAGGCGGCCAGAAAGGCAGGACAATAAAATGACGTATGCCGTTCGCAACACCTTTTTCATAGCGGCCTTCTGGACCCTCGTGCTGGCCAGCGGTTTTTACTATGTCTATGGCCACCAGGCCGGAGTCATGATGAAAGCGCGCCGGGACAATCGCCTTAAACAGCAGCGTCTGCAGGATCTCCTGGCGCTGGAGCAGGACCGTTCTGTGCTGCAGGGGCAACTCGCGCAACTCGATGAGTTCCGCCAGGGCCGGATGGGCACGCTGGCCGCAGAAGAATCGCCGGGAGAGACCTTCGATTATCTGCTCCGTGAGCTTTCGCGCACCCACTCCGGCCTCGAGGTGGATTTCGCGCTCAAGGGCCAGGATACCTTTCTCTCGCTGGAACGGCGGACCTACGAGATCAAGGGCATTGGGGGATTTCGCGATTTCTATGATCTGCTCTGTTTTCTCGAGCAAGGGCCGGTTTTTTATGACGTGCACAAAATGGAGATGAGTGCCCTGGGGGCGGATTCTGAAAAAGGCCGGCCGGGCAATGTGACCTTTAATCTCGAATTCAATGGCTATAACCGGGTGGAGGGTCCCCTGATCTCTTCCATCACGCCGAAAGAGGGAGGGGTGGCGCAAATCGCCGATCTGGTCGGACAGCGCAGCACGCGCACGGAGGGACGGGGCCGGATCCTGGAGACGATCCAGACCGCCAGTGCCAAATCACCCGCCGCGCTGGCGCCGCGGCTCAACACCGAGGGCCTCCCCGAGATCGACAGCAAGTCCAAGGTGCTGGCCGTCATGCCGGGCGCCGCCGTGGTCAAGGACCAGAAGGGGAGAACGGTCCGGCTGCGCTCAGGAGACCGGGTCTTTGGCGGCACCCTGAGCGAGATCGATGTTCACAAAGGCACGCTCTCCTTTTCGCTGGAAGATGAGCGCGGCGGTACCACCAGACTGATCCTGCCGGCTGGTGCAAATTGAAAGGTCTGTTATGAGAACAATGACATGGGATACCATGCTGCTCCTTCTCCTGCTGCTGGCCTCAGTGGTCCATGGCCAGGAGATTCCCGAACCGGACTATATCCCGCCCGAATCGCTGGTCTCTCTCAGCAGCAGTCTCGACTTTGGCACCGCCATGGACATGCTCAGCGAATATGCCATCCGCTTTGCCGGCAAACCCATTTACGATCCGACCAAACAGACCGGCTTGATCAATATCGAAGTCACCAGCATGCCCTGGGAAAAAGCCCTGCAGACCATCCTGGCGCGCCGCGGTTTGTGGTACGAGAATCGTGAGCATTTTTATCAGGTCGTGGTTCCGCCGGCTTCAGATGAGGGCGAGGATGGCAAGGATCCATTCGATGGGGCGGTCAAGTACAAACCGGGCTGCAAGGAGATCAAGATCGAGACGGTCTTTTTCGAAGGGGACCGCAAGGCCCTCAGTGAAATGGGAATCGACTGGAGCACCTTTTACAACGGCAAGATTGATGTTTCCGGGGCGCTGAGCTCTTCGGTGACCGAATCCGGTTTTTCCATGGGCGTAAAGATCCCGCGCAAACTGGCCAAGGTGGACATCACCGCACTGTTCAAGCTCTTTGATTCGCGCAATATCGGCCGTGTGCTGGCCCAGCCGCAGGTCGTGGTGACCTCGGGAAACGAAGGCAAGATCCAGGTTGGGCAGGATTTTTCCATCAAAACCAAGGATTTTGCCGGTAATACCATGGACCGCTTCATCAGCACCGGCACCATTTTGCAGGTGACCCCCTACGTGATCGAGAACGAAGGCAAGAGTCCGGTCATCCTGCTCAAGGCGCATGTCGAGAGGAGTCAAGCCTATCCCGATGTGGTCAGCACCATTATCAAAAAGTCCGAGGCGAACTCCCTGGTCCAGCTTTTTGACGGCGAAGAGACCCTCATTGCCGGCCTCTACTCCAACGAAAAGACGACGATGCGCAAGGGCGTGCCCCTGCTCAAGGACCTTCCCTGGTATGCCCTCGGCCTGCGTTACCTCTTTGGCTATGACCGTTTTGAGGATACGCAAAAAGAGCTGATCATCATCATCAAAGCCTCGATTTTCCCGGAGGTCTACGCGCGGCAGAGCCAGAACAACTCGGCGTCGCAGGCGCGGAAGACGCTCGAGGAACGTTTGCAGCATTACCGCTTCGATGCCCAGCCGGATCCGGGTGATATCGATTTGACCAGCCCGGCGGGAAAATCGGCGCCGGCGGAACCGCAAGTGATCCGGCCTGAGGCCAGCGAGAATTTGCCGCAGGCGCCCCGCAAATCCGGTGACACCGCCCTCGAGCAGCCCAACCTGGAGATCCGCAATGGCACGGTCCAGCAGGTCCGCGACAATCTGCTGATCATCAACTGGGAGAAGGGCTTGAATACCGCGGCCCTGGTGAAGCAAACCGTCACGATCGTGCGCCGCGATGGCGCCCGGGTGACGCCCCTCGGCAAGGCGGAGGTTCTCAAGGCCAAATTACAGCAGACGGTGGCCCGGCGCGTTGAGGTCAAGGGCATGGCCGCGCTGCCCGTGCGCGCGGGAGACCAGGCGGTGGTCCGTCAGGCGGCCTATACTTCGTTGGGAGCGACAAAATGAAGAACTTGACATTGAGATTGGCCGCGCTGCTCGTGCTCTCTATGCTGCTCTGGCAGTGCGGGGAGGAAGCCGATCAGCTCACGGGCAATGAGAAGATGAGCGATCTTCAGGCGCAGGCGCCTTCGATGCTGGCCGATGGCGTCTCGGAACTCTACCTTGTCGCCACGATCGTCGATTCTCTGGGCCTGCCGCTGTCGGGGAGTCTGGTTCAGTTCGCGACCACGGCCGGGACGATCACACCGCGGAGCTACTCCGATCAGAATGGCGAGGCGGTGGCGATCCTGACCAGCGCGGCCAGCGAAGCGGATATCGAGGCGACCATCACCGCCAAATTGATCGCAGGTGAAAACGGCCGCAAGGCCGGCCTGCTCGGCGGCATCGCACCGCGCAACAAGGATGGCGCGCTGCAGCCGGCCCTGCACAAGAGCGCGGGATCCAGCGAGACCGAGTCCCAGGTCATTCTCTATTTTGTCGGGATCACGCTTGCCGCACAGATCGATAAAGCGACCCTCTGTGCGGACGGGATCAGCCAGGCCCAGCTCCGCCTTTCCTTGACCGAAACCAGCAGCCGCAAGGGCGTTGCCAGCGCCGTTGTGCAGGTGCGTAACGCCCTGGCGACGCTGCTGACCGAGGGTAAAACCGATACGCGCGGCAATGCCCTGGTGCAGATCACCGCTGCAACTCGAACCAGCGCTGACACCCTCTTCGTCGAATATGGCAATCTCAAGCGCAAAGCGCTGCCGCTGACCTATGAAGCGCCGAAACTCACCCTGCTGCCGGAACGGAGCGACCTGCTGGCGGACGGGGTCAGTTCACTGGAGATGAGCGCGGTCCTGGTCACGCCAGCCCATACTCCCATCGCCGGCGCGGAGATCCAGTTCAGCTGTACGGATGGCGTCATCACCGGAAGTGCCGTGACCGGCGTCAGCGGCGAGGCCAAGGCCATGTACCGCAGCGGCCTGGCGCCGCGCAACAACGTCCAGATCATCGCGCGCTTTCATGAATGGGCCGACACCGCCCTGGTCAATCTGGTCAGCAGCGCGCCGGCCCAACTCCTCCTCTCCGCCCAGAGCGAACTGCTGCGCAATGGCATCGCCGAAACGGCGGTCAGAGCGACTCTGCTCAATTCCATGCAGCAGCCGGTCGCGGGCGCGAAGGTCCGCTGGACCACCTCAGCCGGAAGCATCGACAGCGTCGCGACCACCGGCAGCGATGGACAGGCGGTGGTTCTCCTGCGTAGTGATGCCGGGGCGGCGGACGTCACCGCGCTGGTCCGGGCTTCAGCTGCCGGCCTCAGCGGCCAGGTGGCCGTCCGGTTCACCGGACTCACGCTGCAGCTCAACGCTT
>DAOQAG010000085.1:0-1011 GCA_035353815.1 bacterium
CTCTACGCCGGGGAGAGGACACAAGTCCATCGCTGCACCCCTCTCCCTGGCCTCTACGCCGGGGAGAGGACACAAGTCCATCGCTGCACCCATCTCCCCGGCCTTCACGCGGGGAGATGGCGAAATACCACCGCTGTAATCCTTTTCCCCGGCCTCTACGCGGGGAGATGGCGAAATACCACCGCTGTAATCCTTTTCCCCGGCCTCTACGCGGGGAGAGGGCGCGGATGAGCGCCGCAACCAAGGAGACCTATGAACGTCGCCCTCTTCATACCCTGTCTGTCGGAACACCTCTTCGCCGAATCGGCCCTCGCCATGGTCAAGGTGCTCGACCATTTCGGCATTGGCATCGACTATGTCGAGGAGCAAACCTGCTGCGGCCAGCCCGCCTTCAACTCCGGCTACCGCAAGGAGATCGTCCCAGTCGCCGAACGCCTGATCCGGCTCTTCGAGGGGCACGACTATGTCGTTGCCCCCTCCGGATCCTGCACCGCCATGGTGCGGGTCTTTTACCGCGAACTGGAGATCGATCCGGCGCTCAAACCGGCCCTGGAGAGTCTGAGCAAACGCATCTTCGAGTTCACCGAGTTCCTCGTCGATGTCGCCAAGGTGGCCACCGTGGACGGCTCCTTTCCGTACAAGGTCACCTATCATGACTCCTGCCACCTCCTGCGCGAACTCGGCGTGCGCGAACAGCCGCGCCGGCTCATCCGCGCCATCAGCGACATCAATTTCGTCGAGATGGAAAAACCCGATACCTGCTGCGGCTTTGGCGGCACCTTTTCCTACAAGATGGCCGACGTCTCGCTGGCCATGGTGGAGCGCAAATGCCGCTATATCGAAGCGAGCGGCGCCGATTTTGTGGTCGGCGCGGACTCGAGCTGCCTGATGAACATCGACGGCTGGCTGCGCAAACACCATGCGCATGCGCGCGGGCTGCACATCGCCGATCTCCTGGCGCGGAGTCTTTCATTGACATGAACTACGAACTCTCACAAAGCCGCCAAGACA
>DAOQAG010000085.1:1111-8422 GCA_035353815.1 bacterium
CCAGGAAAACAAAAATGTACAGTGAAAAAATCAGGCCTCTCACAAAGCCGCCAAGCCACCAGGAAAACAAAAATGTACAGTGAAAAAATCAGGCCTCTCACAAAGCCGCCAAGACACCAGGAAAGAACGACTTTTTTCTGGTTTTCTTCATGGCTTCGTGTCCTGGTGAGAGATAGTCTATCCTGATCGGAGTCATTCATGCAAACCTCCCCCATCCATACCAAAACCTATCTCCGCGAAGCCCTGGCGGACAGCCGACTGCGCGAAGCGGTCGACAAGGCAACCCAGACTGCCCTGAAAAAGCGCGCCGACAAGGTCGAACAAGTCCCCTGGTGGGAGGACCTGCGCCATCAGGCGCACCATATCAAAAAGGAGACCCTCGATCACCTCGATACCTATCTCGAGCGTTTTACTGAGCGGTGCAAGGGGAACGGCATCATCGTTCATTGGGCGCGCGATGCCGAGGAGGCGCGCCGGCTTATCCTCGAGGTGATGCACGAAAAGGGCGTCAAAAAGGTCGTCAAATCCAAATCCCTGACCACCGAGGAACTCCATCTCAACCATTTTCTCGCGGAGAACGGCGTCGAGTCGCTCGAGACCGACCTCGGCGAATATATCGTCCAGCTGCTCGATCAGATCCCATCACATCTGACCGCCCCCGCCCTCCACCTCACCCGCGTCGATGTCGGGCGGATCTTTCATGAAAAGCTCGGCGTGCCCTATACCGAGGACCCCGATGAGCTGCTGCAGATCGCGCGCGCCCGCCTGCGCGAGAAATTCCTTGACGCGGACATGGGGATTTCCGGGGTCAATTTCGCCATGGCCGAGGAGGGGAGCTTTTGCATCCTCGAGAACGAGGCCAACGGTTTTCTGACGGTGGGCTTGCCGCGCATTCATCTGGCGGTAATGGGGATCGAAAAGCTCATCCCCGATCTCGCCAGCCTGGCGCCGTTCCTCAAGCTGCTGCCGATCAGCGCCACCGGACAAAAGATAACCAGTTATCTCCATCTCATCGGCGGACCGCGACAGGCCGCGACCGGCGAGGGGCCGGAGGAGGTGCACCTGCTCCTTCTTGATAACGGCCGCTCCTCCATCCTCGCCGACGGCCAGCTCCGTGAGACCCTCTTTTGCATCCGCTGCGGGGCCTGCCTCAATGTCTGCCCGATCTATCAACAGGTGGGCGGGCATGCCTACGGCTGGGTCTACATGGGCCCGATCGGCATCACCCTGATCCCGCAATACCTCGGGGCCGCCGAGGGGCGCTATGCACCCTACGTCTCGAGCCTCTGCGGCGCCTGCTACGAAATCTGCCCGGTGCGGATCAACATCCCGCATCATCTGCTCAAGCTGCGCAACCGGATCGTGGAGAGCCACAGCACCGGCGTCCTTGAGCGCGCCGCCTTCCGCGGCTTCGGCTGGCTCGCCAGCCATCCGCGCCTCTACCGCTTCGCCACCTGGTTTCCCGGCAAGCTGCAGCAGCTGCTGCCGGGCGAGCGCGCCTTCAGGGCCCCGGGCTATGGTGCGGAGCGTGCCCTCGGCCGGTTCGACCGCCGCGGCTTCCGCAAGCGCTATAAAAGCTGGCTGCGCAACCGTCCGCATTCGGCCGCGCAGGGAAAGGAGGAACGGTCATGAGCCACGCACGCGAAGCGATCCTCGCCCGGGTGCGCGCTGCCCTGGAGCACCCCTCGCACCTGCCGGAAGCCCCTGAAGGGACGGCGGCGCGAATCGAGGCGGCCGTCCGGGCCGCCACGCCGGCGGATGTGCGCGGCCTCGCGACCCGGTTCAAACGCGAGCTCGAAACGGTCTCTGGTGAGTGCTATGTGCTCTCGAGCAGCGCAGCGGCCGCGGACAAACTGGCGGAGCTGCTCCAGGCGGCGCCGGCCGCCAGCCTCGCCCTCGACGGCGACCCGCTCAGCCGCGCTGCCGCTGCTGCGCTCCCCGATGGCGCGGTCTATGATGCCAGCGCCCTGCCGCCGGCAGAACGCCGCAGCCGTCTGGCGGAAACCGCCGCAGGAGTGGTGACCGCTGATTTCGGGCTTGCCGACACCGGCAGCCTGGTGATCCGGTTCACGGCCGGCCGCTCCGGCTGGGCCGGCGTGCTGCCGGAGACGATCTATGCGCTGCTCCCGTCCGGGCGGCTGCTGCCTACGTTCCAGGCCCTGGCGGCGCAGCCGGATGCGGCGGCGCACCGCAATATGGTGCTGATCACCGGTCCAAGCCGTACGGCGGACATTGAAAAGATCCTCATCCTCGGCGCCCATGGCCCCCGGCGTCTGGTGGTGCTGATCACCATGGAATAAAACCGATTTCTCACGGAGGCACAGAGGCACAAAGGGGGAAAGCCTGATGACTGAAAACGAAATTGGCACGCTGGTCATCGAAAAAGCCATCACCATTCACAGAGACTTCGGTCCGGGATTGCTGGAAAGTGTCTATGAGGTCGTACTCCACAATGAACTGAAGCGCAGCGGACTGATCGCCATGCGCCAGGTTCCCATACCTTTTGAGTATCACGGTATTAAATTCAATGAGAGCTTCAGGGCGGATATTATCGTGGACCACAAGGTAATTCTTGAAATCAAATCTGTGGAAAATGTAAATAATGTTTTTAAAAAACAAGTTTTAACCTATCTCAGATTAACCCACCTAAAGTTGGGCTATCTGCTCAATTTTGGCGAGGAGTTGATGAAAAATGGAATCTACAGAATAATTAATGGTACACTTGATTAATCATTTTTACTCTCTGTGACTCTGTGCCCCTGTGTGGAAATTTTAACTCTGAAAGGAAATTGCATGTCACCCGTCGTCAAAGATCCCTTTGGCTCGGCGCGGAAACTCAACACCGCCGCCGGCCCGGTCACCGTTTACGCCCTCAACGCCCTTGACAAACACGCGCCCATCGCCCGCCTCCCCTACAGCATCAAGGTACTCCTCGAATCGCTGCTGCGCAACTGCAACGGCTTCGACGTGACTGAAGAGGACGTTCTCCATCTGGCCGGCTGGAGTGCCGCCAAACCCGCCGAGGTCGAGATCCCCTTCAAACCGGCCCGGGTGATCATGCAGGATTTCACCGGCGTTCCCGCCCTGGTCGATCTCGCCGCCATGCGCTCGGCCATGCAGCGCATGGGCGGGGATCCGAAAAAGATCGAGCCCCTGATCCCGGCCGAGCTGGTCATCGACCACTCCGTCCAGGTCGATGAGTTCGGCAGCAGCCAATCCCTGATGCGCAATATGCAGATCGAATTCCAGCGCAACCGCGAGCGCTACGAGTTCCTGAAGTGGGGCCAGGGCGCCTTCGAGACCTTCAAGGTCATTCCGCCCGGTGTCGGCATCATCCATCAGGTCAATCTCGAATACTTCGCCCGCGGTGTATTTACCGCCGCCACAGCGGACGGCACCGTCGCCTATCCCGACAGCCTGGTCGGCACCGACTCGCATACGACGATGATCAACGGACTGGGGATTGTCGGCTGGGGCGTCGGCGGCATCGAAGCCGAGGCGGTGATGCTCGGCCAGCCCCTCTACATGCTGCTGCCGGAGGTCATCGGCTTCCGCCTCACCGGCCTCCTCCGGGCCGGCGCTACACCCACCGACATCGCCCTGACCGTCACCCAGATGCTGCGCAAAAAGGGCGTGGTCGGCAAATTCGTCGAATTCTTCGGCAGTGGCCTTTCGCAGATCGCCCTGCCCGACCGCGCGCTGGTGGCCAACATGGCCCCCGAGTACGGCGCCACCATGGGCTTTTTCCCCATGGATAGCGAGGCGCTCGATTACCTCAGCCGCACCGGCCGCTCCGCCGCGCTCGTCGATCTGGTCGAACGCTACTGCAAGGAGCAAGGCCTCTTCCGCAGCGATGCCTCCCCGGATCCGCTCTTCACCGACACCCTCGAACTCGATCTCGCCACGGTCGAGCCCAGTCTGGCCGGACCCAAACGCCCGCAGGACCGCATCCCCCTGCCGCAGGTCAGCAGCGCCTTCAAGGCCTCGCTGACCGCGCCGACCGAACAGCGCGGCTTTAATCTGCCGGCAGAAAAACTCGCGGAGAACGTCGAGATCACCCTGGGCGGCGAGCAGGCCGTCCTCGACCACGGCAGCGTCGTCATCGCCGCGATCACCAGCTGCACCAACACCTCCAACGCCTCGGTCATGCTCGGGGCCGGTCTGCTGGCGAAAAAAGCGGTGGAGAAGGGACTGAAGCAAAAGCCGTGGGTCAAGACCAGCCTTGCGCCCGGCTCGCGCGTCGTCACCGCCTATCTCGAGAAGAGCGGCCTCCTGCCGTGGCTGGAGCAGCTCGGATTTGCGGTGGTCGGTTATGGCTGCACCACCTGCATCGGCAACAGCGGCCCCTTGCCTGAAGCGATCGGTGCGGCAGTCAAGGGACACGAGCTGGTCGCCGCGGCTGTGCTCAGCGGCAACCGCAACTTTGAGGGCCGGGTCAACCCGCTCGTCAAGGCCAATTATCTCGCCTCGCCGCCCCTGGTGGTCGCCTATGCCCTGGCCGGCACGATGAACCTCAATCTCGAGAGCGAGCCCCTGGGCATCGGCAAGGAGGGCCAGCCGGTATTTCTGAAGGATATCTGGCCGACGGCGGAGGAACTCCAGGCGGTGATGCGCCATGCCGACGATCCGGCCAATTACACCACCATGTACAAGGACGTCAATGCCTTCAGTCCGGAGTGGAACGAAATCCCCGTTGCCGGCGGCGCGATTTACAAATGGCAGAAGGAGTCGACCTATATTCAGGAGCCGCCCTTCTTCGTCGATTTGCCGGCGCAGCCGGGTCAGATCGCTTCGATCGAGGCCGCGCAGGTGCTGGCGCTGCTCGGCGACTCGGTAACCACCGATCACATTTCGCCGGCCGGCTCGATTCCGGCCGAGAGCCCCGCCGGGCAGTATCTGATCGGCCTCGGGGTGCAGCCGAAAGATTTCAACTCTTACGGCGCGCGCCGCGGCAACGACCGGGTGATGGTGCGCGGCACCTTTGGCAACATCCGCCTCAAGAACCTGCTCGCCCCCGGCACCGAGGGCGGTGTGACCCTCCACCTGCCCAGCGGCGACAAGATGTGGATCTATGACGCCGCCTTGCGCTACCGCGCGGAGGGGCGGGCGCTGGTGGTGCTGGCGGGCAAGGAGTACGGCACCGGCTCCTCGCGTGACTGGGCGGCCAAGGGGACCCTGCTGCTGGGCGTACGCGCGGTGATCGCGGAGAGCTTTGAGCGCATCCACCGCAGCAACCTGGTCGGCATGGGCGTGCTGCCGCTGCAGTTCAAGCCGGGCGATTCGGTCAAAACGCTCGGACTGACCGGTCATGAGCAGTATACCATCCGCCTCGATGACAGCCTCAAACCGCGCCAGGAGGTGCAGGTCATTGCGGCGGCGGCCGATGGCAGTGAGGTGGTGTTCAATACCATCTGCCGCATCGATACCCCGGTGGAAGTGAGCTATTACCGTCATGGCGGCATCCTGCCGGCGGTGCTCAGGGAGATGGTAGCAGCGAAATAACCATGACAAAAGGGCCGCAAAGGCCGGTATCCCAGAATGGAAGCCAATTGCAGCAGTATATGAAAATCAGAGATGTCATTAAAATGGTTGAGAAGGATGGCTGGTACCTGATCTATCAGAAGGGCAGCCATCGGCAGTATAAACATCCGCTCAAAAAGGGGCGAGTGACCATTGCAGGGCATCCCGGTGATGATTTGGCGGCTGGGACTCTGAATAGCGTCTTCAAGCAGGCCGGAATCAGCAAATCTGATCAATAGCAGGGAGATCTGCTTTATGCATCGGTTTTTAATCGTGATAGAAAAAGCCAATGGCAATTATTCGGCTTATGCACCGGACCTGCCTGGCTGCATCGCTACCGGCAAAACCAAAGATCAGGCCGCCAGGAATATTCACGCAGCGATTGAACTGCATGTAAAGGGATTGAAAGAAGACCGCCTTCCGATCCCAAAATCAATTGCCGTCGCAGAATATGTCGCTGTTGGCCATGAGTAAATGTCCATAAAGGAGTGCCCCTAATTCCAGGAGACCCCTATGTCCATCATCGTCGACGACCAGAAACTGCTGCAGTTTGTTCAGCAGGTTTTTCAATCCTTCGGTGTCACCGCGGACAAGGCGTTCATCTGCGCGGACAACCTTGTTCTCGCCGATCTGCGCGGCATCCCCTCGCATGGGGTTGCGCGCCTGAAGCGTTACGTCGACGGGATGGGCAACGGCACCATTCTGCCGCTGGCTGCGCCGGAGATCGTCCGCGAAGCGCCCTCGACCGCCACCATTGACGGTCATGCCGGCCTCGGCCAGGTGGTCGCTCACTTCGCCACCGAGCTGGCCATCGCCAAGGCGAAGCGGGCCGGTGTCGGCGTGGTCACGGTGCGCAACTCCAACCATTACGGCATCGCCGGCTATTACAGCCAGATGATGCTTCAAGCCGGACTGCTCGGGATCTCGATGACCAACTCGGCGCCGCTGGTGGTGCCCACCTTCGGCCGCGAGATGATCATCGGCACCAATCCCATCGCCCTGGCCGCACCGGCGCTGCGCAACCGGCCCTTCTTTCTCGACATGGCCACGGCGGTGGTGCCACGCGGCAAGCTCGAGGTCTATGAACGCAAGGAGATGCCGATCCCCGAGGGCTGGGCGGTCGACGCCACCGGCAAGGTGACCACCAGTGCGGCCGAGGTACTGCGCAACATGACCTCCCGGGCCGGCGGCGGCATCCTCCCCCTCGGCGGCGAGGGCGAGCGTTTCAGCGGCTACAAGGGGTACGGAATGGCCGTCCTCGTCGACATCCTCTGCGGCATTCTCTCGGGCGGAGCCTACGGGGACATGGTGGACAGCAAGGGGCCGCATGGCGAAAACCAGCCGGCCAATGTCGCCCACTTTTTCCTCGCCCTCAACATCGAGAATTTCGTCGAGATGGAGATCTTTCAGGAGAAAATGGACGACCTGATCGACCGCCTCAAGGCCTCGGCCAGGGCTGAAGGGGCGCAGCGCATCTTTATCCACGGGGAAAAGGAGTACGAACTGTACGAGAAACACCGGAAGGAAGGGGTGCCGCTGGAAGAAAAGGTCTACGAGATCCTCAAGGCGATCGGCGGCCAGCGCGGCGTACCCTTTACGCTTTAGCACAGGCCGGGGGAAACCATAACAAGAGGCCGGCGGGGGCGCGACTTTCCTAACCGGCCCGCTACTCTCGAGCCAGCCCATTTACTCTCGTGCTCACCTGCGCTGGCCTGTTACTCTCGTGCCCCCCTGAACTGGCCCGCTACTCTCGAGCCAGCCCATTTACTCTCGTGCCCACCCGAGCTGGCC
>DAOQAG010000085.1:8522-10010 GCA_035353815.1 bacterium
TACTCTCGTGCCCACCCGAGCTGGCCCGCTACTCTCGAGCCAGCCCATTTACTCTCGTGCCCACCCGGAGGACGGGGTGGGAGCCAGATATGGCAGCGGCAACCTCTCGTGCCCACCCCGCCCGGCCCGCAACACTCTACTTGAATTTCGCTACCACCTCTTTCACGGCATCCTTGTGCAGTGATACCCCCATCATTTTCAGCCGGACATAGGCCTCACTGAAAAAATAGTAGCCGGGATGGCTGCTGTTGTAGGCCGAGCTCCAGGAATCCTTGATCAGAAACCAGTCCTGTCCATCCTTCTCCACATAGCCGACGACGTGGAGGCCGTGGTCGTCGGTGGTGGTGCCGTTACTGAAGCGGAACTGCCGCGCCTCGTCGGTGATGGCCGCGGCGGGGATGTCCCAGGACGGCACGACCGCGATGCCCTCCGGGCCGAGCGCGTAGCCCGGTTCGCTCATGTCGCCGCCGATCTCCATGGTATAGCCGTTGCGGATCGCCTTTTTTATCGCCGCCATGAATTCATCCAGAGGGATGTTATAATAGTCGGCACTGTGCCACCAGTTGTCCGGCACCGCGTACTCGGTCCGGGCATACCACGGCTTTTCCAGCAGCGAGAGCAGGTCGACATAATCGTCGGGATTGAGGCGCACCACCCGGGCGAGGTACTCTTTCGGGGTATACTCCACCCCGTCGACGGTGACTTTTTCCGGCGGCGCGCCGATCCAGTGGTCGAGAATGGCGCGGACCGTGGCGACAACCTCCGTCTCATTCCAGGCCCCGGCGGCCTTGACGCCGGCCAGGTAGGCCTTGATCTCCGGGAAAAGCGTGCCGGAGTGGTCATGGAAGCGCTGCCCCTCCTTGAGGCCGGTATAGGAGGCGGCAGGCACGCAGCCGTATTTCTTCCAGATCCGGTAGACCGCGTTGGCCTCGGAGCCCTCGCCATAAAAGCTCTGGCCGCGGGTGCGCACGAACTCGCGTGCCTTCTCGACGTGCTCCCAATAAATGGTATGGAGCACCGAGAGGCTGAGCTTACGGCCGCTCTGACGGTAGACCTCGGATTCGAGCATCGAGGTGGTCGAGAAGCACCAGCACATGCCCGAGAGGCCCTGCATCGCCGGCGGCTGATGCCACTGGCTGGTGAATTCACGCACGGATTTGGGCGCGGCGTAGAGCGAAAAATCGGCGAGCATCTCCTGCTGCGGCACCCTGGGCTTACCGGGACGCATCACCGCCCGGATCGAATCCTCCATGGCATCGCGATTCTCTTTGAACACAGCGCGGTCGCGGCGCTCCTGCGCGGAAAGCGGGAGCAGCGGCAAGAGGATGAGGGAGATAAGCAGATGAACTTTCATGGGGAGACTCCTTGCTGATGAGACGTGCTCTCAATATATCCAGCAAGAGTATCGGATGCAAGCAAAAAAGCGGGAGGCGCTGCTGCGAAATGGCCGGTCGCGCAGAGATGGCCGAAATTCAGAATCCGGCATAC
>DAOQAG010000085.1:10110-12512 GCA_035353815.1 bacterium
CGCCGCGACTGTTCAAAGCCGCCAGCCTTGAGCTTGAAGATATAGGGACCGCTCGGCAGCGTGGCGCCGCTGGCATCCCGTCCATCCCAGACCACTGCATGCGATCCGGCCGGAAGCGCGCGCCGCACCAGCGAGCGCACCAGCTGGCCTTTCATGTTGAAAAGATCCAGGGAGACGAAACCGGACTCCTTCAGTTTGAAGGGGAGGATCGTCGTGGGATTGAAGGGATTGGGATAGTTTTGCCCCAGCTCGAACTCGCCGGGGGCCGCCACCGTGATCTCGACCGGCGCGCCGAATTCGAGGTGGCCGCTGCGGTCGAGGTCCGCCAGCTTGTAGCGATAGGTCTTGCCGGGCTCGACCGCGCCATCCTGATAGCTGTAGGCATGGGTGCCGGAGCTGGTTCCCGCCCCCTCGATCAGGCGGGCGGTGATCTGGACGAACTCGCCCGGGCCCTCGGCGCGGAAGAGGTGGAAGCCGAGGTTCTCGGTCTCGGAACGGGTCACCCACTCGAGGAGCACCGCATTGCCCTCGCTCCTGGCGGTAAAGGAGGAGAGTTCCACCGGAACATCGAGGCGGATCTTGTAGTCCTCTACCTCACCATCCTCGGCCGCACCCGTGGGTTCGAGCTTGCCCGTCGAGTTGAAGCGGAAGCGGGCGCAAACGGATTTGGTTTTGGCCGTGTCGGGGATGTAGAAGGTCAGGGAATTCTCGCCGGGACTGAGGATCTTGTCCTTGAAGATCTGCTCCCCCTCCTGCTTCCAGCTGCCATTGTCATTGAAATCGATCCAGGCGTTGAGGAAACCGATGGAGGAGGCGGTCACGATCACGGTTCCCTTGTGGCCGGTGATCAGGCTCTTCTCATCAAAGACGACGCCATCCTCGTCAGCGAGACTGTCGGCGTCATCGCCGCGGGCCTCCGCCGAGGGCTGGCCGTCGGGCTCGGGATCGATGAGCTTGCCCAGGCGGAGATTGCCGATGCGGTGCCGGGCGCCGTCACTGGCCAGCAGGGTCGGAAAAGAAGGATCGGGGGCATCGCCAAAGTCAAATTCGGCCGGCAGGATCTCGATCGGGTAATCCTCCACCTCGCCGTCGCCGGCGGGGCCGGTAAAACCGAGCTGGGCATCTGTGCCGAAGCGGAAGCGGGCGAAGGTGAGGCCGATCCTGGCGTCGGCGGGAAGGGTGAACGAGAGGGCGTTCGCGCCGGCCTGCAGGGCGACGGCGGAGAAGACCTGTTCGCCGGCATCGGCCCAGCTGCCATTGGCATTGAAATCGACCCAGGCATTGAGGTAACCGGCCCGGGAGGCGGTGACGCTGAGCGCAACGGGCGTGCCCTGGGGCAGATGATGCGGCGTGGCGAAGAGCACTCCGTCTTCGTCATCGCCGTTGAGGTCGTCGCCGCTGGCATCCGCGTTGGGCTGGCCATTCTCCTCCTTGTCGATCCCTGCGCCGAGGAAACAGTCGCCGGTGACGATATGGCGCGCGCCGTTGTTCTTCAGCAGGGTCGGGTAGGCGGGATCCGGGGCATCGCCGAAATCCCAGTTGATGCAGACCGTCTGGATCTCGACCCGGTAATCGACGCGGCTGTTGGGGCCGACCTCAAAGCGGATCTCGAGGCGCTCGCAAGCGGGCTGGGGGGTGATCTTGGTGTAAGAGAGTTCATAGCCGTTGGCGAAGCCGAACTCCGGGGCAAAATCACCCTCGCACTTCATAAAGCCATAGCCGTCGGGATCGGGGTACTCCAGCTCGGGGCTCGACGGGCACTGCTCGGCGCTGTTGAGCCACTTGATCAGGTGGTCGGTGAATCCGGTCATGAATTTGCCGGTGCCATCGACCAGGCGCCACTCCACCTGGGCCCAGACATATTTGGAGTAGTTCTCCCGATAGGTGTTGGGCACGTCGATTTTGGCGATGATATACTGCGCCTGGGGTCCGGTATTGGAAGCCGTGCCCGTGGCTATGGTTTTCGTCCAGTTGGGCAAACCTTTTGGATTGTCCCACCAGACCGGCGTACCTGCCGCGGCAGCCAGGCCGGTCAGGACGAGAAGCAGGCCCAGGATGATCCTGCCCGTTGCATTCGCTCTCTGGTGTTCCATCAGCTCTCCTCCCTCAAAATGATGACACCTGTCACTATTGAATTACGGCTTCGCCGGCGCCATGAGCCCCCGGCGCGTCTTTGAATGTGCTTAAATACTTTATTTACAATAGCAGAGAAAAACCGCCCCGGTTTTACGCAGGAAATTACGCAAACCCTGTGCCAGATTTGGCGGGAGGAGGTCTGATATCTCCACTCGCGCCTGCTCCGGCGCGCTGGTGCCCACCCGGCCGCCTTCCCGGGTGGGGGCGAGATGCATTTCCCCTCTGGTGCCCACCCGGCTGCCTTTCTGGTGCCCACCCGGCCGCCT
>DAOQAG010000086.1:0-12259 GCA_035353815.1 bacterium
TTGGTGTGGTAATCGTAGGAGACGAAGGGATTGGTCTCGATATGGCGGGGATTGTCGCGCAGCGAGCGCACTCCGTCGAGGTCAAAACTCTGGCCGTCGAGAATGCAGCGGGTCAGGCCGCTCTCGAGCAGGTCGACCATGTACCGGGTCGAGCCGCCGCGCACAAAATCGGCGACCACCCCTGCTTCACGCATCAGATCGCCCATATACTTGACGAAGGCCAGCGAGACGCCGCCGGCCCCGGCCTGAAAGCTGAAGTTGGGCTCGGTCATCAACCCCGACTCCTGGACAAAGCGGGCGGCGTATTCGGCAATGAGCAGGCGCGTCGGGCTGCGGGTGATCTGGGTGGTGCCGGAGACGATCTGGGCGGGATCGCCGATCGAATCGACCACCACCACGAAATCGACATTACCCCCCTCGATACTCCAGGGATGACAGGGGAAGGGAACGAGATGGTCGGTCACCACCACCACCTTGTCGGCAAAGAGGGAATCCGCCAGGGCGAAGCCGAGCGGGCCGCAGGCCGAGGGACCGTTGACCCCGTTGGCGTTGCCATGGCTGTCGGCGCAGGGAGCGGCAATAAAGGCCACATCGATGTGCAGGTCGCCATCCTGCAGTGCCCGGTAGCGGCCGCCATGGGAGCGCAGCACCGCGGTTTTTTGCATCCGGCCGAGCGAGCAGGCGCGGCCGATCGGGCCGTTCATCGAACCCTCGATGTGCGAGATCACCCCCGACTCGATGTACTCCGCCAGCCGGCCGTGCGTCGGAAAGAGGGCCGAAGGCGCGAGCACCAGATCCCGGATGCCGCGCGCCGCCAGCTTGTCCATCACCTGGTTGACGAGATAATCGCCGTTGCGCAGATGATGATGGAAGGAGATCACCATCCCGTCGCGGATGGCGCAGGCATCGATGGCGGCGTCGAGATCGGCAAGCAGTTTGTTACCATACCGGGCCGCCGCGGGAATCAGGCCGCCGTGGCGCTCGCCGCCGCCCTGGCCGGCGTGAGCGCCCAAAAAGGGCCGCACCCTGCGGCCATTGACCTCGGAGGGCACCATCCGCCCCAGACTGTTCTTCACCATGGTCATGACTTCTCTCCCTCCTTCAACAGGCCCTGAATCCGGGCCCGTTCGAGGATCTTTTGCGCGCGCGCCACGACCGGGGCATCGACCATCTTGGTGCCGAGCGACACCACCCCGAGGCCCTTCGCCCTGGCCTCTTCAAGCGCGGCGACGATTCTTTGCGCCTTTTCGATCTGTTCGGGCGAGGGACTGAAAGCCGCATGCACCGGCTTGATCTGGCTCGGATGGATCACCCCCTTGCCGTCAAAGCCCTGGGCCATCGCCTCCCGGGCGCTGGCGACCAGACCGGCCTCGTCCTGCACATCCGAGTAGACGGTGTCGATCGCCTGGATTCCCGCCGCCCGGGCGGCCAGGACGATCAGGCTGCGCGCCACATAATGTTCCTTGCCCTCCACGGTGCGCTCGACCCCGAGATCCGCGGTAAAATCCTCCGCGCCAAAGCAGAGGGCGACATTGCGCGGGCTCGAGGTGGCGATTTCGTAGGCGTGCATCACACCTTTGGCGGTCTCGATCAGCGGCATGAAGAACAGCGGCCGGGCCACCTTCGCCGCCTTTTCCAGCGCCGCGACCCGTTCCTCCACCGCGGTGATATCGGCCGCGCCCTCGCACTTGGGAATGAGCAGGGTATCGGGGCCGGCGGCGACGATCACCTCGAGGTCCGCCGTACCAAAGGGGGTCGCCAGGGGATTGATGCGCACGATGCGCTCGGAGCGGCCGAATTCGAGGGCGCGCAAGGCGTGCTTGACCAGGATGCGCGTCGCGAATTTTTCCGGGGGCGCCACCGAGTCCTCGAGATCGAGGATGAGACAGTCGGCGCCAAAAAGATGGGCATTGAGCATCAAATCTGGCGTGCTGCCAGGCAGATAGAGCCGCGTCCGCCGCAGACGGTTGCGGTCGCCCGCGCTGTCCGCCCCGGCCGTGGCTGGCACCGGTGCCAGAGTACCCGGGTGGCCCGCCGCGCGCACCGCCGCCTCAATACGCGCCCGGATGACCCAGTCGAGCGCTCCCTTGTCGCTGATGCCCAGCCTGCCATGCGTCACCCCGAGTTCACGCAGCGCGCCCTCTGCGGCAGCGGATATCGCCTTGCCGTACAGAGCCTTGACCGAGCTGTTGACCGTTATCTCCAGGCCGCCGTGATCGCGCAGCTCGACCTCGACAGCGAGGTCGCTCTTCTCCTCACGGCCGGCCCGGCCGGTGGGATACTCCATAGTCCATTTTCTCCATTTGGTTAACTTGTGCTCTCCAGCAGCACCGCGAACCCCCGCCCTGCTTTCAGCTTCTCTTTATAACATGGTACAATCCTGCATCGCCGGCCCCGGCTTGTTCCGGGCCAGGCCGCGGCCTCCTCCCCTGAACAGGTATCTCCCGCGCCGCGGCACTCCAGGGCGGCGTCAGGACTTGACCGCCTCATGCCGCCGTTCCAGGATCTCCCGGGCCAGCGCCAGATTCTCCGGACTGGCGAGGATGAGCAGCACATCCCCCTCCTCGAGCACCGTCGCGCCCCCGGGCATGATGAATTTCTCGTTCCGCGAAATCATCGTGATCAGGCAATCCCGTGGAAAACCAAGATCGAGGATCTGCTTTCCCGCCGCCTTGGAACCGTAGGGCACAAAGAGATCCACCAGCTCCAGTTCCATCGTTTCCGAGTTGTCAAAATCGATGGGATACCGGCGCTGGCGCACGAGGGGCGCCTCCACCCGAGCCAGCCGGGCCATCAGCGGAATGGTCGTGCCCTGCAGCAGCACCGAGGAGATGACGATGAAGAAGACCAGGTTGAAGATGTACTGGCTCTGGTCCAGTCCGGCCATGAGTGGAAAGGTGGCCAGCACGATCGGCACCGAGCCGCGCAAGCCTACCCACGAGATCAGATGCTTCTCCGGAATTTTGAAACGCGAGAATGCCAGGCTGATATAAACCGCGGCGGGCCGGGCCACCAGGATCAGGACCAGGGCGATCAGCAGCCCCTGCCCGGCCACCGGGATCAGCTGCGAGGGAAAGACCAGCAGGCCCAGGGTCGTGAACATCAGGATCTGCATCAGCCAGGCAATGCCGTCCTGAAAGCGGACCAGGCTTTTTTTGTGCGAAAAGGTCGTGTTCCCCAAGACCAGACCAGCGATATAGACCGCGAGGAAACCGCTGCCCTTCAGCCAGGCGGTCAGGGCATAGGTGAGCAGCACCCAGGCCAGGCCGAAAACCGGATACAATCCTTCATAATCGAGTTTGACACGGTTGATCAAATAAACAAAGAGCCGGGCCATACCATAGCCCAGAGCCAGACCGATGAGCAACTGCTGCAGGAAGAGCGGGATCAGGGTCAGCAACGATTTTTCCGGATGGCGGATCAGCTCGAGCATCCCGACCGTGAGAAAGACCGCCATCGGATCGTTGCTGCCCGATTCCAGCTCGAGCAGCGGGCCGAGCGGCTCCTTGAGTCCGAAATTTCTCGAGCGGAGGACGGCAAAAACGGCCGCTGCATCGGTCGAGGAGACGATCGCCCCGACGAGCAAGGCATCCTGCCAGGAGAGATGGAGCAAAACGTGAGCAAAGAGGCCGGTGGCGACCGCGGTGATGAGAACGCCGAGCGTGGCGAGCGAGATCGCCGGCTTGAGCACCGTGCGCACCATGCGGGTGTCGGTCTCCAGGCCGCCGGTGAAGAGGATGAAGGCCAGCGCCACCGTGCCCATCATCGCGGCCAGGCGGGCATTATCGAAATAGATCCCGCCGGGGCCGTCATAGCCGGCGAGCATGCCCATCCCGAGAAAGAGCAGCAGGGCCGGTACGCCGAAGCGCTCCGAGACCTTGCTGAGGAGGACGCTGCCGACGACAACGGCCGCCCCGATGAGCAGCAGAACCTCGCCGCTCATGGCCGCGGCAGTCCGAAAAGAGCCCTGGCATTGGCCGTGGTCGCTTCCGCCACGGCCGCAAGTGAGCAGCCTTTCACCTCGGCGATCTTTTGCGCCACCAGCTGGACGTAGGCGGGCTCATTGCGCTTGCCGCGGTGCGGCACCGGCGCCATGAAGGGGCAATCGGTCTCGACCATCAACCGCTCCAGCGGCACCTCGCGCATGACCGCGGCGGAGGTGGAATTCTTGAACGTGATATTGCCGGTGAATGAAAGGTGAAAACCCATCTCGAGTACCTTTTCTGCCATCCGGACATCCCCGGAGAAGCAGTGGAAGACGCCGCGCCAACCGGCACGGCTGCGCTCGCGCAGGATCGCCAGGATCGCCTCGTCCGCATCCCGAGTGTGGATGATCAGCGGCTTGCCACCCGCCAGGGACCAGTCGAGAAAGAGGCGCAGGTACTTGCGCTGCACCTCTTCGGGGGAGTAATGATAATAGAAATCGAGCCCGACCTCGCCGAGGGCGACTGCTTTGGGATGCTGCAGCAGCGCCTCGATCCCGGCGATATCCTCCGCCCCGGCCTTGGCGACATCATGGGGATGGATGCCCACGGCGGCATACACCATGGGGTATTTTTCCGCCAACTCGACGCTTTTACGGCTGGTGGCGAGATCGATGCCGATGGTGATGACCTGGCGCACGCCATTCTCCTCGGCGCGGTAGAGCACTGCGTCACGATCGGCATCGAACTGGTCAAAGTCCAGGTGGGCGTGGGTGTCGACCAGATACTCGTTCATTTCACCTTCGCGCCCGAATCGATCTCCCCCTGCGGCGTAAGGATGGCCATCCGCCCCTGGGCGTCCTCGGCGGCGAGGAGCATGCCGTTGGACTCGATGCCGCGGATCACCGCGGGCTGGAGGTTGGCGACGATGATGATCGTCCGCCCGGTCATCTCCTCCGGCGTATAATGTTTGGCCACGCCGGCGACGATCTGGCGCGTCTCGCCGCCCAGATCGAGCTCGAGGCGCAGCAGCTTGTCGGCTTTTTCGACCTTTTCCGCCTTGACCACCCGGGCGACGCGCAGATCGATCTTGGCGAATTCATCATAGGTGATGCGCGGCTTTTCGACGCCGCCGGCGGGAGCGGCAGGGGCCGCAGCTTGCGGCCGGGCCTGCGCCGGGGCCGGGGTGCCCGGCGGGGTTCCTGCCGGGTTTACGGTTCCTGCCGCAGCCGGGACCACCGACGGAGCCGTCGCCTGGACCTGAGCCGGGGCCTGCCCCTGGGCCGGTGCCGGATCGCCCGGCTGAACGGCCGCGCCCCTGGTTTGCGGATCCGCAGCCGCCTTGAGCGCCTCCGAAATCGCGCGCAATCGCTCGACCTCCGGCCGGATCTGGCTCTCCTCGATCTTGGGGAAAAGGATCTGCTCCTGCCCCAGGGCATGGCCCGCCGCGAGGGGACGGCTGCCACAGCCGTCCCACGCCTGCGCGTGGACGCTGCCGGAGCCGCCGACCATCGTCCAGACCTTCTCAGCCGAGAAGGGGAGGATCGGCGCCATCAGCACCGCCAGGCTCTGACACGCCTGGATCGCCAGGTGAATGGTGGTGGCGCATTTTTCCCGATTCTCGCGCGACGTCCGCCACGGTTCCTGGTCGTTGAAATATTTGTTGGCAAAACGGGCGATATCGATCAACGCCGCAGCCGCCTTGCGCAGTTCATAGCCCTCGAGCAGCGCGCCGATCCGCTCCGGCGCTTCAGCCAGCGTCTTGACCATCTGCTGGTCAAGGGCATCCAGCGTGCCGCACTCCGGCACCTGGCCGGCGAACTGCTTGCGGGCAAAGGTGAGGGTGCGGTTGATGAAATTGCCGAGTATGTCCGCCAACTCGCTGTTATTGCGCGTCTGGAAATCCTCCCAGATGAAATCGGCGTCCTTGGTCTCGGGGGCATTGACGGCCAGATAATAGCGCAGCGGATCCGGCGGGAACTTGGCGAGGTAATCGCCAAGCCAGACGGCATAATTACGGCTGGTGCTGAGCTTTTCGCCCTGGAGATTGAGAAATTCATTGGCGGGAATGTCCGCTGGCAGGACGAACTCGCCGTGCCCCATGAGCATGGCCGGCCAGATCACGGCGTGAAAGACGATATTGTCCTTGCCGATAAAATGGACCAGCTTGGTGTCGGGCTGAAGCCAGTACTCCTTCCAGGCCTCGGGACGGCCCTGCTTGGCCGCCCACTCCTTGGTGGCTGAGACATAGCCGATCGGGGCCTCAAACCAGACATAAATAACCTTGTCCTCATAGCCCGGGACCGGCACCTTGATACCCCAGCTCAGATCACGGGTCACTGCCCGCTCAGCTAATCCCTCCTGAAACCAGCCGCGCACATAATTGAGCACATTCTCCTTCCACGCCGTCTTGGCAGCGAGCCACCGCTCCAGCAGGGGCTGAAATTCGTTGAGCTTGAGGAAAAGATGCTTGGTCTGGCGCAGCACCGGTGTGCTGCCGCACACCTTGCAGTAGGGATGGATCAGCTCGGTCTGCTCGAGCGAACTGCCGCAGGATTCGCACTGATCGCCGCGCGCCCCGGCATGATGGCAGCGGGGACACTCGCCCTCGACGAAACGGTCGGCCAGGAAGCGGCTGCAGGTCTCGCAATAGAACTGCTCGATGGAGCGCTCGACCAGATACCCCTTGTCATAGATGACCTGGAAAAACTCCGCCGCGGTCTGGTGCTGCGTCGGCGCCGAGGTGCGCGAAAAGTGGTCGAAACTCATGCCGAAGCGGGTAAAGGTATCGAAATGGTCCGCCCAGTATTTGTCGACGATCTGCTGCGGGGTGACACCGGCTTTTTCGGCGGCAATGGCGATAGGTACGCCGTGCTCATCGGTACCACAGATATAGACCACATCGCGTTTTTTCAGGCGCTGATAGCGCACATAAACATCGGCAGGCAGATAGGCCCCGGCGAGATGGCCGAGATGGATCGGTCCGTTGGCATAGGGCAGGGCGCTGGTAATCAACAGACGTTTGTATTCCTTTTGCTGCTCTTGGCTCATGTTGATTGTTCTCTCTTCCATGGTATAGGCGGTACAGCCGGCTCCGCATAGGAACCGGTGAGGTTCAGGTAATGAGTCGGCCGCAGTGGGCCGCGCTCCCTCACTCCGTTTCAGGGGCGGAGATCAGGGTAAAATTGGCCATTTCCGCCAGATCGAAGGTCTCTTGTTTCTCCGGAGTAAAGAAGAGGGTGATGCATTCATTAAAAACATCGACATGGATAACCCGGCCCTCCCCGAGCGGGGTCTGGAAACGCGATTCGACGCGCGGCAGTTTGGACATCTGGCGGCGGTAGAAATCGCGCTCGTACATCAGGCAGCAGAGCAGCCGGCCGCACAGGCCCGAGAGCTTTTGCGGATTGAGGGGCAGGTTCTGCTCCTTGGCACACTGGGTGGTGATCGGCTCGAACTCTTTCAAAAACGTGGTGCAGCACAGCTTGCGGCCGCAGGTGCCATAGCCGCCGATCCGCTTGGCCTCATCGCGCACCCCGATCTGGCGCAGCTCGATGCGCACCTTGAAGACATTGGCCAGATACTTCACCAGTTCACGGAAATCGACCCGCTTCTCGGCGGTGAAGTAAAAGGTCACCTTATTGCCGTCAAACTGGTACTCCACGCCCACCAGCTTCATCTCCAGGCCGGTCTCGGCGATCCGCTTGCGGCAGATCTGGTAGGCCTCGAACTCGCGGGTGCGGTTGTGACGATAGATATCGAGGTCGCGGGGCGTCGGCTTGCGCAGGATATTGCGCAGCACCGCGTCGCCCTTTTTGCGCTCCAGCACCGAACCGAGCTGATTGACCACCCCGAGGTCCTCGCCCTTCTCCGCTTCAACGATCGCATAATCGCCGGGACGGAAGGGGAACTCCTGGGGATTGGCATAGATGTCCTTGCGCTCCCCCTTGAAAATAATTTCAACCATCATATCTTGCTGCCTTTACGTATTAAATTTTGATTCAGCCGCGCAAGCAGCACCACCATGATCAGGGTGGGATGCACATTGCGGTCGAGCATCTCGATGGATCGTTCCAGTTCGGCAAAGATCGCCTCGAAGCGGATCTCGCTGAACGCCTTGACAAAATTATGCAGCACCTCCAGCTGGTCGACGTTGACCAGCTGGTCCTGCGCCGCAGCTTCGGGATGGGCGGAGAGCACCAGGACATCCCGGAACCAGACCAGCATCAGGCTGTAAAATTCGCGCTGTTCGCGCTTGTCGAGCTCGTCGAGCGCCTGCTCGGCCCACTCGATCCGCGTCCCGTCATCCTTGAGGCAGATGCGCAGCGCCTCGATGACCAGGTTGCGGCGCTCCTGCAGGTTCTCTTCGAGGAGCTCGAGGGCATGGCGGAAATTGCCCTGGGCGATGCGCGCCACCAGTTGCGCCTGATCCGCGGCCACGCCCCTGCGGGCCACCAGGGCGGCGGCGATCTCGGCGTTGGTCAGCAGCGAAAAATCGACCCGCTGGCAGCGCGAGATAATGGTCGGCAGCAGCCCGGCGTCGCGGGAGGTGGTCAGGATCATCTGCATCTCGGCCGGCGGCTCTTCGAGGATTTTGAGGAGGGCATTGCTCGCCTCCGGTGTCATCTTGTCCGCTTCGGCGATGACCACGACCCGGCGCCCCTCGAGGGGCTTGAGGCCGCTGACCCGGCGCAGCTCGCGGATGCGCTCGATGCCGATGGTCGGGGCGGCCCAGGGCAGCTCGCGCAGGTAGGGATCGCGGATGAGGCTGTCGAGCACGCCGCGCTCCTCCTCGACGCTCGCCGTTTTGGGCATCGGGAACAGATAGAGAAAATCGGGATGGCCGAAGCGGCCGACGCGCCGGCAGGCGCTGCAGTCATCGCAGGGACGCTCGCCGCCACTGCTGCAGAGGATCGCCTTGGCCATCTCGATGGCCAACGCCTCCTTGCCGACGCCCGCGGGCCCGGTAAAAAGATAGGCATGGGGGATCTGGCCGGTCTGCAGCGCCCGCGCCAGGATCTCCTTCGGCCGGTTCTGGCCGATGATCTGTGCAAAACTCATGAATCTCTTTCAGGCCTTGAGAGGGGAACCCAACCGCGTTTCATCCCAGCCATTCTTCGGGGTCCAGATTGCGGGTGTTTTTCCAGATCTGAAAATGCAGGACCGGACCGTTGAACGACCCCGACTCGCCGACCGTGCCAATCACCTGCCCCTGACGAACCGGATCATCCTGGTTGACGCGGATCTCTTGCAAATGGGTATATACCGTATAAAAACCGTCGCCATGACTGATGATGACGATATTGCCGCTGCCGCGCTGCCAGGTGATCGTCTGCACCTGTCCGTCCCCCACCGCCACCACCACGCCCCCTTCCCTGGCCTTGATATCGATGCCGAGGTTTTCGGTAATGGTGTTGAGCTCGGGATGCCGCTGCCGGCCGAAACGGCTGACGACCGCGCCGCGTACCGGCCAGGTCAGCCGGCCCTTCATCCCGGCGAAACGGCCGCTGTAGACCACCGGAGCCGGCAGGACGGCCCCCGCCTTTTGCGGCTTGCGCGCTGTAGCGCTCAGGCGCGCCTTCTCGGCTTGCGTGATCAGCGCGAGGATCTGCTTCTCCGAGGCACGGCTGTCGCGGAGTCGCTCCTCCAGCAGCTTCTTGTCCTTGCGCACCGTGGTCAGATAGGCCGTGCGCTTCTCGCGGCTGTTGCGCAGCGCCTGCTCCTCGGTGGTCCGCTCGGTCAGGATCCTCGCCTTGTCGGCCTTCTCCTGGCGCAGATAGATCTGCTCTTTTTCCAGCTCCCGCTGCCGCGCCGCCAGGACGAGAAGATTACGGCGGTCGGCGTCGGCGATCATCTTTTGATAGCGCAGCCAGACCTGCGCCTGCTGCAGCGAACGGATGCTGAGGAGAAGATCGATCTCCTGCGCCCGGCCGTGCTTGTAAAAGGAGACCAGCCGCTTTTTTACATGCGAAGCGAGGGTATCCTTATCCGCCGCAAGGAGCTGGATGTGCTGATCGCGCTTCTCCACCTGCGCGCCGAGGCGCTCGACATCCCCGTTGAGCGAGAGGAGGTAGGCATGCGAAACATCGATCTCCCGGTCGAGTTTGGCCAGATAATCGACGGCCGCCGTTTCGTCGCGTTTGCGCTTGTTCAGCGCCGATTCCTGGCGCTTGATCTCCTCGCGGATATGCTGCAGCTCCGTCTTTTGCCGCGCCGCCTCCTTGGGGGTTTCGGCGCGCGCGCATGGGGCCAGCAGGGCCGGCAGCAGGAGAACGGCGAGGCATGTGCGCGCTCTTCTCATCCCATCCCTTGTGCAGATCTCTATATTTGTTAGAAAATAAGACTATATGCAGACAAATGCAACAGAAAACCTCCTGCCGCGGCTGCGGCGAGAGCGAAAGCCGGCCCGCCGCCCCCCGATCTCGTCCCCACCCCGCTGCGCTGCAAAGCCAATCTCGTTCCCACCCCGATGCGTAGCAAAGCCAATCTCGTTCCTACCCTGCTCGCTCCCGGCCCGCCGCCCCCCGATCTCGTCCCCACCCCGCTGCGCTTTGATCTCGTTCCCACCCCGCTGCGCCGGCTTCGTGGAGCATCTCACCCGCTCGATCCATTTCCCGCCTCCGCTCTGCCGCGCCCACCGCAACTGCGCTGCAAAGCCAATCTCGTCCCCACCCCGCTGCGCTGCAAAGCCGATCTCGTTCCTACCCTGCTCGCTCCCACCCCGCCGCGCTGACTTTCTCGTTTCCACCCTGCCGCGCTGCAAAGCCCTTGATTTCTATCCGGACACGTGCTATATTTATCCTTATGAACGCCACCCGCACCCCCGCACCCTCCGGCGCCGGCGAGCCCTGCACCCTTGAGGAGCTGCGCTTCCTCCGCGCCCTCGCCCGACTCCTCCCCGCCGGACTGCAGCAGCTGCAGCCCTGGCTGCACCGGCGCACGTATGCGCCCGGAGAGTGCCTCTACCGCCAGGGCGAGGCTGCCCTGACCCTCTTTTTTCTCCTCTCCGGCTCCCTCGCCCTCGAAATCGAGGAGCAGGCCGGCCGGCCCGATCGCCTCAAGATCATCCTGCCCGGCGCAGCCTGCGGCGCAGCCGCCCTTTCGGGCGATGCCTTTCACGGCGAGAGCTGCCTCGTCCTCGAACCCAGCAGCGTGGTGGTGCTGCCGCAGAGCGGCTTCCAGGAGCTGCAGGAAACCCGGCCGGCGGTCGCCTTTGCCCTGCTGCAGGGCGTGCTCGAGGAGACCCTCGACGACTGGCGCAAGGCGTTGCGCACCTACAGCGGCCTGACCGACCATCTCACCCGCGCCAACATCATCGTCTGATGACGATACCGCAACCGGATGCAGGAAAGCGCCAGCATGCAGATCCCTTCAGCCAGGCCAGCAGCAGCTCGCCCAAACACAACCGTCCCCCGGGAGCAGCCATGTCCTTTTCGATCCATCTGACCGCCGCGAAAATGCGCTTCTACGGGAGCGTTGCCGCCGCGGCGGCCGGGATGCTGCTCCTCCTCCGGCTGGGCTATCTCCTCTCCCCCGCCCTGTTGCGCCTGATTCTGCTTATCCTCTGGCTGGCGGCTGTTACCGCCGCGCCGCCCCGCCTCGCGCTGTCGCGATGGCGCTGGCGCCTTCTCCTGGCCGCACTCCTTGCCCTCCTCTATCTGGTACTCGACCTCGGTATAGCCGGTTACCTGGCTGCGCCTGTGTCCCCGCGTGCACCGGCATCGGCTCCCGCTTTGCAGGGCGATGCTGCCCTGCTCGCTCGCCAGCTGAGTGCGGGACGCCGTGAATTGCTGCAGGCGGTCCGCAGCGCCGGCCACCTGCTCTGGCCCGCGCCCGGCACCTTTTTGTTCGGGCTGCTGTTCGCCGGCGTGCAGCTTGCCCTGTGGCCGCGTATGCAGCGCCTGCTGCTGCGCCGCACCGGGAATGGTGTCCTGAACCGGCGCGCCTGGCAGCTGCGCGAGCTGCCGCGGCGCTGTGGCGCCTGGATCCGCAGCGAGTCGCTGCGCGGGCTGCTGCTGGGAGCCGTCTGGGGCGGCGGCACCTGGCTGCTCGGTTTTGCCTATCCGGCGGCCGCGGCGCTGCTGATGGGGATGGGCAGCTGGACCCCGTTCTGGGGTCCGCTGCTGGCGGCGGGACTGACCCTCTTTTTTGCGGCCGGGGTGCGGCAACTGCCCCTCCAGGCCGGGGGCGCTGCCATCGTTTTTGCGGTGGCCTGGCTGGCCAGTCATCTCCTCCTCGCCCCCCGCCTTGAGGCCGCCCGCCCCCGCGTGCCCAGGGGCGCCCAGCTCCTCTTCGCCCTGTGCGGCTACGCCCTCGCCGGCATCACCGGTTTCTTC
>DAOQAG010000087.1:0-11384 GCA_035353815.1 bacterium
CTCGCTCCCACCTGAGGCGGCTCCAGCACTCTCGCTCCCACCTGTTAGTCCAGCCGGGCGGGACCGAGAAGTGCTTCAGGTGGGGACGAGAGTGTTGGGGAGGCGCCGGCCTCCGCCCCCGCTCGCTCCCACCTGAGCCGGCTCCACCGCTCTCGCTCCCACCTGTTAGTCCAGCCGGGCGGGACGCAGATTTTGGGGGTAAACACGCCGGGCCGCCGCTCATTCGACGATGATCTCATCGGCGAAGATCCAGGCCTTGCCGCCGGCGCCGGGGTGCCAGGCCGGGCAGAAACCGACGTTGCGGGCCCGCAAACGGATATAACGCGCCTCGATGCCGGCAAGTTCCACCTGGTCCTCCTGAATGTAGACGCGGGAGGTGCCGGCCGCCGTGGGATGGTCCCAGGCGGCCACGCTTTTATAATTCACGCCATCCTTCGAAACCGACCATTCCACAAAGGCGGGCAGGAAAATCCAGGAGTTGGTCTCCTGCAGGAAGCCGGCGCGCAAGCGGTGCACCGGTTGCAGCGCCCCGAGGTCGAGAGTGGCGATCAGATCCTCGGCCTCGAAACCCTGCCAGCAGCCGTCGGCGAAGGAGGTGGAGCCGCACAGGCCGTCCACAAGCGCTGCAGCGCCGCCGCCCGTGTAGCGTGGACTGGGCGGATTTTCGAGATGGAGGGCGCCTCCCATACCGGCATGGTACAGGAGCGCCCGGACAGCGCTCTCCCCATAGGGCTGACCGGCGCGAAAGGCGCGCGCCTTGATCGTCGCCGGCTGGCGCAGTGTGAAGGGCGCCTGATAGAGCGGCATGGCGGCCGTGGGCTCGGCGCCATCGAGGGTATAGTGGAGTTCCGTTCCTTTCTCCCCGCTTTCCAGGGTCACGGCATGGCTCCGGGAGGCCGGGTCAAAACGGGTCAGGATGGAGACCGGCCGGGCCTCGGGGCCGTAATGAATACCGAGGGCTTCGAGCAGCGGATAGTGCCTGCGCAGGCGTTCGAGAAAGGAGTCATAGTCGCGTTCGCCCTCCGGAGACCAGAGCACCTCGCTGAGGGCGAACAGGCGCGGGAAGAGCTGGTAGCCGAGATTCTCCTCGGTGATGCGCTCGCTCCAGAGGCAGCACTCGCCACCGAGGATATGGCCTTTCGCCTCTGCGGCGAGTCCTGCCGGAAGGGGCGCAAAGGAGTAGGCCTTGCGCAGGTCGAGCGCGCCGATATCCGCATTGAAATAGGTGTGGCTGCCGGGCGAGACGATGGCATCATGCCCCGCCTGTGCCGCGGCCAGGGCTCCCTCCATGCCGCGCCAAGACTGCACAGTGGCGCCGGGGGTCAGGCCACCCTCGAGGATCTCGTCCCAGCCGATGAGGCGGCGGCCGTGGGCCGCAAGGAAGGTTCCGATCCGGCTGATGAACCAGGTCTGCAATTCCGCTTCGTCGCTGAGTCCCTCGGACTGGATCCGTTTCTGGCAGAGCGGGCAGGACTGCCAGCGGTCGCGGGGCACCTCGTCGCCTCCGATGTGAATATATTCGCCCGGGAAGAGGCCGATCACCTCCGTCAAAACCGCCTCGAGAAAAGTAAAGGTCTCCTCCTTGCCGGCGCAGTAGACCTCCTTGAAGACCCCCCATTGGGTCTGAACCGTGAAGGGGCCACCGCTGCATGAGAGTTCGGGATAGGCCGCGAGCGCTGCCATACAGTGTCCCGGCATCTCGATTTCCGGGACGACCTCGATGTGGCGATCCGCAGCATAAGCGACGACCTCGCGGATCTCCGCCTGGGTGTAGAATCCGCCATAGCGGCTGCCGTCCGCTTCGGTGCGCCAGGCCCCGACCTCAGTGAGGCGCGGATATTTTTTGATCTCGATGCGCCAGCCCTGGTCATCGGTCAGGTGCCAGTGCAGCCGGTTCATCTTGCAGAGGGCCATCCAGTCGAGGATTTCCTTCATGAAGCGGATGCTGTGGAAATGGCGGCCGACATCGACCATAACGCCGCGCCAGGCGAAACGGGGTTGATCGCTGATCTCGAGGCAGGGCAAGGTGAAGGAACGACTGCGCTGGCCGGCGCTGGCGCGGGGGATGAGCTGGCGCAGGGTTTGCACGCCACGGTACAGGCCCTCGGGCGCAGCGGCGTTGAGCGCAACGCCGGCCAGGGCGATGGTCAGGTGGTATCCCTCGGATCCGAGGCCGGCAAGCGCGGGATCGAGACCGATGCGGATGGCGGGAATCCGCCGTTTCTGAGCTTCATCCGGCGCGGCGGTGAGGTTCCAGCCGTTGCTCCGGCCGATCTCGGCGGCGGCCAGCCGGGCGATGCGCTCGAGCTCGGGATCGCCGACCGGGTAGAGCAGCGGCGCGGCGGCGGAGATCTTGCAGATTCCCCGGTTTTCGCTCATGCGGGCAGGCCTGGGGATCAGCGCCACCGGGGCAGCCACGACGGAACCAACAAGCATCAGCATACCTAGAGACATAAGTGCACGTTGCATCAACAGCTCCCGGTTATTCTACCTGGTCCCTTCCTTGATCACCCAGTCGCCCCCCTCGAGGCCCCAGCGGTTGTTAAAAAAGCCGCAGGCGAGGATGCCAGCTTCGGGCTTTGCCAGCAGGGCGCCGGAGAATACCGCAAAATCAGGGAAAGCGGCGCCCGCATAGAGATAGGGCAGGTTGTTGGTCAGGCGCATGCCGGCCGGCGCGGTGCCGGAAATCGCGATGACACAAGCGCGATCGCTGCCGGGACGCGGCTGGATGAAGAGGGCGGCCAGGTCATCGCCGCGCAGCAGCTGCTTGCCGGCCTGAATGACACTGCGGCGGACCTGGATCGGACTCGCCCCCAGCAAGGACTTCCAGGCGGCGTTGGTCGCGGCATTGCCATAGAGGACGACGCTGCGGTCGCGATCGGCCTGTGGATCGAAGGCGATGTCGGCGACGACATCGACCGAGCCATTGCCCTGATACCAGAAGGTCTCGGCGTCGAAGCGCGCCTTGGCCAGCGCCCAGCGGTTCTCCGTGACCGAGCCCCTGGTGCCATACACGAAGATCATGCGGTGCTGGAAGGCTTCCTTGAAGGGGCCGTAGCGCTGCGGTCCCTTCTCCCCCGCCGGCGGCGCGGCGGCGCTGCGCCAGGCCCCCGCGCTTTTTTCGAGCCAGAGCGTGCCCGCACCGGAGGCCTCGAAGCTCTGGCCGTCGAGCTCCAGATGCCAGAGCGTCCCGCCCGGTTCCGGCGGAATGCGCAAGGCGAGGCGGGTGATGTTCTCCGTAGTGCCCGCAAACCGCTGCAGCACCGGATCCAGCTCAATACACGCGCGGCTGAGGAGCAGCGGTTTTTCCTGCGCCACGATGGTGAGCCAGCCGTCGCGAGCGGAGAGGCCGGGATTGGCGGTGGTGAAATCGATCCGGCGCAGCCGTTCCGCGCCGGGACGGGCATGGCGCGCGAAGAAATCGAAGAGCGGTGGCCAGTCGACACAGTCCGCTCCGGGTGCATCCGAGAGGTCCCACCAATGCCCTGCCTCCGGCTGTTCGTGGAAATACCAGTCGTGGTGAAAGGTCTTGAGCCGTTCGGCCATTTGCCGCGACTGTTCGACGCGGACATTATCGTCCGCCGCCCCATGGATGATGTAGACGCCGTGCTGCGCATAATTATCCGCCAGGGCGAAGGTATTGCTGGGGGTTGCAGCGCGCTGCAGCAGCCGGGCTGCGGGATCGGCACTGCCGCTGGTGTCGCGCACGCCATAGGACCAGAAACTGATCCAGCCGGCGCTGGGGCCGATCGCCGCAAACAGGTCCGGAAAAGAGGCGCCGAGATGCCAGGTGCCGTGGCCGCCCATGGAATGACCGGTCAGATAGATCCGGCTGGTATCAACATTCAGGGTTTTGCGGGTCAGGGCGAGCACCTCAAGGGCATCCATCCGCCCCCAGTCCTCCCAGTTATGGCCGTACGGGCGGCGGTTGGTGGGCGCGACCAGGTCTCCCCAGCTCTTGGGGGCATAGGAACCGGCCTGATTCAGAGCCTCGACATTGGCGCCGTGCAGGGAAAGAAAAAGGGCTTTGGGGGATGTGTCTGCGGAGGCGGCAGCCAGGAGTGCATAGTACTGCACGCTGCCGTCGATCTCACTGATAAAAGTCCGCTTGCAGGGGGCCGCCGCGGCAACGCGGCGCAGGGTGATCACCGTCTCATCGACTGGCTCTTCTCCCCCGGCGCTGCGGCGCACCAGGCTGAGGGTGAGCCGCACCTCTCCCGTCCCTGCGGTAGTTTCCGCCTGGATCGGGAAGGCCACCTTGCGAAGGCCGAGGGGGAGCAGCTCGGGCAGCACAGTTTCGGGCACGCGGATGCCCTCGCCGCTGCCGCGCAGGATCAGACCGCCGAGGGGGGCGTCGCTGCCGTTGAGCACCGGGATGGCGCCCCAGCCCTCCAGCGCCTCGCCGGCCCGCAGATCGGGCAGGGTCAGGTCCCGGGGATTGAACACCGCGAGCTGGTCGAGAGGGTGCAACACCACCTTGAGCCGGCCGCGGCTGCTGCGGAAGAGCAGGTGGTTCTCGCCTGCCTCGAGCCGGATGGGCACAAGGCCATAGTCGAAGCGCGGCTCCCAGGACTCAAAGAGATCCTTGGCGCGGTAGCGGTTGCCGATGCGCGGCACGCCGTTGACATAGACCATGGTGTTGCCCATGCCCTCAAGGAGGAAAACCGCGCCTTGCAGGCGGGTGATGCGAAAATGGACCCAACCGTTGCGCAGCTCGGGGCCGATGAACCAGCCGCCGCTGTCCGCGACGACCGGCTGCCAGCGCAGGGTTTCGCCGTCGGTCTCCAGCGCATCCCCCTCCATGGGCATCACCCGCTTGCCGGCCACCAGCAGGGCTTCGACCGGATCGGCGGGAATCATCGCGCGGCGTTGCCGCTCGGGGAGTTTGCAGGCCAGGCCATGGCTGAGCACAAGGGGCTCCTCGGCCGCCGGCAACGGGGCGGTGGCAAGGAGCGTCAGAACCAGCAGGAGCATGCGTCGCATCAGAGATCCTCAGGAAGGAATGTCAGGAATGCATGGGTGGTTTGCAGAACGGGGCCACGCCCCGGGAGCGGTCCCCTTCCGCGAAGAACGCTCGCATGGGAACGACCGCGTGGGAACGTCCGCATGGGAATGGCCGCGTGGGAATGGCCGCGTGGGAATGGCCGCATGGGAATGGCCGCGCGGTAAAGCCCGCAGGGGCGTCAGCCCATCACGACCTCCACGGTCACCCGTTTCTTGTCGGTCAGCGGCAACCGGTGTCCCGCAACCGGCGCGCCCTCCATATGAATGGAGCGCACGCCCCGCTGCACGCCTTCCGGATTATGCACCTGGATGACATAGTGGGTACCGCGGAAGACGCGTTCGAAGGTAAAGCCCTCCCAGGCGGAGGGGATGACCGGGTCGATGTAGAGTCCATCAAAGGTGGCGCGCACGCCGAGGAAATAATCCATCATCACCCGGTACATCCAGGCTGCGGTGCCGGTTTGCCAGGAGTGGCTGGCGCGTCCGGGAGCGCTGTGTTCGTCGCTGGTGACATACTGGGAAAAGACGTAGGGCTCGGCGACAAAGATGTCCGGGTCGATGGTGTTGGGGAGCATCTCCTTGTAGTAGGTATAGGCGCGGTCGCCATGACCGAGGAGGCATTCGGCCTGGATGACCCAGGCCGTGGGATGGGCGAAGATAGCGCCATTCTCTTTTTTACCGGCGACGCAGCGGGTGACCAGGCCGATGGTGGGGTCGATCTCGCGGAAGGCCGGGGCGCATTTTTTGGGGCCGAAGGGCGTATTGAGGTGATCCCACAGGCTCTGCATCGCCTGTTCCAGACGCGCGGGGGCATCGATGCCGGCGATCACCGCCCAGGATTGGGGGTTGAGGAAAATCTTGCCCGCCTTGCTGCTTTTGCTGCCGATCTTGCGCTCCCTGGCGCCGAAAGCGCGGATGTACCAGGCGCCATCCCAGCAGGTGCGCTGCACCGCTTCGCGGAGGCGGTCGCGGACGGCCACGGTCCGCACCAGGAGCGCGGTCAGGGCCTGATGTTCGAGAATCTCGATGAGCAGGTTGAGCATGGCGACATAGAACATGGCGCCCCAGACGCTCTCGCCGCCGTCGTCGCCGCCGATGTAATCGAGGGTGTCGTTCCAGTCGCCGCGGCCGAAGTTGGGCAGGCCATGCCGTCCGAGATTGTTTTCGACAAAATGGACCACGGCGGTGAGGTGATCGAGCAAGGGCGCGGCCAGGGCGTCGACAAAGGGCTGCGGATTATCGAGGATCGCCCAATCCCCGGTCTGTTTGATATAGTCGCTGATGGCGAGGAGGTACCAGAGGGGATCATCGCAGTGGCCGGTCACCTCGCCCTGACCGTCGCCGTAAAAATGGTGATAGACATGGCCGTCACTGAACATCTGCCGCGAGAGCAGGAGGATACGCTGGCGCGCCAGCTCCGGGTCGGAGAGGGTCACGGCGATGGTGTCCTGGGAGGTATCACGAAAGCCGAAACCGCGGCCGATGCCCCAATAGTAGAAACTCGCGACCCGGCCCACCTCGAAGGCCACGCGCGCCTGATAGGGCGTCCAGTAATTCATAAAGACATCGGTGGTGGCGTCCGGCGTTTTGACCCGGGTCACCTGAAAATAGCGGTCCCATTTGGCCTGCAATTTCTCCCAGCTGCGCTGGCGGACGCGGGCGTCGTGGTAGCGCACCGGCTGCTGGGTGCGCAGGGTGTTAAAGGCCTCCTTGGCCACGACCCCGAGGGTGAAAACGACGGGGAGCTCCGCGCCCGGGGCCAGTTCGAGGTCCACCTGCAGTGCACCGACCGCATTGCCGAAATCGGTTTCCTGGCAGCCCAGCTTCTCCTGTTCAATGGCGAGGGGATTGGTTTCGCTGCGATAGGGGCCGATGAAGCGTTCGCGCAGGGTCTCGAAGCCGGTCACGGGCTGGTTGGTCGTGAAAAACGCCCACTGATCCCATTCCTTGTTCTCCTGGTGCTGGGTGCCGCGGGATTCCGTGACCCAGTAGGTTTTGGTGGCGAAGAGGCCACGGACCTGGGGATCGAAATGGACGCGATTGAAGTGCTGATCGTCGCACTGGTTGATCAGGTCGATCAGGGCATGGCCGAGGGCAAATTCGACATAACCATAGACCGAAAGGCGGCGCACCCGGCTGCTCTCATTGTGCAGCAGGGCCTGCCAGATTTCGAGGTGATCGCCGGGGGGGACAAAATAGAGCAGATCCCCGCGGATCTCCGCGACCCGGGACTCGACGCGGGTATAGCCGAAACCGTGATGGACGCGGTAGGCCTCGAGGTGGCGTCCGACCGGCTGCCAGGTGAGGCTCCAGATCTCACCGCTGTCGCGGTCCTTGACATAGATATACTTGCCGGGGCGATCCGGGGGCACATCGTTGATGCGATAGCGGGTGACCCGGCCATGCAGGGGAGAGCGGTAATAGCTGATGCCGCCGCCGTTATTGGAGATAGTGGCGAAATAGCTGCCATTATAGAGATAATTGATCCACGGGCTCGGGGTGGCCACGTGATCGATGATATATTCTTTGCCGTCGGGGCTGAAATCGCCATATCTCATCTGGGAAGGATCTCCACTGCGTGACTAGAGTTTGGGGGTGCGCCAGACCAGGCCGTCATGGCGGATGTGCCAGCGGATTTGGCCATCATTCGAGGTCAAGACCGCTTCCCAGGTTTCGGGGCCCGCGAAGAGGCGCGGCGGCCATTGATACCCTGCGGGGCGCTTTGCGTTAACGCCCAGTTCGGCCCAGGTGCGGGCGGGGCGTCCCTGCGCCTCGCAAACCGTGCGCTGGGAATAATAGATAAGACGCATCAGCCATTTGATTGTTTCCACTTCCGGCATCACAAAGGGCTCGGGGGTCGCACCGCTATTGCGGCTGGAGAAAAGGACGAACCCCCACATCTCGGGATAGTGGACATTGATCAAACCCTGGGGGGACCAGAGCCAGTTATCCTCGGCCAGCGGCTTGCCGGTCGCGGGGTCCTTGACCTTGGTATAGGTGCCCTCCCCGGTCTGCACGCGCCATTCCACGCGCGAGAAATTGGCGCGCCAGTAATCACCCGGCCGCGGCGGCCGGCCGCCGGGGGCCTGCTCCTGCAGCACGGCCCAGGGGAGGGCGAGCTCGATCGTCCAGCCCCGATCCGTGTCGCCGGGCTGGTTGATGCTGCCCTGCACCTGCACTGCCTTTTTCAGGCCGCGGATGTCCCAGAAGAAGGTAGGATTGCCATTATCGCGATAGGGGCGATCGAGGAAGAGGTCCCAGGCGGTGGCAAAGGCATTTAGCTCGAGCTCATAATAGCGATGGGTGTCGCCATCCGGATCGATAAAGACCTCGAAATCGTTGTCGTGGAAGATGATCGAGTCGTGGTCGCGCAGGGTCGCCCAGACATCAGGCTCCTCCATCTCGCCGGCGATATACCAATAGTCGTCATCCCAGAGCATCTTGACGCGGGTGGTGAAGCGTGGCAGGGGCTTGGCGGAGCCCTCGATATCGACAAAGGGCTCGCTCCAGGCGGCCTGCTGCCAGTCGGTCTCGCTGAGATTGCCATCGATATAGAGGGGCCGGGTCGTGCGGCAGCAGACATAATGGCGCGGTGCAAAGGCGGTGTGGGGCGTCTCAAAACCCCAGACGGAGGCCGCGAGGATCAGGATCAGGACGGTCAGGATGCGTTTCATCGGATCTCCCATTGGATTCGAGTCTCAGCGGACCAGGGTGACAGGGCATACCCGGAGGGTCCGCCGGCCAGCAGCATCGATGCCGAGAAGATTGAGGTAATAGACCCCTGAGGCAGCCGGGCTGCCGTCCAGGGTCCGTCCCTGCCAGCGGAGGGTATGCAGGCCGCGCGGCAGGGAGCCTTGCCCCACCCGGGCGACCAGCTGGCCGCGGCTGTTCATCACCGTCACCCGCACCTCCGTCAGGCCAGGAAGGAAAAAGCGTATGGCGGCAGCGCTGTTGAAGGGATTGGGCCAGGCGCCCAGCAGCTCCAACTGTTCCGGCAGCACGCCGTCCTGCAGATCCTCGGGCCGGATCGGACTGGCGCCGCGCAGATAGATCTCGAACTCGTAGATGCGGCTGACATCGGGCTTGGTCAGGTAAAGTCGCACCTTGCCGGTGCGCAGCGGTTCGGGCAAGGCATGATAGGAGACGCTGCCGCTGGCATCAGCGGGATTGCCGTTGACCGCGACAGCGGTTTGCCAGGCGCCGGTGCTGTCGAGCAGCTGGATGGAAAAGTTCTGTGAGTTCATGCCGGGGCCGTCAGCGGCGCCGGGATCGCCGACCGGGGCTTTGCCCGCGCCGGCATGGCGGATAATGAAGTAGTTCATCCAGACCGTGTCGGGCAGCGTCACCTCGAGCCAGTCCGGTGTGCCGTTGTTGCAACACCATTTGGTCGCCAGCGAGCCATCGACCGCCTTCGCAGCCCCCTCGGTCGTGCGACTGCACTCGCAGTCGGCGCGGGCCACGGCGCCGCGGGCGTGATTGACCTCATCCGGTCCCACCTCATAATCATAAAAGGCCGCCGACAGGGGCTGGGCGGGCGGCAGAGTTCCCGCGAGATCCTCCGCGGAAACCGTCACCGCGGCCGGCCGGCTGCATTTCATCCAGAGCTGGGCGCTGCCGTTGACGATCGTGCAGACCAGGGGATTGCTCCAGGTGCGTTCGTCTGCTGAGAACAACAGCGAGTCCGCTGCGGAGGCGACCTGAATGCGCGCAGCGGCGGCAAAGACCGGCAGTCCGGAATCGTCGACCAGATCGATACGGAGCGGGGTGCTGTTTTTAACCGGCAGCAGCTTTTTGCCCTCGCCGCTCAGGGTGATGCGGCTGGCACGCCAGTTGCGGATATCGCCCTGGCCGGTGAGATAGGAGGAGATCCGCCAGTACCCGGTGCCGCTGGCATCGGCCGGGCGGATGTTTTCGACGGCGCAGCGCAGTTGATGGGGGCCCGGTGCGAGCTGGGACGAAAGGTCGAGACGCACGGGATAGACAATATCGCCCGGGCACCATCCGCTGCGGCTGTAATCCGAGGACCAGGTGGTGCCCCATCGCCCCGAGCGGGGATTGCGGGAGCGGAAGGACTTGCAGTCGCTACGCCAGGGTTTGTAGCGGTAGACCTCGACGCCGTCGACGCTGATGACGTTGTCCTTGCTGACGAACTCGTCGGCATCGGTGCCGTCGGTGCAGTGGCCCGAGGTATACCAGGTCAGCGTAACCTGGCTGGCTGTCGGGGGGATGTTGACGGCGACGGCCGGCTTGTCAGGCCCGACCTGGGTTGCAGTCATGCCGGTATTGTAATAGATGCCGTCCGCCCAATCCGGGTTGGCGGGCGCGATGACGGGCCGGTAGATCAATTCAAAAGAGAGCTTCCAGGCTGGCGAGACCCAGGTGTCGACAAAGGCCCGGAGGGTGCGTTTGCCGGAGAGCAGTGGTGCGAGGTCGCTGACGTCCTGGTGCAGATCCGAGCGTCCGCCGAAGCCGGTGATGAATTTCAGCAGTTCGATGGGCGCCATGCCGGGGATGTCGAGCAGAACCGTGCCCGCGCGATCCCAGGGGTCGCCGTCACCGCCCTCCTGCAGGGTTGAGTAGACCACGACATGGGCGATGATCTGCACCGGTCCGGACGCGACCGGGAGGTCGACGTCGCGGCGGATGATGCGGCCGCCCTCTTCGCCCACGACCTCGGCGGTATCGTAGCGCGAGGCCTCGCCGAAATGAATGGGGTGATCGGAGAAGACGCTCACCACGGTGGAGTCGTTCTGGGCGCTGTGGGCGGGGGCTGCCAGGGCGAGAAGCAAGCCGGTGCAGCGGGCCGCCCGGCGGCCCCATAGACTGAATTTGTGCATAGGCTCGGCTACTTGAACCGGTTAAATCGGTTAGTTTTTTTTTAAGTCAAACTAAAAAAGTTTACTAATAAATTTCATGTAAGTCAAGAGATAAATGCGCTTCCTCCCGATTCCGGCCGAATAAAAGGGGGCTGCAACCCGGCTGCCGGTGCTGTCCGTGTCTATGCAGAGGCAAATTCTAAATATTTTTTTGCAAAAAAATAGCAATTTATCCCTTGACAAAATGCCGCAGATTCTCTACATTACAAAGTATTTTTTTCAACAAAAATAACCAATTTCCGCAGCGGATCACTCCGCCTGCGCCGCATCTCCAGGTTTCCTGTCCTCTCAACCCTTAACCCGATTGGAGGAGGCCCTTCCCACTTTAATCTGCAGTACCTGCATCACCCCTTAATCATTTTTTTTACCCTTAATCAGGAGAGAAAGATGAAAAGAGTTGCTCTCGTGCTGTTCCTCATCCTCGCAGTAGTCACCGCCTTTGCCGCGCAGACCCCCGGCACCAAGGTGGCGGACAACAAGATGGACGTGCAGACCTGGTACGGC
>DAOQAG010000087.1:11484-11978 GCA_035353815.1 bacterium
TGGATCTGGATGCCCAGTATTCCATGCTGCCCGGCCGCACCCGCCCGGCACTGGCCACCTGGCCCAACATCTCCGTCGATCCGGCCACCGGCGCTCTCTATGTCGTCTACAACCAGTACTCCGAGAACTGGGGCGAATGGGCCGCGCTCGATTCCGTTACCAACCGTTTCCTCGGTTATGGCGAAATCTTTGCAGTCGGTTCCACCGACGGCGGCAAAAACTGGGGCGCTCCGGTCAACCTCACCAATACCCCCACGTTCGACGAACGCCATGCTGTTGCTGACAAGAAGGTCGTCAACGGCAAGCTCCAGATCGTCTACTTCGGCGACAACAGCGCTGGCAGCGAGTACTACAAGCTGATCAACGGCTTCACCAACTTCGTCACCTCCGGCGTCTATTACTGGGCCGCTCCTGTGCCCGAAATCGTTGTCGAAGGCGTGACCCCCGGCACCAAGGTGGCGGACAACAAGATGGACGTGCAGACCTGGTACGGC
>DAOQAG010000088.1:0-11707 GCA_035353815.1 bacterium
GGGGGGGGGGGGCGGGGGGGGGGGGGGGGGGGGGGGGGGGGGGGGGGGCGCGGGGGGTTGGGGGGGCACGAGGGGCAGGGTGGGCACGAGGGGTTGGGCGTCAGGCCGGAGGGGCGTCAACCCGGCAGCGGCTGCGGTGGCACTCCACCGCGATATAGAGCCCGGTCGCCAGCCAGACCAGGCTGAAACCGGTCAGCCGGACCACCGAGAGCGGCTCATGGTAGACAAAGGCTCCGAGCAGAAACTGCAGCGTCGGCGATAAATATTGGATGAAGGCGAGCTGGCTGTAAGGAATGCGGCGCACCCCCGCGGCAAAAAAGAGCAGCGGCAGCGCCGTCACCGGCCCCGCCACCGCCAGCAGCAGGGTGGTACGCAGGCCGGCATGGCCGAATGCGGCCGTGCCATGCATCTCGAGGAAAAGCAGATAGCCTGCAGCGAGGGGCAGCAGCAGCGCTGTCTCGACCGCCAGACCCTCGAGACTGTTGAGCGGCGCGGTCTTGCGCAGCAGACCGTAGAATGCAAAGGTGAAGGCCAGGGCCAGGGCGATCCACGGCAAGCCGGCTTGATGCACGGCCAGATAGAGCACCCCCAGCGCCGCCAGTCCGACCGCCAGCCAGTGCGCTGGCCGCAGCCGCTCCTGCAGGAAGACGACACCAAGCACGACACTGACGAGGGGGTTGATGAAATAGCCCAGGCTGGCATCGACCACCCTGTTGGTCTGCACCGCCCAGATGTAGAGCCCCCAATTGACCGAGAGCAGACTGGCGGTCAGCAGGAAAATCGCGGCGTGACGGGGAGTACGGCGCAGCACGGTGAGGAGGCGGCTTTTTTTCAGCAGCAGCAGGAAAACCACAAAAACCAGCGACCAGGCCATGCGGTGACTGAGGATCTCGAGGGCGGGCACCCCGCCCAGCCATTTCCAGTAGACGGGGAAAAGTCCCCACATGACCAAGGCGATGAGGGAGTAGAGGATGCCCTTTTTCATTCTTCGGCTTCCGGCTCTTCGCCGGCGCGCACCCACTCGAATTTTCGCTGCAGGTTCTTCGAGTAGTACTTTTTCAGCACGTCATAGTCCACTTCGAGTCCCCAGTTGTAAAAGGTGCGGGGATCGATATAGGATTTCTGGCTGGTGCCGAGGTTCCAGGTGCGGTTTTTGGAGGCAATGGCCATCTGGGTCTTGAGCTTACCCAGGGCGATGCGCCTTTTCTCTTCACGCTCCTTGAGCTGGCCGACCTTGCGCATCTGGGCGTCGATCTTGCGCTGAAAGGCCGCGCCAACGCGGGCGCGCTGGTCGGTCTTGCCGGTCTCGGCCTTGCGCGCCTTCATTTGCTGCCGGAGCTGGGCGACAGCGGCTGACTCTTTTTTGATCAATTCTCCCAGCGCCGCCAGTTCCTTTTGCAGGACCGATTCACGCTGCTTGAAATTCTCCTTGCGCTGCGCCCAGTTGGCCGGGGCCTTTTTGATATGGTTGCAGAGCATCGCCGCCTCGAGGTTGGCGTTGACCACCGCCTCCCACTTGAGATGCTCGGGATCCTCGATCACCACGCCCGATTGGGCGAGACTCTCGCGCACCACCGCGGAGGCGTGATGGGTACGGAAGACCTTAGCGGTCAGCCCTGGCAGCACCTCGGAGAGGAAGGCGTTGACATTGCGGCTGGAGACATCCGGGAAAAGCTGCGGCTTGCTATAGGCGGCGTTTTTGACCTTGCCGCCGCCGGCGGTCGGCCGCGCCTCGCGCTCGAGTTCCTCGAGATTGCGGCGGACGTTTTCCGGCAGGGAGAGCTTTTTATTCCACAACACGGAGTCCTTGCCGAGGAAGCGGAACTCCGCGGTGCCGTCGGGCAGCAGCTTGACGTGCTCGGGACGCAACGTGGTGGCGCCGACAGTGTCGGCCTCATCCGGGTCCTTTTCGTCGCCGACGCGGAGGCAGAGGGTGTCGATGAGGAAGCAGGCGGTGGCGATCATGCGGCGGCGCGGGTTCTCCGAATCGAGGCCGCGCTGGATGTAGGCGCGGACGGCTTTTATCTGCTCCTCGAGCTCGATCGCCTTGCTGAATTTCTGCTCCTCGCGCGCCTGCTTGATCGGGGCGCTGTCGTGCAGCCAGATATACTTGATCTTGCCGGTGAGCTTGTCCGGCCAGCGTGCCACCCAGAGGCTCTCGGGCTGCCAGACGATCTCGGCCCATGCGCCCTCCGGCACCGGCGCGTCGGGGCTGAGGTTGAGGGTGATGTCGCTTTTGCCGGCCCCCTCCTTCCATCGGCCGCGCAGCGGATGTTTGCCGCGTCCCATGAAAATACCGCTCGGTTCGACAAGATAGCCGGCCAGTTCGATGCGCTCGCCGTCGGCCTGGGCATGGCCGTAGATCTCCTTGAGCTCGTCGCGGACGGCCTTGCGACGGGCGGCCAGCTCCTTGCGCTCCTCTTTGGTCATGGATTCCCGCGCCATGCGTTCACGCGCGACGACCGCGATGACCTCCTGGAAATCAACCTCGCCGGGCTTGAGCGCCGGCTCGACCTTGAGGGCCTTGCTAAAGTCGGTGAAAAAATTGCGGCAAAAAACGGCATCCTCGACATATTCCGTTCCGATCTTTTTGACCCAGGCCAGAGCCATCTCCTCCTGCCCGGGCGTCAGCCGATGGCTGATGCCGCGAAAATGGATGGTCAGTTCCTGATAGGCCGGGGGATCGGGAACGATTACCCCTTTATGAATGAGCTGGTGCAGCAAATCACTATTTCCTCTGGTTTTAGCCAATCTTGCAGGGGGCAGCACAGCGGCGACCCCAGGCGAAAATTTTTATAGCTTATAAAATAATGCATTCTTTTTTTTATAGCAAGCTAAAAAGCTGAGGAGCAGGTAAAAAGATAAAAAGGATTGACACTCTGCTTTAAATTGATTACTTTTCTTGTTATGATAAAGGTGCAGGAGGCATCGTGACGGATGACAAGGGGCTGATCCTGTGGGTTGATGACGAGATCGACCTGCTGCGGCCGCATGTCCTTTTCCTCGAGGAAAAGGGCTATACAGTAACCACCGTGACCAACGCCGAAGATGCACTCGAGCTGGTGCGTAATTCGACTTTTGATCTGGTGCTGCTCGACGAGATGCTCAACGGCATGGACGGCCTCTCCGCGCTCACCGAATTCAAGAACATCCGCCCCGGCCTGCCGGTGATCATGGTCACCAAAAACGAAGAGGAGTCGCTGATGGAGCAAGCCATCGGCGGCAAGATCGACGATTACCTCACCAAGCCGGTCAACCCCAGCCAGATCCTCCTGGTCTGCAAGAAAATCCTCGAACGCCGCAAGATCGCCGGGGAGCGCATCTCCCGCGACTATACCTCCGAGTTCAATCAAATCGCCTTGCGCCTGATGAGCGGCATGACCTGGCAGGACTGGATCGAGGTCCACCTCCGCCTGTGCGAATATGATATCGAGCTTGATCAACATCCCGACCTCGGCCTGAAGCAGATCCTCTATGACCAGAAGCGGGAGTGTAATGCCGAATTCGGCCGTTTCATCGAGAAAAACTATCTCTCCTGGCTCACCGCCAAAGAAGCGCCGCCGCTCTCGGTGAATATCGTCCCGCAGTATGTCCTGCCGCATGTGCGCGCCGGGCGACACACCCTCCTGCTGGTTCTCGACAACCTGCGGCTCGACCAGTGGCTGGTCGTGGAGCCGCTGCTGCGCGATTATTTCAATGTGCAGCGCGACTATTATTTCTCCATCCTCCCCACGGCCACGCCCTATGCGCGCAACGCCATTTTCAGCGGACTATTTCCGAGCGAGATCGAGCGGCTGATGCCCGAACTCTGGGCCCAGGGGGATGAAAATGATGACCTCAGCTGCAACCGCTTCGAAAGCCAACTGCTCGAGCAGCAGCTGCGCCGCGCCGGCCTCGATCTCAAGCCAAGCCCCAAGTATGCCAAGGTCCTTGACATGCAGGAGCACCGCCTCATCGCCCGCAAGATCCAGGAGTTCGGCGACCTGCCGCTCTCGGCGATCGTGCTGAATTTCGTCGACATCCTTGCGCATTCGCGCAGCTCTTCCGAATTGATCAAGGAGATGGTCCCGAATGAGGCCGCCTTCCGCTCGATGACCAAAAGCTGGCTCGAGCACTCGCACATGTTCCTCGCCCTGCAGCAGCTGGCGCAGGCGGGCAATACCGTCATCATCACCTCCGATCACGGCAGCATCCGCGGCCTGCGCGGCGCCAGGGTGATTGGCGACCGCGAGACCTCGACCAGCCTGCGCTACAAATACGGGCGCAATATCAAGGCGGACGCCAAGAATGCCATGATCATCCGCGATCCGCGCGCCTACAAGCTGCCGGTGCGCGGCGTCAATACCAATTATCTGATCGCCAAGGAAGATTTTTATTTCGTCTATCCAACCAACTACCATTATTACCTGAATTATTACGCCGACAGTTTCCAGCACGGCGGCATTTCGCTGGAGGAGATGGTTCTGCCGGTCATCACCCTGGAACCCAAATAGGTAGCGCAGCAGCGTGCAGGACGAACATTACCGGCTGGTGGAGAGCAAGGTCAGCCGGGGCGCCGCGGAGACCCGGGACTATGGCATCCGCCTTGCCGCGGCCCTGGAACCGGGCAGCGTGCTGATCTTCACCGGCAACCTCGGCGCCGGCAAAACCACCCTGATCCAGGGCATCTGCGCGGGGCTGGCGGTGACGGAGACCGTGACCAGTCCCACCTTTACCCTGATCAATGAGTATCGCGGCCGGCTGCCGGTCTATCATTTCGACTTTTACCGTCTGCACGCGGCTGCCGAGCTGCACGATCTCGGACTCGAGGAGTATCTCGATGGCGAGGGCATCTGCCTGATCGAGTGGCCCGAGCTGATCGAGGATTGGCTGACGCCGGGACATACCCGGATGCAGCTCTCCCACGGCATTGAGGCCGCGGCGAAAATCGGGAAACTGCAGTCAGACGCTGTGCCGCTCACCGCCGAGGTACGTTTGATCGAGGTCTATCGTCATGAACCTGCTGGCTATTGAAACCGCCACCCCGATCTGCGCTGCGGCGCTGACGCAAGGCGAGGCGCTGGTTGTGGAGTACCGCGCGGCCCTGAAGAACTCCCATGGCCGGCTGCTGACGCGGGCGGTAGATGCCCTGCTGGCGGACGCCGGCTGGCGAATGTCCGACCTCGATGCGGTGGCCGTCTCCATCGGCCCGGGCTCCTTCACCGGACTGCGCATCGGACTCGCCTTCGCCAAGGGCATTGCCATGGCGCAGGAGATCCCGCTGGTCGCTGTGCCGACGCTCGCGGCCCTGGCCGCACAGGCGCCGGTCGCGCAGGGGCTGATTGCCGCGCTGCTGCGCTCGCGCGCTGACGAGTATTACCTCGGTCTGTATGAACGCAGCGACAAGGGCGATGTGCCGCAGCCGGAGGTTCGCATCTTTCGTTGGCCTGAGCTGGCCGCTGAGGTGCCGCCCGAGGCCTTGCTGATCGGCCAGAGCCCGCAGCATCCGCTGCCCGCGGGATATCATGCGGCCCCGGCCTGGCGCGCCTTGCTCAGCGCCCATACGATTGCGCGGCTGGGCTGCCGGCTGCTGGAGCGGGACCAGGGTGAAAAACCGGATCTGCTTGAGCCGCTCTATCTGCAGGAATTTGTCGTCGGCAAGCCCAAAAAAGCGGTCTTCTCGCCGGACGATCATGTTCGCTGATGCCTTTGCTCCCGGGGTAGTGCGGCTCCCCGGATCCGGAGAGAGCTGGCCGTATCGCGCCATGCGCGAAGAGGATCTGGATCAGGTCGTGCGCATCGAAGAGCAGCTCTTCCGCTCGGCGTGGACCCGGGAGATGTTCCGCGAGGACCTCGATCAGGAGTACGCCTGCAGTCTTGTCCTGCTGGATGGGGAGGTCGTAGCGGCCTATATGATCACCTATCTGGTGGCGGATGAGATGCACATCGCCAACGTCGCGGTAGCTCCGGAATATCAACGGCGCGGCATCGGTTATGCTTTTTTATTACTCCTTTTGAGAGCGGGCCGGGAGATGGGCTTTTATCTCGCTCATCTCGAGGTCCGGCGCAGCAATAGCGCTGCCATCGCGCTCTACGACAAGCTGGGATTCACGCAGGTCGGATTGCGCAAGGGGTATTACGAGGTCGAGAACGAAGATGCGGTGCTGATGAGCTGCCTGATCCAGGCCAATCCCCTTCTCGAGATAGTGGATCCGCCGTCCGAAACAGAGTAGCAAGGAGTCGTTATGGAGTGGTTCAAACGCGTCACCCCCGGGCTTGAGGCCCAGACCAAGCGAGAGCTCCCGGACGGGCTGTGGATCAAGTGCGACCGCTGCGGCGAGATTCTTTACAAAAAGGACCTCGAGCGCAACTTTCTCGTCTGCACGAAATGCGATTTCCATTTTCGCATGAACAGCGAGCAGTACGCTGAGCTGCTGGCCGATGAGGGCCGCTTGAAGGAACTGGATACCGGACTGGCGCCGGCCGATCCGCTGCAGTTCAAGGATTCGAAGAAATACGCCGACCGGCTGCGGGATTCCCAGGCCAAAACCGGGCTGCAGGATGCCGTCCGCACCGGTGAATGCACCCTGGGCGGGATGCCGGTCATCATGGCGCTCATGGATTTTCGCTTCATCGGCGGCAGCATGGGATCGGTGGTCGGCGAAAAGATCAGCCGGGCCATCGACCGGGCCATAGCGACGCAGCGGCCGATGATCATCCTCTCGGCCTCGGGGGGAGCGCGCATGCAGGAGGGCATCCTCTCACTGATGCAGATGGCCAAGACCTCGGCCAAACTGGCCCAGCTCTCCGATGCGGGGCTCGCCTATATCTCGATCCTCACCGATCCCACCGCCGGCGGGACCACCGCGAGTTTTTCCATGCTCGGGGATATCATCATTGCCGAGCCCGGGGCGTTCATCGGCTTCGCCGGTCCGCGGGTCATCAAGCAGACCATCGGTCAGGACCTGCCGGAAGGTTTCCAGCGCGCCGAATTTGTCCAGGAGCATGGTTTTGTCGACCTGATCCTGCACCGGCGCGACCTCAAGGAGCATCTCGAGCATCTCCTCCGTTTCTTCGGCAGTTCCGTCCGCGCCCGGGGCGGGCGCCGCAGTGCGCGCGCAGCCGCAGCCGGTGCTGCGCCGCGCCCGAAATCCGCTGCGGCGGTTCGGAGTGCACAGGCTTCGCCCGTCACGGCGGCCGAGACCGCACCGGCCAGGCGGAGCCAGCCGCGCTCAGCGGCCGCGAAAAAAGCCGCCGATAGCGGTACTGCCGCACCGGCCAGGCGAAGCCAGCCGCGCTCAGCAGCCGCGAAAAAAGCCGGCGATAGCACCACTGCTGCGCCGGCGCAGCCCAAACGATCTCGAGCCGGCGCATCCGATAAACCAGTCCGGGCCAAATCCGGCGCACGCCAGCAACCACCACCACAAGACATCGAGTAGCCCGTGAGAATCCTCCTCAGCAACGATGACGGCATCAATGCCCCGGGATTGGCGGCCCTGGCCGCTGAAATGACCCGGCATGGTGAGATTATTATCTACGCCCCGATCTCCGAGATGAGCGCGGTCGGCCATGCCATCACCCTCAGCGATCCCCTGCGTGTCAGCGAAATGCGCAAGAACGGCGCCTTCTTTGGTTATGCCGTCCGCGGCACCCCGGCCGACTGCGTCAAGGTGGCCATTTGGGATCTCGGACGCCAGAACCGCATGCCCGACATTGTCATTTCGGGCATCAACCAGGGCTCCAATACCGGCATCAACACCATTTATTCCGGGACAGTCTCGGCAGCGACCGAAGGGGCGATCTCGGGCATTCCGGCCATCGCCATGAGCCTGGCCTCCTATTCCAACAGCGATTTCTCCGTGGCCGCCGAGTTCGCCGGCGTGATCACCCACCAGCTCCTCGCGCATCCCCTGCCGCCCGGGGTTTTTCTCAATGTCAATGTGCCGTCGGTGCCGCGCAGCGAGATATGCGGCGTCCGCATTACCCGGCAGGGAACGACCAACTGGATCGAAGAATATGAAATCCGCAAGGATCCGCATAACCGTAATTATTACTGGCTTACCGGCGAGAAGCGGGAGGACGAGCCGGATCAGGAGCTCGACGACCAGGCGATCCTGGAGCGGATGATCTCAATCACGCCGATCCATTGTGACATGACCTGTTATCCCGCCCTTAAAACCTTGCGGGAATGGAAGATCACATTTTGACTGCCCGTAAGGACGATTGATCATGGAGCACCTTGAACGGATCCTGATCCTCGATTTCGGATCGCAGTATACCCAGCTGATCGCGCGCCGCATCCGCGAGCTGGGCGTTTACTCCGAGATCAGACCCTACTCCCTGCCGCTCGCCGAAGTGCAGGCGCTCCGGCCCCGGGGCATCATCCTCTCCGGCGGCCCCTCCTCGGTGTATGGCGCGGATGCGCCCCTCCCGGACCCGGCTATCCTCAAGCTCGACATCCCCATTCTCGGGATCTGCTACGGACTGCAGGTGATCAGTCATCTGTGCGGCGGCGAGGTGGCGCGCGCGCCGCAGCGCGAGTACGGCCGGGCTGAATTGCAGATTGACGAGCCGGAGAGCCTTTTCGCGGGGCTGGGCGGATCGCTAACGGTCTGGATGAGCCATGGCGATCATCTCACCCGCATTCCGCCCGAGTTCACGGTCATCGCCCATACCGCCAACGCCCCGATCGCCGCCATCTCGCACCGCCACCGCCCGGTGTTCGGCATCCAGTTCCATCCCGAGGTGGTGCATACCCCGCGCGGCGCGGAACTGCTCGGCAATTTCGTCTTTAAAAGCTGCGGCTGCCGCGGCGACTGGAATGCCAGCTCCTTTGTCGAGAGCACAGTGGCGGAGATCCAGGCGCGGGTCGGTACCGAGCGCGTCCTCTGTGCCCTCTCGGGCGGCGTCGACTCCACGGTCGCCGCAGCACTGGTGGGGCGTGCCATCGGCCATCAGCTCACCTGTATCTTTGTCGACACCGGTCTGCTGCGCGAAAACGAGGGCGCGGAGGTCTGCCGCTTTTACCGCAATGCCGATTTCGAGTTCCGGCTGGTCGATGCCAGCGAGCGTTTTCTCGACCGGCTTGCCGGGGTGGCCGATCCCGAGCAAAAACGCAAGATCATCGGCCGCGAGTTCATCGCGGTATTCGAGGAAGAGGCTCGGCGGATCGGCGGTGTACACTATCTGGTGCAAGGCACCCTCTATCCCGACGTCATCGAAAGCGTCTCGACGCGCGGGCCCTCAGCGACCATCAAGAGCCATCACAATGTCGGCGGGCTGCCCGAAAAGATGGACCTCAAGCTGATCGAGCCGCTGCGCGAGCTGTTCAAGGACGAGGTGCGCAAGGTCGGTCGCGAGCTGGCGGTGCCCGAGTACATCCTCGGCCGTCATCCCTTCCCCGGTCCCGGGCTGGCGGTACGCGTTCTCGGCACGATCACGCCGGAGCGGCTGGAGATTCTCCGGCCGGCCGACCGCATTTTTATGGAAGAGCTGCGCCGCAGCGGGGAGTACAACCGCATCTGGCAGGCCTTTGCGGTGCTGCTGCCGATCCAGACCGTCGGGGTCATGGGCGATGAACGCACCTATGAAAACGTGATCGCCCTGCGCGCCGTCACCAGCATGGACGGCATGACCGCCGATTGGGCCGAGATTCCCCGGCCGCTGCTGGCGCAAATCTCGAATCGGATCATCAACGAAGTAAAAGGCGTCAATCGGGTGGTTTACGATATCAGTTCCAAGCCGCCCAGCACGATCGAATGGGAATAGGCTGTTTGCCCGGGTGAAGCGGGCGGACGGGTGCTGTGCTGCATTTCGACTGAACCCGGGATGACGGGAACTGGAGGCCGCTAATGTGTGGGATAGTAGGCTATATCGGACGACAGAATGTACTGCCGCTGCTTCTCAATGGTTTGCACCGCCTGGAGTACCGCGGCTATGACAGCGCGGGGATCGCCCTGTGGACCGGAGAGGGGATATGGATGGAGAAAGCGGCGGGCAAAATTGCCGAGCTCGAACGGATTCTCCCCGAGCAGACGCCGCAGAGCACGCTCGGCATCGGCCATACCCGCTGGGCGACGCATGGCGAGCCCAACACAGTCAACGCCCATCCCCACAGCGACTGCAGCTGCCGGGTGGCGGTGGTCCACAACGGCATTATCGAAAACTTTATCCTGCTGCGCGACGAACTGCAGCGCAAGGGCCATACCTTCGTCTCGGATACCGACAGTGAGGTCCTGAGCCATCTCTTCGAGGAAAATCTCAAGAAGGGAATGGATCTGGGCGAGGCGGTGCGCCAGGGACTGGCCTGTGTGCAAGGCACCTACGGCCTGGCCATCATCGACCGCGATCATCCCGATACCCTGGTAGCGGCGCGCAACGGCTCGCCCCTGGTCATCGGCCATGGCGAGGGGGAGTTCTACGTGGCTTCCGACGCGGCGCCGCTGGTCGGCGTGATCCAGAGCGTCACCTACCTCGACGATGGCGAGCTGGCCGTCCTTACCCGCAGCGGTATTGCAGTCAAAACTATCGAAAACTGTCCGGTCGCCAAGATCGCCGAGCCCATCGACCTCGACCTCCAGCAGATCGAAAAGGCCGGATATGCCCATTTCATGCTCAAGGAGATCATGGAACAGCCGAGCACCCTGGCCGACACCCTGCGCGGCCGGCTGATGTGGGAGGAGGGCACGACGCGCCTCGGCGGCATCGAGCATGATTTTGAATCGCTGCTGTATGCCCGGCGCATCATCCTCACCGCCTGCGGCACATCCTGGCACGCCGCCCTGATCGGTGAATACCTGTTCGAAGAGCTGGTCGGCATTCCGGTGGAGGTGGAATACGCCTCGGAGTTCCGCTACCGCAATCCGATCGTCAACGACGATTCCGCCGTCATCGCCATCAGCCAATCGGGTGAAACCGCCGACACCCTGGCGGCTATCCGCGAGGCCAAACGCAAGCGCAGCAAGGTCTATGGCATCTGCAATGTCGTGGGCTCCAGCATCGCCCGCGAAACCGACGCGGGGGTCTATCTTCATGCCGGACCTGAGATCGGCGTTGCTTCGACCAAGGCCTTCACCTCGCAGGTGACGGTGCTGGCGCTGATCACCCTGCTGCTCGGGCGGATGCGCTCGGTTTCCTCAGCGCGTGGGCGCGAACTGGTCGGCGCGCTCCAGGCGATTCCCGGCAAGATCCAGAAGATTCTCGAACAGAGCGACCAGATCCGCGCCCTGGCCGAGATGCACAAGGAGGTGCGCAACTGTCTCTATCTCGGCCGCGGCTACAATTTTCCGGTCGCACTCGAGGGTGCCCTGAAGCTCAAGGAGATCGCCTATATCCACGCCGAGGGCTATCCGGCGGCCGAGATCAAACACGGGCCGATCGCGCTCATCGACGACCATATGCCGGTGGTCTTTATCGCCACCCGGGACTCGGTCTATGATAAAATCCTCAGCAACATTGAAGAGGTGCGGGCGCGCAACGGCCGGGTGATCGCCATTGCCACCGAGGGTGACCAGGAAATAAAGAAACACGCCCAGCATGTTATTTATGTACCGCCGACCGTGGAGATGCTGACGCCGCTCCTTACCATCATCCCGCTGCAGCTCTTTGCCTATCACATGGCGATCCTGCGCAACTGCGATGTGGATCAGCCCCGCAATCTGGCCAAGAGCGTGACCGTTGAATAATATCCTTGCCAAGGAGATCCCCTTGTTGAAGGCCATTTTCCGAG
>DAOQAG010000089.1:0-11555 GCA_035353815.1 bacterium
CCGGTGGGCTTGGTGGTGAAGAAGGGGGTGAAGAGTTTGTCGCGGATCGCCGCGGGGATGCCGCTGCCGTTGTCGCGGATGCGCACCTCCACCCCGCCCTTTACGCAGCGGCTGGAGACCGTCAGCTGCGGCGCGAAGGGCTCGCCGGCGCTCCGTTTCTTGCGGTTGGCCTCGTAGCAGGCGTTGGCGAGAATATTGAGGAAAACCCGGCTGATGTCCTGCGGCACAACCTCCAACATGCCCACGGCCGGATCGAAGCGGGTCTCGATGCGGATGTTGAAGCTGCTGTCCTGCGCGCGCATGCCGTGATAGGTGAGGTTGACATCCTCGGCGAGCATGGCGTTGATATCGGCGGGCTGGCGCTCCCCCGAGCGGCCGCGCGAATGCTGCAGCATGCTGCGGACAATGCTGTCGGCGCGCTTGCCGTGCTCCCGGATCTTTTCGGCATTCTGCTGCAGGGTGGAGAGGATCTCCTCCTGCTCGCCGGCGGCCTGCGCCTCCCGGGCCTCTCCGCTGCGGGCCAGCTCCTGGCGCAGCTCCTCGACCAGCTCGATGGTCAGTTCGGCGAAATTGTTGATAAAATTGAGGGGATTCTTGATCTCATGGGCAATCCCGGCGGTCAGGGCGCCGAGCGCAGCGAGCTTGGACTGGGTGACGAGCATGTCCTGGGTGGCCTTGAGTTCCTCGATCACCACCGCTAGCCGGCGGTAGGCCTCCGCATTGTCGAGGGCGATGGCGCTGTAGGCGGCGAGGTTGCGCAGCATGTTGACCTCGTAATCGCTGTAGGCGTTGCGCCGGCCGCTCTGCGCAGAGATGACGCCGATGGCCTTGTCCTTGTTCCACAGGGGCAGGTAGAGGAGCGAAGCCGGGGCCGGCCCGGTCAGGGCCGCCGTCAAGCGTCCGGTTTCGCCCGGGCACTCCGCGCCGCAGTCGTTGACCAGGATCTCGCCGCGCCGGTTGAAGCAGCACACCGCGAGGTGCTCCTTCTCCGTCAGGGCGACGGAGAAAGGAGGCAGCGGGCGGTTGTTCTCGATGGTCGAGGGAAAATCGAGCGTCCCCTCTTCGGGATTGTGCAGCCCGATGGTGAAGACAGCGGCGTCCATCAGGGTATTGACGTTTTCGTAGAGGGTGCGGATGATATTCCCGATCGAGAGCGTGGAGGTAATGTCGCGGCCGATGCGGCTGAGCTGCTCGACGTCCTCTTTCTGGGAGTTGACCTGCGCGAGCGCGGCCTTGAGCTCGCTGTTCTGCTTTTCGATCACCCGGTTTTGTTTGATGCGGATGAGGTAGCCGCGCCAGAGAATGATGGAGAGGCAGATCCCCAGGGCGGCGGCGGTAATGCCGTTGATCTGGTTGGAGATCAGGATCGCGGTATTCTTTTGGGTGATGGAGATGGCCAGATAGAAGACGATATAAGAGATGGCATAGAAGAGCAGCGCAAAACGGGGCGGCGTGAGCAGCACCAGGCCGGTGATCAGGCAGGTGATGAGGTAGGGGGTGATGTTACTGGTGACGAGCTGGTCGGCCGCCGCCAGGGCAGCGCCCTCGAGCAGCAGGATCATGGCGGTGGAATGGATGCAGATCAGCGCCAGCCGGCTGTTGCGCGCCGGTTTGTAGGCGTAGAAATAGAGCAGGGCGCAGATGATCGAAAAACTGACGATGAGGACCGCATGGCAAATCCAGATGGCATGCCGCCATTGCCAGGCCACGCCGGTCTCGCTCCCCGACTTGAGCAAGAAGAGGAGAAAATAGCTCGCGCTGGTCGGAATGGCGATGAGGGAGAGATAGAACACCCGGCGGATGTTCTCCAGGCCGATGACGGTCCGGATGATCTCCTTCTCCTCCGCGGGCACCTTCAGGGCCTCCACAAACCGGGCGAGACCTCGTTTGGGGGTCGCAGATCGTTCGCTGGAATTCAATGCCGATTCCCCCCTTCCGCCGTTTATCCTGCCTGGGGAGGCGGATGTCCCCGGACGCGCCGGCCCGGGGCGGATGATCAGAAGCGTCCTGCCAGGATGCACACCTGCTGTAATGTAAAATACCCAATCACTCCATCGAAATCAAGCCCTAATTCAGACCACCGGGATCGGCTTCGGCGCCTGCGGTTAAGCGCCGGATTATGGGCGGCCAGGATCAGGCCAGCGGGCGCGGCCCGGCGCAGTTCCTCACCCCGGCCATGCCCTTGCCGTATCGAACGATATCCGGAGAACAGTACGCCATTTTTGGAAGAAAAACTCTTGCAAATCACTATTTTTTTGGATATACTGTTTATCTTTGCTCGATCATCCACACGGAACGACCGGATGATCTCTCAGGCAGCTCCAGGCACAGCTCTTTTCATCAGATGGATGAGTGGTTGTGCCTTTTGCATTTGAACCGTTCGGCCCGCAATCCCTGTTCCACTCCGGACCCATCACCATCCGGATGCATTCTTCCCTTGCTATCCATATTTGTTCGAGATCGACACGACGGGCAGGTTGTACTTCCTGAAACGGGTACTATCATGTTCAGATTGAATTGGCACAACAAGCTGATCTCCTTTGCTGTCGTCATCGCCATCATCCCCATTGCCATCTCCAGCTATAACATGATCAACAGCACCAAGGACGAGCTCAAGAGCAGCACCAATTACGAGCTGATGATGACGGCCGGCCAGCTGGCGCAGGAGGTGAACACCTTTTATGCCAACCGCTGGACCGCCCCCTTGCTGATGATCCGCAGCGGGCTGGAGAGCGAGGATCTGGGCGCCGAAGAAAAGGCGGCCTTTCTCTCGGCGGGCATCAAGAACCTGGATGACATCGTCTCGCTCGCCCTGGTCTTCGAGGTGAACTCCGGCGAGTATAGTACCGCGATCGCGACCCAGAAAGAGTCCTTCGTGCAAAAGCTGCAGGAGCGCGCCCTCGACCAGCCGGCCATCCTTACTCCCTCCAAGGCCGAGCTGCGCGAGCTGCGCCAGGGCCAGCGCACCATGGGTGCGCCGCGCTATCTGGCCGAGATCGATACCTGGCTGGCTACCCTGCTGCTGCCGGTCCATATCACCGGAGCCCCCTCCGCCATCCTGGTCGCCCAGGTCGACATGAACGGTATGCGCACCCGCGTCCAGAGCCAGCCGATCTCCCGCAACGGACGAATCCTGGTGATCGGCGAGAACGGCAAGGAGATCTTTGACACCGGGGCCAGGGATCTGACCGGCCTCAAGGTCGTCCAGGATGCCACCCAGATGCTGCAATCCAACTCGCGCGCCCAGGGGGTAACCTCGTACACCATGTCGACGGGAGAACGGCGGGTGGGGTGCTATGCCTTTCCGCAGGACCTGCGCTGGGCGATTATCGCCGAGATCGACGAAAAAGAGGCCTATTCGGCCGTCGGCACCATGCTCAACCAGCTCCTCTGGTGGGTGCTCCTCGGCATGGCGATCGCCGTGACCGGCGCCTTGATCTTCTCGCGGCAGATCAGCAAGCCCATCCTGCGGATGAGCAAAGCCGCCGAGGAGATCTCCTCCGGCCAGTTTGACGTCCGGGTCGGCTACTCGGCCAGGGACGAAATCGGGGTTCTCGGCGGGGCCCTGGAGAATATGGGCCGCTCGCTGAAGGAAAATTTCGAAAAGATCGAGAACCAGAAAAACGAGCTGGCCGAATACAGCAAGGGACTGGAGGTCAAGGTCGATCAGCGCACCGCGGAACTGAAAGAGAAAAACATCACCCTGGAATCGACGCTGCAAAAGCTCAAGGACACGCAGGAGCAGCTGATCGTCAATGAAAAGCTCGCCTCCCTCGGCTCGCTGACATCGGGTATCGCCCACGAGATCAAGAACCCCCTCAATTTCATCAACAATTTCGCCATTCTCTCCGCCGAGCTGCTCGATGAACTGGACGGGGAACTGGGCAAGCCCGCGGTGACCATCGCGCCGGAGGAGAAAGACAACATCGCGGATATCCTCGCCAGCCTCAAGGGCAATCTCGCCAAGATCTCGGACCATGGCAAGCGGGCGGACCGGATCGTGCACAGCATGCTGCAGCATTCGCGCGGCAATGTCGGCGAGCTGCAGGAGACGGATCTCAACAGCTTTATTGACGAGTGCGTCACTTTCACCTGGGACAGCATGCGCGCCAAGGATCCGACCTTCGGCGTCAGCATCCGGCGCGAGTTTGCCGCAACGGCCTGCCCGGTCCAGCTCAATCCCTCCTCGATGAGCCAGGTGGTCCTCAATATCATCAACAATGCCGTATACGCCATGAAAGCCAAAAAGGCCGCGGCGGGTGAAGGCTATCAACCCGAGCTGCGGATCACCACCCGGGATCTGGGTGACAAGGTCGAGCTGCGCCTCCGCGATAACGGCCCGGGCATCCCGAAGAAGCATCTGGACAAGATCTTTGAACCCTTTTTCACCACCAAGCCGACCGGCGAAGGGACGGGCCTGGGGCTATCGCTCAGCCACGACATCATCGTCGGGATGCACAAAGGCGAGCTGCGCGTCGAGACGGCCGATGGGGAATTCACCGAGTTTATCATCCAGCTGCCGAAAAACTAGAGATAAGGATTGGACATGCGGTACGTGAAAAGTATCTGCCTCTTCTCCTGGACAGCTGCAATTCTGGGACTGGCGGCGCCGGGTCTGCTGGCGCAAGGCGTGGAGGTCCGCACCTTCACCGTCCGGGACGGTCAGGGGGTGCGGGATCTCGCCCAGGAGCTGCTGGGCGACCCCAATCTCTGGAGCGAGATCCTCAAGGCCAATCAGTTGAGTGCGCCCTCGGAGGTTCAGCCCGGCATGAAGCTGATCGTGCCGGTCGGGGCGATCAAGCGGGCCATCCAGGAGATCGACGCCGCCCGCCAGGCGATCCAGATGGCTACGGATGTGGGTGCCCGGGTCTTCGCCGCGGAGGGGCTCACCCGGGCCATGGCCAGCTACGACGAGGCGGTGCAGGAACGGGGCCGGGGCAGCTGGGAGAGCAGCGCCCGGCTGGCCGCAGACGCCGCACAGCTGGCGAGGCAGGCGCATCAGGAGTGCCTGGAGAAGCGTAACACCTCGGCCGATGCCACGGTCACCGACCGCTCCGGCACGGTCCAGGGCAAGGCCGCCGCGGAGATGATCTGGAACGATCTCGGGCTCTACTCCAGGCTTTTTGAGAACAGCCGGGTGCGCACCCTCTCCGACTCGTACGCCGAGATCTCCTTTCAGGATCAAAGCCGTATCCGCCTCAATGAGAATTCCCAGGCGGTCATTCAGAAAATGCGCGTCGATCTGCTCAACAAGGAGCGGGACTCGAGCGTCAAGCTCGAAAAGGGCGCCGCCTTCGCCCTGCTCCAGTCCAACCAGAAGAAGAAAAAGTTCAGCCTCAACATTCCCGGCGTCAAGACCGAGATCAATTCCAAAAGCTTCTGGGTGCAGAAGGACGAGGAGGCCACCAAGATCGCCAATTATGAAGGCGAGATCCAGGTCTCTGCGGGCGACAGCATGGTCGTCATCGCGGAAAACCACGGCTCTAAAATCTCCGCCGGCGGCGGGATCGGCCAGTCGCGCGAGCTGCTGCGGGGCACCACCCTGATCGCCCCTGCCAACAATGCCATCCTCGCCGGCGGCCGGATCACCCTCACCTGGGCCCCCGTGCCTCAGGCCGTCCGTTATCTCCTCCAGGTCTCCGCCGACTATTCGTTCAAAAACATCATCATCAACCGCGAGGATATCGATGACGACTCCTTCGCCACCGAGGAGTTGAAGGACGGGGCGTACTACTGGACCGTGGCGGCCATCGACCGCGAAGGCTTCCCCGGTCCGGTCAGCGCGCGCGGCTTCTTTTATATCTTTTCCGATACCGTCAATCCCTTCCTTTACGTCAATCATCCGCAAGAGCAGGATATCTTCAAGACCGACAGCCTGCACCTCACCGGCGAGACCGAGGCCAGTGTGCAGCTTTTTGTCGACGGCAAGGCGGCCAGTCAAAGCGGCGGCCGTTTCGAGGTCGTCCGCCAGCTGAGCGAAGGCATCAACAAAATTGCGGTGGCAGCACGGGATGCCGGCGGCAACGAAACCCGCATCCTGCGCACCGTGATCTATGCCGCGCCGCGGGCGGTCCGGATCGAGTACGACACGGCGATGCCGCAGCCCCGGCCGAAGCAGTTTCTTGCGCGTGGCCGCACCCTCGATCTCAAGGGGAGCACCGTGCCGCTCTCCTCGGTCACGATCCAGGATGAAAGCGGGGCAGCGCGCGGGCGCACCTTCGCCGATTCCGCCGGCCGCTTTCAGCTCTCGCTTTACGATCTGCCCGGGAGCATGCAACTTCGCGTCAGCGTCCTGACGCCAGCCGGCTATGAAAAGCAGGACACCCTGCGTGTGGAGGTAAGCGGGGAGGCGCCCGAAATCCTGCTCGAGGGTACGATCCCGGCGATGGCGGCCGGCGACACCTTGCGGCTGACCGGCCGGGTCGTCCGCGCCGGCACGCTCAGTTGCAACGGCGCGGCGGTGCCGCTGACGGCCGGCCGCTTCTCCCATGCCCTGGTGCTGCAGCCGGGCCTCAATACGGTCCGCCTCACCGCCTCCGACGATCTCGGCCATGAAACGGTCCTGCAGCAGGAGGTCACCCTCGACCGCACGCCGCCGGAGCTGATCGATTATGTCCTGCTCAAAAAAACCGGTCCCGCCGGGGACGTGCTTGAGGTCAAGGTCCGGGCCCGGGACAGTTCCGGGCTGCGGCGCACCGTCGCCATCGAGCTGCGGGCGGGCACGGCGGTCACCTCGGGCTGGCTGGTCTACAACGGCACGGCGCAGGCCTATGAAGGCGCGTTCAAGTATCCCCGGGGGACTCTGGCCGCACTCCAGGTCAAGATGACCTCGCTCATCCTCGAAGATTATTTCGGGAACCGGAGCGTGCTCCATCCCGAATAAGCGGCATTTCATCCGATGGATCTTTGTGAAGGGAGAAGCTCGTGACGACGAAACAAAGATTGCTGGTCCTGCTGCTGCTTGCGGCCTCCACCCTGATGGCCAAGGAGAATATCTTTCTGGTCAACTACGGACCGGAACAATCCATCCGCGAAGGGGATGATGATTTTCAGCAAATCGTATTCTTCCGCATCGATGCGGCCGTCAGCGACAGCCTCTATCTCCGGATTTTCGACATGGACTGCGGCGGGGAGAATGACCTCGCCTTTGGCCCCTGGAACACCACGATGCGTTTTACCCTCTACGGCGGAGCGGGGGCCTGTTCATCGCCCTCCCTGCACCAGGCGACGCCCACGGCGGCGGACCGGGATGCCGGCAAGGTGCTCGCCACGGCCGACTGCGGCGAGAACCGCCTCTTCGACAACAGCTGGCACAATTTCGCCCGCTTCACCGCCGCGGACGGTGAGGAGGTAGGCTCCTGGCGTTATTTCAAACTCGTCGTGCAGGGAATAAGCGGCAACGACGCCAACGCCTTCGATCTCCGTCTCAGCACCTCGGCCTCCATGAACAAGGCGCCGGCGGGCGCCGAGCTTTTTTCCTATGCGCCGACCCTGCGCCTGCGCAAGGATGAGAACGTCGCCAGCATCACCTTCACCGTCCCCGAGGCGGCCAAATCGATCACCGTCCACAACTTTGATCTGGCCGGGGCGGTGGTGCAGCTGGTCACCCCCTTCCGCTCTAATCTTCCGCTGCTCTCCTCCGGGCAAGGCGAATGGGCCAAAAGCGTGCTCCCCCTCGAGCCGCTCGAGGCCGGCCGCCCCTGCGCCATCGCCCTCGGGCAGGGCGGCGAGTCGCCCAACGATGTCTCACTTTACATCAGCGATGACCATGATACGATCCTGCCGGTCTCCCTGCCGGTCTATCTGATCAAACTCAACCGCCGGCCCGTGATCCAGAAAAGCCTGATCGCCCTCTCCGACTGCCAGTCCATCGTCTTCGACGCCAAGGGTTCGACCGACCCGGACGGCGATCTGCTCGAATTCCAGTGGGATTTCGGCGACGGCACGACCGCCACCGGCAGCCGCGTCGCCCATCTCTACGCCGAACAGACCACCTACCAGGCCCTGCTGATCGTCAGCGACAACTCGGGCGAGGTGGGCAACAGTGTCTCCGAGCGCTTCAGCGTCAAGGTCAACAAGCCCCCGGTCGCCAGGGCGGGCGCGGATGTGATCACCGCTCCGCTCAAGGCAGTGCTCCTGGACGGGTCCGGCTCGACCGACCAGGATGGGCGGCTGACCGCGCACAGCTGGACCTTCGGGGACGGCCAGTCCGCCGCGGGCAGCAAGACCAGCCATGCCTGGGACAAGCCCGGCACCTACAAGGTAGCCCTTCGGGTCGAGGATGACTCGGACAGCCCCTGCAACTATGCCACCGACGACCTCAAGGTCTGGGTCAACGCCCCGCCGGTCGCGGTCGCCGGCGTGGATCTCCGCGGCGCCATCGGCCAGGAACTCACGCTTGCGGGGGAGAAGAGCAGCGACAGCGATGGCGAGCTGGTCGCCTGGACCTGGGATTTCGGCGACGGCGGCAAGGCGGACGGCAAAGTGGTGCAGCATGCCTGGACAGCGCCCGGCCGCTACCGCGTCCGGCTGACGGTGACCGATAACGCCCGAGTCGACAACAGTGCGCAGTCCGATGAATTGACGGTGTTCATCAACGATCCGCCGGTGGCCAAAGCGGGCGCCGACAGCAAGGGCGCGATCGGCGAATCTCTCCCCTTTGACGGCAGCGCTTCTCTCGATCGCGACGGAGCCATCGCCGGCTACAGCTGGGATTTCGGCGATGGCACCCGCCAGGACGGCATGCGTCTCTCCCACGCCTTTGCGCAGTCCGGGAAATACACCGCGGTACTGACGGTGCGCGACGACTCGGGCACCCCCTCCGACACGCGCAGCGACAGCCTGCTGGTCACGGTCAATCAGCCGCCTGTGGCCGATGCCGGCGCGGATCAGCTGGTGACGGCCTCGGAGGTGCGCTTCTCCGGCGCGAATTCGCAGGACGCGGACGGCGCGGTGACCCGCTACGACTGGAACTTTGGGGACGGCGCCAGTGGCAGCGGTGTCAGCCCCGCGCACGTCTATGCCAAACCCGGGAGCTATACGGTCCGGCTGACCGTCACCGACAATTCCGGCACCCGCAATAACCAGGCCAGCGACGAGGCGGTCATTGTCGTTAACGAAAAGCCCCTCGCCGACGCTGGGCCCGATCAGATCGCCGCGACCGGCCAGGAGGTCCGCTTCGATGGCGCGGGCTCGCGCGATCCCGACGGCGAGATCGCCGAATATCACTGGGATTTCGGCGATGGCCAGTCCGCCACCGGCAAGACCGCCGTGCACCGCTACAGCCAGCCCGGCAAAATGACCGCCCGGCTGAAGGTGCGTGATGCGACCGGCCAGGAGGCGGCGGCCGATTTCGACGAAGCGGTCATCGCCGTCAATGGCCGCCCCGCGGCCCGCGCCGGTCATGACTGGATCATCGCCCCGGGCACGGCCGTGCTTTTTGACGGCAGCGCCTCCTCCGATCCCGATCCCGACAGCCTCTCCTTCCAGTGGCAGTTCAGCGACGGCCAGGGCGCCGCAGCGGCGGCCCGCACAACCCGCACCTTCACGGCCCCGGGCAACTATTCCGCCATCCTCACCGTCAATGACGGCAGCAGCGCCGCCAATGCCGTGGACCGGGATACCGTGGCCATCCGCGTCAACAGCGCGCCGATCGCCAATGCCGGCAAGAACATCCACAGCTGCGACCGAACCCTGCTCTTCGATGGCTCCGCTTCCGTCGATCCCGATGGGGATCCCCTGAGCTACAGCTGGGATTTCGGAGATGGCAGCGCCCCCGCCGGCGGTGTGCACATCCCGCATGACTTTGCCCGTGGCGGCACCTATCCGGTCATGCTGACCGTCGATGACGGGCTCGGCCTGAAGAATTCACGCCACACCAGCTCGATCACGGTCCGTATCGACGAACCGCCTGTGGCCGATGCCGGTCCGAATGAGACCTACTGCTCCGGTGAGGTGATCATCTTCAACGCCTCCGCCTCAAAGGATCCGGAAAACGGCCTGCTCAAATACGAATGGGATTTTGGCGACGGCAGCAAGGCCGAGGGGCTCAATCCGACCCGGATCTATAAAAAGGACGGCACCTATCTGGTGACCCTGACGGTCAAGGATGACTCGGGTCTGCCCTGCAACACCAGCATCGCCACCAAGGCCATCCGCATCATCGAGTCGCCGGTCGCCATGGCGGGAGCGGATCAGGAGGTTTGCACCAACACCCAGGTCGCCTTTGACGGCACCGCCTCGCGCGATTTCGACGGGGTGGTCAACAGTTATTTCTGGGATTTTGGCGACGGCACGACGGGGGGCGGCGCGACGCCGAGCCACACCTACAAAAAGGCCGGGGTCTACCGCGTGGTGCTCACCATCACCGGAGACTTGCGTGGCGATTGCGACAATACCGACATGGACGAACAGATCGTCATGGTCCATGACGCGCCGCTCGCCCAGTTCTCTTGCGCTGAGGTCGCTCCGGTCCGGCAGCCGGTGCCCTTCGATGCCTCGGCTTCCGCCAGCGACGGCCCGGCGATCAGCGACTATCTCTGGGATTTCGGCGATGGCGGCAGTGCCAGCGGCAAGACGGCCAGCCATGCCTTCGCCAAATCGGGCCGTTATCTGGTCCAGCTCACCGTGGCCACCGGCGCCACCGGCCTGTGCAACACCTCGGCCGCTGTAAAAATGATCACCATCAACGACCAGCCCGTGGCCGACGCCGGACCCGATCAGAGCGCCGGCATCGGCCAGATCATCACCCTGGACGCCGGGGCCTCCAGCGATGCGGACGGCGTGCTCACCGCATTTCTCTGGGATTTTGGCGCCGGCCGGACGCAGACGGGGCGGACGATCCGGCACCAGTTTGATGCTCCGGGCCGCCATGCCGTCGTCCTCACCGTAACCGACAATACCAGCGCCGCCAACAACAGCGGCCGGGATACCCTCTGGGTGGCGGTGAATGATCCCATTCAGCCGGCGATCACCGTGACGCCGGCGGCCCCCTGCCCGGGCGCGAGCCTGACTTTATCGGCTGCTGCCGCGAAGAACCTCGCGGGCCGGAAGGTGAGCTGCAGCTGGGACTTGGGCGACGGCGCCAGCGCCCAGGGCCTGGAGGCGGTGCACACCTACGCCCGTGCGGGGCGCTATACCGTCACCCTGATGATCGATGACGGCCTTGGTCTGGAGAACAGTCTCACCCAGACCGCCCTGGTGCTGGCTGTCAATTCGCCGCCCGTCGCCCAGGCCGGCGGCGACCGCAGCGCCTGCCCGGGCGAGGAGCTGCTCTTCGATGCCGGGCGCTCCTATGATGCCGACGGGAGCGGCTGGACCGCGCGCTGGGACTTGGGCGACGGCACCACCGCCACTGAAAAGAGCGTCCGCCATGCCTATGTTGCGGCAGGCCGTTATACCCTGCGCTTGAGGATCACCGATCCCTCCGGTTCCGCTTGTGGCAGCAGCGAAGATAGCGCGATCATCTCCATCAACGCCCGGCCCGTGGCCGCTGCCGGATCGGACCGCAAGGCCTTTTGCGGCGGCGCGCATGACGCCGTGCTCTTTGATGCCAC
>DAOQAG010000090.1:0-8971 GCA_035353815.1 bacterium
ACCTCTTGCGCCGTGTACCCCCCGAAATCTTGTTCCCACCTGACACCTTGCGCCGTGTACCCCCCGAAATCTTGTTCCCACCTGACCTCTTGCGCCGTGTACCCCCCGAAATCTTGTTCCCACCTGACACCTTGCGCCGGTGCGGGAAGGGCAGAATAAAAGGAAAATTGTGACGCCGCTCATACCGGCCGGGATAATTTTCTCCAATTCATTGAGTTTCCCTCTCGCTACCACCGCGGGCCAGCCGGGGTTGCCGCGGTTTTTCCCCAAACTTCCATCTCGCTACCACCGCGGGCCAGCCGGGGTTGCCGCGGTTTTTCCCCAAACTTCCATCTCGCCACCACCGCGGGCCAGCCGGTGATGCCGCGGTTTTTCCTAAAACTTCCATCTCGCTACCACCGCGGGCCAGCCGATGATGCCGCGGTTTTTCCCCAAATGGACGTTTTTTCCGTATTATAGTATGCAGACTGGCTTTGGTCAGGCAGCCAAGCCCGGGGTTCGGGCTGAACAGGAGCACTTTTTAAGGTGGGATAGGCTATGAAGATATTGCAGCGGTTTGGCAAGCTGGGTGGGGTTGCGGGGCTCTTGCTGCTGGCGGGCCCGCACAACGCGGCGGCAGGCACCAATCTCCTCCAGGTGCGGGATGCCTTTTATTCAACGGGCCAGACGGTGATCGTCTATATCGATGTGACCAATGAAGATGTGTTCAGGGGTTTTCAACTGGACATAAAGTTGCCGGCGGGGCTCTCCTTTGATGGTTCCTCTTGTGCACTTGCGGACCGTAAACAAACCCATTCACTGTATTGCTTTATACAGCCGACAGGCGACTGGAGATTTATCAGTTTTGCTTCGCCAAACGCCAATTTTCTGGGCCATACCGGGGCGGTCATGCAGATGACCTGTACGGCCACAGGAGGGGCTGGAACCTATATCATCTCCATCTCGGGTGTGAGTTTAACCGGCACTGATAATACGCATTTGCCCTTAACCTCCCAGGGCGGCCAGATCATCGTTTTCAATCCCGCCAACGCCGCCAAGGCCCGGATCGTCAACCGCCTGGAAGGCTGGAACATCACCGGCGGGATGAACAATACCCTGGCCATGGACGGCCGCCTCCCCTTGACCTCCCCCTACCCCCAGGCCCCGCGCACCGCCAGCAGTATGCCGACGAACATCGCCGACTGGATCCTGCTCGAGCTGCGCACCTCGCCCAGCGGCGCGGCGGTCTACCGGCAGTCCTATTTGCTGCGCACCGACGGCGCTCTCGCTGAACTGGACGGCGTCACCTCTAACCTTACTCTGGGCGTCCCGACCGGGAGCTACTGGATCGTCCTGCGCCACCGCAACCATGCGGCGGTCATGAGTGCGGCGGCGCAGAGCTTGGTGACCACCGTTTCCACCTTCGATTTTGGCAGCGCTGCCAGCCAGTATTATGGCGGCGGCGGCACCCTCAGCATCGGCCGCTATGTCATGCCTGCCGGCGATATCGACCAGGACGGCCACATCACCAGCAAGGACTACCTCCTCTGGTACAAGAAAAAGCTCGCCGCCCCGGCGGCCGGCTATTATCTCGAGGACCTCAACGGTGATGGGGTGGTCACCGATGCCGATTTTACCCTCTGGCAGACCAATGCCCGGGCAGGTCTCGACTCCCGCGTGCCCTGAACGCTAGACCTCAGGGCCGTAGCTGCCGGTGATGTATTTCTCCAGCTGCTGAATGGTGAATTCGTGGTCGGAAATGACCGTTTTGACCACATCCCCGATCGAAATCACCCCGATCAGCTCTCCCTTGTCCAGCACCGGCAAATGGCGGATGCGTTTGGCGGTCATCAGGGCCATGATCTCGTTGATACTCTGCGCCGGTTCGGCATAATAGACACGCCGCGTCATCAGCTCGCCGACCTGGCTTTCCCGCGTCGTCCGGCCACGCAGGCTCACCTTGCGCGCATAGTCCCGTTCCGAAAAGATCCCCACGACTTGCTTTCCTTCCACGACGATCAGGGCCCCGATATCCAGCTCTGCGAGTTTTTGCAGGGCTTCAAGGGTTGTCGCCTGCGGCGTTATCGTGGCCACCCCCGCCGGCTTGCCTTGTAACAGCTGTTTGACGGTCGTCATGCTGCCTCCTTGCTGGTCCTTTCCCGCTATAACAGAAAAGGCAGGAAATGCCATTCCTGCCTTTGCGGTTTACTGCAGCATGCCGTCGCCGGCTGCCGTATTTTACCGGTCACAGCTTGTAGAGATACTCTTCGATCTCGCCGACGAGGTCGAGAAACGGCTTGCTGCGTTTCATCTCGCGGGTGCGCGGCCAGGGCAATCCGACCTTGAAGGACTGGGCCAATTGGGCCGGCTTGCCCCCCATGATGTAGATGTCCGTTCCGAGAAAGACGGCCTGGTCGATATTGTGGGTGACGAGAATGACGGTGGACTGGAGCCGCTGCCAGAGGTCGGCGATGAGCAGGTCGATCTGCAGGGCGGTCTCATTGTCAAGGCCGCGGTTGGGCTCATCCATGAGGATAATGCCGGGATTGGCGATGAGGCCGCGGGCGATGACCACGCGCTGGAGCTGTCCGCCCGAGAGTTTGCCGAACTTGGCGAATTTGTTCTCGTGGCCTTCGAGGCCGACCGCCTTGATCATGGTCATGGCGCGATCGGCTGCTTCCGCCTTGGGCACCCCCTTAAAAAGGAGGGGGAGCATGACGTTTTTGAGCACGGTGAAATGCTCGAGGGCACTGGGCTGCTGGAAGATGACGCTGATCGGCACCGACTGGTCGCGCTCGCGGCCGTGGATGAGAACCTGCCCCGAGGTTGGCTGTTTCAGCCCGGCGATATAATTGAGGATGGTGGTCTTGCCGCAGCCGGATTTGCCGAGAATCACCACGAACTCGCCCTTGTCGGGAATGTCCTCGATCAGCAGATTAAAATCCTTGATGATATAGCTTTGGCCCTGATCATAGCTGGTGCTGATCTCCTTCAACTCGATGATATCGGGGAGATTGGTGTTGGTGAAATCGGGAGTCATAGGGTGCCACCTCAGGCGTATTTAAAGGGGAAGATCAAGCGATCGATGAAGCGCATGAGCAGATCGAAGCAAAAGCCCACCCCCACCATGATCAGGATGAGCATATAGAGCTTTTCCACCTGGTTCTGGCGCATGTAGAGGTTATAGATCAAGGCGCCGATACCGCCCTCCTGCTTGTTGATCAATTCCACATAGACGGCATAGGTCCAGCTGATGGCGACGATGTTGATGAAATCGGTAAAGACCCGGGAGAGGACGTTGGGGATGAACACGCTCTTGATAGTCTGCCATGTGTTGGCCCCGAGAGTGCGCACGGCATCGACGTAGACCTGCGGCGTCTCCTGGATGCGGGAGATGACAGCGGTGATGAGGTAGACCAGGATGGCGAAGGTCAGGAACTGGATCTTCATGACCATATAGAGGCCGAAGGCCGCCATGAAAAGAACAATGGTGGCCGTCAGCGGGATATAGCGCGTCGCGGTGATATAGCTGCCGAAGAGGGCATTGAGCAGGGGAAAGAGGCCGATGGCAAATCCGATGGGCAAGGCGATGGCGGCGCCCTCAATCCAGCTGGTGACGTTCATAAAGACGGTCAGGCCGAGGTGGTGGAAGAGCCCGTCGCGGGTGATCAGTTCCGGGATGCACCCGAGAATGGCAAAGGGTGAGGGGATGATATTGGGATTGAAAAGGCCCAGGCGAACCGCCAGCCACCAGAAGAGGATGATGACTGCGGCACCGAGAATGGCGATCTGGATTTTCTGACTTTTGGGCAGTTCGCCGCGCAGCTCGAACAATGGGGATGACATGGTGCCTCCGGGATGGAGTGGGATCGATGCCGCCGAGCGGCCGGAGATCCTGCGGATCAAGCCGGCCCCTGTGGCAGCCGGCTTGATCCGGGACGGATTAAAGCAGCGAGCACTCGGCGCGGCGGTTGAGCGCCTTGCCTTCTTCGGTTGAATTGGTGGCGATCGGCTGATCGGGTCCCTTGCCGTCGAAGATGAACTGGTTGCGGCTCAGGCCGTAAGTGTCGACGAAAAATTCGACGATGGCCTTGGCACGGCGGCGTGACAGGTCGATGTTGTATTCACGGCCGCCGACATTGTCGGTGTGGCCGACGATGCGGAAGCGCGAACTCGCGTTCATGGCGACGATCTGGCCATATTCGTTCTTCAACTTGAGGGCCTCGAGGGGTTCGAGCACGGCCGAGTTGAAACCGAAATTGACCCGCACATTCTTGGTGGCCACAGCGGTCCTGGTGTACATCTCCGATGTCGGCGGCGTGAAGGATGCCGGTGCCTGGGCGGCATTCGCCGCGCCGGTGAGCTGAATCGCCTGCACCAGGCTCACATCGGAGACGTTGCGCCAGCCCGGCAGGTTGGGAGAGGCCAGGCCAAGCTCGCTGTAGGCCTGGCGGGCCTCGTCATAGACCATCTCCGCGGTCACCCCCTTGAAGGAGGGATTGAGACCGAAGAAGGCGACGTTGTCCCCGTAGGTGGCAAAGCGGAGGTTGCCGAAGGTATCGAGCCAGTACTCTTCGGTCGTGCCGCTGTACCCGGCGGTCATGATACTGGCGGCGCGGCGGCGGGCGCTTTGATCGACATTGAGTTCCGCGGCCCCTTTCATCCAGCCTTCGACAAAATGCTGGAGATCGGTGTGGCGTTTTTCGATCAGCTCTTGCTTGGCGAACATGATGCCGAAGAGCATCTCCGATGCCTCCTTGGTGCTCTTGAGCACATGGGCGCCGGGGACGCGTTCGCGCGCGGCGATATCATCGGGAGACCAGCCCACGGCGGCATCGAGTTGGCCGACTTCGAACGCCTTGAAAACCTGCGGAACCTCGACAAATTCGATCGCCTTGACATCCTTGAGCGTCATGTTGGCCGCTTTGAGCATATTGATCAGCAGCCACTGGGAGGGCGAGCCGGGGACGTAGCCCACCTTGCGGCCGGCCAGATCGGCAACCGATTTAACCGCAGGCGAAGCGATGATCACGTCGGCGCCCTGGGATTTGTCGGTCAGATAGAAAATGCGCGGCTTGTAGGTGAGCAGTTCCTGCAGGCCGATCGGATAGGAGTCGACAGTGAGCACGACCACATCGACCTGGTCGGTTTTCCAGGCCTGAATAGCGTCGGAGAGGATATCGATGACGGTGAATTTGACATTAAGCCCGTACTCCTTTTTGTAGCGCGAATCGGGGTTGGGGCTCATGCCGTTGTTGAAATAGGGCCCGGGGGTCATGCCCGAGTAGGTCACCAGGTGTACCCGCAGCTCCTGTTTGCTGCTACCTTCGGGCAGGAATTTCCAGGCGGCGAAGCCGACGGCGGCGATGATCAGCAGGCCAATGAGAAATTTGGCAAAGAAGGTCAGTCCGCCTTTGCTCGGGGTGGCACCAAAGGGTTGGTCGGCCATGGTATGCTCCTTGTATCTTGGAATCGGTTCATTCTCCGGTGCTGGCAAGCCTCCTGATTTGCAAGGCGCGCAGCCAGCCGGAGGGTTCTATCGGACTACCAGCTGTATTTTTTCTTATCGTCCTCGCCCGCGGATTTGGCGGGCATGATGGGCACCAGTTCGCGTTTATCGCCGGCAGTGACGAGGGCCACCGCCTGGGCGGGATCGCCGGTAGAGAGTGCCTGTCCGGCTTTGCCGATGTCCTCGGCCTGCTGCAGCAGCTGATCGCTGGCGGTGTCCCACTGATCGAGGGTTTTCATCATCGCGTCCTCGCTGACCATATCGTTGAGCTCGGGTTCGGCGAGGAACTGGGGTGCGACCTGCATGAAACGGTCGACCTGACCGGTGAAGAGGGCGATCTGGCCCTGGACATATTTGACCGACATTTCATAGATGTTGCTGTGGGCATCACCGCCGAGGACGCTTGAGGTCGCCTGGGTGGCTTTGGCCATGGCCTGGGCTTCGTTGTAGTCGGCGGCCAGGGTGTCGGCGAAAAATTTGGTTTTGTCGCGGTAGAATTCGAAGGCCTGCTGCATTTTTTTCATGATCTCGCAATACTTTTCGGCGCGTTCATAGCGCTTTTTTGACTTTTCGAGATTCGATTGCAGCATGCCGGCTTCGCTGCTGATCTTCTGGAACTGGAAGCGTTTGTCCTCATCGGTCCAGGCGCCCTTGGCGAAGAAGCGGTCCTTGAGGGCATCGGCCTGTTTGATGCGTTCGCGGATCTGGCTCTCATAGTTTTCGATATTGCTCTTGATGCCGTTACGGATGCCGTATACACGGTCGGCGGCACTCTGGATCGTCTCGAGTTTTTCGCCGAGATACTCATTGACATAGGCGTAGATCACATCGAGCGGTCCGCTTTTGATCAGCAGGCCGGTGAACCAGCGGTAGAACTTGGCGCGCCAGAACCAGAGGATCGAGCGAAATTGTTTGCTCGAGACCACCCACCAGATCAGGGCGGCGAGTGCCATGAGGCCGCCGAGGACCATGGCCCTACTGGTCAGGGTGATGGCGCGGCCGAGCAGGGTGATCAGGTAAGGGGAGACGGCATAAAATCCGGCGGCCAGGCCGATAGCGACGAGGAAGAGTCCGAATCGTCCGATGGTGGTCTCTTTTTTCGATACGAAGCTCGAAACCTTGTCTGCGCCCGGCAGGGTGGGCATATCGCTCATGGAATCCTCCGTTACTTGTTGAGTTTTTGCAGGTTGGTCGCCAATCGTTCGCGCAGGGCCGTAAAATTCTGCTGATGGCGTTCCAGCGCGTTGTGAAAACTGGCTTCGCGTTCGCGTTTCTTTTGTTCGATCTGGCTGATCTCGTTTTCCGTCACCAGCTGGTCGGAGAGGAGCTGGGATTTTTCATTTTCCAGGCGTTTTTTTTCTTCGGTGCGGGCGGCAATGAAGGCGTCGAGTTCGTTCTGGATTTCGACGAGGCGGTTTTCGCGGCTGCTGATGCCCTGCTTGAGATCAGTGATCTTTTGCCGCACGCCGGCCAGTTTCTGCTTGAAGCCTTCCTCGTTTTGGGTGGTGAATTCCGCCTCTTCCTGACGAAGGGTTTTGATCACCGCATCGAGAGCCTGGAGCACGTGGGCGACGTTGAGATCCTGCTGGCGCGCCTTGAGGGCGGTTTGGGCCGCATGAAAGGCGAGCTGGTCGCGGGTGGCCTGGTCGAGAGCGGGAAACTTGTCCGTGAGGTCGGCTAGCTGAAGGTTGAACTCAGCGAAGGCCGAGGGCATTTTTTTACCCATCTCCTGCTCGATCTCCCTGAAAAAGGAGGAATCCGCCGCGGCCGTCGCCGGTCCGGTGGCGAGGGGTGGGATGGGGGCAGGATTGAGGGGCGGGGATAGGGTTGGGCCCAGATTCGGTGCCAGGTCTGGTCCCAAATCTTGCGGCGCGGTTTCCTTTTCGCGCCAAAAAACGGAGATGGCTTTTTTTCCCAGGTTCTTCAGGTCCGCCATGGTCTTTGTGCCCCGAGGTTAAGTCCTCTATTTAGAATTAAGTATACTCAATTCATAGCACAAAGGCAACGAATTCGTTGCCTTTTTTTACACTGCAGGGTACTGATTTTTGCATAAGCAATTATAGCTTACGCAAGCGGGCGGGGAATGTTCCGGGAAATCGGCACAGCCGGGAATTCGCGCGGAGAAGGGTCACTCTTTTTTGACGAATTCGGCGTCGATGCGGAGGTTGACCTCATCGCTGACCACGACGCCGCCGTTATCGAGCTTGGCATTCCAGGTGATGCCGAAATCCATGCGTTTGAGGGTTCCCGTGGCCGTGAGGCCGATGCGTTCATGGCCGCCGCTGTCCGTGATTTTGCCGGTGATTTCGAAATCGAGAGCGATTTCGCGGGTGATGCCATGCATGGTGAGATCGCCCCAGGCGAGATAGTGATCGCCTTTTTTCTCGATCTTTCTGGTTTTGAAGAGGATCTCCGGCCAGGTGGCGACATCAAAAAAACTGGCGCTGCGCAAGTCCGCGTCGCGCCGTGCGTTGGCGGTGTTGATGCTGGCGACCTTGATCACACCCTCGACCGAGGATTGGGTAATGTCCTGAGCATCATAAAGAATTTTGCCGGTATACTCGGAGAAGGTGCCATACACGGTGGAAATGACCATATGTTTAACGGAAAAGCCGATCTGGCTGTGGGCGGTATCGATGGTATATTCCTGGCCGGCGTGCGCGCCGGCGGCGGAAAGAGCGACCAGCACCATAAACACTCGGGGGTTCATGGAATGCCTCCTTTATCTGCGGCCATGGCAAGGCCTGTACAATGTAGACTTACATACGAAAAAACGCTTGCGGGTAATGGAATATTCCAAAGCAGGATGGCGCAACGGGTGTCTGGCAAGGAGGCTCATGCCATGCAGGGAGAGGGGGGTGTTTTACTCGGCTTCGTACTCGGCACAGGTGGGCTGCAGGGTATGTCCGCAGCGTTGCCAGTGTTGGCAGCTCTGGCAGATGGAATTATCGTAGGTGGTGCGGAACCAGTGGCCGTTGGTCTGGATCCAGTCCATGATAAAGGCGGGGCCGGGATCGGCTTGAATCCGGCAGCCTTCGCACCATTTGTCGATCTTGATCTTGTTGATCTGGATCTGCATGAATTTGGTCATAAAGCGATGGCGGCAACCTTCTCTTTAAAAAAATAAACCGTTTCAAACGATTTAAATATAAGCTATTTTTTCAAAAAAGAAAGGAAAAACTGCAGTGTACCGGTTTTTTAGTGCACATTCTGAGGTCCACGCAGCAGTCTCGCCGGCAGCCCGACCAGGGCGCGCAGGAGATCGAGCAGTCCTTCGACGGCGATGCCGAAAATGCGCAGCGGCAGCGTCAGCAGCCAGACCAGCGGATAGAGGATGAGGGCCAGTAGGGCCAGGGGCCAGCAGAAGACCAGCAGCAGCAGCCAAAGCAGGAATTTTGTCATGGACGCATCTCCGGAATGTACAGGTTCTTCAGGATCGGCCGGATCCAGCCGCGCTCAGGTGGCGATCCGGGCCGGTGCCGG
>DAOQAG010000090.1:9071-11291 GCA_035353815.1 bacterium
GAGCCGGTGCCGGGGCGGTTCATCGCCGCTCAGTGCCGTGCACTACCTCGCCTTTCTGTCTACGCAAAGGCTAGCGCGATGTTCCACATCCGCCCTCTCCTTTTTAGCTTGAATGGAGGTTTGAAAATGTGTATGTTACATCGGTCCTCTCACCTGGATCCACACCCTCACAACCGACAGGAGGCGCGCATGGCCCTTCATCCGCTCGCCGGCAAGCCGGCGCCACGGGAGCTGCTTGCCAACATCCCGCGACTGGTGGCCGACTATTATACCCGCCGTCCCGATGTGACCGATCCCGGGCAACGCGTGGTCTTTGGCACCTCAGGCCACCGCGGGGTCTCCAGCAATAACACCTTCAACGAAGCACATGTGTTAGCCATCAGCCAGGCGATCTGCGACACTCGCCGTGAGCAGGGCATCAGCGGCCCGCTGTTTCTCGGCATGGATACGCATGCCCTTTCGGAGCCGGCCTTCATCACCGCCGTGGAAGTGTTGGCCGCCAATGGGGTGAGCCTGATCCTGCAGCAGGGGCGCGGCTACATCCCCACTCCGGTGATCTCCCATGCGATCATCACCTGGAACCGCGGCCGCCGTGCCGATCTGGCCGACGGTGTGGTGATCACCCCCTCCCATAATCCGCCGACCGATGGCGGCTTCAAGTACAATCCGCCGCATGGCGGTCCGGCCGACAGCACTGCGACCGGGATCATCCAGGCGCAAGCCAACCGGCTTCTGGATGCGGATCTGGCCGGGGTGAAGCGCCTCTCCTTCGAGCGGGCGATGGCGTTGGCGACTACCCATGAGCAGGATTTGATCGGCGCCTATGTCGAGGATCTCGAGGCGGTGGTCGATCTCGAGGCCATCGCGGCCTCGAATCTCAATCTGGGCGTTGATCCCATGGGCGGAGCCTCGGTTGGGCTCTGGAGGGAGATCGCCGATCGCCACCACCTCCAGATCGAGGTGGTCAATCCCGCCGTCGATCCGGCCTTTGGTTTCATGACCGTGGACAAGGACGGCAAGATTCGCATGGATTGCTCCTCGCCCTTCGCCATGGCGCGCCTGGTCGGTTTGCGCGAGCAGTATGATGTCGCTTTCGGCAATGATCCGGATGCCGACCGGCACGGCATCGTCTGCCGCAGTGCCGGTCTGATGAATCCGAACCACTATCTCGCCGTGGCGATCTGGTATCTCTTTCAGCAGCGCCAGGCCTGGGCGCAGGATGCGGCGGTCGGCAAGACGCTGGTCTCCAGCTCGATGATCGACCGGGTGACCCGCTCCCTGGGGCGGCGCGTCGCCGAGGTGCCGGTGGGATTCAAGTGGTTCGTCGCCGGGCTGACGGATGGCTCGTATGGGTTCGGCGGCGAAGAGAGTGCGGGGGCCTCCTTCCTGCGCCGCGACGGCAGCGTCTGGACGACGGATAAGGACGGGATCATTCTCAATCTGCTGGCAGCCGAGATCACCGCGAACACCGGCCGGGATCCCGGCGAGATCTATCGCTCCCTGGAGGAGCGCTTCGGCCATTCGGTCTATGAGCGTATCGATGCGCCTGCGGATGCGGCGCAACGCACGGCGTTGGCCAACCTGTCGCCGGCGATGGTGCGTTCTGCAACCCTGGCGGGCGAGCCGATTGTCGACAAGCTGACGCGCGCTCCGGGCAACGGCGCAGCCATTGGCGGCCTGAAAGTGGTGACGGAGAACGGCTGGTTCGCGGCGCGGCCCTCCGGCACCGAGGATATTTACAAGATCTATGCAGAGAGTTTCAAGGGGCGGGACCATCTGCGGCGCATACAGGAAGAGGCGCAGGCCATGGTGATGGAGGCGCTGCAGCCGTCGTAAGGCCGGCGCAGAAAGGGCGCTGCCGTCGCGGCCGCGCCCGGCACGAGGGGCGCGCTTGGAACGGCGGTACTGCTATTCGATGATGGCGCTGGCGACGATGTTGGCGATGGTGCTGCGCATGCTGTCGACCTCGCCGTCGTCTTTGGGGTGGACCCGGTTGCTCAGGATGATGATATAGGTCCGGGTTTTGGGATCGATCCAGATGGAGGTGCCGGTATAGCCGGTGTGGCCAAAGCCGCCGTCCGGGAGCAGGTCGCCGCCGACCCAGGATTGTCCCTGTTTGACGACCCAGCCATAGCCGCGCGCGGCCTTGGCCGGGGTGTCGATGACCTGGGTCATGCGCGCCACCGTGCGGCCGCAGTCGGAGTTGAGCAAGGAGTTACC
>DAOQAG010000091.1:0-5258 GCA_035353815.1 bacterium
CTCGCCTTCGCCATCGACATGGCCCTGCACAAAGTGGCCGCCGAGGCGGCTGGAGGCAAGCAGGGCGCGCTCGAGGTTGACCTCCTCCCCGCCCCGCAGGTTTTTCAGCGTGGTACGCGACAGCGATTCGGCCACCGCCTCCACCGCGAAGGTCCGTTCCCTCTGGCCGATGACGGTCAGGCAGACGCCGTCGACGGCGACGCTGTCGCCGGCGGCCAGCCCCTCCAGCACACGGGCGGCGGCGATACCGATGCGCCGGCCTGCGCCGAGGGGCGTGATCGCCTCAATGCGGCCGATTTCTTCGATCAATCCGGTGAACACGGGGGGCCTCAATCCAGATAACGCACTTGGCCCTGCACGAGAATATCCACGGGCAGGATATCGACCTTCATCTCCTCGATCTGGATCGCGGTGGGGAGGGCGCGGATGCCAAGGTCGCCGATCGCGTCGATGCCGCTGCCGATGATCTTGGGGGCGATGAAGAGGGCGATCCGGTCGACGGCATGGGTCTTCAGGCAGGCGGTGGCGACCACACTGCCACCCTCGATCAGGACCGAGGTGCAGCCGGTCTCGGCCAGCTTGCGCCAGAGGGCCTGCTGATCCACCCAGCCGCGCTCATCCTCCGGCAGCACCAGCACCGAAGCGCCCTTTTCCTGGATGCGGCTGATTTTTTCCTTCGAGGCGACGGGCGTGGTGACTATCGTAGTCCGATGCGGCATCGAATCGGCGATTATCCGCGCATCCAGGGGCACGCGCAGGTGACTGTCCAGCACCAGGCGATGCGGCGAAACCGCTTCGACCAGGCGCACCGTCAGCTGGGGATCGTCGGCAAGGACGGTGTTAATGCCGATGAGCAAAGCGTCGTGACGGGAACGCAGGCGATGGGCTTCGATGCGGCTCTCTTTCGAGGAAATCCATTTGGAGTGCCCGGTGCTGGTGGCGATGCGGCCATCGAGGCTCTGGGCGACCTTGAGGGTCACCAGGGGACGGTCGAGGGTGATCCAGGTGCAATAGCCGGCATTAAGCGTGGCGGCTTCCGCCTCCATCACCCCGGTAGTCAGCTCGATCCCCCGGGTGCGCAACCAGGCGAATCCCTTGCCGTTCACCAGGGGATTGGGGTCCTGCATCGCCGCAACCACCCGCACGATGCCGGCGCTGAAAATCCGCTCGACGCAGGGGCCAGTCCGCCCCTGGTGGCAGCACGGCTCCAGCGTGACATAGAGTGTGGCTTCCTCGGCGGCTTCGCCGGCCAGATCGATCACATTGATCTCGGCGTGCGCCCCGCCCAGGCGCTGATGCCAGCCCTCGGCGATAATCCGCCCCTCCTTGACCAGAAGGGCACCCACCATCGGATTGGGGCTCACCATCCCCCGCCCCTTCTCCGCCAACTCCAGGGCGCGGGCCATATAGTGCTGATCGATCGCGCTCGAACCGTTTTGCAACACTGCCGTGCTCTTTCTCCGAGGAAAACCTAATTGAAGGAAAATTTACGGATTACTTGCCCCTAAAGCAAGCTATTTTCATCCATTCGGCTTAACAGTCCGGCAGGATGGATTATTCCCTGCAACTTCAATGACTACTATAGGTTGATGTTATCCTCAAAATATCTACAAAATATTGATATTTTCGCTTGACAATGGCCCCCTGATTTTCTAAATTGACAGTGCAGCAGACAAATCAGCAACTTCGATGCGCAGCCAAGTCGTTGCCCCCCATGCGTCAGCAACCGAACCGTGGGATCGGGGGCTTCTGCCTTAACAACCTGAAAATCCAATAAAATAAATACGCTTCACAAAGCGCTGGACCCGGCGTGCGGGGGATTGTTGTCTTTTTTTCACGAGGAGTTGGTATGAAGGAGTATGGCAAGTCGGACCAGATGGCGCTGATGGATGTGGAACCGACCCTCTTTCCGGAGGGACCCAAGGAACGGGAGCGGCTCAGCATTCCCCGTTTCTTCACGCGCGCGGGCACGCACCCGTATGATGAGCTGACCTGGGAATTCCGGAGCGCTTCGATCACCAACGACAAGAATGAGGTCATCTTTGAGCGCGAGAACATCGAAGCCCCGGTGACCTGGAGCCAGACCGCACTCAACATTGTCGCCTCCAAGTATTTCCATACCCACAAAAACTCCAGTACCCCGGAAACCAGCATCAAGACGATGATCGACCGGGTGGTCAAGACCATCGCGCGCTGGGGGGAGCAGTCGGGGTACTTTGCCACCTTGCAGGATGCCCAGACCTTTGAATGGGAGTTGACGCATTTGCTGGTCAACCAGAAGGCCTCCTTCAACAGCCCGGTCTGGTTCAATATGGGCGTGGAGGAGCATCCGCAGTGCTCCGCCTGTTTCATCAACGCCGTGGAAGATACCATGGAGTCCATCCTCGATCTCGCCAAGACCGAAGGGATGCTCTTCAAATTCGGCTCCGGCACCGGCTCCAATCTCTCGCCCCTGCGCTCCTCAAAGGAAAGGCTTTCGGCGGGCGGCATCGCCTCAGGGCCTGTCTCCTTCATGCGCGGCTATGATGCCTTTGCCGGCGTGATCAAATCCGGCGGCAAGACCCGGCGTGCGGCCAAGATGGTGATCCTGAATATCGACCATCCCGATATCGTCGAATATATCAATTGCAAGGCGAATGAGGAAAAGAAAGCCTGGGCGCTGATCGAACAGGGCTATGACGGCTCCTTCGGCGGTGAGGCCTATAATTCGGTCTTTTTCCAGAATTCCAACAACAGCGTCCGTGTCACCGAGGAGTTTATGCAAGCGGTCAAGATGGACGGCCTGTGGCAGACGCGGGCGGTGACCAACGGCGATGTGGTCGAGAGCCATCGCGCCGCCGATCTCTTCCGGATGATGTCCGACGCGGCGCATGTCTGCGGTGATCCCGGCATCCAGTTCCATACCACGATCAATGACTGGCACACCTGCCCCCAATCGGCGCCGATCAATGCCTCGAATCCCTGCAGCGAGTACATGTTCATTGACAACTCCTCCTGCAATCTCGCCTCGCTCAACCTGCTGAAATTCGTCAAGGAGAGCGGCGAATTCGACGTCGAAGCCTTTCGCCGCGCGGTGCATCTCTTCATTATCGCCCAGGAGATCATCGTCGGGAATGCCAGTTACCCCAACGACAAGATCACGCACAACAGCCATCTCTTCCGGCCCCTCGGGCTCGGTTATGCCAATCTCGGCGCCCTGCTGATGTATTATGGCCTGCCCTACGACAGCGCCCAGGGGCGCGCCCTGGCGGCTGCGGTCACGGCGCTGATGACCGGCCAGGCCTACCTCAGCTCGGCCATCACCGCCAGCGCCATGGGGCCCTTCGCTGAATTCGAAAAGAACCGCGAACCCATGCTCCGCGTCATCCGCAAGCACTGCGCCGCCCTGGAAGAGATCGATCCGGAGCTGGCGCCCGCGGCCCTGCTCGACGCTGCCAATGAGGTCTGGAACGATGCTCACGAAATGGGCGAGCGCTATGGCTACCGCAACGCCCAGGTCACCGTCCTCGCCCCCACCGGCACCATCGGTTTCATGATGGATTGCGACACCACCGGTGTCGAGCCCGATATCGCCCTGGTCAAGTACAAACGCCTCGTCGGCGGCGGCAAACTCAAGCTGGTCAACAACACCATCGCGCCGGCCTTACACCGCCTCGGCTATCCCGACCCGCAGGTCAGCGAAATCATCGCCTATCTGGAACGCGAGGACACCATCGAAGGGGCGCCCTACCTGAGCCCGGAACACCTGCCGGTCTTCGACTGCGCCTTTGTTCCCCTCAACGGCAACCGCTTCATCCATTACATGGGTCATGTGCGGATGATGGCCGCCGTACAGCCCTTCCTCTCGGGCGCTATCTCCAAGACCGTCAACATGCCCCACGACTGTACGGTCGAAGATATATCGTCGGTCTATATGGAAGCCTGGAAACTCGGGCTCAAATCCATCGCCATCTACCGTGACGGCTCCAAACGCTCGCAGCCGATGTCCACCAAGAGTAGCGAGATCCAGGAGAACAAGGAGAGCGCCTTCACCGGCCTGCGCCGCCACCTGCCGGATGAACGGCGCTCCTGCACCCACAAGTTCTCCATCGCCGGCCACGAAGGCTATATCACCGTCGGCGAGTACAACGACGGCCGGCCGGGTGAGATCTTTGTCACCATGGCTAAAACCGGCTCGGCGATCTCCGGCCTGGTCGATGCCTTCGCCACCTCCATCTCGATCAGCCTGCAATACGGCGTGCCCCTGGAGGTGCTGGTGCGCAAGTTCAGCTATACCCACTTTGAACCCTATGGCTGGACGCCCAATCCCTCGATCCATTTCGCCAAATCGATCGCCGATTACATCTTCCGCTGGCTGGAGCAGAAATATCTGACCCAGCGCGTCTCGGATGACGAAAAGCCCGTCGAGATCGACGGTTTCAAATCCACCACGCCGCAGAGCCAGCGCGATCGCGAAGACAAGGTCTTTGTCGAACAGAGCGACGCGCCCCCCTGCCACAACTGCGGCTCGATCATGGTGCGCAACGGCGCCTGCCACAAGTGCCTCGTTTGCGGCAGCACCGACGGCTGCTCCTGAGATCCGGCTGGATACGACAAAGCCCACGCTTCCGCTGGAAGGGTGGGCTTTTTTATTTCCGGCGAACGTGACGAAAAATCAGGCTCCGTCCTCCATTTTGGCCAGGGCTTCCGCCTCGTCGGTGTAGCTGATCAGCACAGTGCTGACCTGGGCGATGTGGATGAGGCTGCTCACCCGCTTTTGCGTGCCGAGCAGGGCGAACTGGCGCTCATTGGCGTGCGCCTGGCGCAGCCCGAGCAGCAGGGCGCCCAGTCCCGACGAGTCGACGAATTTGACCTTGGTCAGGTCGAGCAGGATGTTGTTGCCGGTCTCGTCACCGATGAGCAGGAGCAGCTGGGCCTTGAGATCCGGTGCAATCCGGGCATTCAGGCGCTCTTCCCTGAGCCGGAAGATATAGGTATTGTTTTGGGTATCGACTTTAAAATTCATGGTCAAAGGCCTCCGTGGCGATCGCTGCAATGGAATCCGGATAGGGAGCAATGGGCTTTACGTTGTAATGTAAGGGATTTGCAGAAAAGGTTCAAGTGATAATTTCGCCGGGGTACCCCCCGAAATCTTGTTCCCACCTGACATCTCGTCCCGTGTACCCCCGAAATCTTGTTCCCACCTGACATCTCGTCCTGTGTACCCCCGAAATCTTGTTCCCACCTGACATCTCGTCCCGTGTACCCCCGAAATCTTG
>DAOQAG010000091.1:5358-10627 GCA_035353815.1 bacterium
TTCCCACCTGACATCTCGCGCCGCATACGTTACAAGTTTTTAAAACCAGTAACCAACTATTTTTAATTATATTACAGCCGGGTGGGAGCCAGTTTTTTGGGGGTGTCAAGATACTTTCTCCGCGCTGGCGATGCTGGCCCGGTAGAGGCGGATAGAGCCGGCAAACCACAGACTGGTTCGCTCAGGCCTCGCTGCGCTGGCGCTCGAGAACCTTGGCGTACTTGGCCGCGACGTAGTGCGCCGACAGCAGACAGAGCACAAGGCCGTGCATGCCGTCGCGAAAGCCGCCCTTGAAAAGGTACATCTTGACAAAAGCGTGCACCGGCCGCAAAAGCAGACTCGCCATGCCGAAGCGCCGCCGGCCGGCGCCGAGCTCCCGGGCCGCCAGGGTGGTATAGGTATTGAACTTGTGGAAGTAGTGCTCGAGCGAGTCGTCGGTATAATGCTCGAGATCGCCGTTCAGCCGGCCACGGTCGCCCTCGAGCTGCAGGGTTTCGTGGACCTGGCGCTCATCGAAGCGTCCCCGGTTGCGGCGGAAGAGGCGGAGTACATAGCCCGGATACCAGCCGCAGTGCCGGATCCAGCGGCTGAGGAAAAAGGCCTTGCGCGGCATCTCATAACCGGCGCAGGCGTCCGCGGCAGCGATGGTGCGGCGGATCTCGGCGGCCAGCTCGGGGGTGACGCGCTCATCGGCATCGAGCCAGAGCACCCACTCCCCGCGGGCCTGGTCGAGGGCAAAGTTCTTCTGACCGCTGTAACCGCGGAATTTTTCGACAAAGACCCTGGGCGTGAATCGCCGCGCCAGCGCAACCGTATCGTCACTGCTCTCGGCGTCGACGACAATGATCTCGTCGGCCCAGGCGACGCTCTCGAGGCAGGCAGTGATGTGCCGCGACTCGTTCAGGGTGATCACGATGACCGAGAGGGTGCTCATGGCCGTATCCGCCCGCCCCAGCTGGCGCGCTCGTCGTGGTGGCGCTGCAAATGCCAGATCTTCATGTTGAGGAGCATCACCTCCAGGGCCGCGAGCCAGGCGATGCAAAAGCCGGAGAATCCCTGCAGCAGCCGGCCCTCGGCCACGCCAGCGCGCACAAACCGGCCCAGGGGCCGCCACAGAAATCCGGCACAGCCGACCGCGCGGCCCTCCGCCAGCTCCAGGGCCTGCTGCGAGGTACGCGCATCGAGGCGTTCGAGGGCGGCGTGCAGGGGGAAAATCTCCGCGCCCGATGTATCGCCGCTGCGGGTTTGGTTCTCTGCGCTCATCTCACTCCTTTCGCAGTACCGGCAGGGCGGCCGCGGCGCGCGCCACCCCGTCCAGCACCTGGCCGACGCTCAGCTCCGCCATGCAGCGGATGTGATCGCAGGCGGTGCGGTTGCAGCCGAGGCAGCCCAGTCCTGGCACGGTGACGATCTGATGCCCCGGGCCATAGGGCCCCTGCAGGTGGGGATTGGTCGGACCGAACAAGCCCACGCAGGGTGTGCCCACGGCGGCGGCGATGTGCATCGGACCGGAATCGGTGCTGATCATCAGATCGACGCGCTGCAGCAGGGCGGCCAGCTCCTTGAGATCGGCGGCGGGGATCAGGGTGACCGGGACCGGGGCGAGCGCCGCCAGCTGCTGCGCCTGCTCCAGTTCGCCGGGCCCCCAGATGACCAGGATGCGCGCCCGGTAGAGCGGTACCAGGCGGCCGGCGAGTTCGGCGAAGCGGGCGAGCGGCCAGCGTTTGGCGACCCAGCCGCCGGAGAAATTGAGCGCCAGGACCGGCGCCCCTTCGAGCCCGGCCTCGCGCCAAAAGCGGGCGGCCTTGTCCACTGCTTCGGGGCTCATGGCAAAGGAGAGATGGTGCGACACCACCGGGATGCCCAGCCGGGAGAGGGCATCGAGATGCCACTCCGCCTCGTGCACGGTGGCGGCGCGCGACGGGACGACCACCGTGTAGGCATTGCGGCGCACGCGATAATCATAGCCGATCCGCCAGGCGGCGCCGCTCCACCAGGTGAGCAGGGCGCTGCGGGGATTGCCGAAAAAGTCGAAGACGAGGTCATACCGGGCCGCGCGGATGCGGTGCAGAAAATCGCGGTGGGCGGCCAGCCGGGCGGCCGCGCCCAGGCGGGCGATGGCCTTGCGTTCCAGCACCACCACCTCGTCGAGCTGGGGATGGCCGGAGACCACCTGGCGGGAGGCCTCTTCAGTGAGAAAATCGATTGCCGCCGCGGGGAAGGCCCGCCGCAGGTTGTCGATCACGATCGTCGAAAGCACGACATCGCCGACGGCACGGAGCTTGATGATCAGGATTCTGCGGATCGATCCGGGATCCGGTCTCCTCTCCGCGGCGGTACGCGGTGCGGATGGTGTCAAGGCTGCTTCCTCTCTCTTGCCGGCCCGGCTGCGGCACCGGGGACGAAAAAGCCCGGGCCAGCGGCTTCCGGGCTTGGTAACAGGGTGCGGCGCGTGCCGCACCCTCTGGACTCTGTGACAAGGCTGGCCTCCCCGGGGAACAGCGCCCGGGCGCGATAAAACCGGCCAGCGCGGGATCTGGAGCGGGGGTGACGGCTCAGGGGAGGGGATTATTCCCAGTCATCATCTCCTTCCCACTCCGGAGTGCCATCCAGCCAATCTTCCTCGTCCTCCTCGTCCCACTCCTCATCGTCCTCCCAATCCTCGTCGTCATCGTCCCAGAACTCATCGTCCCACTCCTCCTCGTCCTCGACTTCTACTTCCTCGTCGGGGATATCTTCGAGCTCATCTTCATCGGGATCCTGATCGGCGACCTCCTCCTCTTCCTCCTCTTCGTCCTCAGGGAGGGATTCTTCGTTCAAATCCTCGTCGTCGTCAAACTTTTTTGCAGCCATTTTTACCTCAGTGTTAATCCGTGATTAGCCGGTTAAAAATCGCCCAAAAATATGGAATGGAAACCATAAATGCAATTCTTTTTTTCGCGAAAAACGTTCAGTGATCCGGACAAATATTTATATCTATTTTCTTGTTAATAATTTACTTATATGATATTGTCCCTAGTAGGCGCCGCGCCGGCTGCAGCAGATCATCGAGCGTAACCGAAGTACAGAGATGGTCCGCGGCACGCACGGCCATGAATTTGTCCCCCCAGGGTTTCCATTGGGCGGGATCGGTCGGGCCGAAAACCGCCACCAGCGGGGTTGCGACGGCAGCGCCGACGTGCATGACGCCGGTGTCGTTGCAGAGGAAGAGATCGGCCGCCGCCAGCAGCGCCGCCATCTTGCGGAGCTCCGCATGATTGGAGTGCAGGGGCGGTTGCTCGAGGGCAGCCAGCAGTTCTTCCCCGAGATCCTGCTCGCGCCTGCCCCAGGTTACATAGATCTGGGCCCCGAACTCGCTGGCCAGGGCATTGGCAGCCGCGGCAAAGCATGTCGCAGGCCAGCGGTTTGCCAGCTTGCCGGCCCCGGGGTGGATGGCGATCAGGGGCCGGCCCTCCTCGCGGCCGAGTTGGCGCAGATGCGCGATGGCCCATGCCGTTTCCTCGGGACGAAGGCACAGATGTTCCCGCAAATCCCCGCCCGCGATGCCGAGCGGCTGAAGGATATCGAGATTGCGCGCGCTCTGATGACGCACCTCCTCCGGCCGGGGCGCATTGACATGATAAAAAAAGTTGCGCGACGTGCCCTTGAAGCGGAGATGCTCCGAGCCCACAATGATCCCGCGGGTGGCGAGGCGGGCGATGAGATCGCTGGTGAGCGAATGGCTGACCGTATTGAGAACGATCGTCAGGTCCGCCTTGTTCCACAGCAATCGCAGCACCGCGGCGGCGCGCGCCAGGGTCCAGTCGCCGCCGTGCTCATAGATGGGGACGACGGCGTCGAGAAACTCGTTGGCCTTGGCCGCCTGCGCGGTATAGCCGCGCGTCACCGCCGTGATATGGGCGGTGGGGTAACGCTGCCGCAGTGCCTTGAAAACCGGTGTGGCGAGAAGGAAATCGCCGAGCTGGTCGTGCTGCCGGACCACCAGGATGCGGCGGATGGCGGCTGGATCGATCTGCGCCGGTGGCATCTCGGCAACACCGAGAAGGCGGCCGAGGAATTTCAGCTGATGATGTTTAAAAAACTGCTCGAATCGGTTCCAGGGTTTCACCGTTCATCCCGCCTGTAGGAGCGAATCAAACAACGCCTCGAGCTGGTGGACCATCCGGTCGAGGGTAAAGTGCGCCTGCACCCGGCGGCGTCCGGCCTCGCCCCATTGCGCCGCGCGCGTCCGGTCGCCGGCGGTCGCGAAGAGGGCCTCGGCCAGCGCGCCGCTCTCCTCGACCGGCACCACCCGGCCAGTCTCGCCGTCGACGACGATCTCCGGCATCGAGCTGATGCGCGTGGTGACGCAGGGTTTGCCCGCCGCCATCGCTTCGATCAGGACAATGCCGAATCCCTCCCAGAGCGACGGCAACACCAGAACGTCGATGTCGCGCATGACCTCTTCGATGCGGGCGTGAAATCCCGCCAGCACGATCGCCTCCTCGAGGCCGTGCTCGCGGCGCCAGGTTTCGATCCAGCTGCGCAGCGGCCCTTCGCCGACCAGGACCAGACGGCAGGCCGGCAGCCGCGCCTGCAGCATCTGAAACGCCGGCAGAAGCGTCTTCATTCCCTTGCGCTCATCAAGCTGGCCGACAAAGCCGATCAATGGAACGTCCGGTTCTACGCCGATGCGGCGGCGAAAGTTCCCGTCCCCCGGCGCCAGAAAAGGCGCCGGATCGATGCCGTTGTAGATGACGTGCACCCGCTCCGGATCGAGCCAGGGGGCGTTACGCAGCAGGGCCTGTTTGGTAGCCTGCGAGTTGGCGATAACCGCGGCGGCGAGGCCGTTATAGCTGAAGCGGTAGCGCAGGCGGTTTTTGAGCGGATAGTCGATGCCACGGCGGGCGATGACGCGGCAGCCGCCGACGAGCCGGGCGGCCAGCCCCATGAAGCGCAGTTCCTTGTCCATGTTGGTCAGGACGATCTGGTAGCGGTGGCGGCGCAGCAGGCGCGCGGCGCGCCAGATCGTGACCGGTCCGAAATCCCCGCGCACGGCGAGGTAATGCACCGTCAGACCGAGGGCCGTGGCGCGCCGGCCGACCTCGGTGCCGGGGCGGCAGAGAAGCGCGACGGTATGGCCGCGCCGGCGCAGGGCCTCGAGCGCGCGCAGCATCCAGACCTCGCCCCCGCCGAACATCTGTATGGTATTGGCAAAGAGGATTTTCATATGCAACCTTTCGCAACCTGCGCGTGTATTCCGCCCGGGTGGGTACGAGATGTATCTGCG
>DAOQAG010000092.1:0-10441 GCA_035353815.1 bacterium
TTCTTTGTGGCTTCGAGTCTTGGTGAGAGGCTGCTTTTTGTTTTCTTTGTGCCTCTGTGTCTCCGTGAGATATAGCTTTTAGTTTTTGATTTTATTTTCTATAACAGGGCGCCGCCAACTCCACCGCATCGATGATCTGCTGATACCCCGTGCAGCGGCAGAGATTGCCATGGATCGCCCGCCGGATTTCCTCCCTGCCCGGCGCCGGGTTCTTCAGCAGCAGCGCATGCGCCCTGAGAATCATCCCCGGCGTGCAAAAGCCGCACTGCACCGCCCCGGCATCGAGAAAGGCCTGCTGCAGCGGATGCAGCGTCCCATCCGCTGCCGCCAGTCCCTCGATCGTCAGCACCTCCGCGCCAGCGGCCTCCTCGACCCGTTTCATGCAGGATTTGACCGCGTGGCCATCGACCAGCACCGTGCAGGCCCCGCAGGCCCCGGTCTCGCAGCCCGCCTTGGCCCCGGTCAGATCGAGATCCTCGCGCAGCCACTCAAGCAGCCGTTTGCCGGCCTGCTCCGGCGCGACTTCACGGATGATGCCATTGACCGTCACCTTCATTGCTCACCTCGTTTCTGTCCCTCGCCGGGCGCTTTCGCTGCATCGATCCTGATCGGCAGGCTGCGATAGCGCACCCCTGTCGCCTGATAAATGGCATTGGCGATCGCCGGGGCCATGATCTCGTTGGCCGGTTCGCCGATGCTCTTGGCGCCGGTGGGCGAGACCGGATCGGGATTTTCGACGATCATCGCCGTCATTTCCGGCAGATCACCCGCGCGCGGGATGCGGTAGCGCTGTAGATTGGTATGGGCGATCCTCCCCCCGGCGATCTGGAGATCCTCGTGCAGCGCATAGCCGGTGCTCATCGCGATCCCGCCATAGATCTGGCCGAGGAGCATGGTGGTGTTGACTGCCTTGCCGATATCATGGCAGGCCACCGCATTGAGCAGCCGGACCTTACCGCTCTTGCGATTCACCGTCAGCTCCGCCGCCTGGCAGCCGTAGACCCAGGTGAAGTAAGCGTTGCCCTGGCCCGTCTCTTCATCCCAGGTCACCTGCGGGGCGCGGTAAACCCCGAGGGCATAAGGAAACTGCTGTTTCTGGAACATCCTCCGGATCACCTCCGCAAAGGGGAGGGAGCGGCCTCCCGGCCCGGCAAGCTGGTTGGCTGCGAAGACGATCTCCTCGGGGGCACAGGCCAGTTCCGGGGCGGCGAAGGCTGCTATCTTTTGCTTCAGCTCCCGCGCTGCCAGGGCGACGGCACCGCCGCCCATGATCGTGCCGCGCGAGGCGACGGTAGTGCCGCTGTCCGGGATCACTGAGGTCGAGGAGCGCCGGTAGCGGATCTTCTCCAGATCGATCCCCAGCTCCCGCGCCAGGATTAGTGCCATGGCCGCCTCGGCGCCCTGGCCGTTTTCGTGCACCCCCGCCTCGAGCAGCACCGAGCCGTCCGCCTGGACATTGACGATGGCGGCGCAGAAATCGACCCCCTCGGCCCCGAGGCTGACCCCACGATAGCTCATCGCCAGCCCGATGCCGTAAAGCTCATCCGCATCGTCATCGGGCGCATTCGCGCTGCTCACTTCGCCGGCTTGGCTGCCGCCTGAATGGACCCCTTCGGCGCCCACGCTTCCAACCGGCTCGATCCCGCTGCTTGCGCTTTGAGATCCTGAACCTGAGCGTTGCCCGTGCCCCCGGCTGCAGCGCGCCAGCTTGCTCTCGTAATCAATCTCCTTCAGAACCTGATCCAGCACCTGCTCCATCGCGACCGTGTGCCCTTCCAGCTTCTGACCGGTGATGGTGACGCTGCCCTGGCGCACCATATTCATGCGCCGCAGCGCGATCCCGGACATCCCCAGCTTCTCCGCCGCCTCCTCGATCAGCGATTCGATGACGAAATTCATCTGCGGCGAGCCGAATCCCCGCATCGCCCCGGTGACGGGATTGTTGGTATAAACTCCGATGGTGTCGCAGTGAACGTTTTCGACTACATAGGGGCCGCAGCACTGCACCGTCGAACGCCAGGTCACCCAGGGGGTGACCGAGCAGTAGGCCCCGCCATCGGCGATGATCCGGCAGTCGACCGCGGTGATCCGCCCCGCGCGGGTCAGTCCCATTTTATAATAGACCCGGTAGGGATGGCGCTTGTAGCTCTCGCGGATCGACCATTCCCGGGAATAGGCCATCTTGACCGGCCGATTGAGCAGCCGGGCTGCCAGGGTGGTGCGGGCGCAGACGATTGCCGCGGTGTCGTCCTTGCCGCCAAAGCCGCCGCCTAGGGGGGTGCCGATGATCTCGACATCGGCGAGGGGGAGGCCAAGACAGGCCGCGACGAAGCGGCGGGTGCTGAAGGGATGCTGCATGCTGCCGTAAACCTCCATCGTGCCGTCGGGGCGGGGGAGAGCGATACTGACCTCGGGCTCCATGTAGGCGTGCTCGATGAACGGGGTGGTGAAGGCTCTTTCGAGTACCAGATCGGCCTCGGCAAAGCCGCGGCCGACATCCCCGCGGCGGACGCGGTGGGTGTTGATGATGTTGCTGCCGTGGCTCTCGTGGATGAGCGGCGCATCCGGCCGCATCGCCTCCTCGGGATCGAGCAGGGCGGGCCGCTCCTCGGCCGCAACGCGCACCAGCGGTGCGGCGGCGAGGGCTTGCGCGCGGGTTTCGGCGACGACCACCGCGACGACCTCGCCGTGGCAGCGGATGCGGTCATCGGCGAAGATGCGGAAATCGCGGATGATCTGGCCGAAGCGGTTCGCGCCCGGCACATCCCGGTGGGTCAGCACCCGGAGCACCCCGGGGCTTTTTTCAGCCTCCGCCGTGTCGATGCCGGTCAGCACGGCATGGACGTGATCGGCATAGACCGGGACGGCATGAAGCATGCCGGCGAATTTCAGATCGCCGGTGAACTTGGCCCGTCCAGTCACCTTGGCGGTGCCGTCGTTGCGCCAGCCCTTTTCCCTCATTTCTGACATAGCCATGCACCTCCGGGAGTATCCGGCTCGAGGATCTCCCCGTTCTCCACGACAAGCCGGCCGCGCAAGAAGAGCGCCCGGATGGCCAGGGTCGTCTTCATGCCGGGATAGGTTTCAAAGGCATCGGCCAAGCTCGAGCATATGGATCGCTCCGGACCGCCGCTGCGGAGCACAACCAGATCGGCGTCAGCGCCGACCTGAAGGCTCCCCTTGTACGGATAGTGGCCGATGACGCGCGCCGGCGCTGCCGCGAGCTGCCGGGCGATCTGAATGAGAGCCGCTCCGCTCTCCTCCTCCTCATAAAGACGGAAGGCCAGGGGGACCAGGGCGCCGATGCCCGCCACGCCGCCCGGGGTGCAGCGGATGTCACCACCACCGGACTCCTTGTCCCTTCGGGTGAAGGCGCAGTGATCGGTGGCCAGACAGTCGACCCCGCCGGCGCGGACCATCTTCGCCAGCTTGCGCCGTGATGCCTCTGGACGCAGCGGGGGCGCGCAAATCCAGCGCCGGCCGTCCGGCCGTCCCAGCCAGCTTTCGTCGAGAAACAGATACTGTGGACAGGTCTCGCAGGTGACCCGGGCCTCCCCGGCCTGCCGGATCGCCGCCGCTCCTTCCGGAGTCGAAACGTGAACGATATGGAGCTGCGCTCCGGTGCGCCGTGCGATTTCGATCAGGCGGCGGATGGCCGTTACCTCTGCCTCGGCCGGCCGGACCCGGGCATGGCTGCGCGGATCGCTCCAGTCCACCGCTGCGGATGCGCTTCCCGGCAAGTCTGCGTCAATACCAGCTGCCATCTCCCCCTGCCGCGCCCGCTCCAGGATGGCGTCGTCCTCGCAGTGGATGAGGACCCGGCCGCCGAGGCTGTGCAGCCGGCCGATGCGCTCCTCCAGCTCCGCATAGGACGAATAGAGTCCGGCTTCGCGGTAGGTGGTATAGAACTTGAAGGTGGAAAAGCCCGCGCCGATAGCTGCTTCGATCTCCCGCCAGCCGGCGGCGTCGAATCGGGTCGGCGTCAGGTGCCAGCCATAGTCGCAAAAGCTCGTCCCCGCCGCCTTCTGTTGCCCACGCGCGATGGCGCTGCTCAGCGATTCCTCACGGCCTTGTGTGATGAAGGAGCAGAGGGTGGTGATGCCGTTTTGCAGGGCGATCTGCGAGCCGCTCCGCCAGGTATCGGCGAGCCTCTTGCCGCCGATGACGTCGTCGATATGAGTGTGCAGGTCAATAAAGCCCGGCAGGATGGCGCAGCTTGTGGCATCCAGGATGCGCCCGGCCTGCGGGAACGCTCCAGCCGGAGCGATGGCAGCGATGCGGCCCTCCTCGATGAGCAGGTCGGCCTGCTCGAGATGATCCTCGAAGACAAGGGTGCCGTTATGGATAGAGGTTTTCATGGTAGTAACGGGAACGCCGGATCCTCTGTTTTGTTGCCTTAATATAGCCTTTTGCGTAAAGGGGAGCAAGTCCTTTGTCTGGAAGGATGCGAATTTTTCCCGATTCTTGATCGGGCGCCATCTGTTTTCTTCATGTGACGCTATACTGCTTGACTATCCAGTTACGGTTGGTTATTTTATCGTAAGAGGGCTGCAGCAGCTGGATCGAGGATGGTTATGGTCTTGTTCCTTATACTCCCGCCGGATTCATCCAGTGGCAGGACCGGCGCACGGTCCTCAGCCTGAATACCGGCTACGATCCCCCCTACAATCTGCGGATGAACTTTTATTTCCCGGTCGCGGGGATGAAGGTTGAGACGGGCGAAATAGCCTGTATTTTTGCCTATGACAAAGAAGTCGACAAATGGACTCTGATACTCCCCGACAGCATGAATGGGGGCGTCCTGGCTGCAACCGCGACCTACCACCGGTACTGGATGTATGGCAAAATAGTGCTGGACCAGGTGGAGAAACAATATCTGATCGAGGCGGTCAATCAACACTATGGAAGCGGGACCTGGGAAGCTATGGCCGCCCGGATCGCGGAGATCTATGACAAGCCCGAGGTGCGATCCCTCACGGCCAACTGCCGCAGTCTGATCTCCTTTCGGGACGGATTTCTCGATGCCCTGAAGCAGACGTACCGGACCAGACTGGCGGATTTCCAGGTTCAATTTACGGCTTGCGGATCCTGCGACCTCCTCTCGGACCAATTTTTCGATGAGGCCGTCACTTACTTCAAGAACCGGCTTCAGTTCGAATGGTACAAACTCCTTTTCACTTCCACTGGAGAGGGTGGGGATGTCATAGAACTCATCATGCTCTGGAAGATGATTGACCTTTGTTCGGAGAACAAAGCCCTGGCGTGCGATTACCGGTGCGTTACGGAGAAGGGAGGGCTCGCTTTCTGGACGGACTTTGCTGGGTACCATATCACTGGGCTTTTCCAGGAGGTGATCACCTTGAGCCTGGCCCAGGGCTGGATCAAATGCTGAAAAGCTGGACTACGCTGGATTGCGCTTTTTTGTAGGGCTCATTGAAGCTCCGATCACTTTTGCCATAGCTGAAGATGGCCGCCTGTCATCAATGACGGTGTATTGCCTGTCTTTCAGTCTGCAAGAAATGACAAATTACAGTACTACATTGCCGGAATTGCCGCTTGGTGCATCAGGCAGTCATACGCCGCTTAGTACTATGAAAACCAAAAAATAATTGCATGAATCCTTAAGATTTCGTATCGTAATACGATATTCTTATCGAAGGAGGAGCTGTAGTATGCATAGGGTAACGATATCGCCCAAATTTCAGGTAGTCATTCCGCAGCAAATCCGGCAGGAGATGAAGCTGTTCCCCGGACAAAAAGTGCAGGTCATTATGTATGGCAATCGTATTGAACTGGTTCCGGAGCGTGACATCAAGACCATGCGTGGCTTTTTAAAGGGAATCAACAGCTCCTTTAATCGAGATGAGGACCGGATATGAATCTGCTGGACTCATCTGGCTGGCTGGAATACTTTACGGATGGCCAGAATGCGGAAAAGTACCTTGAACCTTTGGAGACATTGGAGGATTTAATCATCCCCACCATCTGTTTATACGAAGTCTTCAAGGTCGTGCTGCGAGAACGGGATGAGGACAGCGCCATTCAGGCGATTGCGGTCATGAAACAAGGGAAAATAGTAGAGTTGTCCCAGGACATTGCGCTTCAGGCCGCAAAAACCAGTCTGGATTTCAAGCTGCCCATGGCGGACAGCATCATACTGGCCACTGCGGCCAAGTATGAAGCCATCGTGTGGACCCAAGACGCCCATTTCAAAGGGAAACCATTCGTAAAATACTTTAGCAAATGACTGGCCTCAGACATAGCGTCATTTTCCAATGCGTAGTTTTTACGGCTGACCGGCCGTCATCAGTCCAGGGAGGATAGCTCTATGGTTCAGATCCAGGTAAACGAAAAAGCACCGGCCTACGCCATGCGGGAGGCCTATATAAATGCTCCGATTCAATTGGTCTGGAGCATTTTAACCGATTTGGAAAAATGGCCTGAATGGAATGATAGCGTCAAGACAATGGATCTTCAGGGAAAGGTCGCGGCGGGGACAGAGTTTCGCTGGACGGCCGGTGGCCTGAAAATCCGATCGCGTATAGAACAGGTCGATGCCCCGAAGCGGATTGTTTGGTCAGGCCGGACGATAGGTATACGCGCGATGCATAGCTGGACATTTACCGAGGAGAAAGAGGGCACCAAAGTGCGAACCGAGGAGTCCTTTGAAGGCTGGATGGTCAAGCTACTGGCCCGGCCAATGAACAGGTCATTGAGTGATGCACTGGAGCAGGGCCTTGCAGCACTGAAAAAAGAGGCAGAGAAAAGACATTCCGAAACAAGCGCCTGACCTCACCACCAGCGCCGGTGTGCAGAAAGCTGCGCCGGTCTGGTTCTACTGCTATGCCCTCACAATGCGGTCTACACTTCCGCATTTTCCAGGCGCGCAGCCAAGTGGTCATACGGGAGACACCTGAAAATCTTTCGGGATTCCCGGGAGGAGTTATGAAAGTCCTAGTGCTCATCTGCAACGTCATCTCGTTAGCCTTTACCCTGTTTGTCCTCGCCACCGATGGCGCGCCGACAAAGCCGGTCTACATTTTCTTTGGGCTTTGCTTGATTCTTGTCCCGCTCTTTACGATATTTACGCTCACCCGGACAAGGATCCTCCCTGCCAGAGGCGCGCTGGTTTCCGGGCTTGCGGCTGCTGGCAACATCCTCCTGCTCGCCTTCGTCTGTTGGGCACTGATAGACCAGTACCCCCATCCGAACGAACCGGGATTCATCCCGTATGCCGTCCTGATACTCCTGACGCCGGCTCTCAGCGCCCTGGTTCTCATTCGTCATCGATCAGCCAAGCCACTGCAGGCATAGCGCTGTCCATCCTTGCGGCACAACCGGCGTGCCGCAAGGGTCGCTTGGGCCAATAGTCTGAATTCATTCTGTAGTACAGTTGCTCTCCGGAATAGCCCGGAGGTCCGCGTCCGGCCGCTGGTTCTGGGGTGTATTCGCGCTGATGCCGCGGTGAGGCATCGGTGCATCCGGCGGATCGCTAACCTGGTTTGTCAAGCAAGTCAGCCATTTTCTGCATCGGACTTGGAGGATCTTGAAATTTATGTTTACAAACGCCATCGTCAGAACACCCGGGAAGAGTATGATAAAGGGCTTGACCACAGCCCATCTTGGCATGCCCGACCCTGAGCTGGCGCTTCTCCAGCATCAATCCTACATCAAGGCCCTGACCGAATGCGGCCTGGATGTAACGGTGATGCCTGCCGATGAGGATTTTCCCGACTCCACCTTTGTGGAAGATACGGCGCTGCTGACGCCTCATTGTGCCATCATAACCCATCCCGGGGCTGCATCCAGAAAAGGCGAAACCGCACAGATCAGGGAAGCCGTAAGCAGGTTTTATTCTGACATCGAAGAAATAATTGAGCCGGGGACGGTGGAAGCCGGTGACGTGCTGATGGTGGGCGGGCATTATTATATTGGCCTTTCCGGGAGAACCAATCGGGCCGGTGCGAATCAGCTCATGCAAATACTTGAAGGCTATGGGATGACCGGCTCGACCATTGAACTGGAACACGTCCTGCATTTGAAAACAGGCGTAGCCTATCTGGAGCATAATAACCTGGTCGTGTGCGGTGAATTTGTGGATAATCCGGAGTTCGCACGTCTTAATAAAATTGTAGTCCCGAATCAGGAAGCCTATGCCGCAAATTCCATCTGGGTTAACGATACGGTTCTTGTTCCGGCCGGGTATCCGATCACAACCCGGAAGATAGCGGATCTGGGCTATGCAGTTGTTGAAATTGAAATGACCGAATTTCAAAAACTCGATGGCGGATTGAGTTGTCTATCACTGCGGTTTTAATAACAGTCGAGGATGGCATCTAGCCCGCCAATGCCGGCGGCCGCTGCAGCGGTCCGCTAGCTTTGAAAAAGAAAAAAAGGAGTGAAGAGATGGGTGACAAATCGGCTAAGAGATCAGGAATGAATATTCGCGCGTTGGCATCACTGGCATTATTTTGCGCAGGGTTATGGTTGGTCCCTTCCGGCATAGCGCTCCATTTTGCCTCACACGATGGGGCCACCAGGTCGAGCCACCTGTTCATGACCATTCATAACACGGCTTCTTTTCTCTTTTTAATCGCTACGGTCGTCCATGTGATGATGAATTGGAAGGTCCTCACCCATTACGTGAAAGCAAAAGTCGGAGAGTATCTGAGGTTCAAGAGAGAACTGGTGCTTGCCGTCCTGGGCGTGTCAGCGTTCATCATGCTGGTGGCGTTTCATGCGCTCGCCCTTCCCTAGTCCGCAACGGTTAGTAGCCAGCATGACGGGGACAGGTAGGTAGGGTTGCAGTGGCATATACGGATGAGTGAGGGAGTAAGAATCCGGATGATTCTGATGGGGAAGATGTAGTGAAACGAATACGTAAGGATGGGAAATATTGCCTGAGGTGGGAAGGAGAGACGTTGGGGTGGGCGATCGATTTGTTCAATAAATAGGGTATTGTAGGGCAGGCCATCCAGGCGTTTATCGGATGTAAACTGCGCGGCGCCCGTTACACCAGTCAGACACCCGCCAAAACCCGGAAGATATCAGATCTGGGCAATTCAGTTGTTGAAATTGAAATGACCGAATTTCAAAAACTGGATGGCGGTTTGAGTTGCTTATCGCTGCTGTTTACACAACAGCCGAGGTTGGCCTCTAGTCCTCCAATACCGATGGCCGCTGCGGCAGTCCGCCGGGATTCTAAATGTTGCAGGGAAAGGAGTGAAGAGATGGGTGTCATCCAAGTTGCTGGGTGGTAGAAATGCCTGCAAATTAACAAAATTCGAATTATTTTTCAATGGTACATAATATGGAATAATACATGCTCGTGGAAATTTAAAAAAGTATTGAGGGATGATTTCGAGTTTTCAAAACATGCAGCCGATCAATCTATTCTGCGGAATATCCGGGTGGAGGAAAAACGCCAGGCTTTCTTAAATGATGAAATAATAGAGGATTATCCAGAGGATAAATACGGTCCAAGCTGTTTGATATTTGGATTTACAAATGGAGATCGTCCAATACATATTCATTGCAGTTACCCAACCGTGCAATTTTCAAAATTATCACTGTGTACGAACCCAGCAAGAATGATTGGATTGATTTAAAGATTCGCAGGAGGTAATAAAATGGTAAGAGAAGAAAATATGGTTGATGAGAAAGTGACCTATTCTATTTTCAAGGATGGCAAATTTATTATCATTGAAAATGTTCCAGCAAGAGTCAATCAAGAAACAGGGGAGCAATTTTATTCTCCCAAAACTATTGAAAAAATTCAAGAACTGATTCTTGGAAATCCGAAGCCTCAAAGAATTATTAAAACCCCGGTTTTTGAATTTTCCTGAGTATTGGTTCGTCCGGCTTGGTTGTTCTCCGGTGTAGCACAGCCTCTCACACGTCTGATTTTTTTATACAATTCGAAAGGCTTGTCGTTATAACAATTTACAAAATGATGCAAGCAAGTTACACTATTTGCAACGCCCCCACAAGTGCCCTGCCAGCGGTCATAGTTTTACTCCTCGGTACTATTCGCACACCCTCTCGCCCCCTGCTCTTCACCGGACTGAACTACCGCAATCAGCACTGGATTTAGTCCACGGCGGATCATGGCGCCACCTGGGAGATCCGCTCGCACGAGTTCGCCTCACCCCCGCAGCAATTCCGCTAAAACAGGCCCTGCCGCCTATTCATAGCGCAAGGCTTCGATCGGATCCATGCGCGCCGCCTTCAGGGCCGGGAAATAGCCAAAGATCACGCCCACGGCCGCGGAGAAGATGAAGGCGAGGATGACGATGCCCGGATTGAAGATAAAGGGCACCCGCAGGATCGTGGCCAGAAAGACCGAAGAACCGAGGGCCAGGAAGATGCCGACAAGGCCGCCGAGCGAGGAGAGCACCACCGATTCGACGAGGAACTGCACCAGCACCTCGCGCTCCAGCGC
>DAOQAG010000093.1:0-10072 GCA_035353815.1 bacterium
GCTGGCCGGCCGGTCTGGGGGCAATCCGTACCCGGGTAGGTGCGAGATTGGGGGGCAGGGCGGCCAGCTGCGCCCCGGGTAGGTGCGAGATTGGGGGGGCAGGGCGGCCAGCTGCGCCCCGGGTAGGTGCGAGATTGGAGGGTATGGTGGCCAGCTGTGCCCGAGATGGGTACGAGATTGGCGGGGGCAAGTTATTGCAGCCGGCTATTCCGCGTCGGGGATTGGACCAAAAGCTGGCCGGCCGGTCTGGGGGCAATCCGCACCCGGGTAGGTGCGAGATTGGGGGGTATGGCGGCCAGCTGTACCCGAGATGGGCGCGAGTTGGCGGGGCTGCAGCCAGTACCTGCTCGATCCGGCGCGCAGTCCCTCCAGATTCGCCTTGCATTTATCCGCCAAAATCAATATCTTGCACCTTGGCCTGATCACTAACACCGAGTAGAAATTGACCATCGATCCCGCAAAAGATACCTATCCCTACGAGGGCGACTCCGCCCCGAAGCGCAAACGCCGCACTCCCAAAAAGGCAGCGGAAGGAACCTCCGCACCGGCCGCAGCTGCTGCCGCTCCGCCTCCAGCCGCGCCTGCCGAGCCTCACCAGAGCACAGAGGAGCCGAAGAGCCCGCAAAGCGATCCGACCAACGTCGAGAAGCGCATGCCCTTCCTCGACCACCTCGAAGAGCTGCGCTGGCGCATCATCTGGAGCCTCCTCGCCGTCGTCGCCGCGGCGGTGATCTGCTATTTCTTTGTCGATCAGATCGTCGCCCTCCTGGTCCACCCTGCGCCAGGCGACATCAAGCTGATCTTCCTCTCGCCCACCGAGGCCTTTATGACCTACCTGAAGGTGGCGGGCTATGCCGGCCTGGTCACGGCTTTTCCCTTTGTCGCCTGGCAGTTCTGGCGCTTCGTCGTGCCCGGACTCTACGCCAAGGAGCGTAAAGCGGTCGGGCCCATCGTCTTTTTCACCGTCATCTGTTTCGCCGTCGGGGCACTCTTCGCCTATTTCCTCATCATCCCCTTCGGCCTGAAATTTCTCCTCAGCTATCAGTCCGATTTTCTCGTGGCCAATATCACCATCGGCAAATATCTCACCTTCGTCGTCACCATGCTGCTGGTCTTCGGCCTGGTGTTCGAGCTGCCGGTGCTGGCCTATTTTCTCTCGCTGATCGGCTTGCTGACCCCGCAGTTCCTGCGCAGCAAGCGCCGCTACGGGATCCTCATCATCTTTATCGTCGCCGCGATTCTGACCCCGCCGGATGCCTTTACCCAGCTGATGCTCGCCATTCCGCTGCTCATCCTGTACGAGATCAGCATCTGGGTCTCGGCCGCGGTCCATCGCAAGCGCAAGGTCCGCCAGGCTGAAGAGGAGAAGCAGTGGGCGGGATGAGACCCGCTGACTACGCGCCTGCTTGCAGGCATCCTCAAGCCGGGCAACGCAGGGATTGCCGGACCGGGAGAGTGCGGCTCTCTGGAGCGGCAGCCAGGCCTTGCTGAGCCAATCTGTTCGCGGTCGGATGCAAGCTCCGGAGCCCGCAGGTGCCACCGATTTTACACCATGAAAGGGAATCTTGTTGTCCTCCAGCCGCCAAATTGATCTGCATATCCACTCGACCTATTCCGACGGACTCCTGAATCCCGCCGAGATTGTCGCTTATGCCAGCCGGATCGGCCTGCAGGCCATTGCCGTCACCGACCATGACGATCTCTCCGGTTTTGCAGAGGCGGCCGCGGCCGGCGCGCGCCACGGTCTGGAGGTCATCCCCGGCATCGAACTCAGCGCGGTGCATGGCGGCTGCGAGACCCACATCCTCGGGTATCTCTACGATGTCACCAGCATCCCGCTCCTCGAGTTCGCCGCCCACATGCGCGCGAGCCGGGTTGAGCGCGCCGAAGAGATCGTGCTGCGCCTGCGCCATCTCGGCATGCCGATCTCGATGGAGATGGTCAAGATGCGCGCGGGACAGGGGGCGCTGGGCCGGCCGCATATCGCCGACATCCTGGTCGAGGAGGGCTATGTCTTCTCCTTCAATGAGGCCTTTCATAAATTCCTCGGAGAGAACAAGCCGGGATATGTCCCCAAGATGAAGCTGACGGCGGAGGAGGCGATCAGCCTGGTTCATAACAGCGGCGGGCTCGCCTTTCTCGCGCACCCGGGCACCGGCACCGGCATCGATGCCATCGAGGCTCTGATCGAGATGGGACTGGACGGCATCGAGACCATGCATCCGCGCCATGCGCCGGAGATGGTGGACTATTACCGCGAACTGGCGCGGCGCAACGGCCTGCTCGAGACCGGCGGCTCCGACTGCCACGGTGCCCGCCGCGGTGAGATGATGATCGGCACCCAGGGGGTGCCCTATGCCTTTCTTGACGAGATGCGGCTGCACCGCTCCCTGACCGGCCTCTCCGAGCCGGAGTGACTACCGCTTCTCTGGCACCGGCAGCAGGCGTTCCGCCGGCCTGGCGCGCCGCTGGCCCACCCGCCAGCGGCCGAACTGCAGATTGAACAGCACCGGGGGCGCCTTCAGCTAACCCCTGGTCATGGACCGCTATATCCTCCACCACCGGGGGCGCCTTCAGCCGACCCCTGGTCATGGACCGCCATATTCCACAGCACCGGGGCCCACATGTCCGACTCATCACCCGCTGCCATCACCCTGACCTTCCTTCCCTCCGGGCGCACTGCCCGCGTCGCCGCCGGCACCAGCCTGCTTGACGCCGCGCTCGACCTTGACCTCCAGATCGAGACGCTCTGCGGCGGCGCCGGACTCTGCGGCCGCTGCCGCATCCGGCTCGTGGCGGGCGCGCTCCCGGTCACCCCTGCTGATCAGGAAAATCTCACCGCGGCGGAGCTCGCTCAGGGCTTCCGCCTTGCCTGCGCGGCCCAGCCGGATGCCGATTGCACCGTTGAAATTGCTGTGGCGCCCGGCGCGGAGGGGACCATCCTGGCCAGCGGCAGCGGTCGCTCCGTCGAGCTGGACCCGGCGGTGCGGCGCCTTTCCGTGCGCCTCGATCCCCCCACCCTCGAGCAGGGCCCCAGCGACCTCGAAGTGCTGCTTGCCGCTCTTCCGCCTGAAACCCAGCCGCCGCCGTTGGCGCTGCTGCGGCGCCTGCCGGGCCTTCTGCGTGAGGGCGGCTGGCGCGGCGATGCCATCCTCCTGAACGGCCGGCTCTGCGATTTTCAGGTGACCCCTCAGCCGCTTTGCGGTCTGGCCATCGATCTCGGCACCACCACCGTCGTGGCCCGGCTGATCGACCTCGAGAGCGGCCGGGTGCTCGCCACGGCCGCAGAGCTCAATCGTCAGCGCCGTTATGGCGAGGACGTCATTGCCCGCGTCGGTCACGCCAACGCGCACGGTCCGGCCGAATTGCAGGGGCTGATCGTCAGCCAGCTCAACGAGATGATCGCGGAGCTGGTCGCAACAGCGGATCGCGGCCCGGGCGCGCCCAGGAGTGCCGGTCTGGCCAAAGAAGTCAGCGGCGATCTGCCTGCGGAAACCGGGGCAGCTGGCGTGACCGGCCAGGCGGCGGGGGAACCCGCTGCGGAAAAGGGGACTGCGAGTCTGCCCGTCCGGATCCACGCGGAGGATATCTATCAGGCCGTCGTTGCCGGCAACACCGTTATGGAGCATCTCCTCCTCGGCCTGCCGCCGCGCCACCTCGCCGAGATGCCCTATGTGCCAGCGGCGCGTCACTGGGCGCCGGTCTCGGCCTCAGAGATCGGCCTGAACCTGCACCCCGCGGCGCAGTTGCATCTGCTGCCGGCCCTGGGCAAATTCGTCGGCGGCGACACCGCAGCAGTGCTGCTCACCCTCGCCGACCGTCTCGACCGCACCTGGCTGGCCGTGGATATCGGCACCAACGGCGAGATCCTCCTCTGTCATCGCGGCCGCGTCTGGACCACCTCGGCGGCGGCCGGCCCCGCTTTCGAGGGGGCGCACATCGGCGCCGGCATGCGCGCCGCCGCAGGAGCGATCGAGCGCGTCTGGTGGCGCGGGGAGCCGGTGCACGCCGCCGCCATCGGCCGGCCTTCCGCTGCAGCGGCGGGCCCGTTTGCCGGCCATCTTGAGGTCCGGGTCATAGGCGGGGGGGAGGCCCAGGGCATTTGCGGCTCGGGACTCATCGATGCCGTCGCCGCCCTGCTCGATGCCGACGCCCTCGATGCCAGCGGGCGGCTGCTGGCGGGACATCCCCTGGTCGGGAAGCAGCCGGCTGCAGGGAGCCTCCCGGATCAGCTTGCCGTCCGCCTCGCCGGTCAGGTCCACCTCACCCAGCGCGACATCCGCGAGCTCCAGCTCGCCAAGGCCGCCATTGCTACGTCCATCGAGCTGCTGCTGCAGGCCGCCGGTCTGGCGCCCGCCGACCTCGAGCAGATCTATCTGGCCGGGGCCTTTGGCCAGTACCTCTCGCCGCAAGCCGCTCTGCGCATCGGTTTGCTGCCGCAGGTCGGCGTGGAGAAGATCAAGTTCATCGGCAATGCCGCATGCAAAGGGGCGGAGATGGTTGTTGTAAGCCGCAAAGAATCCCGCCGCCTCCTTGAACTGCAAGCGAAAACCGGATACTTTGAGGCAGCGGCAGATCCGGGATTTCAGAATCTTTTTGCGGAGCATTTACTCTTCGGCTCGCTTTAGTCATTGGCTCTAATCTCACGGAGAAGACATGAACCATTCCGCCATCCGCATCGAACTTGAGGCCGCCCTCAGCCAGGAACTCTACGAATCCTTCGACGGCGCCATCATCGAAACCATCCTGCGCGAAGGCAGGGTGATGCAGGATCACGACGAACTCAAATCCCTGCTCGAGGGCCACAGCTTCAAGATCACCGCCGCCCTCGCGCCGGACCTTCATCGCATCTGCGAGGAGGTCCGCGCTACCCTCGAATTCACCGAGGAGGTCGAGTTCTTCGTCTCCAACTCGCCGGACATCAACTGCTTCGCCTATCCCCGCCTCGAGGAGAGCCAGAGCCACAAGGTGATCATCAATTCCGCCCTGCTCGAACGCTTCGCCGACGACGAGTTGCGTTTCGTCCTTGGCCACGAGATCGGCCACCTCATCAGCAAGAACGCCCAGCTGCAAAAGATCATTCGCTTCGTCTTTCCCGATTTCGAGCGCGCCCCCATCGTCTTCCAGAACAAGATCCAGCTCTGGGACAAGCTCGCCGAGCTGACCGCCGACCGCTACGGCTATATCGCCGCGCCCCGGCTCGACCAGTGCATCAACACCTTCATCAAGCTCTCCTCCGGACTCAGCACCAGCCGCATCTCTTTTGACGCGATGGTCTATCTGGCGGAGATGGAAAAGGTGCTCGACTATTTCAAGGCCAATCCCTACGCGGTCGCCTCGAGCCACCCGATCAATCCGGTGCGCATCAAGTGCCTGCAGCTTTTCGCCGAGTCGCGGCTTTACAAGAGCCTGCCGCAGGGCAAGGAGGACAAAAAACTCGCCGAGGCCATCCGCAAGCTGACCCGGATCCTCATGGTCGTGGGCAGTTCGGAGCTCGACAAGCACCGCTCCTATTTCGTCGCCGCCGCCGGCATCATCGTCGCCGGCATCGACAAGAACCTCACTCTTCTCGAGGTGGAGCAGATCATCACCGTGCTCGCCAAATTCTCCATCTTCCCCAAGGAGTTTTTCGACCACATCCTCGCCCAGGGCGATGTCAACAAGATTTTCGCGGAATCGGTCAAGGCAATTCTCGCGGAGAATCCCGCCGAGCGCTATGGCATGCTCGAATACCTCATCGGCCTCGTCCTCTCCGACAATGAGATCATCAAGGCCGAGACCGACCTGCTCTTCGACATTGGCGAGAATGTCTTTGGCCTCAGCCGCAAGGAGCTGGCGCAGATCATCGGTGCCGTGGTGCAAAAGAGCTTTGTCCCGAAGTTATTCCGGCTGCCGGAAGCGGAGCCGGGACCGGAGCCGCAGCCAGCCGCACGGACCGCGGCTTCCCGGCCAAAGGCTTCAGGGAGGAAGGCATGATGCCCATGGATGGATTCGATCTCGTTAAACTGGCTGCGGCCCTGATCGCCGGCGGACTGATCGGCGCCGAGCGCGAGTTCCGCGACAAGGCGGCGGGCTTCCGCACCCTGATTCTCATCTGCGCCGGGGCCGCGCTCTTTACCATGCTCTCGCCGCGTTTCGCCACCTCCGGCGACCCGGCGCGTGTCGCCGCTGGGGTGGTCACCGGCATCGGCTTTCTCGGCGCAGGGGTGATCCTGCGCGACCGCGGCCATATCATGGGGTTGACTACCGCGGCGATCATCTGGATGACCGCAGCCATCGGTATGGCCATCGGCGGCGGCCAGCTGCTGCTCGCTTCCTCCGCCCTGGCGCTGGTGCTGGTCGTGCTCTGGCTCTTTCCCTTTTTCGAGCGCCGCATCGACCTGGTGCGCGAGACCCGCAATTATGAATTCATCCTGCCGCTCAAGCCGGAGAAGGTGGAGGAGCTCGCGGCCGAATTCCAAAAGTCCGGCCTGACGGTCATCAGCCGCAAGATCGTCAAGGGCAAGGACCACCTCCTGGTCCATATCGAAGCCTACGGTGCGGATAAGAATTTTATCCAGCTCACCGCCCGGCTGATCCAGGACCCGGACGTACACGAATTCAGGAGTTAATGCGCCATGTCCAGATTCCTTGCCCTGATTCTGCAGCATCGCATCCCGCTGCCCTACTCATAATCGATCCTCCGGAGCGACCTATGGAATCCCATCCTCTTCTGCGCCACCGTATCCTTTTCCTCAGCACGCCCATCAGCGCGGCCACCGTAAATCCCCTTGTCGCCGAACTGCTGCTCCTCAATGCCGAAGCCCCCGGCAAGCAAATTGATCTTTATATCAACAGTCCGGGCGGGAGTGTCCTCGACGGCCTCGCCCTGATCGATGCCATGCAGTGTATCGAGGCCCCGGTCAGCACCATCTGCATCGGCCAGGCCGCCTCGATGGCCGCGTGGATCCTCGCGGCCGGGTCCCGCGGCCTGCGCTTTGCCTCGCCGCATGCCGAGATGTCCCCAAGCAGACCTGATCACCACGGAGGGATTGAGACTATTCCAGCAATTCTCGGAGATGCTTTTATTCTCTTTCAACCCCAAGCAGACCTGATCACCACGGAGGGATTGAGACAGGCAATTTCCCCGAAGGGAGAGAGTTGAAGTGCTTTCCCCAAGCAGACCTAATCACGACGGAGGGATTGAGACTACGACCTTGCGGTCGTTTTGGCTTTCGTCCCCGAATTTTACCCCCAAGCAGACCTGATAACCACGGAGGGATTGAGACCTCCCGAAGTTACAGACTTGTGTTTGACAGGCGCTATATCCGCAATTTCGTCCGGCGAGTAAAAACTGAATTGCATTCTTCATTTATATTGCCTAAATTTGGAATAGATAACTCCAAATTAGGGCGTAATATGGAACTATTCATTCCAAGATCGTTCATCCCCCCGGGGCAAAGCTATTTTTTATTCGGCCCGCGCGGGACTGGCAAGTCCACTTTTCTGCGGCATCAATACCTTGATGCGCTCTGGATCGATTTGCTCAAACCGGATGTTTTTCGCACTTTCGCCACCCGGCCTGAGCGCATCATCGAGCTGGTGCACGGCAATCCCGGCAAGTCAGTTGTTATCATCGATGAGGTCCAAAAAGTGCCAGAGCTGCTCAGCGCCGTGCACAGTTTGATCGAAGAGAAAAGCGGCCGGCAATTTATCCTGACTGGTTCAAGTGCCCGCAAACTGAAACGGTTTGACACGGATTTGCTCGCCGGACGGGTGCTTTGGCGAACCTTCCATCCGTTTCTCCTCTCTGAATTGACCCTGGAAAAAGCCTTTGTGGAATCTTTGCATCAAGGTATGTTGCCAGTGGTGGTCTCATCGCCGATGCCGGTCGATACGCTCGCCACTTATATCAGCCTCTATATCCGCGAAGAGGTGCAATTGGAGGGGCTTACCCGCAAGGTCGGTAACTTTTCGCGATTTCTGGAAGCCGCCAGTTTCTCGCACGCCTCTGTTCTCAACACCAGCAATGTTGCCCGCGAATGCCAGGTGGAACGCAAAGTGGTCGAATCCTATATCGGCATTCTCGAGGACATACTCCTGGCCTTTAAAGTGCCAGTCTTCAGCAAAAAGGCGAAACGCGCCCTGATCTCGCATGCCAAGTTTTATTTCTTTGATACAGGTGTTTATCGCGCCCTCAGACCGGCGGGACCGCTGGATCGTCCTGAAGAAATAGAAGGAGCTGCCCTGGAGGGATTGGTCGCGCAACAATTCAGAGCCTGGAATGCCTATTCAGGCAACCGGCACGAAATGTGTTTTTGGCGCACGCAAGGTGGAGTGGAAGTGGATTTTATCCTTTATGGCGAGGACGGCATACATGCATTTGAGGTTAAAAATGCCGATCGGGTGCGTCCTGAAGATTTGCGCGGATTAAAAGCTTTCAGGCAGGATTATCCCTCCTGCACCGCCTCTCTGCTCTATCGCGGCCAGGAAAGGTTGCTGATCGATGGCATCCGGTGCGTGCCCTGCGCTGATTTTCTGCGCGAACTTGCGCCAGGCACCCGGCTGCCGATCATGGCGTGACCAGAGCGATACCGGACACGCTCGACTGTGTGCAGCGCAGCCGGGTGGGCGCAAGAGAGGCGATACCGGACACACTCGACTCTGCGCAGCGCAGCCGGGTGGGCGCAAGAGACTGAGGAGCGCCGAAGACGCTTTGCTGCTCCCGGCGTGATGGGGTATTAGCCCGGTATTCCGCCGCGCCAGCTGCCAGATATTTCCCCTTGTTTTCTTGCTTCTTTTTCCTATCTTTATGCCGTAACCAACACGAAATGGATGGGAAAAACCGGGCGGGATCGATATGGCCGAGAAAGAAGCCAGGGCGCGGATCAAGATCAATCAACTCCTCCAGGAAGCCGGATGGCGGTTTTTCGATTCACCCGACGGCAAATCCAAAGCCAATATCCTCCTCGAGAATCATACCAAAATCACGGCCCTCACCCAGGACGCCTGGGGCGACGATTTCGAAAAGAGCCAGCACGGCTACATCGATTTCCTTCTCCTCGATAAGCTTGGTTTCCCTTTCATTGTCCTCGAGGCCAAGGCCGGTGACAAGAATCCCCTCTTCGGCAAGGAGCAGGCGCGCCAGTACGCCCGTGCCCAGCACTGCCGCTTCATCATCCTCTCCAATGGCAACCTCCACTATTTCTGGGACACCGAACGCGGCAATCCTCAGCTGATCACCCGTTTCCCCTCGCCCGGGGCTGTCACCAGCATAGCCCAATTCAAGCCTGATCGGCAAAAACTGGCCGGTGAGCCAGCCGGCAGCGACTATATTGCCCTGACCCAGATGCCCGAATACGCCAGCGATCCCTCCTGGATCGACGAGTCCCGGCGCAAGGCATTCATCAAGCACAACAAGCTCCGCTTTCTCCGGCCCTATCAGCTCGCCGCCATCCAGTCGATCCAGAGCGCGGTCCGGCAGGGCAAGGACCGCTTCCTCTTCGAGATGGCCACCGGTACCGGCAAAACCCTGGTCGCCGCCGCGGTGATCAAACTATTCCTCCGCACCGGCAACGCCCGCCGTATCCTCTTCCTCGTCGACCGTCTCGAGCTTGAAGATCAGGCCGCCAAGGCTTTCAGAAATTATCTCAAGAACGATTATCACACGGTCATCTATAAGGAGAACCGCGACGACTGGCGCAAGGCCGAGATTGTGGTCTCGACCATCCAGACCTTTCTCGCTAAAAACCGCTACATGCGCCTCTTCGCCGCCGATGATTTCGACTTGGTGATCTCCGACGAAGCGCACCGCAGCATCGGCGGCAACAGCCGCGCGGTCTTTGAGTATTTCATCGGCGCCAAGCTCGGCCTCACCGCCACGCCCAGGGATTATCTCAAGAACCTCGACACCGAGGCCGCCAAGCGGGACGATCCGCGCGAGTTTGAGCGCCGCATCCTCCTCGATACCTACAAAACCTTCGGCTGCGAGAATGGCGTACCCACCTTCCGCTACTCGCTCATCGACGGCGTGCGCGAGGGCTATCTGGTCAATCCCCTGGTCGTCGACGCCCGCACCGATATCACCACGCAG
>DAOQAG010000094.1:0-7555 GCA_035353815.1 bacterium
GTGGGGACGAGAAAGAGGCGCTGAGGCACAAAGAAAACAAAAAGCAGCCTCTCACATACGAGACACTAACACAATGTTTTTCTTCGTGGCTTTGTGGCTTTGTGAGAGCAAAATTCTGTGAGAGAAATCTCTGGTACCCACCTGAAATCGCGGCCAGGTGGGGACGAGAAAAAAGGCGCAAAGGCACAAAGAAAACAAAAAGCAGCCTCTCACATACGAGACACTAACACAATGTTTTTATTCGTGGCTTTGTGGCTTCGTGAGAGCAATATTTTGGGAGAGCAATATTTTGAGAGAGCAATACTAACCGATTCCATGAGGAACAGAATGGATATGATTGCAAAAAATGTACAGGCGCTCGAGAAACTCACAGTCCATACGCATAATCAGGACTTTCTCCTCACCTGGGAAAAGAGCCGCGACGAGATCGAGGCCCTCCTGCTCACGGCGGAAATATTTTCCGAGATGCATCGGCAGAAGAAACCCTTCCGCCTCTTCGACTCCGGACTGGCGATCTCGATCTTTCGCGACAACTCGACCCGCACCCGCTTCAGCTTCGCCGCCGCAGTGAACGCCCTGGGGCTGGGGCTCTCTGAACTCGACGAGGTCAAGTCGCAGATCGCCCATGGCGAGACCGTACGCGAGACCGCCAATATGATCTCCTTCCTCGCCGAGGCGATCGGCATCCGCGATGACATGTACCTGGGCGAGGGCAACCGCTATATGCGCGAGGTGAGCGCCGCCCTCGAGGAGGGATTCGAGGCGGGGGTCCTGCACCAGCGCCCCGCGGTCATCAACCTCCAGTGCGACATCGACCATCCCACCCAGGCCGCGGCCGATCTCCTCCACATCCGGAACCACTTCGGCTCGCTCGAGGCCCTGCGCGGCAAAAAGATCGCCATGAGCTGGGCCTACTCCCCCAGCTACGGCAAACCCCTCTCGGTGCCGCAAGGCATCATCGGCTTGCTCACCCGCTTCGGCATGGACGTGACCCTCGCCCATCCGCCAGGGTACGATCTCATCCCCGAGGTCCTCGAGATCGCGCGCCGGAATAGCGCCGCCAGCGGCGGCAGCTTTCGCCGGACCGAGAGCATGGCGGAGGCCGTTGCCGGGGCCGATATTGTCTATCCCAAATCCTGGGCCCCCTACCGGGTGATGGAGGAGCGCACCTCCCTGCTCAAGCGGGGCGACCGTGAGGGGCTCAAAGCCCTCGAGAAGGAGTGCCTCGCCAATAACGCGCGCTTCAAGAACTGGGAGTGCGACGCGGCGAAAATGAAGGGGACAAAGGGCGGCAGCGCCCTCTACATGCACTGCCTGCCGGCGGACATCTCCGGGGTGAGCTGCGAGCGCGGCGAGGTCGCCCGCGAGGTCTTTGAAAAATACCGGCTCGAGACCTACCGGGAGGCGGGCTTCAAGCCCTTCGTCATCGCGGCCATGATCGCCATGGCCCGGATCCCTGACCTGCCCACCCATCTGGCCCGACTGAATGCATAGGAGCTGTCATGCCGCAAATCATCAAAGAGCTGCACCCCGAAATCATCCGCAAAACCGCCGCGCGCTGCAAAGAGCTCGGCATCACCATTCCGACCTTTCAGCAGCTCCGGAATCCGGAGACCCTGCCGCCGCAGATCACCGGGCGGCTGAAGGAGGTCGGGCTGTGGGAAGTGAATCCCCTCAACCTCTACCGCATCACCTGGAAGAACGACCTGCATACCGGCCTCTTCAGCGGGGTCAACTGGCTCGAGATCCCTCCCGCCCTGAGCGGGGTCAAGGCGCGCATCATCGGCCTGACGGGCAAGTTTTTTCCGACCGGGGCGCACAAGGTCGGCGCGGCCTTCGGCTGCCTGGTACCGCGCCTGGTCAGCGGCACATTCGATCCGGAGAAGCACAAAGCGGTTTGGCCCTCGACCGGCAATTTCTGCCGCGGCGGAGCCTTCGACTGTGCCCTGCTCGGCTGCACCACGATCGCCATCCTCCCCGAAGAGATGTCGCGCGAACGCTTTGACTGGCTGCGCGAAATCGGCGCCGAGGTGATCGCCACCCCGGGCTGCGAATCGAACGTCAAGGAGATCTATGACAAGTGCCACGAACTGCGCCGCGATCCCCGCAACGTCATCCTGAACCAGTTCGATGAATTCGGCAACCCGATCTGGCATTACAGCGTCACCGGCCCGGCCTGCGACGAGGTGCTGGCGGGGCTGGGAAATCCGGCGCTGCGCCCCGCCGCTTTTATTTCGGCGACAGGATCGGCCGGAACCATCGCCACCGGGGATTATCTCAAAGCGCACCATCCCCGTCTCAAGGTGGTCGCGAGCGAGGCCCTGCAGTGCCCCACCCTGCTCATGAACGGCTTTGGCGGCCACCGCATCGAGGGGATCGGCGACAAGCACATCCCCTGGGTCCATAATGTCCGCAACACCGATGCCGTCGCCGCCATCGACGACGAGGATTGCATGCGCTTGCTGCGCCTCTTCAACCAGCCGGCGGGGCAGGAGTACCTGGCCGAAACCGGCCTCGAGGCCACGCTGATCGAGCGCCTCCCCCTGCTCGGCATCTCGAGCATCGCCAATCTGCTCGCAGCCGTCAAGACGGCCAAATACTTTGAGCTCGGTGTGGAGGATGTGATCCTCACCATCTTTACCGATTCGGCGGAGATGTACGGGTCGCGACTTAGCGAGCTCGCCGCCGAACGTGGCTCCTACCGCCGCGACGATGCCCTGCGCGATCATGCCGGTCCCCTGGCGCACCAGTCGGTCGATTACTTCAAGGAGCTGAGCTACGCGGACCGCAAGGCGATCCATAATCTCAAGTATTACACCTGGGTGGAGCAGCAGGGCAAGAGCAGCGAAGAACTCAACGCCCAGTGGGATCCGGAGTACTGGCGGGCGCTGTTCGAGGATGAGGTGGGTTATTTCGATGAGCTGATCGGGGCGTTCAATGCCGAAATCGGGAGAGCCTGAGCCCGGGCTAGCAGCCATCGGCGCCGTAATCCTGGCGGCCGGCAGCGGCCGCCGTATCGGTACCCCCAAGTTGCGCCTGGAGGCGGCGGGCCGGAGCTATCTGGAGCTGATCCTGGACCGGCTCGGAGAGGCGGAGATCGCACCGGTGGTCTGCATCGTATCCGCAGATCAGGCGGAGTGGGCCGGCCCTCGTCTGGCGGCAGCAAGGCGGCTGGACGATCCCCAGCCGGAAGGGGCGCCGGGACGGCGCCAGGCAGCGGCATCGAGCTTGCTATCCAATCTCCAGCCGGCAGAGGCGCCAGGACGGCAGCAGGCAGCGGCATCGAGCTTGCTATCCAATCCCCAGCCGGAAGAGGCGCCGGACCGGCCCTGCGCGGCCGAGTGGAGCCTGCTGGTGAATCCCCATCCAGCGCTGGGAATGTTTTCCTCAGTACAGATCGGGGTAAAAGCCCTGCAAGCGTGCAGGGGGCTCTTCATCATCCCGGTCGATCATCCCTTCGTCATGTTGCCGACCTATCTGCAGCTCAAGCAAGCTTTTCAGCATCATCCCGACGCCGTCATCAAGCCCGCCTTTCAGGGTCGGCCGGGCCATCCGATCGTCCTGCCGCATTTCACCTTTGCAGCCGTGCTGACCGCCCAGCCGGGTACATGCTTGCGTGAAGTACTGCTCAGCGTCCATATGCGCCGGATTACTCTCGCCGTGAATGACAAAGGAATTTTACGGAACATCAATGAGCCAGGCGACCGCTAGGGCAACCAGCCGCGGCCCCATCTTTCCAGTTCCACCATTTGAGCAGATCGGGATCATGGCGGTCGTGGCTGGCATAATAGACAGCCTCACGCAAGACATAGAGGACGCAGCGGTCGATGGGGCCGCCGTGGTGTTCACAGAGCCGGGCGTACAGCTCCTCCGGATCGGCGTCCCGTAGCTGGGAGACGCGATGGCAGCCCAGTTCGGCGAGATGTGCGGCGATGTTGGGACCGACACCGGGGATGGTTTGCAGATCCTCCGGATCCTTCAGAGTACGTCTTGGGGCCATGACTTTCCTTCCTATAGATCAGTATCCCGCGATATGCGCGTTCAGGTGGATGCATCCTCCAGGAGCGACCGGTAAAGCCGGGCATCCACCCTTTCAAAGCAGCAAAAGATGACCGTCTCGGGCAGCTCATGGGCATCCAGCCAACCCCGCACCGCCGTCACCGCGATGCGGCAGGCCTCCGGCTTGGGATAGCCATAGACGCCGGTGGAGATGCAGGGAAAGGCGACCGATTTCGCTCCGGCTTCCTCCGCCAGCTCCAGGGAACGCAAATAGCAGGATTCGAGCAGGGCGGCCTCGCCGCGCAGCCCGCCCTGGTAGACCGGGCCGACGGTGTGGATGACATGGCGCGCCTTGAGGCGGTGGCCGCCGGTGATGCGCGCCTCTCCGGGCGGACAGCCGCCGAGGGGGATGCACTCCTGCAGGAGGCCCGGGCCGGCGGCGCGATGGATGGCGCCGTCCACGCCACCGCCGCCGCGCAGGGACGGGTTGGCGGCATTGACGATGGCGTCCACCTCGAGACGGGTGATGTCGCCCTCGAACACACGGATGCGTGATCCTGATGGGGTTGGATCCATGGAGCCCTCCGAATATCTACAGAGATGTAACTGTTGCCCTTGTTCAGAAAGATAGCCAAAGCGAGGATTGAATGCAAGATTTTTTGGTTGAATGCCAAAATCGGCGGCGGCAGGCGCAGGAAATGAATCTTTTTGGGTAGAATGGCGTATCAAGAGGTGTACAACCAGGGAGGACAAGCCATGGAAGAAAACGTACTGCAACGGCTGGCACGATCCAGCAGCGATAAAATGATCGCCGGGGTCTGCGGCGGACTGGGTGAGCATACCGGCGTGCCGGCATGGACCTGGCGGCTGCTGTTCGTCTTTGCCTTTATCTGTTTCGGCACAGGAGCGCTGCTCTACATCTTGATGTGGATTTTCATGCCGGCCGCCGCAGCCGATCCGGCCGCCGGGGCAGAGCCGCGTCAGGGCAGTTGGCTGCAGCAGATCAGCCGCTCCGACCGCGATAAAAAGATCGCCGGGGTCTGCGGCGGACTCGGAGAGCACAGTGAGGTACCTTCCTGGACCTGGCGGGTGATCTTTACGGCGCTGGCTTTCTGCTACTGCTTTGGGGTGTTGGCGTACATTCTGCTTTGGATCTTTATGCCGCGCGCGGGCAGCCTGACAACCGCCGACCGGACGGCGCCCATGGCCTGATCGCATATTATACGGGTCGATGCCGGATGAAGGCATCGCCCTTAACGCTCGCTTTGGACCGGGCCGGATGATGGCCCGGTCTTTTTTATGCCGGCGCGCGTTGCACCACTCCCAAGCCGGGCTGGATAACGGCCCGGTCTTTTTTATGCCGGCGCGTGTCGCGCTAGTCGCAGACCGGGCAGCCCTTGTCAAAGATGATCCGCCACCTTCCCGGCGCCTCGAGTCGCCAGATCGAGGTGAAGGTGCCGGTGAGCTTGCCTGCAGGGTCATGGACCGGTCCGCTACTCAGGGCAAGGGTGCCGGAATCGAGCACCTCCACCTTGTCCGGCGCCCACGAGAAGGGCGCCGCGGCCGCCTCATAGTATTTCTTCCACCAGTCGGCGACCTGCTGCGCCCCGCGCAGGGGTTTGGGTCCGCTGAAAAAGACCGCTTCGCTCGAGAGGAAGGAGACAAAAGCGGCATGATCGCGGCGCGCCATGGTGGACGCAAAGGCGCGCTCGGTCTCGATGACCTGCTGGCGCAGGGCCGCCGGATCGGGGCGCGGTTTTCCGGTTGAGCAGCCGAAGACCAGGCTGACGAGCACGCAGGCGCTGAGGAATCCGGTCTTCATACTATTCCTTTCTGCTAAAATCGAGATCCTGGAAATCAAAGCTGAAATCGGTCAGCGGCGAGATGGCTTGCATCGTCATCGCAGCCGGCTGGCCCTCGGCGTCGAGCGTAAAGATGGCGAAGGCGTCGGCATCGAGCGTGCGGTCGTCCCAGCGCACGACAAAGGTGTTTCCGGCATACCAGAACATCTCCCCGCGCAGTTTGGGCGAGCGCAGCGCTTGAAAGCGCATCCGGCCGCGCTCCAGGGTAAGGGCGACATCCCCGAACCAGCGGTCGGTATAGAGTCCCACATAGGGCGCCCGGTCCGGGAACGCCTTGCTCTTTAGCTGGGCCGCGATTTTCAGCTGCACGGCCTCCACCACCTTCGCGGCATCGGTGTTCTGCTCTCCGCGTCTCTGGCGCCATTCCTCCACCCGATCCACCGGCGCCATCCCGAGGTAAAAATCCTTGATGGTGTTGGTGACCGCGGCGAAGGCCGCTCCCTCCTGCTGGTTGGTGAAAACGATGATGCCGAGTTTGATCTCCGGGAGGATGGTTACCTGCGTGACGATCCCCATCAGGCCGCCGGTATGGCTCGCCTGCAGCCAGCCTTTCACATCCGTCAATCCCCAGCCCAATCCATAGGCTGAGAAGTGGGCGTTATAGGGGCCGGAATTCCGCACAGGGATGATGGTCTGCGGTGTCCACATCTCGGCATGGACCTTCTCCGAAAAAATCCTCTGCTCCGGATTTTCGCCATACTTCCCCCTGTTGATCTGCAGGATAACCCACCGGCACATCTCCGCCACGCTGCTGTAGATGCCGCCCGCAGGATTGAGGAGGTTGCCTCTCTCCTTGGGCACAACGCGGAGTCGGCCGTCGACCGGCACGTGGGCATCGATGATGTTGGTGGTATCGGGCAGGCGGTTGATCGAGGCCGCGGAGCGGACCATGCCGAGCGGCCGGAGGATCCGCGATTCGACGAACTCTTCCCAGCTCGTGCCCGAAGCCCGGGCGACCACCTCGCCGGCAACGATGTAGAGGAGATTGTCATAGTCGTATTTCGTCCGGAACGAGGAGGCCGGCTGGAGGAATTGCAGGTTGTGGATGAGGTCCGGCGTGGTGAAGCGCGCCGAGTCGGGCCAGATCATCAGGTCGCCGGCGCCGAGACCGAGGCCACTGCGATGGGTCAGCAGGTCGCGGATGGTGAACTCGGCGGTGACCCAGGGATCGTGCAGCCGGAACTCCGGGATCAGGTCGGTGACGCGGGTATCCCACCGCAATTTACCCTCATCGACCAGGATGCCAAGGGCGGCCGCGGTAAAGGCCTTGGTGTTGGAAGCGATGGCAAAGAGGGTATTCTCATCCATCGGCCGGCCGGTGGCGATGGAGCGCACACCGTATCCCCGGGCGAGGACCACCTGGCTGTCCTTGACCACGGCGACCGCGATGCCGGGCACATCAAAGGCAGTCATGGTGCGCTGGACCAGGGTGTCGACAAGGCCCGGGCGCAGCGACTGGGATTGGGCCGTCAGCGCCAGCCCGAGCAGCAGGAGCAGGGAGAGGAGTCGTTTCATAGTGGACGGGCCTATTTTTTTTCTTCGGATGATTCCTTTTTGCCGCGGCTGAGAAGGGCGGCGCCGATGACAATGAAGGCGCAGGCGAGAATGAAAAAGGTGGTGCGGATGCCGGCGGTAGCGACGAACATAAAAACAAGTCCGGCGATGAGAAAAAGAATGCCACTCAACTGCTTTTT
>DAOQAG010000094.1:7655-10020 GCA_035353815.1 bacterium
AGCGGGCAACCTCGAGATTGAACATGACGGGCACCTCAAGGCGGTCACCGTGGTCATGGATCAGAGCGGTGAGCCGGTCATAAAAGCCGGCCATCTGCTTCGGCGGATGGCAGGCATTCTCAGAAAAGGTCCGCAGCAAATCAATGTACGAAGCCGCGCTAAACGTCCGGATTATCTGGTATTCCCGGTGGGCAAAAAAGTCCAGACCCGGCGCCTGCTCCAGCTCGCCTATTATGGCTGCAATTCTTTGCCTCTGAATTCCGCGGAGATCATCCTGCAGCTCCGGTTCAGGGTGATACTGCGCATAGATTTCACGGATGGCGTCGAAAACCGGGGTGTCATCCCGGGAATAATTGCTCCACCAGGCGGCGAGGAATCCACCTGGTTTGAGCAGCTCGCTGATCTTGGCATATTTGACCGCGGGCTCCACCCAGTGAAAGGAGGTCGCTGCGGCGATCAGATCGCAGGGTGCCGGGGCTGTAAAGTCTTCAAAGGAGCTGTGGACCAGTCGAATAGCCGGGATATGGCCTAACCGCCTCTTCGCCAGCGCTAAAAGTTCCGCCCCGGGCTCGACTGCATAGATGACGGAATGCCAGTGGCGATACATCTGCTCGGTGGCAATGCCGGTTCCGGCACCGATCTCGATGACTGTCGACTCTTTGTCCACGCCGGTCAGCTGTTGCAGCTCGCGATAGAGCGCGTCCGGATACCCCGGCCGTGCGGCATGATAAAGCGCTGCATTGCGGTTGAAGGATTCCGCCCTCTGCCGGTCGATCATCGGTTACCCCTCCTTTTCAATCTGTTCATCTGACCGAATCAAGTCCGGGATGACAGGGTGCAAAATCCGCTGCGGGATTCTCCCGCAACCGGTTGACAGGGCTCGGGCCTGGAGGGCGGAGTTTCAGAGCAATCGATGCCCGCACACTCCACCCGGATGTGATTCTTGAGCAACAAGCGGCCAGGGCCTCGGAACTGCAGGGATGAACCTCAGAATGAATGATGCGGATCAGCGGCGCTTCCCTGGCGGTGATCCGGTTTCGTGGTGGTTTGATTACGGATCTGGATGAGCTGCGCGGCGATGCTCACGGCGATCTCGGCCGGGGTGTGGCTGGAGATCGGCAGTCCCACCGGCGTGCAGACCCGCTGCAGTTGTTCCTCCGCTACCCCATCTCCGCGCAGATGCTCCAGGATCTCGGCAGCCTTGGCGCGGCTGGCCATCATGCCGAGGTAGCGCAAGGGAAGGCGCACCAGTTGGCGCAGCACGATCTCGTCCGCCCGGTGCGAGGGGGTCATGATCACCGCCCAGGATTTATCTCCCGGAGGAATATGGCGCGCTATTTCGGCAAAGGGTGTGATGATCTTGACGTCGGCCCAGCGGTTGTGTTTCAGGGTATCGACTTCGGGACGGTCGTCAAGAATGACGATGCGCCATTCGAGCAGGCTCATCAATTCCGAGAGGGCGAGGCTGACGTGACCGCCGCCGGCGATGTAGAGGGTGTCACGCGGCTCGATCCTTTCCTGGTACAACACCGCCACGGCGACGGATTCATCCTCCGCCCGTGAGCTGCCGCTGCCGGCGTCAGGGCGGGCATCGCGCGGCTCAATCCGCCCCGGAGGCAAGAGTTCGGCTTGACGGGTGTTATTCTCCGGCAGAATACCGGAGGTCCCGGCCTCCCCCATCCAGAGCATCCCCGAGTTCGTGATCGACCAGGCGCCCGCGGCGTTGGCCTGGATGGCAGCGAGAATCCGTTCGATCGTGGAGCTGTCCGCGGGCCGCAGCGGGTAGAGCAGCACGCTCTGCTCACCGCCGCAGATCATGCCGTTGGCCTCTGGAGAACCATCATCCTCCAGCCGCAAGCGCCGCAGCAGCGGTGCGGGATCGGCTCTGCACAGAAGAGCCCGCGCATCCTCGACCAAATCGTACTCCAGTTTGCCGCCGCCGATGGATCCGGCCAGTCCGCCATCTGCAGCCGCGGCCATCTTGAAGCCGGCCTTGCCCGGCGTGGCGCCGCTGTTGGCAGTGACAACCAGGAGGATAACAGAAATTTCCGAACGGGACTTTTCGAGAATAAACTGCCAATAGTCCTTTATTTTCAATGAGTTATTCCTTTGTTGAGCAGGGTGTGAATCCGGATCGCTTTCATACCGGTAATCTACTCAAGAGTAGTTAATTTCTCAATAGAAAAATGAACGGTGCAGCAGCCGGTTGGAGAGGGATGGGGGCGGACTGAGGTGGGGCGCGGGCTGGGGCCGGGGTGGGGACGAGATGCGGGGGTGAGGCCGGGTAGGAGCGAGACGACGCAGGCGCGGGCGAGGCGGGGCCAGGGTGGGGGCGAGATGTGGGGGGCGAGGGGAACTAGGCCGG
>DAOQAG010000095.1:0-8913 GCA_035353815.1 bacterium
TAACTACGTGGTGAAAAAGCTTCGATCCGTCATCCAGGATGGGAACGACTAAAAAAGCTCCGATCGGTCATCCGCGATGGAAACGACTAAAAATGCTCCGATCGGTCCTCCGCGAGGGTAACAATCAGACCGTCGAGAGGCCCGCCTTAGAGGGCTGCCGCAGCGTCGCCGCGTGCAGTATGGCGCTCCCTTCAGGGCTTATCCGGGAGGGTGCCGCGCACCTGCCGGCCCAGCTGTGCCAGCGGCGGCCACCAGGCCAGGCTGTCCCGTTTGCCGCTCCATAGGGTGAACAGGTGCCCGAGCATCCTGGGATGATTCAGGGATGCACTGTAGTGAAACAAGGCGCCGGCGGCCTCCGCATTTTTCCAGCTCGTCGGCAGCACCTGAAAGCCCTTTTCCAGGAACATCGGCAGTGAGGGATACTCCTGCCGCAGCTCGTAATGCCAGTCGCAGATAATAATGTCCTTCGGGATGCTGTCGACCGCGGCGGCGGTGCCGTTTTTAGCGGCCTCCCACTCACCCAGATCATACTTTTCGCCGTCGATGAGACGGTCCCCCCACATCATCATCTGTTTATGCCGTTTCCCGACAATATGGCGATGGAGATCCTTGACGACGCCGGTAAAAACCGAGGCCGGATTCTTGCCGAAGGTGGCCGGCGAGAGGCTGTCGCCGATGAGAAAGACCTCATCCATCCCGACATGCAGCATATCCGCATCGAAGGCCTCGATCAGCTCGTCGAGCAGATTAAAGACCGTGGCATGCACCTTCGGATTCAGCGGGTCCCATTCCCGGCAGTAGATGCCCTTGTTGCCCGGATAGGCGCCCGGGGTCAGATCGAATTCGGGATAACGGGTGAGCAGGGCGAAGGTGGTGCCGGCCCAGGACTGGTGACCGAAACACTGGAACTCCGGCACCAGGGCGATCCCCTGGCGGCGGCAGGCTTTGACGAACCGTCTGGCCCCGGCGCGGGTGATCGGTCGCGCCGAGCCGCGCAGCTCGGGATGCGATCGCCAGGAAAAGCCGTAATCGACCTCGAGGATGAGCATGTTGACCCCGGCGGCCGCGAGCTGGGGCAGCTGGGCCTCCAGCCGGATCAGGCTTGAATCCGAGGTGAAATTGAGCAGGTGCAGGGCGCACCAGGGAGCCGCCAGTTTGGGGGTCCCGCGCTGCCAGGGCATGCAGGCGAGGGCGGCGAGGAGCAGGAACAAAGCGAGGAGCAGGAGCAGAGCGAGCAGCCGGCGTGCGGCGATGATCTTGGTTTTCATATCACATCCTCAGGAAGCGTCCGGAGCGGTGCAGTTGGGCGGTGATCCAGGTGCCGGCAATGGCGAACAGGAGGGAGCGCCAGAAACCGGTGGCAAAGCTGGCGCCCAGTTTCCAGTAGGGATTCATGCCGCCCGCCAGCGGCGGGATGAGTTCGATCAGGAGATAGGCGATCGGACCAAGAATGAAGGCGAAGAGGGCATTTTGTCCGGCGGCAGCGAGGGTGCGGGTGCCGGTGCTCCATCCGCGCATATCGGCCAGAGCATAGATCACGGCGAAGATCAGGGCCGTCCAGCCCGAGGTGACCAGGCACCAGGGCACCGTGGCGGCATTTTTGTTATAGATGAACTGGGGATGGCTGCCGCTGAGGGTGTGCAGGAGGAGACCGCCGGCGATGGTCGCCAGGGCGAAGAGCAGGATGCTGCGGAGCCGCCCGGCATGGCTCGCCTCCTGGCCAAAGATCAGCATGCTGAGCAGGGCTCCGGAGGCGGTGATCGCCGGCTGCGAGCCGAGCACTGATCCGATGCCGATCCAGTCATGGATAGGCCCGAGAAAGACGAGCAGGCCAAACCGGTCGATGATATAGAGGCCGTAGAGCAGCAGGACCGCACCGGCGAATCCGGCCCTGGATCGCCGCAGCAGCAGGTAGAGCCCGGAGGTCACCAGGTAGGCCCAGCCGATCAGGCCGAGGATGCCCCACCAGTGCGGCCGCAGTCCCAGTCCCGCCTCGCTGCGGTAGGAGAGGGCGAGGGCCGCCAGCAGGACCACTCCGGCGATCCGGCGGATCTGGACGAGACGCTTGCGCTCCGCGCCGGGGGCGATCCATACCAGGATGGCGCTGCCGTAGAGCAGCAGCTGCCACAGCCGGGGATCGATAGAACCCTGATGCGCGATGCCTTCGCTGTTGACCATCAGCACGCCCATGACCAGCAGACCGAGGGTGCGGACAACAATATGGCCGAAGACCCGGGCGCGCGGTTCGCCGCGGTCCAGCCGTCTGCCGAGAGCGATGGGCAGGGAGAGGCCGACGATGAAAAGAAAGGCGGGAAAGACAACGTCAACGAAGGTATAGCCGTCGGCGGTCGAGGGGTGGATGTGTTTCATCCACGCCGGGGCGCCGCTGACTCCCGCCAGGTCGTTGACGAAGAGCATCACCAGGATGGTCAATCCCCGGGCGATATCGATGGAGCGGATACGGTTCCCCGTGTGGAGATAATCGGGCGTATTCATGGGCAGAATCCCTCAGTGCCGATGTCATGTCGGGTGGTGTGAGCAGGATGAAAGGACTCCTGCAATTTTCCGGCAATATAGGGATTCTGCCCTAAATAATCAAATCCTATCTCGGGTTCAGGACATTTTCATGTCGGCGCCGAGGCCCCTGGTTTTCAGGCCGTTTAAAAGGGCCTTGATGTTGAACCAGCCGAGGATCCACGAGACTACTGTAACGACAAGAAAGATCAGGATGTTAAGCGTGGATTGAGGGTCGAAGGGCCACCAGGGCAGGATTTTCATCAACCAGGCCCAGATCGCCGGAAAGGCGAAGAAGAGGGCGATCTTGACGAGCAGCAGAATGATTTCCTTGAGACTCATACAACCTCCCATCCCTCCAACTTCAAGGATGCAAAATGAACGGCAGCGAGACGATTAGTTGAACCATGGTGTTTGCCGAAGCAAGCACTGGAGGAGTTGGCAAGTACGTCCTGGCGCAGGCGAAAAGGGAGGAGAAGGGCAACAGGTACCCGGAAGAAGGGCAAGTCTTGCTTCATAATAAATATAATCATCCGGAAGGCCTCTGTCAATGGCGATTTTTCTTTTCCGCTATGGAGAGTGTGGGCGTGGTTTGGGCTTGGCGACGTACAGGATGAAGAGCGCAGATAGGAGGAGTTTTCTTCCAGGATTATTGAAAATTTAAGTAGTAGATAGAAATTCCTTGAATTTGGCCCGGAGGATGAATAATTTACATTTTAAACCCACTGTAGAGGAGGTCACGATGCAAAAATCTGCTGCTGTTCTGATCGCCACTTTGATGTTGATCGCGGCGGCCGCGTTCGGCCAGGAGGCGCCCGGCCTGATCAAACTCCCCGCCCCCGACAAAACCGGCGGCAAGCCCTTGATGCAGGCCCTCAGTGAACGCCACTCCACGCGCAGCTTCAGCGAGAAAAAACTGCCCGAGCAGACGCTCTCGGACCTGCTCTGGGCGGCCTTCGGCGTCAACCGCGCGGACGGCCGGCGCACCGCGCCCTCCGCCCGCAACTGGCAGGAGATCAGCATCTACCTGGCGATGGCCGATGGCATCTATCTCTACGACGCCGCCGTGCACGCACTGCAGCGGATCAGCAGCGAGGATGTGCGTAAGTTGACCGGAATGCAGGATTTCGTCGAGAAAGCACCCCTCAACATCGTCTATGTGGCCGACACCCAAAAAGCCGGCGTCAAGCCCGGCGACGACAGCGCCCTCTTCCTCGGGGCGGACTGCGGCTTCATCGCCGAGAATGTCTATCTATACTGCGCCTCGGCCGGATTGAATACCGTAGTGCGCGGCATGGTCGGGCGGGAAGCCCTGACGGCAGCCCTGAAGCTCGAGCCGCACCAAAAGATCCTGCTCTCGCAGACGGTCGGCCTGCCCGTAGAATAAGCGCTTCAGGGCGCCTGCAAAGCGGTATCGCCGCTCGTTCAGGAGGGTGATTTTTCCTGCGGCTCTTGCACCTGCGGCGGGTCCCAGCCGACAACCGCGCCCGCCCTGACCCTGACCAGGTAGGGGGAGAGGGTGGTTCCGGGCAGGGTCCGGACATTATCCTCGATTTTGATCACGCCAAGACCCGTGCCGGCACCGAGAGTACAATTGGAGCCGATCTCCACCAGCCCGAAGCGGAAACGGCCGCAGCCCTCATAGGCATGGACAGTGAGGCGTGAAAAGGCACCGATGAGGGTGTTGTCGCCGATGAAGATCAGCTCAGGCCGGAAATGATCGAGCCAGACGAAGATCATGATCTCGGTATTGCGACCGATGTGCGCACCCATCCAGCGGTAAAAGCGGTTTTTAAAGGGTGACCCCTTGAGCAGCATCGACACCGCCACTTGCTTGAAGAGCAGGATCCGCCGCCAGAGCGGCACATTGAGCACACGCCAGTTGATGGCGTTCTTCTCCTCCGGCGCACCCAATCCGCTGATGGTATAATGGTGCTTGACCGGGGTGAGAAAAGCCGCAAGATTTTGCCGGCCTTCAGCGGTGGCCGGATTCAGGGTGTTGACGTCGACGCCCTTGCCGCCCGAGCTCTTGCTGATGAAAACAGTCCGCCCCTTCTTGCGCCCGAGCTTGATGGCGCGCATGATGAGTTCGGTCGTGACCATCTTCATCACCTCGTCCGGACTCTTGTCGCGGTATCTTTTCATCCTGGCCCTCCAAACCTATGCGCTGCATCACAGCGATTCTTTCCACAAGATAACGAGCGGCCGGGCTAAAAGCAAGCCCCAGTATCCCTCTCTTGGCATCGTGCAGCAAAACTGGCTGCCCGGCTGCATTTGAGGAGCATCATGCTATTCTATCCGGTGGTCTTGAAAAGGAGGAGAAAATGACCAGGTTCATTTTATCTCTTTGCCTGATTCTCGGCCTGCTGCCGTCAACAGAGGGTGCCATCCCTATACCTGCGCAAAACCGGCCCGCTTCGCCTGTCCCCGATCCGCTGATTTTTGTCCGGGTCAAGGAGCCCAATGAGGGCGCCTTCACCCTGCTCATGCCCAAGGGCTGGATCTCGCAGGGCGGCATCTTTTACGTCGATCCCAATACCACCAACGGCTATGCCAACTCGGTCGGGCCCAAGGGAAATTTCCTCGTCAAAAAGGATCAAGCCGGCACCGTGATGATTCACTGGCTGCCGGATTACTGGTACTGCGATACCCGTTACAGCCCGGCAGGGCAGATGGGGCTTTTTCCGCAGGGCTCTTACTACAACGGCATGATGGTCGCCCCGTGCCCGGGCGCGGCTGATTTTCTCCTCCGCTTTGTTTTTCCCCAGTTGCGTCCCGATGCGACCGGATTTCAGGTGCTCTCCCGGGATCCCCTGCCCAAGGTGATCGACAAATACCGCCGTCAGGCCGTCGTCCCCGGATGCTCCTATGATGCGGTGCGCCTGACCGTCCGCTACACCCAGGGCGGTGTTACCTATAAGGAACAAATGTCCTGCGTCATCGAGAACCTGGGGCAGATCGCGGCCGGGATGTGGCAGAACAAGGAGACCGTTTGCGCCCGCGCCCCGCTGGTGGATTTTGCAGCATGGGAAAGAGTCGGCTCGATGATCTACAACTCCGCCCGCTTTGACCCCCAGTGGCTGGCGGCTGCAGCCCGCGCCACCGCCGAGCGCACCCGCAATGCCCAGGCCACGCAGCGCTATATCCAGGATGCGGACCGGCAGATCGTCGAGCACCGTCAGCAGACCAACGCCGAGATCCGTCATGAAGGCTATCTGCTGATCACCGGCCAGGAGGATTATGTCAATCCTTACACCGGCGAGACCGAGATCCGCCCCGACGGCTGGCAGTATCATTGGGAGAACTCCAACGGCGAGGTCGTCGTTTCCAACCTCAATGACTATGATCCCAACCACGATGACGGCGTCCGGCTGGTCAAGGATTTCAAACGCAGCCAGGTGCGGCCGCGATGAGGCCAGGCCGGAGTGACGCCATGCTCCAGTCCAATCCGAATAAGGAGGTGCCATGTCCAGACGATGTGCATGTATGTTAATCTTACTCTCCGCATCCGCCTTGTTCTCACAAAGCCCACCCCAATTGGGCCAGGCGAGCCTCGATGAGGTCATCGCCGCCATGACCCCGGCGGAAAAGGTTCAGCTGCTCGTGGGCGGCGGAATGGCGGGCAATTTCGCCGGCGCCGCCATCGGCAAGATCTACCATAATGTCCCCGGCGCGGCCGGCACCACGCAGCCGATCCCCCGCCTCGGGATCCCCGCCATTGTCCTGGCCGACGGCCCGGCCGGTTTGCGTATCGCCCCCCGCCGCGACAAGGATGAGAAAACCTATTACTGCACCGCCTTTCCCGTGGCCACCATGCTGGCCTCGACCTTTGACGTCGGGCTGGTGGAAACGGTCGGCGAGACCATGGGCAAGGAGGTGCTGGAGTACGGCGTCGATGTCCTGCTCGGGCCGGCCCTCAACATCCATCGCAATCCCCTCTGCGGCCGCAATTTCGAATACTACTCCGAGGACCCTCTCCTCACCGGCAAAATGGCCGCAGCCCTGGTCATCGGCGTCCAGAAGAACGGCGTCGGCACCTCCATCAAGCACTTCGCCGCCAATAACCAGGAGACCATGCGCACCGGCAACGACGCGCGCATGACCACACGAGCGCTGCGTGAAATCTATCTCAAGGGCTTCGAGATCGTGGTCCGCGACGCCCAGCCCCGGACGGTGATGAGTTCCTACAATCTGATCAATGGCGTCTATACCTCACAGAGCCGGCCCTTGCTCACCGATATCCTGCGCGGGGAATGGGGCTTTAAGGGAACCGTGATGTCCGACTGGTACGGCGGCAAAAGTGCTCCGGACCAGATCCAGGCGGGCAACGATCTGCTCATGCCCGGCCGCGCTGATCAGGCGATCGCCATTCTCTCCGCCCAGCTCGAAAAGAAATTGGAGGGTAAGGCGGTGGATGCCTGCGTCCGGAAGGTGCTGCAGTTGATCCTCGAATCCCCGCGCTTCAGGGACTATGCCTTCTCCAACGCGCCGGACCTCAAGGCCCATGCCCTCGTCGCCCGCCAGGCTGCCGCGGAGGGGATGGTCCTGCTCAAGAACAGCAACACGTTGCCCCTGCCGCCGCAGGTGAAAACCATCGCCGCCTTCGGCAATACCTCTTACGATTTTATCTCGGGGGGGACCGGCAGCGGCGACGTCAACGAAGCTTACACGGTCTCTCTGGCTGAAGGCCTGACGGACGCAGGCTACGCTCTCGACGAAGGCCTGAAAAAGAGCTACGAGACCTATCTCCGGCTTGAAGAGGAGAAGAACAAACCGGACAAGAGCAATCCTCTGGCCGCATTCATGCCAAAAAAACGGCCGCAGGAATTCGCGCCGAGGGCGGACCTGCTTGCGGCGACGGCCTCTGCGGCGAACATCGCCTTTATCACCATCGGCCGCACCTCGGGCGAGTTCGAGGACCGCAAACTCGAAGGCGATTTTCTCCTGACCGCAGCCGAGTCCGGACTGATCGCCGATGTTACCCGCGCCTTTCACAAGGCGGGCAAGAAAACGGTCGTCATCCTCAATGTGGGCGGCGTGATCGAGACCGCCTCGTGGAAAGCCCTCCCGGACGCCATCCTGCTGGCCTGGCAGGGCGGACAGGAGGCGGGTCATGCCGTCGCCGATGTGCTCAGCGGCCAAATCTCCCCCTCCGGCCGGCTGCCGATGACCTGGCCGATCCTCTATGACGATATCGCCTCATCGAAGAACTTCCCGGCACGGGTGACCCTGAGCCGGGAGGAGATGTGGGCGGACTTGATGGGGAAGGGCAAGGAGGCCAAAGACCGCCGCAACATCGATTACACTCTTTACGAAGAGGATATCTATGTCGGCTACCGCTTTTTCGATACCTTTAAAAAGGCGGTTTCCTATCCCTTCGGGTACGGCCTCTCCTATACCACCTTTGCCTGCAGCAATCCGGTGGTTGCCGCCGAGGCGCAGGGCTGGAAGATGACCTGCACTGTGAAGAATACCGGTAAGGTGGCCGGCAAGGAGGCGGTGCAGCTCTACGTCAGCGCCCCGGCCAAAACCCTGGCCAAGCCGGCCCAGGAACTCAAGGCTTTTACCAAGACGCGGCTGCTGCAGCTCGGTGAATCGCAAGAGGTGACCTTCACCCTCTCCCCCTATGATCTGGCCTCTTTCGATCCAGCCCGTAGTGCCTGGGTGACCGAAGCCGGCTCCTACCGGCTTTTACTCGCCGCCTCCTCCCGCGAGGTGCGGGCGACGGCAACCCTCAAGATCGCCGCCGAGCAGGTCATCCCGGTCCATGACGTGATGCGCCCCTCCGAAAAAATCGCCACGATCCGCTGAAGCCTGCCGTTTCAGCGGTAAAAAAAAACCCGCAGGAACGCACTCCTGCGGGCTTTTTTTATAAAATCGGCATCAGCGAAAAGTCACACCAAAGCGGAAGGGGAAGAAGGAGGTTGCGTTGCCTTCCGTAAAGCCGGTCTTGAAGCCGATATCGGCGAAGAGGGTGGAGTGCTCCTCGATGGCGATGTTCATGCCGATGCCAAGGCCGACGCCGAGAGCCGTGGTACTGGCGCCCGGTTCGGTCCGATCCTTGCCGATCTGGCCCAAATACTGGATCTTGTCCTGCTGGTAATGAAAAAGCCCCCCCTCCGCGAAGAGATAAGGGACGAACCGTTTGTCGCCCGGGGGCGGAAATTTCGCTTTGAACTGGAGAAAGAGCGTGGTGATGCCGGCATCCCCGCCGGTTGCCGCCGATTCGGCCTCCTCCTCATCGCTCAGACCGAGGCTGCTGAAATAGCCCTGGACATCCAGGGAGAAACTGTTGTAGCTGAAATCGAGGGTCAACTCGCTGCGCTCGCCCAGTTCCTTACCGATCGCACCGCCGACGGTAAAGCCGGAGAGATGCGTGGTCTTGAAAAACTCGGGCGC
>DAOQAG010000096.1:0-8845 GCA_035353815.1 bacterium
TTTTGTGAAGGTGGCGGGAATCGAACCCACGACCCACGGCTTAAAAGGCCGCTGCTCTACCAGCTGAGCTACACCTTCGCCTGGTGCTTTTGAAAAACGGCCATTAATATATAAATTTTTCTATAAATACGCAATAGAAATATCGGTCTTTATCCCCCACCCGGCCAGCGGGCAGCCCGGGCGGGTGCGAGACGGGGCGGGCTCCAGGCCAGCGGGCAGCCCGGGTGGGGACGAGACGGGGCGGGCTACAAGCCAGCGGGCCACCAGGGTGGGGACGAGAATGGGGGAGGCGCCAACCCGGGTGGGGACGAGACAGGACGGGCTACCAGTCTGCGGGCCACCCGGGTGGGGGCGAGAGTGGGGAGCGGCGACGAGCCAGGGCGGGCTCCAGGCCAGCGGGCTGCCCGGGGGGGAGCGAGAGTGTTGGGGCGCCCACCCGGGTAAAGGCGAGAGTGGAGGGGCGACGAGCCCGCGGCGATTACGGCTCCAGGCCAAAACCCTGCATCATAAATTCGTACCCCAGCCGGATGACATGCTTGCGCTTGGGTCCGCCAACCCCATGGCGCTGGTTGGGATAGATCATCAGACTGAAATCCTTGTCCATATCCTCCCACTTGTCAATGAGCTGCAGGATGTTCTGCATATGGACGTTGTCATCCATGGTGCCATGGGTGAGGAGCAGCTTGCCTTTCAATTTGTCGGCCCAGGTCATGACCGAGCATGCGGTATAACCGTCGGGATTCTCCTCCGGGGTGTCCATGTAGCGCTCGGTATAGATACTATCATAGAGGCGATAGTCGGTCACCGAGTACTCCGCCACACCGAGGTTAAAATAGTCCGCCCCGGCAGTCATGGCCATGAGGGTGGCATAGCCGCCATAGCTGCCGCCGGTGATGCCGATCCGCGTCGAGTCGACGAAGGAGTGCTGCCGCAGCCATTTCACCGCGGCGATGTAATCGTGGACCTCCCACTTGCCGAGGTTGCGGTGCATGGCGTCCATCCCCGTTCTGCCGTTGTAACCCGAACCGCGATTATCGATGTAAAAGACAATGACACCCTTTTGCGCCAGAAAGAGATCGTTGAGCATGGGGAAGCCGTAGCGCACGATCGGGGCCCCGGGGCCGCCGTAGATCTCGAAGAGGACGGGATACTTTTTGCTTTTGTCGAGGCCGGGCGGCAGAATCCAGCGTGCCGGCAGATCATAGCCGTCACCAGACGGGATGGTAAAGATCGCGCTGGTGCCGAGGGCATAGTCGTCCATGGCGAGCAGCTTTTGATCGCCGAGGAGCCGCACCTCCTTGCCGGCTTGATCGCATAAGAAGAGCCGCGTCGGGCGCTCCGAGGTCGCCAGATTGTCGGTGAACCAGGCGCCGCCGGGGGCGACGCTGCAGGTGTGCGCTCCGGTCTCGCCGGTCAGCTTTTTCAGGCCGCTGCCATTTAATCCTGCCTTATAGAGATGCTTCTGGACCCGATCGCCGTCGGTGCCGTGGAACCAGACGGTTTTGGCCTTTTCATCGACCAGGAGGATATCCTTCACCTGGATGGGCTCGCGCGTGACCTGCTGGATCAGGCGGCCGTCCATAGCATAGTGCCAGATCTCGTCCCACTCTTTCTCCTCGCTCACCAGCAGAAAGCCGCTGTTATCCTTGAAGAAATAAATGGATTCGAAAAACTCGACCCAGGTGGGATGGCGTTTTTCATAGACGAGCTTCTTCACCCCGCTTTGCGGATCGGCGCTGTAGAGTATGAGATGGTCCTGGCCGCGGTTCATCCACTGGAAGAAGAGCTGGCGGCTGTCGGGCGTCCACATCGGCCAGGCGGCATAGCGGTCGCCAAAGGGATCGGTATCGATCCAGGTGGTCTGGCCGCTGGCGAGATGGACGACGCCGATGCGCACCTCGGGATTGGGATCGCCGGCCTTGGGATACCGCTGCTTCTCGACCTCGCCGTGCGGCCCATCGGCCTTGACCAGGGTGAACTCGGGCACGCGAGCATCGTCGAAACGCATGAAGGCGATCATTCTGCTGTTGGGCGACCACCAGAAGGCGCGGTATTGCAGCGCCCGGCCGAGGATCTCCTCCATGTAGACCCAGGAGGCCCAGCCATTGTAGACGGTCTCCGAGCCGTCGAAGGTAAGGCGCTGTTCGGCCCCGCTGGTGAGGTCGATCACATAGAGGTCATGGTCGCGGGTGAAAGCCACCTTTTTGCCATCGGGCGAAAGAATGGGCGTTTTCTCCTCCGCCTTGTCGCTGGTCAGCTGCTTGAGGCTCTTCGCCGCGGCATTGAAATACCAGAGATCGTTGTCCTTGCGGAGGATGAAATGCTGGTAATCCTCGCTGTGCTCGCTGCGGGGATCGAGTGCAAGGCCTTCGGGCAGATCCTTGCCCAGTTCCTTGAAATCGAGCCAGACGGAGGCGGCGCCGGTTTTGGCGTCCACCTTGTAGAGCGCCGCACCCGGGCGGCCGGGCTCGGTGCGCGACTCGAGCCAGCTTTCGCTGTCGAGCCATTTCTCGATGCGCGGCAGCATGGTGGTCAGACGCGGCTCGGCGCGGTTATAGGCCTGATCGTAAGTGAGCAGTTTCTGGCCCTGGGCCGCCAGCAGCAGCGGCAGGGAGAGCAGGATGAACAGGATGAAGGGCAGACAACGGTTGCGGTGCATCAGGGACCTCCTTGTTGATCGGATCAAAGCGGCGGGCGCTGGAGATGGTGGCGGGTGGCCCGCTGCCAGGCATGGGCGACGGCGATGATGCTCCCCTCATCGAAGAGCCGGCCGGTGACGGTGATGCTGGTCGGGGTGCCATCCGCGGCAAAGCCGTTCGGCACCGTGATCGAGGGGTGGCCGGTGAGATTGGTCAACAGCAGATTATCGCCCTCGTCGGAGGGGGCGAGATAGCAATCCACGTTCTCCAGGACCTTCGCCATGGCCTGGATGAGTTCATGACGGATGCGGTTGGCATTGATATACTCGACCGCGGGGATGAAGCGCGACTGGCGGAAATCGTTCGGCCAGGCGTTTTTAATCTGGCGCACCATCAGGGAATCCCGGTTGCTGCGGGTCAGTTCGTCAAAGGCCGCGGCGGCCTCGGCGCTGAGGATGATCGCGAGGGCATTGACCGGCAGCCGGGGCAGCTCGATCGGAATGAGCCGGGCGCCGAGGGCGGTCAGCTGCGCCAGGGCGAGCGAGTCGTTGCGGTGAAAGGGATAGGCCCCGGCGAACTCCTTCTGCAGATAGCCGATGCGCAGCGCGGCGAGGGGCGTACCGGAGTCATAGCAAAAGGGTGCATCGTAGAGGGTCTGATCGCGTCCGTCGGGGCCGGAGATGGCGGCAAGGACAATGGCGGCATCCTCGGCGGTGCGGCAGAGACAGCCGATCTTGTCCATGGACCAGCTCAGGGCCATCGCTCCGCTCCGGCTGACGCGGCCATAGGTCGGCCGCAGGCCGGTGACGCCGCAGACCGTGGCGGGCGAGACGATCGAGCCCCAGGTCTCGGTGCCGATGGCGAAGGGCAGGAGTCCGGCCGAGACCGCGGCGCCCGAGCCGGCCGAGGAGCCGCTCGAACCCTGCTCGGGCTTCCAGGGGTTGCGGGTTTTGCCGCCGAACCAGACGTCCCCCCAGGCAAGTTCGCCCATGGTCAGCTTGGCTGTCAGCACCGCGCCGGCCGCCTCGAGCTTGCGGATGACCGTCGCATCCTCGGGAATTTGCTGTTCCATGAAGGGCACGCTGCCCCAAGTGGTTTTATACTCGGCGGTGCTGAGCAGGTCCTTCACCCCATAGGGAATGCCGTGGAGCATGCCGCGGTAGCGGCCCGCGGCGATCTCGGCATCGGCCCGGGCCGCCTCGCGCAGGGCCCGGTCGGTGGTCAGGGTGATGACGCAGTGCAGCACAGGATCATAGTGCTTGAGCCGCTCGAGGTAAAAGAGCGTCAGCTCGGTGGAGGTGATCTGGCGGGTGCGCAGCAGCTCGGCCAGTTCGGGGATGGAGAGGTAGGCGAGGTCGACCGGATCCGCCGGCTTTTTCACCCCCCTGGGACGCGGGATCCGGCAGTACGCCTTGCCGGACGGCATGATAAAGCCCTGCGGCAGCGGATTAAAGAGCAGGGCCGGCACCACGCTGTTGGCCAGGGAAAAGGCGCGGATCTGCTCCAGGCTTTCCCGCTGCCCCTTGAGGCCGTCGAGCAGCGAATCACGCTCAGCCGGGGTGAAGGAGAGGCCCTGGAGCCGTTCCGCCGCGCGGATCACCCGCTGATCGATGGTGTCCGGTGCAGCCGCCTGCTGGGCATACGCAGCGGCAGCGAGAAGTAAAAGCACCCATGCATGGAACGACTTGAATCGCCTCATGATGTTGCCTGAAAATAGGGTTCTCACAAAGTCACCAAGCCGCAAAGAGTGTCATGAAACGCCGCACAGAAGAGGCCGGCGTGATGCCAGCCTCTCTGTGACTTTGTGGCTTGGTGAGAGATTTATTTGTTTCTTTCCGGCTATTATTTCTTTGGATAGGCCGGGCGGGCCGGGAAGGTCCACGGCTTTTCCGCGATTTGCTTCTGCAGCACCTCGATGGCGGTCTCGAGCTGCTTGTCATGGCCGGCCATGGCCGAGACGGGATCGTTCTCGACCAGGATATCGGGATCGGCGCCATGGTTCTCGACCAGCCATTTGCCGCCTTCGCCCCAGAAGGCGTTATTGGACTGGTTGACCGAGCCGTTATCGATGGTCTTCTGGGCGTTGATGATGCCGACCAGGCCGCCCCAGCTCGGGACGCCAATGACGGTGCCGAGCTTGCGCGCCTTGAAATCCTCGACAAAGGCCTCGCCGTCCGAACCATTGGCTTCATTGGTCAGTAAGGCGAGATACGCGGTGGAGGCGCTGTTGGGATAGCGGTAGGCCTCCATGTTCTGCATGACGTTGTAGGCGGTCTGCTTGCGCTCGAGCTTGTCGATGAGAAAGTACTCGGTCCAGCCGCCGCCGTTGCCGCGCACATCGATGATCAGGCCCTTCTTGAACTTGAAGGCGCGCCAGTACCGGTCGAACTGCCCGAGGTTGCCCACGCCCATGGCGGTGATATGCATATAGCCGATGTCACCATTGCTTGCCTTGAGGACCTGCTGCATATTGTCCCAGACCCAGCGCTGGTAGCGCAGTATGAATTCGGAGCGGACCGGCTCGGTCTTGAAGCTCTTCGCGCCGGCCAGGCCGGGCTTGTCGTTGACGGTGAGCTGCACCTTCTGGTCTCTGGCGACCTGCAGGTATTTGTAGGGATTCTCGGGAGCCTTGATTTCGCGGCCGTCGATGGCGATCAGGTAATCGCCCTCCTTCAGGCTCACATCCGGGCGCACCAGCGGACCGGAGAGGTCGCGGCTGAGGTCGGTCGGGCCGTAGATCTTGACGAATTTGTAATAGCCGCCCTCGCCGGGAGCAAGATCGGCGCCGAGCAGGCCGGTGAAGAGACTCTGTTCGGGCCGCTGCGCCGGACCGCGGTCGCCACCGCCGACATAGGTATGCGAGACACAGAGCTCGCCGACCATCTGCGAGAGCACCCAGTTGAGATCCTCGCGCGAATTGAGCTGCGGAATGTAGGCACGATAAGCGTCGCCCATCTTTTTCCAGTCGCGGCCGTGCATGTTGGCATCGTAGAAAAAGTCGCGGTACCAGCGCCAGGTGTCGCTGAAGATCTGGTTCCACTCCGCCTGGCTCTGCACGGTATAGCTCATCTTGCCGAGGTCGAGCGGATCGCCGAGGCTTTTGCCGTTCAGTTTGTCGAGGGCGCTGGTGTAATAGTCGTTGCGCTTTTTGATGAGGATGGTCTCACCGTTGCCGGAGATGCGCCAGTCGGAGATCTTGCTTTCCAGGACGGTCTCCTTCTGGTCGGCCATGTCGAAGACATGCAGCTCCCATTTGTCGCGGCCACCGGGATTGTACAACTCTTCATACTCGTCCTCGCCAAAGGCATCGACCGCGGCGAAGGTGACCTTGCCCTTGCCGGCCCTGGCGTAGAAATAATTGCCGCCCTTGACCGGTACGGTGAAGGTGCGCTCCTGGATGCCGGCGAGATCGATGCGGAAGGGCTCAGCCGGTCCCTCCTTCTTCTCCTCGCGCGGCCGCGGACCTTTATCCAGCGGCGGCCGGCCGCCCATATCCGGAGGCATGCCGCCGGGGCCACGTCCGCCTATGCCGGGGCCCTCGGCGTCCTCGAAGAGCGGCGCCTGGCCCGCCTTGAGCTGGACCACCATCACCTGAACCGGCGACGGAAGGATGTGGTTGTCCTCAAAAACATCCATCTGCACGTCGTTGAAATTGCGATAGGAGAGGTAGTAAAGGTACTCGCCGTTGGCGTCGAAGGTAGGATAAAGATTGTCATAAAAATCGCCGGTGATGGCAAAACTCCTGGCCTGTTCAAGGCTGTAGAGGTAGATCACCGAGTTGCGGTTCTCTTGAACAAAGCTGTAGGCGATCCACTTACTGTCGGGGGCCCAGGTATAGTCGCTCACCTCCCAGGTGAATTCGTCATTCTTGAGGCGATTGGAGGAATCCACCTTGATCAGCTTCTTGGTGGCGACATCGAGGTACCAGAGGGTGAAGGATTTGTCGCTGAAGAGGATCTTTTTGCTGTCGGGCGACCACTCGAGGTGGTAGACGGTGGTCTTGAGGTCGTCAGTGAGCTTGAGCCATTCGCCGCGGGGATTGTCCTTGCTCATCATGTAGAGGGCATACTCGCCGCTCTTGTCGGAGAAAAAGGCGACCCACTGGCCGTCCGGCGAGATCTGGGCGTAGCGCTCGCGCGAGCCGGCGGTGGCGGTGAGGTTGACAGTCTCTTTTTTGGCGTCGGTGGGGACGATAAAGGCATCGCCGCGGGCCTCAAAGGCCACGCTCTTGCCGTCGCCAGCGATGGCCATGTTGTGGATGTACTCTTTGGGGTTGATGGTGCGGTCGGCCAGCTGCCAGCGGTCGCTCGGAATCTGGATATCGACCTTGCGGCTGGTGTTGGTCTTGCTGTCGAGCACATAGAGCCAGCCCGAGCGCATGTAGACGATCTGCTGGCCGTCGCTGGCGGCCATCTGCACGTCAAAATCGTTGAAAAAGGTGGCCTGCGCGACGACCCTGGTGGCGAAATCGTAGGTATAGAGGTTGGAGATGCCGTTGTCGCCGCGGTCGGAGACGAAGTAGAGTTTGCTGCCGATCCACATCGGATAGGCGCTTTTGCCGACATAGTCAGTCAGGTCGGTGTACTCTTTGGTGGTGAAATCATAGAGCCAGAGGTCGACATACTGGCCGCCCTTGTAGCGTTTCCAGTAGTACTCCTCGCGGCCCTTGGGGCAGTAGGCTATTTTTTTGCCGTCGGGGGAGTAACTGGCGAGAACGCCCTGGGGCACCGGGAGCTGCTCGGGCCACTCGCCCGCCATCGAGACGGAATAGAGTTTGGTGACCGGCCGGTAGGTATTTTCATAGGAGGCGCGGAAAACAATCTTTTGGCCGTCCGGGGTCCAGGTCAGGGCCTGGGCGCCCTGCTGCCAGGTGAGGCGTTTGGGAATCCCGCCGTCGCCGGGGATGCAGTAGAGATTGCGGCCGCCGTCGTAATCGCCGGTGAAGGCGATCCAGGCGCCGTCGGGCGAGATCCGCGGCGCGGTCTCGTCGCCGGGATGGACGGTCAGACGCGTCGCCAGTCCGCCCTGGGTACTGACCCGCCAGAGGTCGCCCTCGAAGGAGAAGACGATCAGATCGTTACGGATATCGGGATTGGTCATGAAGCGGCCGGGGATGGCTGCGAAGAGCAAGGCCGGCAGGAGGAAGAGCAGCACAGCGACTCTTTTCATCATAGGGCTCCTTGGCTTGAGATGTGACTCCCCCACGGGTATCATAATATAGACGTATGGGAGGGAAAAAAGTTGCGCGGGTGGCGCTCACCTTCCGGCATGGCGTTTTTCCAGCACCTCCAGCACCTCATCCAGGCCGACTTCGCAGGCCGCGAGCAGCACGAGCAGATGGTAGAGCAGGTCGGCCGACTCCTCCTTGAGGCGGGGGAGATCGCCGATGACGCCCTCGATGACGACCTCGGTCGCCTCCTCCCCGACCTTCTGGGCGATCTTGGGGATGCCCCGGGCCAGGAGGCGGCAGGTATAGGAGCCCTCCTGCGGATTGCGCTGGCGCTCCTGGATGATCCCCTCGAGCTGGTGGAGAAAATCCCCCGTTCCCACATTCGTTTCCGCGAAGCAGGTGTCGGCGCCAGTATGGCAGACCGGCCCGGCCGGCCGCGCCTTGATCAGCACCGTGTCCTGGTCGCAGTCAGTGCGGATCTCCTCGACGTGGAGGAAATGGCCGCTGCTCTCCCCCTTGGTCCAGAGCCGGTTTTTGCTGCGGCTGAAAAAAGTGACCAGGCCGCTGCTGCGGGTCTGTTCGAGGGCTTCGGGGTTCATGAAACCGACCATGAGGACGCGGCCGGTGCGGCTGTCCTGGATGACGGCGGGGAGCAGGCCCCCGCCCTTGGCGAAATTGAGGTTCATAGTCTCACCGCAATATGGTTTTGGGCCAGATAGTGTTTCAGCTCGGGGATGGGGATCTCGCCGAAGTGGAAGATCGAGGCGGCGAGGGCGGCATCGGCCTTGCCCGCCGTAAAGACCTCGAGAAAATGGTCACAGGTGCCGGCGCCACCGGAGGCGATGACCGGGATGGGCAGGGCCTCGGCGAGGCGGCGGGTGATGTCGAGGGCGAAGCCGTTTTTGGTGCCATCGTGGTTCATCGAGGTGAGGAGGATCTCGCCGGCGCCGCGGCCGGCCGCTTCTCGCGCCCAGACGGCGGTATCGATCTCCGTGGGAGTGCGGCCGCCGTCGATGTAGACGCTCCAGGCCCCCTG
>DAOQAG010000097.1:0-7343 GCA_035353815.1 bacterium
ACCTTTCGCAACCTGCGCGTGTATTCCGCCCGGGTGGGTACGAGATGTATCTGCGCGTGCAACCGCCCGGGTGGGCACGAGATGATGATGCGCGTGCATGCCGCCCGGCCCGGCTAAAGCAGCCCCGCCAGTTGATGGATGCGCCGCACCACCGCGCGGCTGTCATGATGCGCCGCGACCCAGGCCCGCCCCTCGCGCCCCAGGCGCCGCCGCCCCTCGCGGTCCTCGATCAGGCGCAGCAGCGCAGCACGCAGGGTGTCGGCCTGGACTTCGACGAAGGGGTGATCGGGCCAGGCCGCTGCAAAACCGGGGGCCAGGCAGCTCGCCGCTGCGATGCCCATGGCCAGGGCTTCGAGGGCGTTGATGCCATAGCCGAGGTCGCCGATCTGGTCGATAAAAATATCACAGCTCCCCTTCAGGGCGATGGCGCTCTCCCAGGGCAGCCCCTGGATCAGCGCCACCTCGAGGTCCCGCTCCTGCGAGAGCGCCTGGAGCACAGGCACGATGCGGTCGCTGCCCTTGGCCGACCAGCTCGTCGGGGCATGGCCGATGCGCAGGGGCCGGTTCTCCAGGGGCTCGGGCTGGAGCTGGAAGCGGCTGCAATCGAAGGGGAAGAAAACGTGGGTGAGGCGCGGATGCAGAGCCTGGTGATCGAACTCGACCGAAACGTTGAGGTCGCTGAGGGCATCGATCTCGGGGATGACGCCGCGGGTGCGCAGATCGCTGCCGGTATAGCAGCAGATGATCTTGCGGCCGCGCCGGTGCATCTCGGGGATGAAATGCGGCTGCCGGGTGAAATCGAGGCCGCCGTCGAGCTGATAGACATCGAAGCGGTCGAGGCCGTGCGCCGCGATCGCCGCTTTAATCCTGGGCTGCCACATGCGGTCGCGCAGCCGCACCAGCAGGCGCTCGGAGGCCGTATGCGGCCGCCACACCGGCGGGATCTCGCCGGGGAGGCGCAGGCGGTTGTCGACCACCAGCCGTTCCGGCGCCGAGACCCGGCGCTTGACCCAGCGGGTGCCGGCGAAATCGATAAAGGCGAGATCGAGGCAGATGTCCTCGAAATAGCCGCGGCGGTCACGGAAGAGGGTCACCAGCCGGCTGTCATGGCCGAGCACCCGTTCGGCACGCACCAGCTCACCCGGCACCCCGGAGGTATTCATGGGCGCAATATGGAGGATTTTCAATCTGGCCAAGGGGGACCGCCGTTCACATCGCCGGATGCGGGATCAGGAAAAGGTCAGGCGCAGACTGTCGCGGAACACCCCCTGGGCGCCAAAGCTCTCCTTGAAATGCGCCAGCCCCCAGTTGGGATCCTCGTTGACCGTAAAAATGCCGAAATCGAGAAAACCGTAGCCGCCGGCCAGCCCCCAGTCGATGATGTCGTGAAAGAGGGCATTGACGCCGCGGTACTGCTGAAAGGCATCGTTATGGCTGATGTAGAACGCCAGCACCACCCGCGGATTGCAGATGAACATGACGACGCCAGCCACCATCTGCGTCTCATGGTAGGCGGCGAAGAGCTTGATGCGCTCGGGGAAGAGATCCCGCACCCGCAGCAGCTCCTCAAGGGTGTGGGTGGGATGGACGTTGTGCCGCAGCCGGAGATTGTTCTTGAGGATTTCGTAAAATACGTCATACTCCTCCGACTCGCGCACCACCACCCCCTGTTTCTGCGCCCGGCGCACGGCGCGGCGCGAACTCTCGCTGAAGGTGGAGAGAATCGCCTCGCGCGGGTAATCGAGCGGGATGACGCTCGATATTTCGCGCTTGCGATAGGTAAAGCCGTTCTGCACCAGGGCAAAATCGATATAGTTGCTGGGGCGGCGGAAATAGATCTGCGGCGGCGGCGTCAGATCGATGGCGTCAAAGCCCTCGGCCCTGGCATAGGCGATCGCCGCCTCGACCAGATCAAAACTCTCGCGGATTCCGAGTGTGTCGCGGACCATAAAGCCGCCGTAAGAGGCGCCGCGGTGCGAGAGCAGAATGCGCCGTTCGCCATCATGAAAATCGACCGCCGGAAAAACGGCGATGCGCCGTCCGCTGCTGTAAAAAGAGAGCGAATGATCGACAAAGCGCCCCTCCGGATGATAGGAGAGGAACTTGCGGGTTTGAAACAGGGTGCCGTTGTTGGCGGACCAGACAAATTCGTCCCAGCCTGCAGTGTCTTCCGGGGAAAACCGGACCAGTTCGTACTTCAAAATGCGCTCCTCCGGCCCTAAGCCATCAATTTGACCATGATCGCCTTCTGGATGTGCAGGCGGTTCTCGGCCTCATCAAAGACGACGGAGTGGGGGCCATCCATCACTTCATCGGTCACCTCCTCGCCGCGATGGGCCGGCAGGCAGTGCATAAAGATATATTCCTTGGCGGCGTGTTTGAGCAGCCGGGCATTGACCTGGAAGGGTTTGAAGACCTTGCGCCGCGCCGCCGCCTCGGCCTCCTGCCCCATGCTCGCCCAGGTATCCGTATAGACCACATCGGCGTCCTTGACCGCGGCGACGGGGTCCTCGACGACCAGGATCTGGCTCACGCCCTTCTCGCGCGCTTTGGCGAGGATGGCGGCGTTGGGCTCGTAGCCCTTCGGGCAGGCGATGCGCAAATCGAGGGGAAGAATCCCGGCCACATTGATGAACGAGTTGACGATGTTGTTGCCGTCTCCGACATAGGCGATCTTGATCCCCTCCAGATCCCCCTTGTGTTCGGAAATGGTAAGGAGGTCGCCGAGGATCTGGCACGGATGCAGCAGGTCGGAGAGGCCGTTGATGACCGGCACCGGGGCCCACTGCGCCAGCCCCTCCACCAGGTCATGGCCGAAGACGCGCGCCATGATGCCGTCGGTAAAGCGCGAGAGAACGCGGGCCACATCGGCGACTGATTCGCGCGTGCCCAGGCCGATTTCGGCAGGGCCGAGATAGATGGCATGCCCGCCCAGCTGGTACATACCCACCTCAAAGGAGACGCGCGTGCGGTTGGAGGGTTTCTGAAAGATCATGCCGAGCACCTTGCCCTTGAGCAGATGGTGCTTCTCGCCTTTTTTCACTTTCTTCTTCAGCTTGCGGGCGAGCTTGAAGGTTTCGATGATCTCTTTTTTGCTGAAATCGGTTTCGGCCAAAAAATCGCGTTTCACAAAAACCTCCCTCAGTTTGGATGATCGGCGGCACCTGCTGCCGGAGTGAGGAGCTTACTGCGGCAGACTTGTGTCTTCCGCTCGATTTGGATGATCGGCGGCACCTGCTGCCGGACCGTCATGGTCCAGGCTGCCACCGGGGCCCGAGCGATCAGAGCACGTAGCGGCTCAGATCCTCGTCGGCGATCACTTCCTTCAACTTGTCCTGCACCATCTTTTTATCAATGCGCAGGACCTTCACATCAATATCAGGCAGCTGGAAAAGGATCTCCTCCAGCAGAATCGTCAGGATGGTATGGAGGCGGCGGGCGCCGATGTTCTCCGCCCGTTCGTTGGCCTCCGAGGCGATGCGGGCGATCTCGCTGATGGCGCCGCGGGTGAAGACCAGATCGACCCCCTCGGTGTGCAGCAGGGCCGTATACTGCTTGATCAGGGCGTTCTTGGGCTCGACCAGGATGCGCTCAAAATCGCGCGCCGTCAGGCTGTGCAGCTCGACGCGGATGGGGAAACGTCCCTGGATCTCCGGGATCAGGTCGGAGGGCTTGGCCAGATGAAAGGCCCCCGAGGCGATGAAGAGGATGTGGTCGGTGCGCACCATGCCATATTTGGTGATGACGTTGGTGCCTTCGATGACCGGCAGGAGATCGCGCTGCACGCCGCTGCGCGAGACGTCGGGCCCCATGCCGTCGCTCTCGCCGATGATCTTGTCGATCTCGTCGAGGAAAACGATCCCGGTCTCCTCGACGCGGTAGATCGCCTCGCGCACGACCTCATCCATGTCGATCAGTTTTTGCGTCTCCTCCTGAATCTGTAGCATCAGGGCCTCGGCGACGCTGATCTTGCGGCGCTTGGTGCGTTTCGGCATCAGCGGGCCGAAGAGTTCCTGGATGCTCAGGCCCATCTCCTCGATGCCGACCGGGGAGATCACTTGCATCATCGGCGGCAGGTCGCTGGCGACCTCCATCTCCACCAGGCGGTTATCCAGTTCGCCATCGAGCAGCTGCCGGCGCAGCTTGTCGCGGCTGCGGGCGAGCCGTGCCGTCTCTTCGCGCGTGGGCTTGTCCTTCGCCTCGGCGTGCCCCTCTTCCTCGCTGCCGGGCCGGGAGTGCGGCAGCAGGAGATCGAGGATCCGTTCAAAGGCCTGTTCACGCGCCATTTCCTGCACCTGCTCGACGCGCTCGCCGCGCACCATATTGACTGCCTGATCGGCAAGATCGCGGACGATCGATTCGACGTCGCGGCCGACATAGCCGACCTCGGTAAACTTGGAGGCCTCGACCTTGATGAAGGGGGCGCTGTCCAGCCGCGCCAGGCGACGCGCCAGCTCGGTCTTGCCGACGCCGGTGGAGCCGATGAGGATGATATTGTTGGGCATGATCTCTTCACGGAGATCATCGGGGACCAGCTGGCGGCGCCAGCGGTTGCGCAGGGCGATAGCCACAGCGCGCTTGGCCTCATCCTGGCCGATGATGTATTTGTCCAGTTCGCGGACGATCTGCTGCGGGGTCAATTCCATGGCTATTCCAGAGACTCCAAAGTCAGTTTGTCATTGGTGAAAATACAGATTCCCGCGGCGATCTTCATCGACTCCTTGACGATTTCCTCGGCGGAGAGCTGGGTATGGGCGATCAGCGCCCGCGCCGCGGCGAGCGCAAAGGGGCCGCCCGACCCGATGGCGATGACCGAGTCGTCGGGCTCGATCAGGTCGCCGGTGCCGGAAAGGAGAAAGATCTTGTCGCGATTGAGCACCACCAGCTGCGCGTCGAGACGGCGCAGGTAGCGGTCCATGCGCCAGTCCTTGGCCAGCTCCACCACCGAGCGCGGCAGGTTGCCGTTGAACTCTTCGAGCTTGGCCTCAAAGCGCTCGAAGAGGGTGAACGCGTCCGCGGCGCCGCCGGCAAAACCCGCCAGCACCTCGTCGTGAAAGAGCTTGCGCACCTTGCGGGCGCGGGTTTTGAGGACCATATCGCCATAGGTGACCTGTCCGTCGCCGGCAAGCACAGCCGCGCCGCGGTGGCGCAGCCCGATGATGGTGGTGGCATGGGTTGATTTGAGATAGGACATGCAAACGGCCTTTCATGAGGATGCCGGATCAGCGCCGTGCCGGACGGTCCTGGGCTCTGGCCGCGGCGGGCGGAGGAACGATCAGATCTTGCGCCGCAGCCGCGAAACCGGCAGCCCCATCTGCTCGCGGTACTTGGCCACCGTGCGACGCGCGACGTTGTAGCCCTTTTTCTTGAGCATTTCGGCGATCTTTTGGTCGTTATAGGGTTTCTTCGGCGGTTCGGCGCTGATGATCTCCTTGATCAGGTTCTTGATGATCTTGTTGGAGACATCCTCGCCCTCATCGCTGCGGATCTTTTCACTGAAGAAGTATTTGAGTTCGAACAGCCCCCATTCGGTCTGGACATATTTGCCGTTGGTGACACGGCTGACTGTGGAGATGTCCATGCCAATCTCGTCGGCGATGTCCTTGAGGATTAGCGGTTTGAGCTTTTCCGGACCGGAGGCGAAAAAATCATGCTGCTTCTCGACGATGGTCTCCATCACGCGCAGGATGGTGGCGCGCCGCTGATGAATGGAGTTGATGAGCCAGCGCGCCGATTCGAGGCGGTTCTTGATATACTCCCGGGTCTCCTTGCTGGTGTGCTTGCGGTCGAGCATCATCTTGCGGTACTCATTGTTGATCCGCAGCTGCGGCACGTTCCAGTCGTGCATGTAGACGCGGAACTGGCCATCCTCCTCGCGCACCTCGAGGTCGGGGACGATATAATTATCGACCAGAGAGGTATACCCCTCTCCCGGTTTTGGATTCAGCCGCGTGATGTGGGCAAAGGTCTCCTTGATCATCTCGAGATCGAGGCCGAGATCCTTGGCCAGCTTTTCGAAGCGCTTGTTCTTGAAATCCTCAAAGTGGTCGCGGATGATGGCGAGAGCGGTCTCATCGCCCGGCTTTTCCTCGAGCAATTGCACCAGCAGGCACTCCTGCAGGTCGCGGGCGCCGATGCCGACCGGATCGAAACGCTGAATGACGCCGAGGATGCGCTCGATGGTCGCGGCATCGAGCTGCAGATTTTCGGCGATCGCCTCGATCGGGGTGCCGAGATAGCCGACCGGATTGATGTTCCAGATGATGTACTCGCCGATCACCTGCTCCTCGGGCGAGAGCGGCGAAAGATTGAGCTGGGTCAGGAGGTGATCGGTGAGGTTTTCCTGATAGACCTCGGGGCGTTCGAAGGTATCGACATTCTTTTCCCGGGGGACGCGCACCTCATAGCTCTCTTCGTCATTGAGGATCTCCTCCCAGTCGATCTCCTCCTTCTCGGCTTGCTCCTTCTTCTCGGCCGGATCGACCTCTTCTTCGGGGTCTTCCTGTTCCAGCGACTGCTCCTGATTTTCGTCGGTTTCCTGGAGCAGTTCATCCTCGGTTTCGAGCTCGAGCAGGGGATTGGTTTCCAGTTCAAGGCGGATGCGCTGCTCGAGACTGAGGACGGGCAGCTGCAGCAGGGAAGAGAGCAGCACCTGTTGCGGCGACTGCTTGAGCGCCATGACCAGTTTTTGGGAGATCTGCACCATCAATACAACTCCAACTCTGACAAAGGTTAAGTGGGCCGCACGCCGGCAGTCGCATCGCCCTTCCCCGGGTCGCGATGCGCTGATTTAGCGGTCGAGCCTGAATTTGTCCCCGAAATAAAGTTTGCGTGCCTCTTCATCATTGGCCAGAAACTCGGCCGTGCCCTCCTTGAGCACCTTGCCCTCATAGAGCAGGTAGGCACGATCGGTGATCGAGAGGGTTTCGTGGACATTATGGTCCGTGATCAGCACCCCGATGCCGCGCTTCTTGAGGTCGGCGACGATATGCTGAATATCCTCCACCGCAAGCGGGTCGACGCCGGCGAAGGGCTCGTCGAGAAGCATAAAGCCGGGATTGGTCACCAGGGCGCGGCAGATCTCGACACGCCGCCGCTCGCCGCCTGAGAGGGTGAAAGCCTTGCTCCGCGCCACCCGCGTCACCCCGAGATCCTCGAGCAGCTGCTCGCAGCGCTCGCGCCGCTGCTTGCGATTGAGCGGCAGGGTCTCGAGGATGGCCAGGATGTTCTCCTCAACCGTCAGGCGGCGGAAGACCGAGGCTTCCTGCGGCAGATAGCCGATGCCCAACCGCGCGCGGCGGTACATCGGCAGGCCGGTGATCTCCTGCTCGTCGATGTGGATG
>DAOQAG010000098.1:0-7131 GCA_035353815.1 bacterium
GCCGTGCAGCGCCAGGAGCAGGCGCTCGGAGGTCAGGGGGGCGGCGTAGGGCAGCTCGAGGCCGGGACGCGCGGCGCGCAGGGCGTCATAGAGCGCAAACCAGGCGCCGATACCGTAGAGGAAGGGCGGCTCGCCAATGGCCTTGCTGTTAAAGGGACCGGTCCCACCCGTGACGCGCTCGAGCCAGTGCAACTCGATCTCGGCCGGGGCGAAAAAGAGATCGGGTACCTTGTAGGTGGTCATCGAGTCGGCCAGCAGCTTCCCCTTGTCGTTATGCACCACCTCCTCGAGGGTCATCCAGCCCAGGCCCTGGACCACGCCGCCCTCCACCTGGCCGCGGTCGATGCGCGGATCGAGGGAGCGGCCGACATCGTGGACGATGCGCACGGCGTCGCAGCGGCAGGTGCCGCGCAGCACGTCGAGAGTCACTTCCACCAGGGCGGCGCCATAGACATGATAGGCGAAGGCTTCGCCCTTGTTGGTGTTCTTGTCGAAGTAAATCCCCGGTGTGGCATAATGGGCGTGGCTGCTGAGGCTGATCCGTGCCGCATAGGCGGCCGCGATAAAGCCCTCCCAGGTGTAGGGCAGGAGCCGGTCCTGGATCTGGATCCGCTCGTTGCGGATGGTCACATCGCCGGCGGCGTCGCTGCCGGCGAGGCGGGCGGCGAAGGGGCGCAGCCGCTCGAGGATCGTGGCACAGGCGAGATGCACCGCCTGTCCGTTCATATCGGCGCCGGTGCTGGCGGCGGTGGCGGAGGTGTTGGCATTGCGCTGGGTGCTGGTGCTTTCGATGCGGATGCGGGTCGGGCGGATGCCGAGGGTGCGGGCGGCCACCTTGCGCAGTTTTTCGTGTACTCCCTGCCCCATTTCGACGGCGCCGGTGCTGACCCCGACGCTGCCATCGCTGTAGATATGGACCAGGGCGTTGGCTTGATTGAGCATGGTGTTGGTGAAGGAGATGCCGAAGCAGATCGGCATGATCGCTAGCCCCTTTTTCTCGTCACGGTGCGCCGCATTGAAGCTACGGAAGGCCGCGCGCCGGGCGTCCGGATCAAAGCGCGCGTGCAGTTCCTGCCAGCAGCGCCGCGCCTGCACATTGCGGCCGCGCTGTCCGTAGGGGAACTCGTTGCCCTCCTCGATGAGATTGGCCGCCTGGAGCGCGGCCACAGGGAGGCCAAGCCGGCGAGCGGCCTGATCGAGGGCCGCCTCCATGACGAACAGCGCCTGGGGGCCGCCGAAGCCGCGGAAGGCGGTGTTGGGCGGCAGGTTGGTGCGGCAGCACCAGGCGGTAGCGCGGACATTGGGGATGGCGTAGCAGTTGGCGGCATGGAAGAGGGTGCGGTCAAGGATAGCCGGCGAGAGGTCGGCAGCAGCGCCGGCATTCTGGTAATAGGTCACCTCCCAGGCGAGGAGGCGGCCGTCGCGGCGCAGCCCGAGCCGGTAATCCGCGGAGTAGGGGTGGCGTTTGCCGGTATAGCGCATGTCCTCCTGGCGGCGCAGCACCAGCTTGACCGGTTTGCAGAGGCGGAACGCGGCGAGCGCGGCCAGGGCGGCCCAGGCGGTGGCCTGGTCTTCTTTGCCGCCGAATCCGCCACCGAGGCGGAGCACCTCCACCTCGACCTGGTGCATTGGTAAGCCGAGTACCCGGGCGAGGCTCTTCTGCACAGTGGTGGGCGACTGGGTGGCCGAGAGGACCTTGATGCCGCCCTGTTCATCCGGCAGGGCCAGGGCGCCCTGGGTTTCGAGATAGAGATGTTCCTGGCCGCCGGTATCAGCGCGGCCTTCAATGATATAGTCGCACTGCTGCCAGGCCTGGTCGACATCCCCGAGGGCGAAGGTGCGCGGCGGCTGGATCAACTCGCCGCGGCGGACTGCTTCGCGCGGATCGAAAATGGGCGGTTCCTCAGCGTATTCGAGGGCGATGCGGCGCAGGGCGGCGCGTGCCGCGTCCGGCGTAGCTGCGACGGCCAGGGCGACAGGCTGGCCGATATAGTCCAGATTCTCCGCGGCGAGGAGGGGCTCATCGGCGATGATCCCGCCGATCTGGTTTTCGCCGGGAATGTCGCGCGCGGTGAGCACCGCGTGCACGCCAGGCGCCGCTGCGGCGGTGGTGACATCGAGGGCGGTCAGCCGGCCGCGCGCCACGGGCGACGCCAGGACGGCAGCGTGGAGGGTCCCGGCGGGCGCCGGATGGTCGTCGATGAAGCGGGATTCCCCGCGCACATGCAGGATGGGATCGGTGCTCATGCCTCCTCCCCGGCGAACCGGCCGGGCAGCAGCCGGATGAAATGGGCGCGCAGCAGCTGGCCCAGCAGCAGCTGCTTATACTCCGCGGTGCCGCGCACATCGCTCATCGGGGCGATCTCGCCGCCGGCGACGCGCAGGGCCTCGGTCAGGACGGCCTCGTCGAGTTCCCGGCCGCGCAGATAGGCGCAGCAGCGCTCGAGATAGAGCGGCACCGGCGCAACCCCGCCGGCCGAGAGGTGGACCTCCTCGACTGTGGCGCCGTTATGCCGCAGCAGGCAGGCCGAATTGACGGAGGCGATATCGAGGTGCTCGCGCCGGCTCACCTTTTCAAAATTGAAGAGGTCGCCGGCGCCGGGCAAGGCAAAATGGACCGCCGCGACAAGCTCCCCCTCCTGCAGATCCAGTTTTTTGTAGCCCAGATAGAAGGCGCGCAGCGGCAGGTGGCGGGAGAGCATATTGTCGCTGAGTTCGACCTCCGCCGCGAGGGCCAGCAGCAGGATCGTCAGGTCGCCGATCGGCGAGGCATTAACGAGGTTGCCGGCGACGGTGGCGCGGTTGCGGATCTGGGTCGAGGAGATCAGCCGGAGGTAGTGCGGCAGGCCGGGCAGCGCTGTGGCCAGCGCGGATGAGCGGCGCAGCTCCTCCACGGTGACGGCGCCGCCGATGCGGCAGTGGCCGGCGGCGACTGTGATGCCGCCGAGATCCGGGCGGCGGGAAAGCAGCTCCAGGGAGGCGGATTCGAGCGCCTCGGGTTTCTGGACAAAGAGGTCGGTGCCGCCGGCGACGCGGATGATGCCCGGCGCAGGCGCACCTGCGGCGCTCGGCCGCAGTTCCACTGCGGATTCCGACAGGGCCGGTTCATCGGCGTCCGGCGCAGGCGCACCTGCGGCGCTCGGCCGCAGTTCCACTGCGGTTTCCGACAGGGCCGGTTCATCGGCGTCCGGCGCGGCCTTGCCTGCGCCGTCAAGCTGGATCCCCGCTGCGGCTTCCGGCAAAGCGGGCTCATCAGTGCCCCGTGCGGCCCCGGCCGCTGCGGGCGGCTGGAGGGCGGCCAGCTGCGCCGGCACAGCGGCGAACCAGGCGGGGAGGTAACCGGCGGCGATCAGGCTGTCCAGCCGCGGCGCCGCTGCATCCGGAAGCCGGGTGAGCACCTGGCGGATGGCGCGGCGGATCGCGAGATAGCCGGTACAGCGGCAGATGTTGCCGGCGACGCTAAGGAGGGCCTCCTCCTCATCCCAGCTCGCAGCGTTGAGCAGCCAGCCGGTGAGGGCCATGACCAGTCCCGGGGTGCAAAAGCCGCACTGGATGGCACCCTGGTCGACAAAAGCCTGCTGCAGGGGAGTAACGGGATGGCGGTCCGCAAACGGACCTGTCGCGGCAGGTGCGGGATTGAGTCCTTCGATGGTAACCAGGTGGGTGCCGGCGCAGTCGCCGAGGGGAAGCAGACAGGAGACGACCGACTGGTAGATGATGCGGCCGTCCTGGAGATGGCCGTGGAGGATGGTGCAGGCGCCGCAGTCGCCCTCGCGGCAGCCTTCCTTGACGCCGGACAGGCCGAGGGGGCCGCGCAGCAGGTCGAGGGCCACTCCACCGGGATGGACCTCCAGATCGACGGGATTGTGATTGACCAGCAGTTGCATGGGGGACCCATCCTCCGCATCCCGAAACCACCGGCGGTTACCGGTCGGTGCAGTACGGTAAAACAAAGCACGGGCGCCGTCATGACAGGAGTCATGACGACGCCCGATGGACTCGCAAATACTTACTTCATCAGCACCATGCGTTTGGTGGCCGAGAATCCGGCGCTGCGGATCGCATAGATATAGATGCCGCTGGCCAGATCGCGGGCCGAGAAATTGAGCTGGTGCAAGCCGGCGTTGAGACGGCCGTTGACGAGTTCGGCTACTCTTTGCCCGGCAAGGTTATAGACGGCCACCTGGACTTCCGCCGTATGCGGCAGGGTGAACTCGATGGTCGTGGAGGGATTGAAGGGATTCGGGTAATTCTGGCTCAAGGCAAAGCCGTCGATCACCACGGTTTCGCGGGTCACGCCGGAGCCGCCGCCATTGGTCGCACCTTTGGTGATGACCGGAGAGAGCTGCCAGACGCCGGCATCGGGAACGCGGCTGTAGGATTCGGTGGTCTGCATGGCGAGGAAGGCCACTGAGTCGACCACTACACCGGTGCTGTCCTCGAGCCAGACCTTTTCGCCGCCGCTGGAGAGGCCGAAGGCGGAGGCGGAGCCGTCATCGGCGACGATGACGAACCAGCTCTTGGGGATCATTTTGGTGCCGGCGGCGACGACCTTCTTCGGTTTGGAACCGCTCTGACCACCGGTGTCATAGATCTTGTAACCGCTGATATCGATGGTATCGGCCGAGCTGTTGTAGAGCTCGATCCAGTCCGGGTCGGCGGTGGTGCCGCGCGAATAGACTTCGTTCATCTTGACGGGAGCATTGGTCTTGCCCTTGCTCAGCGGGGACCAGAGTTTCCAGGTGCCGCCGTCGGGCATGCGCTGGTAGGACTGGCCGACCTTCATGGCCGGGAAGACGCAGCTGTCGATGACCGCGCCGGCGGGAGTAGCGAACCATACGGTCTCGCCGCCGCTGCTGAGGCCAAAATCGCTGGCGGTATCGGTGGTGTAATCGGTATTGAAGGCGAGAACGCCCCAGGCGGGGATGGTGGTGCCGGCGGGGATGGCCTTTTTGGCTTTGGATCCGGCCTGACCGCCGTTGTCATAGAGGAGGTAGCCGCTGAGATCGACGGTAAAATCGGAGCCGTTATAGATCTCGATAAAATCCGGGGCGGTCGCATCCTTGGTGCCCTGGCTGTAGATCTCGTTCATCATCAGCACCGTCGGTCCGGTGGCCCCGACGGTGACCTTGTGGTTCATCGAGGTATCGGCCCAGGCGTTGTCGTTGTCGGTATCATTGGGATTGATGCTGTTGAGCATGTCGACTGTGTTCTTGGTGACCATGTAGCCGACGAGAAAATCACCGGTCTTTGTCCCGGCCTTGAGTTTGACGGTCGCTTCATGCACGACATTGGCATCGTTGGCATAGGCGGCATCGGAGAGCAGTTTGATCCATTTCATGCCCGCCGGCGGGGGGAGCTTGGCATCGAGGTCGCCGTAAGTTGGCGGCATGGTGGGATCGAGTTCGAACGCGCCGCTGCCGACCTGGGAATTATAGGTACCAGAAAGGAACTCCCAGTCCTCCGGCACCAGAATGGCCAGAGCACCCTTGTAGGCATTTACATCCGCCGTTTTGTCGGTGATGGTGATCTTGGTTTCGAACGTACCCCCGGGGGCCACGGTAAGAGACTGTATGACTTCGGTGATCAGGCAGCCGCTGACGAGGAACGCCACCAGTGCAACCGCCAGCAAAAGAATTACCATGCGTGTAGCTTGTTTCATAGGTTCCTCCTTTTGGTAGTTTAAGTAATTTACAAAACCCGGCAGAGAAGCACAAGGATAATCGGCAGAACCGCTCAATGCGGTTTTCTCGTTGCCAGCTTGATCTTATCGTTGGCCCTTATCATTCCATCCGGGTAGGACCCGGATTTTAGGGGGATCAGGTAAGACGTTTCAGAAGGGTTTGGAAAAAATGTAGAGCTTGGCATCCTGATCGTTGACGATATACATTTTACCGCCGGCGAAGGCGATCCCTTCCCCCTTGTCGAAGGGGAGCTCCCATTCGCCGAGGAGGGCGCCCTTGGTGGAGAGTTTGATCACCTTGCGGGATTCGTCGCTGACGATCCAGAAGCTGGCGTCGCTGCGATCATAGCAGATGTCGGAGAGATCATCGACCAGGGTGATCTCACGGCGGCTCACTTCCCGGGTGCCGGCGAACTCGAGCAGCAGGCGGGGATTCTTTTCGTTGATCACCCAGAGATGCCCGTCGGGGGTGACGGTCACGCCCTCGAGGGCGTTGTTGCTGAGGGTGGCCACCTGGACAGGCAGTGCGGAAAGCCGCGTTCCGGCGCGGGAATAGGTATCCACCACCTGGTTGCGTTCTTCCGCCAGGAAGAGGCTGTCGCCGCCGGCAGAGAGGGCAATGCCCTCGAGGTCGATGCCGGTGGTGGTGATGGTGTGCTGCACGGCGCCGGCCGCGGAGATTTCAAAGACTTCAGGCCGGGAATCGGAGACGACGAGAAAGGTATTGCGGGCCGGATCGTAGACGATGCCCGAGGGTTCGGTGATGGCCGGCGCCAGGCTGATGGTCGCAACAGGTTTAAGGGGGCTGCTGGCAGGCTCAGGAGCGGCCCCGGCGGGGTTGCTGCGGGAACAGCCCGCCAGGATCCAGGCCGCCAGGATGAGCGGGAGTGTGAAATTTTTCATGGTACCTGCAAATAAAGGGGGGTCCGCTGTGGCCAGCGGACCCGGTTCGTCTGTGTGAAGGATCAGGGAAGGTTCGGCTTGCCGCGCGTGATCGTATTGGAGATCTGCCAGTTGTCCGATCCATCCGGGATGCGGCAGTAGGAGGTGGTCGTCGAGAGCAGGGCCGGGATCTTGACATAGTCGATCTCGGTGCCGCTGCCGTCCTCCAGCCAGATCTCATCGCCGCCGCTGGAGAGGCCGAAGCCGGCCGCGGAGGTATCGTCGACGACGATGACATAGAATCCCTTGGCGGGCACGGCGGCACCGGCGGGAAATTCCATCTTGGGTTTGACGGCCTGGTGGCCGCCCGGATCGTAGATCTTGTAGCCGTTCAGCGAGATCGCGATGTTGGAGGGATTATAGATCTCCACCCAGTCCGGATCGGTGCCGGGGATGCCGCGCGACTCGGCTTCGTTCAGTTTGAGCGGCAGGATAATCACGTCGCTGCCATTATTGAAGAGGCCGCGGGTGACCTGTTCCCAGATCTTCCACTCCTTGCTTCCTTC
>DAOQAG010000099.1:0-7044 GCA_035353815.1 bacterium
TATCACGATAACCGGTGTTGCAGGATTGCTGCAAATATTGCAAAAGATCACCTAAAAAGTAAACGGCCGATTATTCAACCGCATCCTTGATCACATCCACCAGCCAGGTATTGATGTTTTTTCCGGATTTTCTGGCCTGGACGTACAGCTTGTGGTGCAGATCTGCAGGAACTCGCAGAACAAACTTCCCAGAAAATGGTTTGTCGGTTTTTTCACCGCGCACCTGGCAGAACTCCCAATAATCATTGATCGATTCGCGGAAGGCTTGTTCAATCTCATCTACTGAGGTACTCTGGAATGTAATAACATCCCGGGTATCAATGATCTCACCTTGGAAAAGTTTGGCTTCATTATCGAACTCGACCCGCCCCGTATATCCCTTATATTTCAGCATGATCGATACCTGCCTCCATCAAAAAACGCCTTGCAGATTTAATCGCTCCTTTGTCGGTAGGACTTGCGGGATGGGGTCTATGAATAACTGCCCTGACCCCATTCAGGTAAATTCTGACTCTGGAACCGGTCCCTTCTGAAATCTCGCCGCCGGGTGCGCGGAGCAGCGATTCAATGTCAGTCCACTCCAGATTTGCGCGGACAGGATTCCGGAATATTTCAGACAGGGCAGATCGCTGTTGGTAAATGAGCCTCGACATGGTATCATTCTATAGTATTATTTTCTGAAAAGCAAATACTGTTTATGAAAGACCCTGCAATTATCGGGACTATGCAGCAACAATCGCAGAAATAATCGCTATACCCCGCCATTTTGAGTAATCAGCAGATACCTGTTTGCATAACCACGCAGACAACGCCTAGCGCCGGGCTGTCTTATAACTCCAAACCATGGACCGGAGCTCCCCACGGCAGAACTCGGACCTGCGCAAAGGCCTGCTCCAGACCGGCGCTGAGATCGTCGTGGTGTTTCAGGCCGCTTGTCCCCACTTCGGTCAGGAATCACCACCAACGGATTTCACACGGCATATAGAGGCCCAGGGAATGGCCCTGGCCAGGATAGCAGGCGCGGGTATGATCAAAATGATATAATAGCTTGATTTGATCGGCAAAAATACGTATAATATTATTAGTCTATACGTATGGAGGAAAAGGTATGGATGCAAAACTAACCCTCAAATTGGATAAGCATATTATCGAAAAGGCCAAATCATTTGCCAGAGTCAACCATACAAGCCTTTCGCACCTGGTCGAAGGATTTTTTGAGCGGCTCATCGAACCAGATCATGAGGAGCTCCCTGGTTTGCCTCCGACCGTAAACGAGTTGGTGGGCGTATTGAAGATCCGGGACAAGTCTGACATCGAGGTATCGAAAGAGCAGTATCTGCTGGAGAAGTATCTGCATGAATAAACTGTTCATTGATGCCGATGTAATTCTTGATCTGCTGCTCGATCGCCGGCCCTTTTCAACATCAGCCATTGAGCTTTTCACACGGATTGAAGATAAGGGTGTAACCGCCTGCACTTCACCCGTCGTCCTGGCCAACATCTATTATATCTCAGCAAAACTGGCTGGTATAAAGAGCGCCCGTCAATACATTCACAAGCTGTTGACGCTGCTGAGCATAACCGCCATGGATGAAAAAACCGTATTGCTGGCCGCCGGCTCCTCATTCAAGGATTTTGAAGATGCGCTTCAGTATTATTCCGCAAAGCAAGAGGCCGTCGACTATCTGATAACCAGAAACAAAATGGATTACAAGGTTACAGATTTGACGGTGTGCACGCCGGAAGAATACACAAGTATGTATCATCGCCCATAGCTTGGATTTACTCCTGGCCGCAGCACGAGTGAGCCCGCCAAAGATTTACCTTGCTTATTTCAAATATATATTTTAAATTATCATATTAAATATGAATTTGATAAATACACATAAACGCCCGTCCTGGAGCCGATGATGAAAACCGAAAGAAAAAAGTCAGCGGATACCCGCCACAGCCTCCTGGCGGCGGCAAGCGAGATCTTTGCCGAAAAGGGCTATCGCGATGCCACGATTGCAGCGATCTGTGAAAAGGCCGGGGCGAACATCGCGGCAGTGAATTATCATTTCGGCGACAAGCAAAACCTCTATGTCGAGACCTGGCGCCATTGCTTCACTGAATCCATCAAGGCCCACCCACCCGACGGCGGGGTCGCGGAGAATGCCCCCGCGAAAACGCGCTTGCAGGGACAGGTCACCGCGCTCCTGCAACGCATCGCGGATGAGAAGAATTACGAATTTATCATCGTGCAGAAAGAGCGCGCCAATCCCACCGGGCTGCTCCACGAGGTGATGCGCCGGGACCTCCGGCCCTTGCAGAAAAGAATGGATTCGGTCGTTCGCGATCTCCTCGGTCCGCAGGTCAAGGACGACCAGGTGTTTTACTGTGTTCTGAGTATCATCAGCCAGTGCATCGACCCCATGGCGGTGCAGCGCGGCGTTCAGAGCCGACCCGGGAGCAAGGAGGGGCCGCCGGCGATCGCGGATATCGCTGCCTTTGCCCGTCATGTCGTCGCCTTCTCCCTCGCCGGGATGCAGGCGATTCGTGCCGCGGCTGAAAACAATCCCGACACAGCCGATTTCAGCAGTAAAGCATAACCGCAGCAAAACAGGAGTGCTCCATGATCAATCACCACCCATCCTCTTTTCTCCGCATTATGGCATGGTCCGCCGCAATGTTCGCACTGTGGGCTTTGAGCGGCTGCGCCGTGCTCGGCCCCAAATACACCCGGCCGGCTACCGAGCTCGCCGGCTCCTGGCATACCGAGTTGGCCGGCGGATTGACTTCCGCCCAAATGGAGGCGCAGTCGCTGGCCTCCTGGTGGCGGTGTTTTAACGATGCCGAGCTGGACAGCCTGATCGGGCGCGCGACGCGCAACAACCCGAGCGTCAAGCAGGCCCAATCCCGCATCCGCGAGTCCCGCGCCCGGCGCGGTAACGCCGCCGCCGGCTTTGCCCCGACCGTCAGCGCCAGCGGCTCGGCACGCACCGGCAAAACCACCGGCCCCGCAGGCGGCAGTGTTTCCAGCGAAAGCTACTCCGCCGGTTTTGATGCGGGCTGGGAAATAGACCTCTTCGGCGGCCTGCGCAAATCGTATGAAGCCTCCTCGGCCGATCTGCAGGCGAGTCAGGAGGATCTGCGCGATGTGATGGTTTCGCTCCTCGCCGAGGTGGCCTCCGATTATGTCGAGCTCCGGCTCTACCAGGCCCGACTGGGCGTAGCCGAGGCCAACCTGACCGCCCAGGACACCACCTGGCAGTTGATCCAGTGGCGTCATCAGGCCGGCCTGAGCGATGAGCTGGCGCTGCAGCAGGCCCGCGCCAATCTCGAGAACACGCGCTCGCAGATCCCCACCCTGAAGACCGGACTTGAAGGGGTTATGAACAGCCTGGCGGTGCTGCTGGGAGAGCAGCCGGGCAAACTTCACGCCGAGCTGGCAGCGGTACAACCCGTGCCGGTCGCCGCCCTGCAGGTCGCGGTCGGGGTTCCCGCCGACATGCTGCGGCGTCGGCCGGACATCCGCCAGGCTGAGCGCCAGCTGGCCGCCCAGACCGCGCGCGTCGGCGTCGCCCGGGCCGAGCTGCTGCCCAAGTTCAATCTCAGCGGCTCCATCGGCCTCGAGGCCCTCTCCCTCGGCAAGCTGTTCTCCACCAATGATACCGAAACCTCCAGCGGCAGCGCCCTGGTCAGCTGGCCGATCTTCAAGGCCGGCTCCCTGCGCAGGAATATCCAGATCGCCTCGGAACAGCAGCAGCAGTATCTGCTCAGTTATGAATCCACGGTGCTCAAGGCCCTGGAAGAGGTTGAAAACGCCCTCGTCGCCTTCGCCAATGAGCAGCAGCGCAAGGAGTCGCTGAGCCTTGCGACCGATGCGGCGCAGCGCGCGGCGGAGCTGGCACAGCTGGAGTACAAAGCGGGCATGGTGGATTTCACCACCGTCCTGGACAGCCAGCGTTCGTTGCTGTCATTCCAGGATCAGCTCGCCCAGTGCGAAGGCACCGTCAGCACCAATCTGATCCATCTCTACAAGGTATTGGGCGGTGGCTGGAGCGCCCTGGTCCCCGAATAACGAACAATTTTCATTGGTCCATAATCTGGAGAACATCGATGAATTCGAGCAAAACATCAACCGCAGATGTGAAAAAAGCACTCGGTGCCGGTCAGCCTGCCCACAAGCGGCACCTCAAACGGTGGCTGATCATCGCCGGCCTGGCCGTGCTGGCGCTGGTGCTGATTCTTGCCCTGTGTTCCGGGAAGGGTGACGGCAAGGTGCAGTACACGACCCAGGAGGCAGTACGCGGCGATCTGAAGGTTATCGTCACCGCCACCGGCACGCTGGAACCGACCAACGAGGTCGAGGTTGGCAGTGAGTTGTCTGGTATCGTCAAGAGCGTCGAAGTGGATTATAATGACAAGGTCACGGTCGGCCAGGTCCTGGCGCGGATCGATCCCACTAAACTGACCGCCCAGATGACCCAGGCTAAGGCCGGGCTGGAATCAGCCAGGGCGCGGGCGATGCAGGCGCAGGCGACCGTCAAGGAGACCGCCAGCAAATTCGAGCAGATCAAGACCGTTTGGGAGGCGAGCGGCAAAAAGGTGCCCTCCCAATCCGATTATGATGCCGCCGAGGCCTCCTATTTGCGCGCCAAGGCGGATGAAGCCAGTGCCAACGCCGAGGTCTCCCAGGCCCAGGCCAGCCTGGCCGCCTTTCAGACCGATCTCTCCAAGCTGACCATCGTCTCGCCGATCAACGGCATTGTCCTCACCCGCCTGATCGAGCCGGGGCAGACCGTGGCCGCGTCGTTCACCGCGCCGACCCTCTTCACCCTGGCCGAGGATTTGACCAAAATGGAGCTGCACGTCAACGTCGATGAGGCCGATATCGGCAAGGTGCAGGAAGGCCAGGAGGCCGAGTTTACCGTGGCCGCCTATCCGGACCGGACCTTCAAAGCCGAGATCATTCAGGCCCGCTATGGCTCCTCGACGACCTCGGGCGTGGTCACCTATGAAACCGTCCTGCGCGTCGATAACAGCGATCTCTCCCTGAGGCCGGGTATGACAGCCACAGCGGATATCATGGTGCAGCGGGTGAACGCCGCGATTCTGGTCCCTGTGGCCTCCCTGCGCTACCGGCCACCGGTGACCATGGCGGCGCCGACGCGCGGCAACGGCGGCCTCGTCGGTTCGCTGATGCCCGGCCCGCCGCGCATGGGCAATGGCACGAAACCCGAAAACGGCAAACAGCAGCAGGTCTGGAAGCTCGAGAATGGCAAACCCGTACCGGTTGCGGTCACCACCGGTCTGAGCGATGGCAGCCAGACGGTAATCGCATCCGGCGATGTGCAGCCCGGCATGGCGGTGATTGTCGATTCGATAGTGCCGGAGGAGTGATCATGACGGTCGCAAAGGAGACGGGCGGAACGCCCATCATCGAGCTGCGCAAAGTGACCAAGGTGTACGGCACCGGGCAGGCGGAGGTCCAGGCCCTGCGAGGCATCGACCTCAGCATCGCCGAGGGCGAGTTCCTCGCGGTCATGGGGCCGAGCGGCTCCGGCAAATCCACCTGCATGAACATTCTCGGCTGTCTGGATGTGGCTACTGCGGGAAGCTATCTCTTCAATGGCGTGGATGTGAACGAGCTGGACCGCAGCCAGCGCACGCTGCTGCGCCGGACCTATCTCGGCTTCGTCTTCCAGGGGTACAATCTGCTCAAGCGCACCTCGGCGCTGGAGAATGTCGAGCTGCCGCTGATCTATCGCGGGGTGCCGGCGGAGCAGCGGCACAAGCGCGCCCTCGCCGCCCTGGGGGAGGTAGGTTTGGTGGAGTGGAAGAACCATACGCCCGGCGAGCTCTCCGGCGGCCAGCAGCAGAGGGTCGCCATCGCGCGGGCGATCGTCACCGATCCGATCATGCTCTTTGCTGATGAGCCGACGGGCAATCTCGACTCGGCCCGCGCGGTGGAGATCATGGAACTGCTCACCCGGCTCAACCGCGAGCGCGGCATCACCATCGCCATGGTCACCCACGAACCGGACATGGCGGCCTATGCGCAGCGTATCGTCCATTTTAAGGATGGCCTTGTGGTCACGGATGAGCTGAACGGGAGGAAAAACTGATGTTCTGGAATACGATTCTGCTGGCGCTGCGCGAGATCCGGCGCAATATCATGCGCTCCTTTTTAACCATCCTCGGCATCGTCATCGGCGTCGCCGCGGTCATTATCATGGTGACGATCGGCCAGGGCGCCACCGCCTCGGTCAAGCAGTCGATCGCGAGCATGGGCAGCAACATTCTCATGATCGCGCCCGGCAAGCGGCTGGGTCCCGGGCAGTCCTCGTCGACCGTACCCTTCAAGGAGGCCGACGGTGAAGCCATCCTCAACACCGTCGGTTCAATCACCGCCGTAGCGCCGGTCTCCTCCCAGAACGCCCAGGCGGTCTTCGGCAATGAGAACTGGTCCACTCAGGTGACCGGCAGCGTGAACGCCTATTTTGCCATGTCGAACCGCAAGATCGGCTCCGGCCGGCTGTTTACCGAGAGCGAGACTCGCGCCGGGGCGGCTGTCTGCGTGATCGGTGCGACGGTGGCGAAAAAACTGTTCGGCTCGGAGAATCCGGTTGGAGAGAAGATCCGTCTCGAGAAACTCTCGTGTCAGGTCATTGGCGTACTCCAGTCCAAGGGGCAGAACTCCATGGGCATGGATCAGGACGATGTCGCCATCATCCCCTTGCGCACCTTTCAGCGGCGGGTTTCCGGCAAGACCGACATCGGCATCTTTCAGGTCAAGGTGAGCGAGTCCTCTTCCTCCGAAAAGGCCATCCGCGACATCACCGCCCTGCTGCGCGAGCGGCGGCATCTCTCCGCCAAGGACGAGGACAATTTCAGCGTGATGGATACCAAAGAGATCGCGAGCATGATGACCGGGACGACCAAGACCCTGACCGCCCTGTTGAGCGCGGTGGCGGCCATCAGCCTGCTGGTCGGCGGCATCGGCATCATGAACATCATGCTGGTCTCGGTGACCGAGCGCACCCGCGAGATCGGCATCCT
>DAOQAG010000100.1:0-6645 GCA_035353815.1 bacterium
CCTACGAGCCGGCGAAGGGGAACACCACGATGCAAGGATTTGAACGTGTGCAGTATCAGATGTGGCATCTGTTCCTCACATATCGCTAAATTCAGCCAAAAAAGAGCTTGACAAACGCTATGTCATTTTGTATTTTGTGAAAACAAAAAAAAGCCCACTGCAACCCATGCGCATGCAAGTGTTGCGGATGTGGCGACGCTGCCAGCACTAATGACTTGGCCGGTCTGCTGGCAGCCTTTTTTTTATAGGGGGAATGTGAGGATATAGAGGTGCATCATCAATCCCCCGCTCCCCACTCTGCTTCCTGAAATAAACAGAGCAAAGTTCCCCCAGCGATCCCCCATCGCCGTGGTCTCATCGAAAACTGTTTTGGACCTGGAGTTTGTTGATAATGGAAACGCGCTGCTAAGTCGCTACCATTGCTGTTCCATACCGGGCTGCTGTGCGGGCAATGCCCCCCAAGACGCATCCGTTGGCTGGAAATACGAGATCACAAGCGGGATTTTGGTACGATATGAAGGTGTGTAGACCGTAACCGAAGCTGTCGTTCACAGGAAGATTTGCCGTAACCGGATCACCATGGCTTCACCCGGAACACCTTGATGCCGCAAAATCCCCCACCACCCCACCACCATATTACCTAGAGAACATGGTTCGTAGCTGGAGCAGATTTGCTGTCTGACAAGATTCAGGCTGGAAGCGAAACTCTATCCGTTAGGCTCGGAGGAGTTGTCCATTGGCGTTGCTGTACAAGAAATATACAGAGTACGGGATTCAATGTCAATAGAAAAATGCAAAAAAGTAATTTTTTTAACGCCAATACGCCATTATTATGCAAAAATTAGTCAAAACTACACGCCGCGGCACTGCAGCAGCGCTGGTGTGACCGGACGGCGCGTTCTGAGCGCGGCCTGGATGCCACACCGGCCCCGGTTCTCCGCCTCCTGCTTTGTCCGGAAAACGGATTTTCCCGGGAAGGCGCGGATTAATTCGAGCTGCATCGATGTTAAAATTTATATAGTCCGCCTTATCAACATAATCAACAGGAGTACGGAATGAATGCAATCATGCAGATGGTAATCCAGCAGTTGAGCGGTAATATGGTCGGAAAAATCGCCCGTCAGTTGGGCATCGATTCGAGCACAGCCTCCCGCGCGGTCGGCATGGCGGTCCCGGTGCTCATCTCCGCGTTGACGCGCAATGCCTCCAGCGAAGCAGGCGCGGACGCGCTGCACAACGCCCTGGTCAAGGATCATGATGGCTCGATCTTCGACAACCTCGGCGGTCTGATCAGCAACGTGACCGGCGGCTCCGGAGCCGGTATCCTCAAACATATTCTTGGCGCGGATCAATCCGCAGTCACCTCCCGTATCAGCCAGAGCGCCGGCCTCGATACCGGAACCATGGGCCAGATCATGCAGATGGTGGCGCCAATGGTCATGGGCGCCCTGGGCAAGACCACGCAGGATCAGGGCCTCGATAGCTCGGGCCTCTCCGAACTCCTGACCGGCCAGCAGCAGCAAGCTGAAGCCGAGCAGCCCGATCTCTTCGGCTCGCTCAACCGCATGCTCGATTCGGACGGCGACGGCAGCTCGATGGATGAGATCGGCGGCCTCCTCGGCAAGCTCTTCAGTTAACCGCCCCCCGCCGTTTCCGCCTCCATGGCGATTCGGCTGGAGAGCATCCCTCTTGGCACGAGCCTGCATGCGCGCATGCGGGCTTTTTTAATGACATCCGGACTATGCCTTTGCCCGCTTCAGACCATCCCACCGGCCTGCTCAAGCCCGGTGAAATCGAATTGCTCGCCCCCGCCCGCGATATCGACGCCGGCCGCGCCGCCATCGACTACGGCGCCGACGCCCTCTATATCGGCGCGCCTCGTTTCGGCGCCCGCGAACAGGCGGGCAACACCCTGGAAACCATCGCCGAACTCATCCTCCTCGCCCACCGCTACTGGTGCCGGGTCTATATCACCCTCAACACCCTGCTCCATGACCACGAACTCGACGAGGCCGTCGCCCTCACCCATCAGCTCCATGATCTCGGCGCGGATGGCCTGATCATTCAGGACGCCGGATTGCTCGAAGCAGAGCTGCCGCCCCTGCCCCTAATCGCCAGCACCCAGATGCACAACCACACCCCGGCGCGCGCTGCGTTTCTCGAGGCGGCCGGATTTCAGCGCATCATCCTGGCGCGCGAACTCGGCCTGGACCAGATCGAGGCCATCCGCAAGGCGTGCCGGATCGAACTGGAATGCTTCATCCATGGGGCGCTGTGCGTCTCCTACAGCGGCCAGTGCTACCTCAGCCTCGCCCGTGGCGGCCGCAGCGGCAACCGCGGCCAGTGCGCCCAGCCCTGCCGTCTCCCCTATCGCCTGCTCGATGGCACCGGCCGCACGGTGGCGGAGCGGCGCCACCTGCTCAGCCTGCGCGATCTCAATCTCACCGCCCACCTCGGCGACCTGCTCGATGCCGGGGTCACCTCCTTCAAAATCGAAGGCCGCCTCAAGGAGGCCGACTACGTCAAAAACATCGTCACCTGGTACCGGAGCCAGCTTGATGCCTTGCTGCCGGCGCGCGGCTTGCGCCCCTCATCCAGCGGGCGCAGCGCTCACCCTTTCACAGCGGATCCGTGCAAGAGCTTCAACCGCGGCTTCACCACCTATTTTTTAACCGGCCCCGACCCAGAGATGACCGCACCCGCGACGCCCAAATTCGCCGGGGAGCCCCTCGGCACCGTGCGCCAGTGCCGCCAGGGCCTTCTCGAACTCGCGTCCGGTGCTCCCGCCTTGCATAATGGGGACGGCCTCACCTGGTTCGATGCCGCGGGAACGCTTCAGGGCGTGCGCGTCAACCGGGTTGAAGGCGGCCGCGCCTTTCTCGACCTGCCGCTCTCCCTGCCCGCGGGCACTCGCATGGCGCGGAATTACGACCATGCCTTTCTGGCCGGATTGAAAAAGGCCGAGGGCGGCCGCACCGTGGCCGTCCGCCTCAGATTTTATGCGACTTTAGAGGGATTTGGCCTCGAGGGGTGGGACGAAGAGGGCGTGGCAGCGCACGTTTCCCTGGCGGCAGCGCAGCAACCGGCCCGTGATGCCGGGCTGGCGGAGCGCACGCTCAGGGCCCAGCTCAGCAAGAGCGGCGGTACCCTGTTCCGGGTGGAAAACGTACAAATCGATTGGCTGGAGGCGTACTTCCTGCCGGTCGCCCTGATCAACCGGATACGCCGCGAACTGCTCGCCGACCTGCTCGCAGCGCGCGTGCGGGCACATCCCCTGCTCCGCATCCCGCTCACACCGAATGATGTGCCCTTCCCGGAAACGCGCCTCGGTTTCACCGGAAATGTCCTCAATCGCCGCGCCCGGGCCTTTTATCACCGCCACGGGGTGCAGGAGATCGAACCCGCCGCCGAATCGGGAATGGAACTGCGCGGGCAGCGGGTGATGACCACCCGCTATTGCCTTCGCCGCGAACTGGGGCTGTGCGGCAAAGCGCTGCAGGCGGCCGGCTTTACCGCGCCGCTCTTCCTCATCGATGACCAGGAGCAGCGCCTCCGTCTCGAATTCCGCTGTGAAGCCTGCGAGATGGAGGTTTATCTCCCCGAATGAAGGTCCGCCGCCGCAGCGGCGACCAGTACGACGTAGAGGATTCCGGCCAGGGTCAGCAGGGTCGCCGCGGCGATGGCGCCGCGCGCCGGCTGCCCGCCTTTCCCGGCCCGCTGGGCTCGCCGTACCACCATCGGCCCGAGCACCAGTGAATTGAGAATCAGCGGGACCAGCAAGAATCCGGAGGGTTCGAGCCAGCGGGCGGGACTGCATAGCGCGGTGATCCCCGCGCTCAGTTTGGCTGCTGCCCCCGCCGCGCCGCTGATTTTGTCCGCCTGAATCATCAAATCGAATCCCCGCATCAGAAAGAGCAATCCATCGCCGACGAGCATCAGCCAGGCTCCCACCCGCGCGGCATAGCGCCATACCGCTGCGCCCGGCCGCTCCTCGCCGTCCTCGAGGCGGCTGTGAAGCACCCCGTAGCCGGCATAGATGACAAAGCCGATATTGAGCCAGCTGGCGAAGCGCAACCAGGAGGTCGGCGGCAGATAATAGATCAGATAGAGGCAGGAGAGGATGCCCAGGGCCGGAAAGATATAATCCCGGACCAGGTAAAAGAGCAGGGCGGCTGCCAGGAGCAAGCCGATTTTCAGGGCCGGCGCAATGGGGATGAGGAAGACGATGACGGCCAGGATCAGGTACAATCCGAGGGCCCAGCGCCAGCCCCCGGGCACGCGGAAGGGGCGCAGCCGCGCCGGATCGCGCCGGCGCAGGACGATGATCCCGGCACTCACGAGAATGAACGCGAAGAGGGTGCCGATGTTGGTAAGGTCGACCATCTCGTCGATGCTGGCGATCGCGGCAAAGGAGGCGACGAAGAGACCGGTGATCAGGGTGGCGATGTGCGGCGTGCGGAAGCGCGGATGCACCCGGCGGAAGAGCGGCGGCAGCAGGCCGTCGCGCGACATGGAAAAGAAAATGCGCGGCTGGCCGAGCTGGAAGATGAAAAGCACGGCGGTGTGGGCGATGACCGAGCCGAAGGCGACGATGCCGATCGCCCAGCCCAGCGAGGGACTGGCGTGCGCAAGGGCCAGGGTCAGCGGCTCGGCCTGTTCGGTGGCGAGGGTCGCCTTGAGCTCCGGATAGGAGATCAGGCCGGTAAAGATGGCGGCGACGATCACGTAAAAGAGCGTGCAGATGATCAGCGAAGCGATGATCCCGATCGGCAAATCGCGCTTGGGATTGCGCGTCTCTTCGGCGGCGGTCGAAACCGCATCAAAACCGATATAGGCGAAAAAGACGATCGCGGCGCCGGCGCTGATCCCCGACCAGCCATTCGGCGCAAAGGGGGTCCAGTTCTCCGGCTTGATCCAGTAGCAGCCAACGACAATGAAGAAGGTGAGCACAATGATCTTGATGCCGACCATGACCGCGTTGAAACGGGCACTCTCGCGGATGCCCCAGATAAGCACCAGCGAGATCAGGGCGACAATAGAGACCGCCAGGAGATTGCAGATGATCGGGATGCCGAACAGATGCGGGGCATCGCGGAAAACCGTTTGCACCCCGGCGGCATCGACGATCCGTGCGGCCGTGCGGTAGTCCATCGAGATCCAGTCGGGGATGATGATGTTAAAACCGCGCATAAAGGTCTTGAAATAGTTGGCCCAGGAGATGGCCACCGCGATGTTGCCGACGGCATACTCGATGATCAGGTCCCAGCCGATGACCCAGGCGATCAGCTCGCCGAGGGTCGCATAGGAGTAGGTGTAGGCGGAGCCGGCGATCGGCACCAGCGAGGCGAACTCCGCATAGCACAGCGCCGTGAAACCGCAGACCACCGCGGTGATGATGAAGGAGAGCATCAGGGCCGGACCGGCGCCCGGCCTGAAGGCATCCCCGGCGGCTGCGGTGCCGATGGTGGCGAAGATGCCGGCGCCGATGATCGCGCCGATGCCGAAGAGGGTCAGTTGCACCGGACCGAGCACCCGCTTGAGGCTGTACTCGCTGCGCTCAGAGTCCCTGAGAATCCGGTCCAGAGATTTTATGCGGAAAAGGGCGGCCATGTCCCGGCCGCGCTGCTGTGCTGCTCCTTTCATGCTCCGGGCTCCTTCCTGCTGCCAGAGGGTCGATTTTTCCCTGAATATACAGCTATTCGGGGGGCAATTGCAACCGATTTTCTCGAGCGGCGGCATCTCCCTGGAGAATCCCACCGCCAAGGCACTCCCGCTCCCGCCGCCAGGGCGCTCCCGCTGCCACGGCGCTCTCGCTCCCACCGCCAGGGCGCTCCCGCTCCCGCCGCCAGGGCACTTCCGCTCCCGCCCACCCCCCCGTTGCCTCATAATAAAATGTAACCGAAAAATATTTAATAGCAGAGACGCAAATAATATAGAGCAGGTGAAGCGAAAGAGTAACAACTAACAATAGCGCCCCTGAGCGTGTGAGAAGTGATCAGGGAAGGGCTATGGATGAGGTTACTCTTTGCTAAGGGACAATTATCGGCAACTGATGGCATAGCAAAGGACTCGCGACTATGGTAAGGCAACTTTAAGGATTTGTTTGATTTTTTGAGCAACCGCCTCTCTCAATTTTACGGGATTAAGAGATACAAACTCTATTGTTAGTTGTTTTTTTATTTTTTCGGAAATATCTGGGCATGCTTTCAGGCGCTGATAGGGAGTGCGCGGTTGGTCATACTTTTTAGTTATTCCTTTGAAAGTCAAGGGAAAAACTTTTGGGGCAATGGAGATGCCCCAAAAAGTTCTTTGAAAAGTTTTAATAATTTGCGAGATTCAAGTAGAGCAATGGGAAAGAGCCGGAGCCTTGATCTCGCATATGGTGACAAGTTCACCTTGAGACTGGTTCTGCTCTTTCCTTTTTTTGTTTTGCCGGGCTGATACCGGCGCATTCTCATCGACAGGTTGAAGTCGCCGGGTTTCTTGCTTTTTAGGTTTTCGCTGATCTGGTTTCCTGGTTTTGTTGGCTTGATCGATAGCCGGGTCGAAAGCCTTTCCGGATTTGAGCACGCCATAAACGATGCGCAGCAACTTGTGCATGCAGATACCAAGAGCCGACATTTTGCTTTTGCCCTTTGCCAGGCT
>DAOQAG010000101.1:0-6465 GCA_035353815.1 bacterium
GGTACCTCTTATTCCGTCAGTCTCTCTTACAGCACCACCTACTACTGGCGCGTCAGCGCCACCAACAGCAGCGGCACCAGCAGCTGGTCTTCCAGAAGTTTTAACACCATGGACGAGCCTCTGCAACCCCCCGATCCCCCCGTTTTGAACTCGCCAGGCAACGGGGTCAGCGGCATCAGTATTTCTTCAACATTGAGCTGGAATGCGGCAGCCCGGGCAACATCATACACCTTGCAGGTCGCCACCAATTCCAGCTTCTCGAATCTGGTCATCAACCAGAGCGGCATCTCCGGTACCTCTTATTCCGTCAGTCTCTCTTACAGCACCACCTACTACTGGCGCGTCAACGCCGCCAATAGTGCCGGGGTGAGCATGTGGTCAACACCATTCAGCTTTTCAACCGTGAATGCTGAGGTCAGCCCCTGGTATCATCCCAATACGGGCATAAGCCATTCGGTGATCATTCCTCTGGATGCAAACCCCACCATTGATGGCCTGCCATTGGTCAATGGAGACATTATCGGGGTGTTCTTTGATTCAAGTGGGACAGCCGCGTGCGCAGGATTTGAAGTGTGGACAGGTCAGGGCAATATTGCAATCTCCGCGGCTGGCAATGATGCCACAACACCATTGAAAGATGGCTTTACTGAAGGTGAGAAATTTCAGTGGAAAATCTGGCGCAAGTCGGATTCCCGGTCCTTTAATGCCAATGCACTATATCAACCTGTTGGAGCATTGGGAGGAATGGTATACTCACTGGATACATTTACTGCCAACGGATTGTCTGCCTTATCGGGTTTGATTGGCAATTCAATGAGTATCCAGCAAATCCCGTACAGGAGTGGCTGGAATCTCCTCTCTTCCTACGTGGAGCCCAGGTCTGCCAATCTTGATTCCATCTTTGCAGCATGCAGGATAGATCTCGTTCTGCTGAAAAATGGAATGCAAAAATCATATATCCCTTCTCAGAGCATCAATCAGATCGGCAATTGGATCCCAACGCAGGGGTATCAAGCCAAATTTAACAAAGCTGGCACTTTCACAATAAAGGGGCGGATGCAAAAACCCGAAGAAACACCCATTTCGCTAGCATCAGGATGGAGCATCCTGCCTTATCTTCGTTCCAGCGAGATGCCTGTAGTCTCTGCGTTTGCGTCAATCAAGGATATCATCATCATAGTCAAGGACCAGGATGGCAAAACATATTTGCCTTCGGTAAGTATCAATCAGATCAATACGATGAAGCCGGGGCAAGCATATCAGATCAAGCTGTCTCAGGCAAAGACTTTTTCCTATCCGGCCAATAGTGCTGCTGCAACACGTGCAGGAAAAGTACTATCTCAGCTGGAAAATGGTACAGCAGATATTACGGCCAATTTTATTTGCCCGTGGAGAAATAAAATAACCGGCTCATCGCAAACCATCATAATCCCGTTGTCGGTAAATCTGGCCGTGCCTTCTGCCGTCAGACTTGAGCCAGGAGATGCGGTTGGAGTATTTTATGATTCCACCGGAGTGCAGACCTGTGCCGGTTATGAATATTGGGACGCGATTAACAACATCGCCGTCGCAGCGGCTGCCGATGATCCCACAACTCCTGAAACTGACGGATTTCGTGCTGGTGACTCCTTGCGATGGAAAATCTGGAAACAATCCACCGGAGAAATACTAAATATTAAGCCAATCTATTCTCCACTTGGATCGCTTAATAGTCTGGTTACTTCAAGCGCTATATTCGAAATTAATGGACTCAGCGCCATGCAATCCTTTGGCTTGACAAATGTGACCAACAGGTTGTCCTCACTCCCGGAAACATGCACGCTCATGCAGAATTATCCCAATCCCTTTAATCCCGAAACGACAATTGCGTATGCGCTCCCCTTCAATTGTCAGGTCAGACTGGAGATCTATAACTCGAATGGGCAACTGGTTGAGAGCCTCGTAAATAAAGCTCAGCAAGCTGGCACATATCGGGTAAGATGGAATTCCAGCACTGTCAGCGGGATCTATTTTTACAAATTGAGCACGATCCCCGAGAACAGTTCTTTGAAGAGCTTTACCTCGGTCAAGAAAATGATTTTGATCAAATGACACATTGCTCATCTAAATTTGGAGGTAAGATATAGTTTTCATTTCCGCATTGAACTGGTACCAGCTTTGAGCCAGCATCAGCAAACAAAAGAGCTTTCGTTGAAACGAAAGCTCTTTTGTTTTATTAAAAGGCAATATGGTATATACCCCGGAAATGACTCCTCAAAGAATAGTTGGCGCTATGCGGCGGCTGATAATTCCAGGTAGACAACATTCTGCAGCAATCAGATGGGCACAGATCAAACAGCCAGCAAACATATCCACAGGTGATCATAATTTTCGAGTCTGCGCCTTTCCTGCAATCGAGCCCATCTGAATGGATGGGAGCCAGAGGATTTTGCCTCGCCTTCCCTGCCAATCGATCACACTGCATTCATCGGTGGAGAGGATTATTTTAGGGCCCGCTCCAGATCGCCGAGAGGCTATTCCCAATACCCTGTTACTAGTCTTTCATCCTTGAAGGGAGCTGGTTCTGTGGGCATCCGCTTAGGATTCGGGGATGGAGCAAAAGCTGCATGCTAGTCCCAAAACCATTTGACATTAAGAACAAGATCCCTTACCTTTGATTAAGAATTTATCCTGAGCCATCCGGCCGCTTGCGTGGCAACGGCAGTGACTGCGAGGGCTGGGCTAGCCGCACCGCGAACCCGCTACACGCCTATCCACCTGCATCCCGAACTTATGGACCAAACGCCAGGGACCCTCTCATGAAAATCGCCTCGTCTCTTCTGCTCCTCCTGTTGACCGCAACGGCCCTGCATGGCCAGCCGGCTGCCGAACCCCGGGTCGAGCTGATCATCCGCTGCGACGACATTGGCATGTGCCATTCCGTCAACATGGCGGCGCAGCAGCTCCTCGCGACCGGGATACCCTTCTCCGCATCGGTCATGTTCGCCTGCCCGTGGTATCAGGAGGGGGTCGAACTCCTCAAGGCCCATCCCGATATCGCCGTCGGCGTCCATCTCACCCTCAATGCCGAGTGGAAGAACTACCGCTGGGGACCGGTGGCCGGCAGCGGCTCGGTTCCGAGCCTCGTCGACAGCTGCGGCTATTTCTTCCCCTCCCGCGCCCTGTTCATGGCCCATGCGCCGCGACTCGACGAGGTGGAGCTTGAGCTCCGCGCCCAGATCGAGCGCGCCATTCATTCCGGCCTGCGCATCGATTATGTCGATTACCACATGGGCACGGCGGTCTCCACGCCCGAGTTGCGCGCCATCGTGGAAAAGCTGGCCAGGGAGTACAAGCTGGGCATCTCCCGGTACTTCGGCGATGTGGATGCGCCGAGCATCTATGGCGTGCGCGTCGAGGACAAGAGCGACAGCCTGGTGGCGATCCTCAAGCGCCTCGAGCCGGGCAAGCTCCATCTGGCGGTTCATCATATCGGCATGGTGACCCCCGAAATGAGCGCGCTCGCGGACCTAAATTCCTTCGGATTGAAGGAGATGAGCCGCCACCGTCAGGGCGAGCTGCAGGCCCTGTGCGCCAAAAAGACCACGAAAATCCTGCGCGAGCGGCGTATCCGGCTGCGCACCTATCGGGATGTCATTGCGGAGATGGGGCTGGAGAGGATGCAAGCGCCGGTAGAAAGCGGATATTAGCGCCGCGCGCGGCAAGATGACCTGGAGGTTTGCGATGATCACTACTGCGGAGGTCACACCGGCCCTATGGCCACAAGTGGAGGAGTTGTTCGGCGAGCGCGGTGCCTGCGGCGGCTGCTGGTGCCAGGCCTGGCGTATCGCTGAGGGCGAGAAATGGGCCGAGGTCAAGGGGGCCGTGGCCCGGGAACGCCTGTGCCGCGGCATCGAGACGGGGAGCATCCTCGGCATCCTCGCCTATGACGAGGGCCGGCCTGTCGGCTGGTGCACCTTCGGCCCGCGGCGCTCCTTTCCGCTGCTGGACCGCACCCGCAGCTACACCTGTGACGATGCGGACCAGGTCTGGTCGATCCCCTGTTTCTACGTGCTGCGGCATCAGCGCAACCGCGGCATTGCCCATGCCCTGCTTGCGGCGGCGGTGGAGGCGATGCAACAGCGCGGAGCCCGGATCATCGAGGGCTATCCGGCCAAGCCCAACCGCGACGGGAGCTACATCTCCTCCTTTGCCTGGACGGGCACGGACGCGCTCTTTGCGAAGGCAGGATTTGTCATGGCCAGCGACCCGGCGCGGAGCAAGCGCCGGGTGCGCAAGACGTTGTAAGGCGTCCCCCCAGAGGCGCGCCGGGTGCGTAAAATGCTCTAAAGCGTCCCTTCAGGGGCGTGCCGGGTGCGAAAAACTCTAAATCGCTGGCTCGGGAACAACACAGGGTGAAATGACGGGGTTACGCATTTCCCTCAGCGGCGGGCTGCCGGGTGCGCCTTCTCCGCCCGGACCGCCAGAGCGTACAGCGCCGCCAGGCCGCCATACACCGCCAGTACTAAATACGGCAGGATCTCCAGCGAGAACCGGCGGGCGAGCATGCCCATAGCCGCCGGGATAATGGCCGCGCCGAATCCGGTTGCGGCCATTTGCATGCCGATCGTGTGCGCCATGTAGCGATCGCCCACGCGGGCACGCGTGCCGGACATCATCGCCGGAAAGATCGGCGCGATCGCCAGGCCGATCAGCACCACCGCGCCGAGGTTGGCTGCTCTCCCCGGATTCCAGATCAACAGGAGCGCGCCGGCCAGCGCTCCTGCCAGTCCCCCCTGTACCAGCCGGGTACCTCCCACCCGGTTCGCCACCCATCCCGCAGCAAAACGCCCCACCGTGAACGCCAGCCAGTAGCTGCCCGCAAAAAATCCCGCCAGGGCCTCCTCCACCCCGCGCGATTCCGTCAGCAGGGTATAGGTCCAGGTGCCCAGCGCGGCTTCCGCCCCCACATACGTAAAAAACAGCAGCACACTCAGCCATACCCGCGACTGCCGCAGCGTTTCCCCCAGCGGCGTCTGGTACGCCGTCGGTTTGCTTGCGGCCGCGGGCCCATCCGGAAGCGAATTCCGGTTCCACATCGCCACGGTCAGCATAAAACCGGCGGCGAGGGCGAGCTGAAAGCCACCCACCACCTGATAGCCGAACCTCCAGGTATGCAGGCTGGTCAATCCCAGGGTCATGATCAGCGGGCCGAGGGTCGTGCCCGCGCCCCAACTGGCGTGCAGCCACTGCATGAATCCCTCGCTGAAATGAGTGGCCGCATAGGTATTGAGGCCGGCATCGATGGCGCCGGCGCCGAGGCCGGCAGCCGCGCCCAGCAGGACCATCATCCACCAGTGCGGCACCAAGGTGTAGCCGATCAGGGCCACTCCGGTGAGAAGGCAGCTTGCGGCGAGCATGCGGCCCACGCCCATCCGGGAGAGGAGGACGCCGCAGAGGAAGCTCGAGGTCATGTAGCCGCACACGACAGCCGTCAGAAAACCGCCGATCGCATCCAGCGGCAGGGAAAAGTCCGCGCGGATCGACGGCCAGCCGACGCCGAGCAAGCCGTCCGGGAGGCCGAGGGCCACAAAGGCGATGCAGGCCAGGGCCATGAGTCCCGCCCCGGGATGCGGCGCGGCGGGAGTGCGGACAGCAACGGAGCGCTGCGGGTCAGGCGAAGGGGGCGGGCTTTCGGGGGTCACCTGGCTCAAATCTTTTTCCCGATATAAAAGGCATAGCCATAGAATTCTTTGTAGATGCGGTATAAGGCCGCCTCATGCCGTTCATTGGCGACAAGCTCCTCCGCCATTTTGTTACCGGCGTATTTCTGCAGGAATTTTACATGAGCCGGCACCTGCGGCTCATAATATTGCTCGATCCAGCACTGCTCGGGCAGAGTAAAGGCCGCGATGGGGCGGTATCCCGCCTGCTGCAATTGCGCGAGTTTGTTCGGGATGGTATCGATTTCCGGATAGGCCGTATTCCAGAACTGCTCGATCTCAGCCGGCCGCGCGGCCGTGAACCAGGAGGCCTCAGAGACGGCGATGCAGCCCCCCGGTTTCAGAAACCGGCGCCATTCGGCGAGGCCGCGGGCAAAACCGATATTGTAGATGGCGCCTTCCGACCAGATCAGATCCAGTTCTTCCTCCTGAAACGGCAGCTGATCCATCGAACCGACCCGGCCGGTGACGCGTTCCTCCAGATGCAGCGCGCGCGCATTCCGGTTGAAGAGATCGATGAACAAGGGGAAGAGATCGATGCCGGTGATCCGCCCCGGCGCGTGCTGCGCCAGGACCATGGTCTGACCGCCCGTGCCGCAGCCGATATCGGCAATGCGGGAGGCCTCGGTCAGAGGATCGATGAAACTCAGGGCCTTGAGGGTGACCTCCGGGCTGCCCGGCCCCTGGCGCTCCAGTGCAGAAAAATACTCGCAGATCAGCTGGAAATCGAATTCGTGGATCGATTTGGTCTCTTCACTCATGG
>DAOQAG010000102.1:0-3604 GCA_035353815.1 bacterium
CACCGCGCGAGATGTCAGGTGGGAACAAGATTTCGGGGGGGTACACGGCGCGAGATGTCAGGTGGGAACAAGATTTCGGGGGGGGGTACCCTGCCGAGAATCTCTGTTGACATTGTCAAACCGATTGCTTAATTTTTAAAAAATCAAGCAGTCAACCTGGTGGGGCCATGTCGAGAAGGGTTCATAGAGAGCGGCGGGGCAGCGCTTTTCAGCTGCTGCCGCTGTTACTGGTGCTCGCCTGCCAGGCCCCCCACGACAATCCCCTCGATCCAGCCAATCCTGATTACCCGTATGCGCGGCTCAGCGGCACGGTCCGCACCGCCAGTTATCCTCACCTTCCCATCCCCACGGCGGTGTTCGAATGGAAACCCGGCGCGGATCTCGCCCACTCGGCCGCTGACGGCAGCTTTCTCTTCGACCGGATCATGCCCCGTTCCGGCCGGCTCCTCTGCACCCATCCGGACTATTTCTCTGACTCGCTTGCGATCACCCTCCAGCCCGGCAAAACCACCGATGCCGAGTTTCTCCTCAACATGAAGCCAACTCTCGATTATTTTAGAATATACAGCATTGTCCTCAACCGCTACCCGGCCCTGCGCACCTACCAGATCGGCGTGGCGTGCAGGATCAATGACCAGGATGCCGACATCGACAGCGTCTGGCTCGAGAACAGCGCCCTGGCGCTCAGGATGCCGCTGCCCTATAACACCAGCGCCCGGGAGTACCAGAAAACCTGCACGCCGGCGGATCTCCATCTCCCCTCAATCCAGGAGCTTCCCGGTATGGGTTTTACGGTCAAGGTGGCGGACCGCAGCGGACGCACCGTCACGCCGGGCCAGGCCGCTGTGCGCCGGATCATCACCGATGAGGTCACCTTTGTCGAGCCGGTCAATTATCAGGCGGTTGTCGCCCAGCCCTCCTTCACGTGGGAAAAGCTCTCACCCGGCTTTGATTTTACCTATACCATGGAAATTTATACCGCGGACCTCCTTCCTCTTAAAGTCTGGGAGAAGAGCGGCATCTCCGCGGAGACCACACACCTCTGGATCGATCGCCGCCTCGACCCCGGCGACTATTACTGGGTGATCTGGTGCGTCGATGCCTTTGGCAACCGGGCGCGCTCCCGACCGGCATCGTTCACCGTGCGTTCCACCCGATGATCACTTTATCTGAACGGAAAGTGTGCTGTCGTGATATCCACCCCTGAAAATCGCTTCGAGCTTTTTTATGAGATCAGCGCCTTGCTCAACCGCGCCGACTATGAGGAGACCCTGATGGCCGGGGCCCTCGATCTGGTCATCGCCGCGGTCCAGGCCGAACGCGGCCTCTTCGCCCGCTATGATGCCACGGCCGACTGCTTCGCTATCGTCGCTGCGCGCACGCTCAAGGGGGATGATATCACCGATCTTGGCCAATTCTCGAGCAACCTCCTGCGCCAGGTTCTGGAACGCCGCGAGCCCTGCCTCTACCATGATGTGCAGCAGGACCCGGGTGTCTCCCAGTTCGCCAGCGTGCAGATCCAGCAGATCACCTCCGCCATCGGCGTACCGATCTTTAACGGCGAGGAGATCTGGGGCGTGATCCTCGCCGACAGCCGCGAAGAGCGCGCCCTCTTCACACCCGAAAGCCTGCGCGCCCTCGGATTTTTCGCCAATATGGTCTCGCTCGCGCTGCGCCGCATCATCCAGCTGCAAGGGCTGGAGGAGGAAAATCGCATTCTGCGCAGCCAGGCGCGGACCCTGCCGGAGCTGATCGGCGCGAGCCGGCCGATGCAGCAGCTTGCCGCCCTGGTGCACCGCGTCGCCCCGACGGATGCCACGGTCCTCCTCCTCGGCGAAAGCGGCACCGGCAAGGAGCTGGTGGCGCGGGCGATCCATCAGCTCAGCGGCCGCACCGCCCAGCCCTACCTGGCCCAATTCTGCGGTTCGATCCCCGATACCCTGCTCGAAAGCGAACTCTTCGGCTACCGCAAGGGCGCCTTCACCGGCGCCGTCAGCGACAAAAAGGGCCTCTTCGAGGTGGCGCATACCGGCACCTTCTTCCTCGACGAGATCGCCGACATCTCCCTGCCCCTCCAGGCCAAGCTTCTGCGGGTCGTACAAAACCAGGAGATCATCCGCCTCGGCGACACCCGTCCGCAAAAAATCGACGTCCGCCTCATCGCCGCGACCAATCGCGACCTCCAGCAGCTCGCCACCGCGGGCCACTTCCGCCAGGATCTCTTTTACCGGCTGAACGTCTTTCCGATCACCCTGCCGCCGCTGCGCGAGCGCCGTGAGGACATCCCCCTCCTCGCCCGCCATTTTGTAGGCAAATACAGCCGCGAGCTGGTGGCGATCCGCCCCGAGGCGATGAAAAAACTACTCGGCTGCCTCTGGCCGGGAAACGTGCGCCAGCTGGAGAATGTGATCCAGCGCGCCCTGATCCTCCGCACCGGGGCGGAGATCGGGCCGGAACAGATCATTCTCGACGAGGAGGAAGCCACTGCCACCGCCGGTGGCACGCTCGAAGAGCACGTGCGCGCCCTTTTGCTGCGGCGGCTGCAGGAGCTGGATGGCAACCGTACGGCAGCCGCCCGCTCCCTGGGCGTCTCGGTGCGCTGGGTGCAGATGAAACTGCGCGATATCGGGGCCGGCGCGGCAGAATAAAGTTTGGGGACTCGCATAGGCTGGCGCGGGAAGGGCACAACTGAGGGATCGATAGAGAAAAGATGGCCCCGGTTGCGCCGGCCAAAAGCAACCGGGATGGCAGGATTGGTCCAGCCGTAGAGTGAAAGGAGAATAAATGGCCCCGGAGGACCCGGTCCATTTAACCGGGAAAGCTGGAGTGTCCCAACCGCTGAGTAAATGGAGCAATAATGGCTGAGGATGAAGAACATATCCTCTTCGGCAAATTCGCACCCGTCGAATGCCTGAAAAAGGACGAGACCGGCAGCGTCTGGCTGGCGCGGCACATTCATCTCGAGCAGCCGGTCATCCTCAAGATTCTGAAGGTGAGCAGCCTGATCGATCCCGCCGCCGTGGAGCGCTTCAAGCGCGAGGCGCGGCTGCTGGCGCGGCTGAACCACCCCAATATCATTCGGGTGCTCGATTTCAGTGCCGAGACGGAGGCGTTTTATATCTCGTGCGAGTACTTCCCCGGGGTTTCGCTGCGGGCACGCCTCCAGGGCGCCGGACTGACGCTCGCCGATAAATGCGGGATTTTCCGGCAGGTGGCTGCGGCCCTCGAGGCGGCCCACCTCCAGCAGATCATCCATCGCGATGTCAAGCCGGAGAATATCCTCATCGACGATCATGGCCGCGTCAAACTAGCCGATTTCGGGCTCGCCCAGCTGCAGCAGGGCGCCACGCTCACGCGGAAATCAGCGCTCGTCGGCACCCCCGGCTATATGTCGCCGGAGCAGATCCGCGGCGAAGCGCTGACCCCGGCCAGCGACCTCTTTGCGCTCGGCATTGTCGCTTTTGAGCTCTTTTTCGGCCGTCATCCCTTTATCGCGGCGGATGTGGGCGAAACCCTGAACACCATCGTCAGCAGCGCCGAGGTAACGCTGCCGGAGGACCCCGGAGTGCCGCAGGCCCTGCGGGAACTGACCGCCGGACTGCTG
>DAOQAG010000102.1:3704-6299 GCA_035353815.1 bacterium
TGCGCCTGGCCGGGGGTGCGCTGCTGGCGCTGGTGATGTCGGTCGCCCTGCTGCTGATGAAATATCCTGCGCCACTGGAGCAGCGCTTCGGGACGGCCCGCACGCCGGGTGCCGACAGCAGCGCCGCCTTGTCCGGATGGCGGCTGGAGCGTTTCCGCCTGCAGCGACAGCCGTCCGCCCCAGCGCAGGGGCGGCTAACGACACCAGCCGGGGAAGAAGGGGCGGAGCAACTCGTGCACCCGCCAGCGGAGTCGGTGCAGGCGGTTTTGTCGCCGCCGCAGCACCGCCTTGTGCCGGATCAACCGCGTGAGGAAAGTTCGGTCAATGCGGTTAGCGGCAGCAGCCTGCCGGGCAAACTCTATGTGACCTGCGAACCCTGGGCCGAGATCCTGATCGACTCGGTGCGCATCGACGCCACGCCCCTGCAGGACACCCTGCGCATCTTTCCCGGCCTGCACGAGTTGATGCTCAAGCATCCCGACTATCCGCCGTACCGGCAGCAGTTGCGCATCCAATCCCGGCAGAGCCTGCATGTGGCGGTCCGCCTGGATACCCTGTTCGGCTTTGTCGATCTGCGCATCTATCCCTGGGCTGAGGTCTGGGTCGACGGTGTGCAGCGGGGGCAGACTCCATTCGGCCGGCCCCTCGCCCTCGAGGAAGGAAGTCATCTCCTGCGCCTGCGCCATCCGCAATATGGCGAGGTGCAGGAGTATTTCAAAATTGTCAAAAGCGAGACCACACGCTTTACCCTGAACATGAGCCAGCTCGCCGGGAAACACGACTGAGAGCCCGGAGCGCATCCGGGCCGGTCGTGGCAGGCAAAGTGCCGGACCGGTGCGTGCACAGGCAAAATGCCGGGCTGGACCGCGCACACGCGGAACGCCCGGCCGAATCGCGGGCAAGCGGAACGCCGGACCGGACCGCCCACAAGCTGAATGCCGGGCTGGCACGTCCGTTCGCAAACGAGTAATCTGGCATGTTTATTGCTCTGACCGATCAATGAGATGGAGAAAACCAGCCTGAAAACCTGCATCCGTCTGGTGTGGCTTCTGGCCCTGTACAGCCTGGCCGCCGCCCAGTCCTGGGAGATTGCCGGCACCATGCCCGTACCGGTCGCGGCCGGCCGGACCTTCTCTCTGGACGGCCGAATCTACATCCTCGGCGGCCAGACCGATGCGGCCGGAAGCCCCAGCGACCTCGTGCAGATCTACGATCCCGCCCGCAACCTCTGGCTGACGGAAGCCCGGCTGCCTGAGGGACGCTCCGGCTTTGCGGCGGCGCTGCACGGCGCGGAGCTGCTCATGACCGGCGGGTTGACGGCGACTATGGACCAGGCCAGGCGCCTGCAGGGCTGGGACCGCGCCAGCTGGCGCACCCTGCGCGAACACCCCTGGTTCGATCGCGTTGACGGCCAGGCCGTCGTGCTCGGCGAGCGGCTCATCCTCCTCGGCGGCTATCCCGTCCCCTTCAGCAGCTTTGCCGCTGCGGCACCCTTCATCGCCGAGTATGATCTCGGAAACAACAGCTTTATGTACGCCGATTCGACTGCCTTTCCCGGCGAGGCGCCCTACCAGCAGATGGCGGCGCTCTGGTCCGGCCAGATCTATCTTTTCGGCGGGGTCCAGTTCGGCGTCTCCAGCCGGACCTGGCGCTACGATCCCGCCGACCATACCCTGGTGCGCACCCTGCCCAATCTGCTCCAACCCCGCGCCGGGGGCGAGGCGGTCGCCGCCTCCACCGGCGATATCTACCTTATCGGCGGCTACAATGAGAGCCGCACCGCCCTCAGCTCCGTCGAGATCATCCAGCTCCATTCCGGATTCGCGACCACTGCGGCCGGACCCGACCTGCGGTATGCCCGCCGCGCGCCCATGGCTGTCGAGGCCGATGGTATTCTCTATGTCTTCGGCGGTTTTGACGAGCGCGGCTACATCCCAGCCGCCATTGAGAAACTGACGCTTCGTCCCAACACCGGGGTGCAGGTTGAGCCCGGGGTCGCCTGCGAATTCAACCTCATCAGCGCCTATCCCAATCCTTTCAACAGCCGGACGGTTATCGCCTTTTCGCTCGACCGGCCCGCGAATGCCGAGGTGGCAATCTACACAATGACCGGAGCCCGGATTAAAACCCTGCTGGCCGGGCAGCTGACGAGCGGAAGCCATCGGGTTGCCTGGGATGGCACAGATGACCAGAACCGGCTGTTGCCAAGCGGCCTCTATTTCTGCCGGTTGACGGCGTCCGGCAAGGTCGTAACCCAGAAAATGACGCTGGTTCGATGAATTGCACGCAAGGTAAATCCGCGGCAGCGGCCATTCCGCAGGCCGCCCGCTGCGACCGGCGGCGGCCGTGCCGCCCTCTTGGAAAAGCCGCATGGCTGGGTGCGCTCATGCTCGCGCTGCTGAGTCCGGCCGCCCAGGGTCAGGCCACCCTCGAGATGATGCGGCTCAAAATGCGTCAGTTCGACTATCCGCGTGTGGCCAGCCTGGCCGACAGCGTGCTGCATCAATCCGCCCTGACGCCGGCTGAACGCAGCGAAATCCTCGAGACCAAGGGCATCGCCCTCTACTCCCTGCAGGAACTCGACGGCGCCCAGGC
>DAOQAG010000103.1:0-6290 GCA_035353815.1 bacterium
TGACGGGCCAGGGGAGCGTTCTGGAATTCACACTGCCAGCGCTCGAGGTCTATAATGTGGTGGTGATCAATTGAGCAGGGGGAGAGGTTTCTGGATGGCCGGCGCGCTCGGCCTGTTGCTCACCGTGGCGTGCAGCCGGCCGGCACCGGCACCGCTGACCAACCGGGCGGCCGGCAGGATGGGTATCGTCGCCTCCGGCAATGAGCAGGCGACCCGCGCCGGACTGCGGGTTCTTGAGCAAGGCGGCAACGCCGCCGATGCGGCGGTGGCGACGCTGCTGGCCCTGAGCGTCAAGACCATCGGCGCTTTTTGCATCGGCGGCGAGGTGCCGCTGATCTATTACGAGGCCGCCAGCGGCAAGGTGACCGTTCTCAATGGTCAGGGCGGCGCACCGCTCGATTCGGCGGCCATCGCCTGGTATTACCGCAACGGCATCCCTGGGGGCGGGATCAAATCTGCGGCGGTGCCGGCGGTGGTCGATCTCTGCGTCACCACGCTGCAGCACTTCGGCAGCCGAAAGTTCGCCCAGGTCGCTGCGCCCACACTCGAGCTTCTCGATGCGGGCGGACCGGCCTGGTATCGCGACACCTCCGACGGCGACACCATCCGCACCGCGCGCAACTGGTATGCCGATCTCGCGGTGACCCTGCGCAAACTGGCCGCGGCGGAACGCGGCACCCGGGGCTCGCGCGCGCAAAAGCTGCAGGCGGTGTCCGACCGCTTTTACCGCGGCGACATCGCCGGCGATCTCGAATCCTGGTATATCCAGGAGGGCGGCTTTTTGCGCCGCGCCGATCTCGCGGCCCATGTCACCCGCATCGAAGCGCCGGTCACCCTGCACTACAAGGGCTATACCATCTGCAAATGCGGGCCGTGGACCCAGGGGCCGTGGGTGCTGCAGGCGCTGCGGCTGCTCGAGGGGTATGACCTCAAGCGCATGGGGCACAACTCCGCCGAGTATATCCACACCGTCGCCGAGGCGATGAAGCTGGCGCTGGCCGATCGCGATCAGTACTATGGCGATCCGGCCTTTGTCGAGGTGCCGCTGGCGCAGCTGCTCTCGGATTCTTACACTGCGCTGCGTCGGCCCCTGATCGACCCGGCGCGGGCCTCGCTGGACCTGCGCCCCGGCGATCCCTTCGCCATGCGCGCCCTGCGCCCGGGCGGTGGCCGGTTCTTTCCCGCCGGGGGCGGCACCACCATCTGTGCGGTGGCCGACCGCTGGGGCAATGTCGCCGTCTGCACCCCGAGCGGGCTCGGCAGCCGCGCCGGCACGGGCGGGGTCACCGGCGTCACCCACGGCACCCGCCTGGTGATCTTGAACACCTGGCCGGATCACCCCAACCGCATCGAGCCGGGCAAGCGGCCGCGCACGACCCTGACGCCGACGCTGGTGCTGCGCGACGGCCGGCCGTTCCTGGCGATCAGCGTCGCCGGCGGCGACATGCAGGATCAGGCCGCCTTGCAGATCCTCCTCAATGTCATCGAATTCGGCATGGAGGCCGATGCGGCCTGGTCGGCACGACGGTTTTCCACCAACCATTTTATCGGATCTTTTGGACAGGATCCGCCGCGGCTGGCGGACCTGCATCTGCCCGATACCATGCCCGCGGCGGAGGTCGCCGATCTCGAGCGGCGCGGCCATCGCGTGACCCTCACCCGCGAGAATCCCGGCGGCGTCGCCATGCTGCAGTGGGATCCGGCCGGCGGGCCGGTCGCTGCGGCGGGCGGGCGCAGCGGTGCGCTCGAGTAAGCGGGACGGGATTCCGCACTTTTTCACGTCATCCCACGGCCGGCCATGGCACACAACTCTTCCGGATCAGTTCTGCAGAGAGGCAGCCCGATTTATACGTTCGGGCTGCCTTTTCTTTTCAGGACCACCAGGGTGATGTCGTCGTGCAGCTCCCGGCCGTTGCGCCAGGCCTGCGCGGTCGCCTGCAGGCTGCGGATGATCTCGGTGGCGGCGAGATGGCCTGCGTCTGCGAACGCCGATCTGACACGGGGATAATCAAAGATCTCGTCGTCGGCATCAAAGACCTCGGCGAGACCATCGCTGAGCAGCAGCAAAGCATCGCCCGGCTCGAGCTTTTTTTCGATCTGCTGGTACGGATAATCGGTGAAGGCGCCCAGGGGCATGCCCTTGAGGGTGATCTCTTCGACCTCGCCGCTGGCCTGATGGTAGAGATAGGAGGGAGGCATGCCGGCGGCGGAGAGGAGGACCTGCGCGCCCTTGAGCCTGGCCAGGGCCAGGCCCATGTAGAGATTGCCGAGATGCATCTGGCGGATGGTTCGGGTGCAGATTTCGAAGAAATCGCCGATGTGGCCGTTGGCCCCGTAGGCGGTGAAGAGTCCCTTGAGCACCGAGACCATGGTCCCGGCTTTCAGGCCGTGTCCGGTGGCGTCGCCGACAGCGACAGTGAGGACGCCATCGGGAGTGAGGCGGAAATCGTAGTAATCGCCGCCCACCTCGGTGGCGGTCTCCATAAAGACGGCGATGTCCAGGTCGGGCACCTCGGGCAGTTGTCGAGGCAGCATCGAGAGCTGCAGGCGCCGCGCCTCCTCCAGCTCATGGTGCTGGCGCTCATTCTCCGCCTGCACCGCCCGGGCCTGGGCCTCGGCGGCCTGCGCCCGGAGTTCGGCCTGGAGGACCTGGGCCTTTTCCTGCTCGCGCTTGACGAGGCGGGCGTGCTGAAAGCGGTAGAGGGAAAGGGCCGCGCCCGCGAAGAGGGTGGTAAAGAGCAGGCAAGCGAGCGGCGTTTTCCACCAGGGGGGATGAATGATCACGGCGATGCTGGCGCCCTCCTTGTTCCAGACCCCATCGCTGTTGCGCGCGATGACATGAAAACGGTAGCGTCCGGGACTCAGGTTGGTATAGGTCGCCGAACGCTGGCTTCCGGCGCTGCGCCAGCGCGCATCATATTTTTCCAGCTGGTAGGCGTAGCCATTCTCTTGCGGTTGGCTGTAGTGCAGGGCGACGAATTCAAAGGTCAGGTCGTTCTGCTTGTGCGAGAGGTGGATCTCTTTCAGGGCGGCTATGTGCTGCCGGAGTACCGAGTTGGCTGCGATCGGCACCGGCTGGCCGAAAATCTGCAGGCCGGTGAGGGCGACCTGGGGCGGATAGGGATTGTTCTCCACCTGATCGGGGAAAAAGGCGTTGAAGCCATTGATGCCCCCGAAAAAGAGCTCGCCGTTCGCCCCCCTGAAGCCGGCCTGCCCGTTGAACTCTTTGCTTTGCAATCCATGGTAGACATCATAGTTGTGAAAGGTGCCGCTTCCGGGGTCGTAGCAGGAGAGGCCGCGATTGCTGCTGCACCAGATGCGGCCGGCCGGATCGCAGAGGACCGCATAGATCGCGTTATCGGCCAGTTCGCTGTTTTGCGCCGTGAAGTGGCGGAACTGCTCCCGCTCCGCATCGAAGCGGTCCAGGCCACCGCCGAAGGTGCCGATCCAGAGCTGGCCGGCCGCGTCCATGGCAATGGACTGGATGTAATCGCTGCAGAGGGTGGTGGTATCCTGGGGATTGTTGCGGTAGACCCGGCGCGCGCCGCTGCCGGGGTCCCAGACTTCGAGGCCGCCGCCGAAGGTGCCGAGCCAGAGCCGGCCGCGCCCGTCCTCGGCGATGGCGCGCACCGAGCCGCTGCCGTTGTCATTGCTGCGGCCCTTGACCTGGATGAAGGCCCGGCGCTCGCGGTCGAAGCGGTTCAGACCGTTGCGTTCGGTCCCGATCCATAACCGCTGCTGCGAGTCCTCAAAAATGGTGCGGATAAAATTATCCCCGAGGCTGCTGCTGTCCCCGGCGGTGGCGAGGTAACGGTCGAAACGGCGGTGTGTCCGGTCATACCGGTTCAAACCGCCGCCATAGGTGCCGGCCCAGAGGACGCCCTCGTGGTCTTCGCACAGCGCCCAGACGTTGTCGTTGCTCAGGCTGCGCCGATCCGCGCTGTCGTAGCGGTAATGCTGCACCTGCCGGCGGTCCCGGGAGTAGCGGTGCAGCCCGGCACGTGAGCAGCCCACCCAGAGGTAGCCCTCATGATCCAGGCAAATCGCACGCACCAGGGGGAAGCCGAGGCTGTTGACATCGCCGGACCGGGAGGTATAATGCTGGAATTTACGGGCGTAAAATTCGAGCTTGTTGAGTCCGCCGGTATTGCTACCCAGCCAGAGCACGCCGGTGGTATCCTGATAGGCCGAGATGATGTCGTCATTGCTCAGGCTGCCCGGATCGGCTGGGTCATGCTGATAATGCGCAAATGTGCCGCTTTGCGGATCAAAGGCCCACAGGCCGTCGGTGGCGTAGGTCACCAGTAACATCATGCCGTTGCGCATCTCCTGGAGAGCTCGGATGCTGTTGGTCCGGGCCGCGGGATGGCCTGGATCGGGGAGGAACTGCCGCCAGCGGCCGTTCCGGCGATCCAGACGGATAATACCCTGGTCGCTCTGCAGCCAGAAGGCGCCCTTGCTGTCTTCGAGCATGCCAAAAATGGCGTTAGTCGGCAGACTGCGCGGATCGCCGCGGCGATGCTCAAAGCGGGTGATCTGCCCCGAGCGGGTATCCAGCCGGAAGAGGCCCCTGCCTTCTGCGGGCATGCCGGGCGCTCCCGTGGCGATCCAGAGGATGCCCGGCTCGCTCCGGCCTTCGTAGATATTGCGGACTGCCTGCCATGGCGCGGTGCCCGCGGCCGGTAGATACCGCCTGAATTGATCCGCGGCACGATCGTAATAGTTCAGGCCGGCCGCCGTGCCGATCCAGAGACGATCCTCCTCCCGGGAGAGATGCAAACTCAAGACGGTATTGTGGTCCAGGCCGGTCGTTTTGCGGGGATCGTGGCGGTAGCGGATAAAGCGGCTGTGAACCGCGTCAAAGCGGTCGAGCCCGCCGGCGTTGGTCAGCGCCCAGAGGGTGTGGCGGGAGTCGATAAACACCAGGCCGACGAATTCGGCGCCGAGGCTGGTCGAGTCGGCAGGATTGAAGTGAAAATGGGTAAAGCGCTCGGTGCGCCAATCCATGCGGTTCAATCCACCGCCGGCGGTGCCGATCCAGAGGTAACCGGAATCATCCTCACATATCGAGGTGATGTTATTGGCGGAAATGGAGGTGGAATCGAAGGCGAGGTTGTAAAAGGTGGTGAATTGATAGCCGTCAAACCGGTTCAGCCCCGATTCGGTACCAAACCACATGAATCCGCGCCGGTCCTTGTGGATGGCGAAGACGATGCTTTGTGAGAGCCCTTCGTCGAGGGAGTAGTGCGTAAAGTTCAACTGTGGGCCGGGTTCGACGGTCGATAGAGGCGCAGCGGCGCAAAAGGCCCAGGCCAGTGCGAGGCCGCCCGCCAGAACCAGCGTTCTACCCAACCGGGATTCAGCCGCCATGGTCGTTCCCTGTAAAAAACGCATGTACAGATGCTGTCCTGCCCTGAATGTACCTTGTGTATACGTCATCAGGGCGCGAATAGTAACAAAGCCGGCAGCTGGCCCGGCGTGGTCCTGCGGTTCAAATCGTGACAAAACCTTCCAGAAAAAGCGCCGCCCTTCCGGATATGCGGACGCGATCGCCGGCATCCCTGCACCAGAGCTCACCACCCCGTTTGGAGATCTGCAGGGCGTGCAGTTCTTTTTTGCCGAGGATTTCCGCCCAGTAGGGCGTCAGGACGCAGTGGGCGGAGCCGGTCACCGGGTCCTCCGGCACACCCACCGCCGGGGCGAAAAAGCGTGAGACGAAATCGCTGCGGCTGCCGCGTGCGGTGATGATGATGCCGTGGGGCGTCGCCTCCGCCAGGGCTGCAAAATCAGGCCGGGCTGCGAGAACACATTGTTCGTCGCGCACCAAAACCAGCAGATCCTCGGCCGAGGAAAAGACCTGGAGCGGCTCGACGCCTAAAAGGGTATCCAACCCGGCGGGTGTGGCCTGGGCCCTGGGGGGGCGCGCCGGAAAGTCCATTTCCAGCAGATCGTCGCGCCGGGAGATGAGCAGGGATCCGCTTTTACGGGTTTTAAAGCAGATCGTCTCCTCCGGCCAGCCGCGCAGGACGAGCTGGACGTAGGCGCTCGCCAGGGTCGCATGGCCGCAGAGAGCCACCTCGGTCACGGGGGTGAACCAGCGGATCTCGCACCCGTCGCCATCCGGGACGAGAAAGGCGGTTTCGGAGAGGTTGTTCTCCGCGGCGATCGCTTGCAGCAAAGCATCCTCGAGCCATGCGTCGAGGAGGCAGACAGCCGCAGGATTGCCGGCGAAAACGGTCGAAGAAAAGGCGTCGACTTGATAGAGCGGAATTTTCATATCCAACAGACCT
>DAOQAG010000104.1:0-6258 GCA_035353815.1 bacterium
GTACGAGAGTTTTGAGGGGACCGGCGGCGGTTCCAGACCCGGCCGGCGCAGCGATTTCGGGTGGGTACGAGAGTTTTGAGGGGACCGGCGGCGGTTCCAGACCCGGCCGGCGCAGCGATCTCGGGTGGGTACGAGAGTTTTGAGGGGACCGGCGGCGGCTGACGCTATAACCCGGCCGGCGCTGCAATTTCGAGTGGGCACGAGAGCAATGCATACTCATTAAAGGAGCAAATCCATGAAGATAATCCGCTACGTACTGGCCGCAGCCCTTCTAGCCGCTGCCTTGCCCCTCACAGCTGCCGTGCGCAAGGGGGCCGATCACCTCAAGAGCCAGATCAAACCCGAGGGCGGCCAGGTGATCCCGGACCTCCGCAGCGCCGGCCCGGTCTGGAAAAGCGTCACCCCCCTGAGATCCACGACCAAACACTGGGGCTCCTTGCAGCGCGGCATCCGCGCCGACGAGACCGTGCAGGCGCTGGCCGCCGCACACGGGCTCAAGGTGCGTGAGCTGCAGTTCGCGGAAAACGGCACTCTCTCCTTCATCAGCGGCGAGCTGGGCGGCGCAGCACAGCTCAATTCCGCTGGCGCAGCGCCGATGACGCTGCAAGCGACAGTGCAGAGCGCCCAGGCCCTACGCGACCTCCAGCTGGCGCAGCGCTGGCTCGAGACCTTCGCCCCGGCACTGAAGCTCGATCAGCCGGCCGCCGAACTCGCGCTCAGCCGCTACGAGAGCGACGGTCTCGGCATGCGCCACCTCCGCCTGCAGCAGCTCTACAAGGGCCTGCCGGTCTGGGCCAATGAGCTCTATGTTCATCTCGATGGCGGCGACCAGGTCTACGCCGTCAATGGCCGCTACGCCCCGACGCCGGTCGCCATCGATCCGGCCGCCAGCGGGATCAGCGGCGAGCAAGCCATCGCCTCAAGCCGCAGCCATCTCGCCGCGGCCGGCCTCCTGCGCGAGATCCCGACCGGTATGAACCGGCTGCTGCGCTTCTCCGCCCCTACCAGCACCCAGGCGATCTGGATCGATAAAGAGAATCGGCCGCACCTGGTCTGGCAGGTCGATATCTATGCCAACATCCGTGACTGGTTCACCTTGATGGTCGATGCCGCCAGCGGCGCGGTGCTGCACAAGTACAGCAACACCATGTCCGAGGGCGAGGTCGATGCCTCGGGAACGGACCTCAGCGGCGCCACCCGCACCTTCCGCGCTTATGAGCAGAACGGCACCTATTACATGCTGAGCGATCTTAATGAGCTCTCCGGCGGGGCGTCCAACCTGCCCGATAATCCCACCGGCGGGCTTTGGGCCATCGATCTCCAGAATACCGATCCCAGCGAGACCTCCCAGTTCTATCATGTCACCTCCAGCTCGCGCACCTCCTGGAGCGACAAGAGCGCCGTCTCGGCCCTTTATAACCTCAATCAGGTGTACAACTATTACCAGACGACGCACAACCGCCGGGCGATCGACGGCAAGGCCTCGACCATTGTCACTGTGGTAAATGTCACCGAGGATGGCCAGCCGATGGACAATGCCTACTGGAACGGCTCGGCGATCTTTTGGGGCAACGGCAACGAATATTTCTCGCCCCTGGCGGAAGCACTGGATGTCGCCGCCCACGAGCTGACCCACGGGGTCACCGAATACAGCGCCAACCTGATCTATCAGGATCAGCCCGGCGCGCTCAACGAATCCTTCTCCGATGTTTTCGGCGCTATGGTGGACCGCGACGACTGGCTGATGGGCGAGGATATCATGCTGCCGGGCAAAGGGAGCGCCCTGCGCGATATGGCCAATCCGGGTAATCCCAATGTCCTGAGCCCGCTGCCGGGCACCATGGACGAGTATGTCTACACCTCCGATGACAACGGCGGGGTGCACACCAACTCGGGCATCCCCAACAAGGCGGCTTACCTGATCGCCACCAGCATCGGCCGTGAAAAGACGGAAAAAATCTATTACCGCGCCCTGACAACCTATCTCACCCGCCAGTCGCAATTCATCGACGCCCGCACCGGGCTCGAGCAGAGCGCAACCGACCTCTACGGCAGCGGCGCTGAATTGGCCGCGGTCCAGTCCGCTTTCGACGCGGTCAAGGTCACCAAAAGCGGCAGCGGCGGCGGCACCACCCCACGCGGTGCCGGCGACAATGAAGTAAGTGCCACCAGCGGCGGTCATCAATGGATCGCCTTTGTGCGCGACGATCTCCAGATCGGCCTCTATGATGTGCCCAACAAGGTCGACTATTACTTCCCCAACATTTATGTCAAGAGCAAGCAGTACAACTGGACCCAGTTCTCGATCACCGCGGACGGGCAGTATCTCTATTTCGTCAATGCAGACGGCGTGCTCGCCCGCATTGATATCAGCGGCGTCCCCAACAATTACAACTATGAGACCTTTCCGCAATTCTACATCAAACAGGCGGGCGATCTCTGGAATTCCTCGGTCTCGCGCGACGGCCAGTATGTCGCTCTCTCCTCCACCTACGAGGATGACAACAACCTCTATCTGATCATCTCGGGTCAAATCTATTATATTCCCCTGGAAATTCCCGCCACCCAGGAGGGCATCTCGAGCATGACCATCCAGTATCCGGACGTGCTCGGTTGGTCGCCCAACACCAAATATCCCAAGCTGGCTTTTGACGCCTACAACCAGATCACGCTGAGCGACGGCACCAACCGCGACTGGTGGAGCATGGGCGAGGTTGATTTCACCGGCGATCAGCTGCAGGTCTATTCGCTGCTGCCGGCCCAGCCCGAGGGCGTCAGCGTCGGCAACGTGCAGTACAGCTCGACCGATCCCGATCGCGTTGCCTACAGCTATATCGACGAAGCGAATAATTACTGGGATCTCGTCATCGTCAATTTTGCCGGCGCCAATGAGAACCAGCGCATCCAGTTCCCGGGGCGCGATGTCGAGCGTCCCTCCTTCTCCCCGGACGACCAGTCCCTGGTGGTGGACCGCTACAGCGACAGCAAGCTGCTGGTCCTCAATATCGCCAGCCTGAGTTTTTCCACGCTCAGCCTCTCCACCGGAGCGCGCTATCCGGAATGGTTCGTCATCGGCGGCAGCTATGATCTCGATGTGGCGGTCCCGGCCGCGTCACAGCCGGCCGGGTTCGTCCTCGAGGCCAATTATCCCAATCCCTTCAACGCCGGGACGATGATCCGCTATTCGCTGCCACGCAGCGGCCATGTGCGGCTGGAGATCTATGATCTGCAGGGGCGCCTGGTGCACACCCTCGCCGATGCGGTGCAGAGCGCCGGGCACCACAGCCTGATCTGGTCGGGGAGCGGTGCAGACGGCCGGCCGCTGGCGTCGGGGGTCTATTTCTGTCAAATGGAGGCGGAGGGCGGCTTCCGCGCCAGCCAGAAGATGGTGATGGTGAAGTAGCCGCAGCGGGAGGTTGCCCGGGCCGCAGCAGCCGGCATACGCAAGAAAGCCCAAACAGAATGTGTCCGGCTGGCGTCATGCATCGCAGGCGCCGGTACTTGCCCGCGTTGTCCGGGCGGGCGGGCAAAAATCCGGGCAGCATGACTCATGCCCTGGCTACGCATCGCAGGCGCCGGCCCGGGCCGCAGCAGCCGGCCGGCACAAGCAAGCGGCAAACAGCACCAACGAAAAAAGCCGGAGAGGCGAACTCTCCGGCTTTTTTTTATGGCCTTGCCGATATATGGCCTTGCCGGCATATGGCCGAACCAACCTATGGCCTTGCCGGCAGATGGCCGAACTGACCATTGGCCTTGCAAGCATAGCGAGAAGGGGGGTTACTTCAACTGATCCAGCTGCTGGATGAACTCCTCCTTGACCTGGAAATTGCGGTAGACCGAGGCGAAGCGGACATAGGCGATCTCGTCGAGATCCTTGAGTGCTATCATCACCGCCTCGCCGATCTCGGTGGACTCGACCTCCTCGACGCCGCGGTCGCGGAGGTCATATTCGATCCGCGAGGTGATCTGCTCGATGGCGGCCATCGAGACCGGCCGCTTGATGCACGCCACTTGCAGGCTGCGGACCAGCTTTTGCCGGTCGAATTCCTCGCGCCGGTTGTCCTGCTTGATCACCCAGAGCGGGATCTCATCGAGCTGTTCCCGCGTGGTGAAGCGGCGCTGGCATTTGAGACACTCCCGCCTGCGGCGGATCGTCCGGCCGCCGTCGCGCGTGCGCGAATCGATCACCTTGCTATCATGGTAGCTGCAGAAGGGACATCTCATGCCTGCATTCCTGTATCCGTCATGACCTGCGTTTATCGTGTTTGAATATAGCCATTCGCACGGATGAATTCAAGCGAAATCATGCCTGCAATCCCGGGTAGAGGGGGAAGCGGCTGGTGAGGCTCTTGACGGCCGCGCGGACCTCGGCGAGCACCTTGTCATCGTGGAGATGGCTGATGACCTGGTCGATGAGTCCGGCGATCTCGCGCATCTCTGCCTCTTTCATGCCGCGCGTGGTCAGGGCCGGGGTGCCGATGCGGATGCCGCTGGTCTGGAAGGGGCTTTGCTGGTCGAAGGGGACCATGTTCTTGTTGACGGTGATGCCGGCTTCGTCGAGGACCCGTTCGGTCTCCTTGCCGGTGATGCCGCGCGGGCTGAGGTCGACGAGCATCAGGTGGGTGTCGGTGCCGCCGGAGACGATCTGGTGCCCTTTCTCGACAAGGGCCGCGGCAAGGACGCGGGCATTGGCCAGCACCTGTTCCTGATAGCTCTTGAAGGAGGGCTGCAGAGCCTCGCCGAAGGCGACCGCCTTGGCGGCGATGACGTGCATCAGCGGACCGCCCTGGAAGCCCGGAAAGATCTGGCTGTCGACGATCTCCGACCATTTGCGGAGTTGTCCCTTGGGCGTGGTGATGCCGAGATCGTTCTCGCCGTCCTTGCCGACCAGGATCATACCGCCGCGCGGTCCGCGCAGGGTCTTGTGGGTGGTGGTGGTGACGATATGGCAGTGGGGAATCGGGCTCTGGATCAGTCCGGCGGCGATGAGGCCGGCGGGGTGGGCCATGTCCGCGACCAGCCGGGCGCCGGCTCGGTCGGCGATGCGGCGGAAGGCGGCGTAATCGATGGCGCGGGCATAGGCGCTCGCCCCGGCCATGATCAGGGCGGGCTTCTCCTTCATCGCCAGGCTTTCGACCTGATCCATGTCGATATAGCCGTCGTGGCCGACGCCATAGTGCACCATGCGGAAGAAGCGACCGGAAAAATTGACCGGGCTGCCATGGGTGAGGTGGCCGCCGTGGGCGAGGTCCATGCCCAGCACCGTGTCGCCATACTTGATCAAGCTGAAATAGGCGGCGATATTGGCCTGCGAGCCGGAGTGGGGTTGGACGTTGGCGAAGTCGGCGCCGAAAAGCTCTTTGGCGCGGTCGCGGGCAAGGTTTTCGACCTCGTCGACGAACTCGCAGCCGCCATAATAGCGTTTGCCCGGATAACCCTCGGCATATTTGTTGTTCATCGGCTGGCCCAGGGCTTCAAGCACGGCCAGGCTGACGAAATTCTCCGAGGCGATCAGCTCCAGTTTGTCGTTCTGACGGTGGATCTCCTTCTGGATCGCCGCAAAGACGGCCGGATCCTGCGATTGCACATGCGACATGGTCTCTCCTATGGTCGGTAAGGGATCATCTGCCGGTGAGGCGATGGATTTTCTGGACGCGGCCGAGATGGCGGCCGCCGTCAAAGGGAGTTTCAAGAAAGAGGCGCAGCATCCCGAGGGCGAGCGCGGGGTCGGTGGTGCGGCCGCCGAGGGCGAGGATGTTGGCGTTATTGTGGCGGCGCGCCATTTCGGCCATATATTCGCTCACGCAGAGGGCCGCACGGATGCCGCTCACCTTGTTGGCGGTGATCATGGCGCCGATGCCGGTGCCGCAGAGGACGACGCCGCGCTCGCAGACGCCGCTGCTCACTGCGGTGGCAGCGCGCCAGCTGAAATCGGCATAATCGACCGAGGGCGCTTCGGCATAACAGCCGAAATCGGTGTATTCGATGTGGTTATCATCGAGCCAGCGGCGCAGGTGCTGCTTGAGCGCGTAGCCGGCGTGATCGGAGGCAAGAGCGAGGGACATGGGGCGATCCGGAATGATCATGTGGCTATTTACGCGGCTAATGTACGAATTAGCGGAACAAAATGCCAGAAAAAATAATGGGGAGGGGCAGAAGAGGGGCGGGTGGGCGCCAGAGGGGGTGTCGGGTGGGAGCCAGGTTCCGGGGGCGGCGGGTGGGAACCAGGTTCTTTGGCTTTCTTTGTGGCTCCGTGCC
>DAOQAG010000105.1:0-6108 GCA_035353815.1 bacterium
GTGGGCCTGGTAGGTTTCGAACCTACAACCTGCGGATTATGAGTCCGTTGCTCTGCCGTTGAGCTACAGGCCCGATCAAATACTTGTAGAAGGTACAAAATAGCAGCATCAATTTCAAGCAGAATTCTCTCCGGGGACCTGCACTTCTGATGTGGTATTTCGATGCCTACATCGATCTCCGTTTCTGTCCTGGCCCGAACGATCACCACTAGCGGTGCCGGCAAAAACCACTGTACATCCTCCATCCTCTCAACTCCCGGCCCATTCCAGAGCATGGACGATTCATCCAGCCTCTTCAGCAAAGGTAACGATCAGCACCGGCACCAGGCGGATCCTGTTATCTCGGCGTCTGGCAGCAGGCGGGCAGCTTGGCATGCGCCGCTTCGTTGCGCTTGACATCGTTGGCATCATAGCCCGCATCGGCAATCGCCATTTCTATTTTGCGCTGATCCGTCTTCGCAGCATCGTACTGGACGTGCGCCATTTTACCCTTGAGATCGATCGAAATCGCGGTGACGCCAGCAACCTTTTTCACCGCAGCCTCGATGGTCGCCACGCAGGTCTCGCACTGGATCGTCGGCAGGGAGATCATGGCATGACCGGGCTTCATAGACCCGTCATGCTCGTGCTGCTTGCTGCAAGCTATGAATGCAGCCATGATGAACAGGAACAGGGTGAGTTTTTTCATACATCCTCCCGAAATGATATAGTCAACTGCTTCAGGAACAATGAGACTGTTAGATGAGCTGTGGAGCTTGACGGATCTCCCGTGATTTCCAGAGCAAATAGATCGCCGGATAGACCAGGAGTTCCATGATAAAGGAAGTGAAAAGCCCCCCCACCATGGGAGCGGCGATCCGCTTCATCACATCCGCACCGGTGCCCATACTCCACATGATCGGCATGAGTCCCATGGAGGCAGCCAGCACGGTCATTATTTTGGGCCGGATGCGCTTGACCGCGCCATGAACAATGGCCTCCTTGAGATCGGCCAGGGTGTTGAGAAGGCCTTTCCGCTTATACTCGTCGTGGGAGAGGTCCAGGAAGAGCAGCATGAAAACGCCGGTCTCCGCATCGAGTCCCATGAGGGCGATCATCCCCACCCACCCGGCGATGGAGATGTGATACCCCAGCGCCCACATCAGCCAGACCGCCCCGACCACCGAAAATGGCACCGCAAGCATCACCACGACCGCCTTGAAAACAGAGTTGGTATTCATGTAGAGAAGAATAAAAATGAGCAAGATGGTGATCGGCAGGACAATTTTCAGGCGTGCGGTGACACGCTGCATATTTTCAAACTGGCCACTCCAGACCAGGGAATATCCAGTGGGCAGTTTGACCATGGCCGCGACCATTTTTTTGGCCTCCGCCACGTAACTGCCCACATCGCGATCCGCGATATCGACATAGACATACCCCGCCAGCATGCCGTTTTCATCACGAATCATCGAGGGCCCATAGTTCAACGAGATCTCCGCCACCTCTTTCACCGGTACCTGCACGCCATCCATGGTCGTCAACAGCACGCGCTCGAGCTGCGGCAGCTCCTGGCGCAGATCGCGAGGATAGCGCACGTTGATGGTATAGCGTTCGCGCCCCTCGATGGTTGTGGCGATGTTTTCACCCCCGACCGCGCTCATGATGACCATCTGCAGATCCTCGACCGAGAGGCCAAAGCGGGCCAGTTTCTCCCGATTCGGGGTGAAATCGACATAATAGCCGCCGCCCACCCGTTCTGAAAAAATGCTGCGCGTGCCCCGGACGCCCTTCAGGGCTCCCTCGATTTCCGCGCCGATCCGCTGGATTTCGTCGAGGTTGGCGCCGAAGACCTTGATGCCGACGGGCGTGCGCACGCCGGTGGTCAGCATGTCGATGCGGCCTTTGATCGGCATGGTCCAGGCATTGGTGTTGCCGGGTATCTGGAGCGCATCGTCCATCAGAGCGATCAGTTCTTCATAGGAAATCCGGTCCGGCCAAAAGCGGCGCAGCACGCTCTGCAGCGGTCGCGGCGCCCAGGAGGAATACCACCGCTCATGCGCACGCCACTCCTCCTCCGGCTTGAGTTGAATGGTGGTCTCCATCATCGAAAACGGGGCGGGATCAGTGGAGGTCTCCGCTCTACCCGCCTTGCCGAACACGGTGTGGACCTCGGGGAAGGATTTGAGGATGCGGTCTTGCGTCAACAGCAACTTGCGCGCCTCCGTCACCGAGATGCCCGGCAGGGTGGTCGGCATGTACAAAACCGTGCCCTCGTTGAGCGGTGGCATGAACTCGCTGCCCAGCCGGAAGTAGACCGGGAGGCTGGCCGCGACGATGATCACCGCCGCGAGAATGGTCTTCCGGGGATTGTCCAGCACCCAGCGGCAGGGCCGGTCATAGAGCTTGAAGAGAATCTTGCTGACGGGATGTTTTTCTTCCGGATAATAAGTGCCGACCGTGATCGTGTTGACGGTTTTGTTGAGCCACTTGTTGCGGATGTGGAAGGGATCGACACGGGCGAAAAGCATGCGCACCGCGGGGTCGAGCGTGACCGCCAGAATGGAGGCCAGGGCGATGGTGAGCGTCTTGGTCCAGGCCAGCGGGGTGAACAACCGGCCCTCCTGATCCACCAGGGTGAAGATGGGCAGGAAGGAGACCGCAATGACCAGCAAAGAGAAGAAGACCGAGGGCCCCACTTCCGTCAAGGCCTCCAGACGCACCGCATGAAAATCCCCTTTGCGGCCCTCCTCGATCCACACCTCGATCTTTTTATAGGCATTTTCCACCTCGACGATGGCGCCGTCAACCAGCACGCCGATGGAGATGGCAATGCCGGCCAGGCTCATGATGTTGGAGGAGATCCTGAATCCATACATCGGGATGAAGGCCAGCAAGACCGCGATCGGAATCGTGGCGATCGGCACGATGGCCGACGGCATATGCCACAGGAATAGAAGAATCACCAGGGAGACGATCAGCATCTCGAGCAGCAGTTCTTCTTTCAGATTATCGATGGAGCGCCGGATCAGATCGGCGCGATCATAGGTCGTCACCAGCTCCACGCCTTCGGGCATGGAGACCTTGAGCTCCGCAATCTTGGCCTTGACCCTGTCGATGACCGTATAGGCGTTCTCTCCATGCCGCATCACGACGATCCCGCCGACCACATCGCCAAGTCCATTGAAATCCGCAAGCCCGCGCCGGATCTGCGGGCCGAGAGTGATGGTTGCGACATTCCCGAGGAGAACGGGCGTGCCCTGATCGGCCTTGATGACCACCTGGCGCAGATCCGCCTCGTTCTGGATGTAGCCCCGGCCGCGGACCATGTATTCTTTTCCCGACCACTCGATCAGCCGGCCGCCGACCTCGTTGTTGTTGCGCTCGATGGCTTTTACCACATCCATGACCGAAAGACGCAAGGAGGCGAGACGGTTCGGATCGACGATCACCTGGTACTGTTTTTCGAAACCTCCGATCGAGGCTACTTCCGCCACGCCCGGGACGCTCTGCAGCGCCAGCTTCAGGTACCAGTCCTGATAGGTGCGCAGCTGGGCGAGGTCGTGCTTCCCTTCCTTGTCGATCAGGGCATATTGAAAGACCCAGCCGACGCCGGTGGCATCGGGCCCCAGTTCGGTTTTGACGCCCTGGGGCAGATTCCCCTGGATTTTCGAGAGGTATTCGAGAACCCGGCTGCGGGCCCAGTACATGTCCGTGCCGTCCTTGAAGATGACATAGACATAGGAGAAACCAAAATCACTGTATCCCCGGATCGCTTTGACCTGCGGAGCACCCAGCAGTGCAGTGATGATGGGATAGGTGACCTGGTCCTCGATGATATCCGGACTGCGGTCCCATTTGCTGTAGACGATCACCTGGGTGTCGCTGAGATCCGGAATGGCATCCAGCGGAATATGATTCAGCGCATAGATTGCGTACGACAACGCCGCAAGCGTGAGCATGATCACCAGCAAGCGGTTGCTGGCGGAAAAGTGGATGATTCTTTTGATCACGGCCTACTCCTTGTGCTGGTGCGCTGCGGCAGAGTTGGCCGAGTTCAGCGCTGCCTTGAGCGATGATTCGGAATCAACCAAAAAGTTGGCCGAGGTCAGGACGAGTTCGCCGGAGGTCACGCCGGAGAGGAGCTGATAGAATCCGTCACTGGAATAGGCCCCGGTCGTGATCGCCCGGGGAATGATCAGATCATCCGGCCCTTGCACAAAAGCATAGTCCCGGGCACCGGTGTGCATGACCGCGCTCTCCGGAATCGACAGGTGCTCGCCCAGGTCGTAGTCGAGGCGGATATCCGCATACATCCCCGGTTTGAGCTTCAGCCCCGGATTGTCCAGTTCGATGCGCGCCTTGACCGTTCGCGTTGCCGGGTCGAGAAAAGGATTCAGGAAGCTGATATGGCCCTGAAAAGATATACCAGGCCAGTAGGAGAGGGTCAATTCCGCCGGCATCCCCACCTTGATGTAGGGGAGATCGGATTCATAGATGTCGGCTTCCCCCCACACATGGGATAGATCCGCAATCGTCATCAGCGGCGCATTCATCATGATGCGGTCGCCCTGCAGCACCATCTTTTCCATCACATAGCCGGAGATGGGTGCATGCAGCACCATGGTGTGTTCGACTTTTCTCGATCTCTGCAGCCGCTCGATCTGCTCTTCGCTGATATCAAAGAGCCGCAGTTTCTCCCGTGCCGCCGCTGCGACCGCGCTGAGGCCCGCGCTTCGGGCAGAATCCACCGGAGTGAACGTGTTCACATTACCGGCGAGGGCTGAGATAAATTCCTGCTCCGCACTAACCAGCTCGGGGCTGTAGACTGCCAGGAGCGGTGCCGCCTTTTTCACGAACTGTCCGGTTTGATTAATGAAGAGCCGGTCGGCCCATCCCTCCACTTTGGCCGTGATCTGATACTGCCTGGTCTCGTCCGGGACGATCCGCGCTGAGGTCCGGGTTTCATGCTGTAGACTTCTTGGCAAAACAGGGCTGAACGCGACCCCCAGCAGGTCCCGTTTTTCCCGGCTTATCCGGACCGCCGCCAGACCTTCGGGCGTCGCCTGCTGCTCCTCCTCCGGAGTGAAGGGGACCATCTCCATCCCCATGGAATCCTTGCCGGGCTTGTCGCTGATTTCACCCGGATTCATGGTCGAACGGTACATCGTCTTGCCCTGGCCGCTGACCTGGCGTTTGGCCTTGGGCTCATCCACCTTTTGCAGCACCAGAGCCATCCCGCAGATGGGACAATCGCCCGGCGCATCCCGGACGATCTGCGGATGCATCGGGCATATATAAACCTGCTTCTGGCCGGCGGTTCTTTCAGTATCCTTGTGAGGAAAGATCCAACAATAGCCCGCCACGGCAAAGGCGAGAACTACCAGGCCCAACAGCACATGTCGCAATTTCATGGTGTTATCTCCGGTTATGCACCAGGCTTTACTCCGCTTCCGGCTTCCGCCACAATACGCCTCGAGGCGATTCTGCGCTGATTCAATGCGGCGGCTGCGGTTGATCCGTCAATGAACGCGGGCACGGATCTCCTCCATCGGCAATCCGATGGCCTGTTCCAGCTGTGCCGTGCTCACCATATAGTTCATTACCGCCATATGATATTCCAGTTTGGCATTCAACACCACGCGACAGGCGTCAATGAGCATGAGAAATCCGGTCCTGCCGGTCTGGTAGGCGGCCAGGGTGGACTGAAGCATCTGCTCGGCCTGCTGGAGAACAGTGGTCTTGTACAGGGAAGCCAGATTGTAGCTTGTTTGCACCTTGACCAGGGCATCCTGCACTTCAAAAGAAATCATGTTGCGCATATTATCATAATCCGCTTCACTTTTCCGGACCAGCATCTGACTGGCCTCCGTGCCAGCGCTGTATTTCTTCCCTGACCAAAAAGCGACCGGGAGATTGATGCTTACCATGGCCGACCAAAAGTCCTTCGCGGTATTGGCCATATCCTTGTACATCAATCGCGCCATCAGATCGGGATAATATTCTTTTTTCGCCAGGGAAAATTCCGCTCTGCGCATCGAGATGTTATTTTGCATGGCCTGTAACTCGGCGCGATTGGCCTGGGCCAGCGGTTGCAGCTGGACAAAGCTCCATGGCGCCGGCAGAATC
>DAOQAG010000106.1:0-5850 GCA_035353815.1 bacterium
CTGCGGCCATGCCGGCCTAGGCAGCGGCCGAGGCGGCGCCGGCATGGAGCTGCTGGAGGGCGTGCTCCTGCGGCAGCGCAAAATCGCTCTCCTCGACGCCGAGGCGCAACCGCACCAGGGCCACAGCAGCGTGCAGCAGGGTGAGCCATTCATGAAGGGTGCGGCGCCAGTGGCGGTATTCGTTATGGTCGAGCACGCCCTCGAGGTAGCGGCGGCAGACGTCGGTATCGACCGTATCGCGGAGCATATCGAGTTTTTCCCGGACCGCCGGCTCGTGGGCAGCCAGGTAATCCATCACCTCGGCGGCCGTAATATGATGTTGCTGTTCCAGCAGTGCGAACCACTTGCCGGCGCGCCGGCTGGCGGCGCTCATGACCAGTGCCGGATCCTGGAGTACCGGACGCACGCGCTGCTGCTGTCCGATGCGCGGGGTGTCAAATAGGAGTTGCATCTTGGTTCCGCCTTTTAGTGATATCGGCGCAGGAGGCCCTTGACTTTACCGATGATGCGAAAACCCGGATCATCGATGGGGATATAGATTGGCTGCATGGTCTGGTTTTCCGGCTGCAGCCGGACGCGGTCCTTCTCGCGGAAGAAGCGTTTGACTGTGGCTTCCTCGTCGAGGAGGGCGATGATGATGTCGCCATTGCGGCAGCTTTGGGTCATTTGCACCGCAAGCAGATCGCCGTCGCGGATGTCGGCGTCGATCATGCTGTGGCCGCGGACCTTGAGGAGGAAGATATCCTCCTTGCCGACCCAATCCGAATCGAGATAGAGATCGCCCTCGCGTTCCTCGAGAGCCAGTTCGGGCATGCCGGCGACGACCTCGCCAATGATCGGACAGGCCCGGGCGCGCGGACTGTAGCCGGCGTTCGGCTCCTCGCCGATGATATGGTAGGAGCGCGATTTGCCACTCTCGCGCCGGCTGAGGACGCCCTTCTCTTGCAGAGTCATCAGGATCTTGTGGATCCCGGCGGCCGAAACCTGGCCGAAATGCTCCGCCAGCTCACGCACCGTCGGGGGATACCCCTTCTCCTGCTGGAATTGGCGGATGGCGTCGAGAACCTGGCGTTGTTTGGGTGTCAAGGCTTCGTGCATGAGTGAACTCTTATTCATTAGACCAGAACATTTGTACACCTTAATATAGCAAATATCCCCTGTTTTGTCAAGCAATTTTTACACTTTTTATACAAATGTTCACTTTTCATCCCCGCACCCACCGCTGCGCCGGGCATGATGAAGAAAAAGATTGTTCCTGTCGGAGATTTTTACTACAATATACCCCGATAATTGGCTGCCATTTGCACAGGAGATCCATGGCCGGAACCCTTGAACATCGCTTTTCCCCGATCCGCGCGGGCATCGTCGGCTATGACCAGACCTTCATGACCCCCTTCGGGGAGCATCGCATTGTCTATGCCGACTGGACCGCGAGCGGACGGCTCTATGCCCCGATTGAAACGGCCCTGCTCGAGCGCTTCGGCCCCTTCGTCGGCAATACCCACTCGGAGGCCAGCGTCACCGGCAGCACCATGACCCGCGCCTATCAGCTGGCGCATGCAGCCATCAAACGCCACGTCCATGCCGCCGCGGATGATGTGATCATCACCACCGGATCGGGCATGACCGCCGCGGTGAACAAATGGCAACGCATCCTCGGCCTGCGCGTGCCCGAACAGCTCGCCGATCATCTCTGCCTGCCCGAAGAGAGCCGGCCGGTGGTGTTTCTCACCCACATGGAGCACCATTCCAACCACACCTCCTGGCTCGAAACCATTGCGGATGTCGAGGTCATCGAGCCCGATGATCAGGGCCGTGTCGATCTCGACCATCTGCGCCGGCTGCTGCGCATCTACCGCGACCGGCCGATGAAGATCGGCACCTTCACCGCCTGCTCAAACGTCACCGGTATCTGCACCCCCTACCATGCTCTGGCCCGGATCATGCACGAACACGGCGGCTTTTGTTTCGTCGATTTCGCCGCCTCGGCGCCCTATGTCGCCATCGACATGCACCCTCCCGACCCCCTGGAGCACCTGGATGCCCTCTATTTCTCGCCGCACAAATTCCTCGGCGGTCCGGGCAGCGCCGGGGTGCTGATCTTCGCCTCCAGCCTCTACACCTTGCGCGTCCCCGATCAGCCCGGCGGCGGCACGGTGAACTGGACCAACCCCTGGGGCGAACACAGCTTTGTCAACAACATCGAAGCCCGTGAGGACGGCGGCACTCCCGGCTTCCTTCAGGCCATCCGCGCCGCCCTGTGCATCGAACTCAAGGAGCAGATGGGCACCGACGCCATGCTCGCGCGCGAAGAGGAGCTGAAACACCAGCTCTTCACCGGCTTGCGCGCCCTCCCGGGCGTGCACCTCCTCGCCGATCACATCGAAGAGCGCCTCGGCATCTTTTCCTTTTACTCCGATCAGGTCCATTACAACCTGCTGGTCAAACTGCTCAACGATCATTTCGGCATTCAGGTCCGCGGCGGCTGCTCCTGCGCCGGCACCTATGGCCATTATCTGCTCCATGTCGATCCCAACCGCTCGCACCAGATCGCCCGGCATATCGACAGCGGCGACCTCTCCGATAAACCGGGATGGGTCCGCCTCTCGATCCACCCCACAATGACCGATGCGGAGGTGGAGTTCATCCTCGCCGCGCTGGCGGAGACCATCCGCCATGTGGAGTCCTGGGGAAAAGAGTACCGCTACTCGCCGGCGACGAATGAGTTCCACTGCATCCGCTCCGGCTGCGACAGCACCCCGGATGTCGCCTCCTGGTTCACGCTGCAGGGATAGCTCCCCCACCCTGTCCGGCCGGTGCGAGCCTGCGGGGCGACGGGCACCCGCCGGATTTCCCGATGGTCTGATCACGGCTGTAGCCTCACCTTTTGACGCAGGATACTCATGTCCACTGCTTTCCATGCCAAATTCTTCGCCCACGCCCTGAGCCAGCACTATCACGGCGACCTGCTCGGCAAGATCTCCCATTCCCTCTTCGATGCGCGCGTCGACCTCAATCCCCATCAGCTCGAGGCGGCCCTCTTTGCCATGCGCTCGCCGCTTTCCAAGGGGGTGATCCTCGCCGATGAGGTCGGATTGGGCAAGACAATCGAGGCGGGACTGGTGCTGTGCCAGTACTGGGCCGAGCGCCGCCGCCGCCTGCTGATCATCTCGCCGGCGGCGCTGCGGGTGCAGTGGAGCCAGGAATTGACGGAAAAATTTCACCTTCCCAACCAGGTCATCGATGCGCGCACCATGCGCCAAGTGCAACGCGAGGGGCGCACCAATCCCTTCGATCAGCCCCTGGTCGTGATCACCTCCATCCACTTCGCCAGCCGCCATGGCGCCTTGCTGCGCACCATCCCCTGGGACCTGGTGGTCATCGACGAGGCCCACAAGCTGCGCAATGTCTTCCATCAGGGCAATAAAATGGCGCAGGAGATCAACTGGGCCCTCGAAGAGCGGCAAAAACTGCTGCTCACGGCGACGCCGCTGCAGAATTCGCTGATGGAGCTCTATGGCCTGGCCACGCTCATCGATCCGCATATTTTCGGGGAGGCCGCCGCCTTCCGCGCGCGCTTCGAAGGGCCCAAACCCGATCATGAGGAGCTGCGCGAGCGCCTCGCCTCCTTCTGCAAGCGCACCCTGCGCAGCCAGGTCTCCGAGTACATCCAGTACACCGAGCGCCGCGCCATCACGCTTCCCTTCACGCCCGGCGAGGCGGAGCAGCAGCTCTATGAGGCCATCTCCGCCTATCTCGACCGCGAAGACACCCTAGCGGTGCCGGCGCGGCAGCGTCATCTGCTCAGCCTGCTCCTGCGCAAGTTGCTCGCCTCCTCCGCTTATGCCATCTCCTTCACGCTGACAGCAATGCGCAACCGTCTCGAGCTGATGCAGCGCGGCCAGCAACCGGATACCGGTTTCATCGACGGACTGATCGCGGGCGAAGAGCTGGAGAGCGACTATCTCGAGGAATCCGAGTGGGGTGAAGGCGAGGAGGGGGAGGGCGAGGCCGATCCGGTCCGGCTTGCAGAAGAGATCCGCCTGCTGGACAGCTTTATTCTGGCAGCGGGGGCGATCGGGCTCGAGTCAAAGGCAGAGCGCCTCAGCCAGGCGCTTGAAACCGGCTTTGCAGAGATGAAAAAAATGGGCGCTCCCGAGAAGGCGCTGATCTTCACCGAATCGCGGCGCACGCAGGAGTATATCCACCGCCATTTGCGCCGGATCGGCTATACGGGCGAGATCGTGCTCTTCAACGGCAGCAACACCGACCCCGAGTCGGTCGCCATTTACCAGGCGTGGCTGGAACACGGCGCCGCCTCCGGACGCAGCAGCGGCTCGCGCCAGATCGACATCCGGACCGCGCTGGTCGACCATTTTCGCGACCAGGCGCGCATCATGATCGCCACCGAGGCGGCCGCTGAGGGGCTCAATCTGCAGTTTTGCAGTCTGGTGATCAATTACGATCTGCCCTGGAATCCCCAGCGCATCGAACAGCGCATCGGCCGCTGCCACCGCTATGGCCAGAAGCACGATGTGGTGGTGATCAACTTTCTCAACACGCAAAACCAGGCCGACCAGCGGGTCTATGAGCTGCTCGAGCACAAATTCGAACTCTTCAACGGCGTCTTCGGTGCGTCGGATGAGATTCTCGGCCAGATCGAGTCCGGTGTCGATTTCGAGGCGCGCATCCTTGATCTCTATCAGCACTGCCGCAGCCGCGAAGAGATCGATGCGGCCTTTAGCGCCCTGCAGCAGGAGATGGAGGAAAGCATCACCCATCGCCTCGACAAGACCCGCCGGCTGCTCCTCGAGCATTTTGATCAGGATGTCCAGGCGCGGCTGCGCATGCGCCTCGACGACGCCCGCCAGCAGCTCAACCGTATCGGTCTCTTTTTCTGGGAGCTGACCCGCTATCAGCTCGCCGACCAGGCGCAGTTCAACGAGGCCGGCCTCCATTTCGACCTCGTGCAATCGCCTCTGGAGCAGGTTCCGCCGGGACGCTATGCCCTGGTCTCGCGCAGCCGCCAGCCGGTGGCCGACGAGGCGCTCTATCGCCTCTCCCACCCGCTGGGTGAATATGTCATCGCCGCCGGCCAGCGTCACCCGACGCCGGCCGCGCATCTCTTTTTCGACATCAGCCATCACCCGACTCGCATCTCGATGATCGAAAGCCTGAAAGGCCGCAGCGGCTGGCTCTCCCTGCTGCTGCTGCGCATCCAGGCCCTCGAACGCGAAGACCATCTCATCTTCGCCGCCATGGACGACCAGGGGCGAAGTCTGGACGGCGAGGTGTGCGAGCACCTCTTCTATTGCCAGGGCGCCGTGCGCCCGGTGCAGCCCGCTCCCGAGGCCACACTGAAAAAACTGGCCAAAGAGAGCGAGAAACAGATCAAGGCGCTGACGCAGCGCTCCCTGGACTGGAACAATGCGCTCTTTTATGAGGAGTGCGACCGGCTCGATACCTGGTCGGAGGAGGCCGCCGGCGCGGTCGAGAGCGAGCTGAATGCGGTGAAAAAGGAGATCCGCCAGCTCAGCCGCCTCTCGCGGCGCAGTACCGCCGCGGTCGAGCAGCACCAGATTCACCGCCAGCTGCAGGAGCTGGAGCAGAAAAAACGTCGGCTGCGGCAGCGGATCTTTCAGGTCGAGGACGAAATCGGGGTCCGGCGCGATGCCCTGATCGGCATGCTCGAACAGCGCGTGGCGCAAAAATCCGAGGTGACCGATCTCTTCACCATCCGCTGGAGCGTGATCTGACCAGCTTTTGATCCGGGGCAGACCGGATCCAAAAGGACCGGCAGCGCTGCGGAATATCAAGCTGCCGGTGCTGCCGGTGTTAGCGGGCAAAAAA
>DAOQAG010000107.1:0-5651 GCA_035353815.1 bacterium
GGCGTCAACCGAATCTGGGTAGATTCTGTTGAAAATCAACTTGCTCCCATAAGTAGGACCGAGATCAAGATAGGTCAATGATCCAGTTCTAGAACTATCTCTCAAATCAGTGAATCTTTGTAATAAATCGCCGTGAAAATACCAGTTATCAAGCCACATTGTAAATGATATTTGATATGAATTCCCGCGTTCAGGTTCGTCTGGAAGCATGAAGATCAAATCCTTATTCGTAATTTCAGCGATAGAGCTAATCGTATCTAATATCGCAATTCCTTTACTGTTATTTAGTCTTGCCGCAGCATGGGCTTGGTCATCTGGTCCCAAAGGATCGGTATCTGATATTCTACCCGCCGCAATGCAATCATTGAGAGCATCTATGCCCAAGGTATCTCTGCGCATTAAATAGGCGATGCCCGTAGGCAACCAAACGGCTGTGGGATCGTTCAAGTCATTGGGATTAGTAATTCCGGCACCTCCGTGAAAATCCAATGTATTAAGACTTACATAGTAAGCATCAAAATACTCACGAATGCTATTGAAAAATTCTTCCGTAACAGGGTCTGCAAAAGCTTCAAAATAGGTACCGATGGGGAACCACCAATTCCCATTCTGCCTAACATAAAATCCTTCTGTCGAATACTCATTAGCATTCGCGTCTATATGCTGAGCTCTGACGATCTCCGCGATGAAAAAGGAAATACCAATAAACATTAGTGTTATTTTAATTGTCTTCATTTTAGTTCCTTTCGGCTTTAGGTCTTTCGGATGGTGGAACATAAACAATAGGCAAGTTGCAGCTCTGTTCGCCTTGATACATTATAGCAATCTTGCTTTTACTCGCGCTTGAAGTTATCTGGGGAAATTGTTTTTAACTTAGGTAGAAATATCAAAATCACTGATGTGACTTTCTCCTCGTTCTTCGTGTAAAGCAGTAACTCAAACTAAATCGGTTTCAGTAGAACTCCGCTTGCGCAATTAAAAAGACAGTTAAATTTCGCGATGATATTCGGGGGAGAGTGGGAGAGCAAAAAAAATGCTGCTGGCTTCAGTTGGGGGTATATTTTCCAGTTTTTAAACGCCAGAAGAGCAATTTGCATAGTTTTGGCTAGTGAATCCAGGCCCCACCTGAACTTCATATTTACACCCCTTTCTAGCATCACATAGCAGTGCAAATCATGACGCACTTTTTAAATAGTGGCTATACAGCCAATTTGCGGATACTAACGACAGGATTTTTGTGCCCTAAAACTGTGCGACTTGTTTTTCCGGTGGCTTTGAGTAATCTATTTTATTGCATTTCATGTAAAATAAATCTATATTTAACGTTAATAAAATTCGACCAGATGGCCATTTCTGATAACCTGAAATATGTGACCGAACGGATTCACTCCGCTTGCCTGCGCAGCGGCCGGCAGACCGGGCAGGTCTCCCTGCTCGCGGTGACCAAAACCGTATCCGCGGAACACATTCGTGCGGCGGCCGCTCTCGGCCTCACGCTCATTGGGGAAAACCGCGTCCAGGAAGCCTGGGCAAAAGTTCAGCTCCTCCCGGATCTGCCGCTCTCCTGGCACATGATCGGCCATCTCCAGAGCAATAAAGTCAAACGCGCGCTGCAGTTCGCCACCGTCATCGAATCGGTCGACTCCCCGCACATCGCCCGCGAGCTGGACCACGCGGCCGCAGCGCAAGATTCCATCATAGAGTGTTTCCTGGAGGTCAATACTTCCGGAGAAAGCCGGAAATTCGGCGTCGCACCGGATGCAACGGAGGCTCTGGCCAGCGAAATCGCCCGCCTGCCCCATCTGCACCTGACCGGCCTGATGACCATCGGCGCGCTTTCTCCCGACTCCCGGCGGATCCGTTCCTGCTTCCAGAGCCTCAAGACGCTGCAGGAGCGCCTGAATACTTCCGGATATGGCATCCGCCATCTCTCCATGGGCATGAGTGACGATTTTGAGATCGCCATCGAAGAAGGCGCCACCCTGATTCGCCTCGGCCGGGCACTGTTTGGAGAAAGAATCTAAACCTCGGAGACCACTGTGAAACTGACCCCATTGGACATCCGCAAGCAGGAATTCAAGAAAAGCATGCGCGGTTATGATCCGGAGGAGGTGGAAGCCTTTCTGATCATGGTCGCCGACGAACTCGAGCTCCTCCTGCGCGACAAGAACCTGCAGAGCGACGAGTTGATCAAACTGCGCACCCAGCTGCGCGACTATCAGCAGGTGGAACATACCCTGCGCGAAACCCTGATGAAAGCGACCAGCACGGTCGAGGAGTCGCGCTTCAACTCGCTCCGCGAAGCGGAACTGCGCATCCATGAGGCCGAGCTCCAGGCCGAAAAGATCATCGAACAAGCCAAAGAGGAACTGCAGGAGCTCCATTCGGAGATCAACCTGCTCCGCGCCCAGAAGGAATCCTTCTCGCGGCGGCTGCGGCACCTGCTCGAATCCCAGATCGAACTGCTCGACGTGCTCGGCATCGACGACGCGATGGTCAAACAGGGCGACGAACAGCCCGGCGCCGGACCCGCCCTGCGTGGTCGGCTGCCGCGCCCGGTCCTGCCGGCCGAGCCGGAAGCGCCAACACCGCACCCGCCAGCCCAGACGCCACCACCGGCCCCGACGCAGAGCAGCCTGCCATTCCCGCATCCGGCGGCCCCGGCCGCAGCGCCCTCCGCCGCCGCAGCGCCTGCTCCGGCTTTTGCGCCAACGCCGGCTCCAGCTCCGGCGGCTCCGCTGCGCTGGCCGGCCGCTGAATCCCCGGCGGAACCCTTCCCGCCGCGACCGGATGGCCCGCGCATCGTCCGGGGAGAGCGCCGCTTCGACACCCCCACCGGGATGCGAATGGTCGAAGAGGACGGCGAAGAGGAAACCCGCGACCGGGAGCAGAATCGCGAGCCGAACAGTGGAGACAATACCCTTTCGGATCAGATCGTGATCTAGGATTCCGGTGTATTTTGGGAGCATCGTGTGGAACTGTTGGAACAGGTACGGACAGCGGCGGAGTGGATCCGCAAAGAGGATGCCAGACCTTTCGACCTGGGCATCATCCTGGGCACGGGACTGGGCGCTCTGGCCGATGAGATCGGCGCCGCCCGCATCATCCCTTACGGCGAGATCCCGCACTTTCCCGAGTCGACGGTGAAATTTCACGCCGGACGGCTCGTGCTGGGCGAACTCGAGGGCAAAATGGTGATGGCCATGCAGGGCCGGTTTCATGGCTATGAAGGCTATCCGCTGCGCCAGGTCACCCTGCCGGTCCGCGTCATGCATGCGCTTGGCATCCGCCGCCTCATCTTGACCAACGCAGCCGGCGGCATCCAGCCGCAGCTGGTCCCGGGCAGCATCGCCCTGATCAGGGATCATATCAATCTGATGGGCGCCAATCCGCTCATCGGCCCGTACGATCCCGCCCTCGGCGTGCGTTTCCCGGACATGAGCGAACCCTACAGCGCCGCCCTGCGCCGGCTTGCCCGGCAGGCCGCCGCGGAACTCAAGATCGAGCTGCATGAGACAACCTTCGGCGCGGTCATGGGCCCCGCCTTCGAAACCGAGGCGGAGATCCGCATGCTGCAGATCCTCGGCATCGACACCGTCGGCATGTCGGTGGTGCCGGAGGTCCTGGTCGCCCGCCAGCTCGAAATGGAACTCCTGGCGGTCACCGCCGTGACCGATCAATCTCTGCCGGGAGCGATGAACAGTGTGAGTCACGAGCAGGTCAACCACGTCGCCGCAGAACTGGGACCGCGGATGCGCGCCCTGTTGCGTGCGATCATCCGTGCCCTGTAAAAGGAGCTGGTCCATGCCGCGCATCGGCATTATCGGCGGGTCGGGTCTTTATCAGATCGAGGGACTGGAGCAGGTCCGGGAGATCCGCGTCGATACGCCCTTTGGCGATCCCTCCGACGTCCTGACCCTCGGCCGCCTCGATGGCCGCGAGGTGCTTTTCCTGCCGCGCCACGGCCGCGGGCACCGCATCCTGCCGGCGGAGGTCAACAACCGCGCCAACATCTGGGCGATGAAATCGCTCGATGTCGCCTGGATCATCTCGGTTTCTGCGGTGGGCTCGCTCCGGCCCGAACTCAAACCGCTCGATCTGGTGCTCATCGACCAGTTCGTCGACCGCACCAATCAGGCCCGGCCCAATACCTTTTTCGGGAGCGGCATCGTCGCCCACATCGCCTTCGCCCACCCGCTGTGCGCCACCGTCGGCGAAATCCTGACCAGGGCCGCCGCCGGGCTGGGCATGAGCGTGCACCAGGGCGGGACCTATGTCAATATCGAAGGCCCGGCCTTCTCGACCCTGGCCGAATCCCGGCTCTATCGCTCCTGGGGCATGGATGTGGTCGGCATGACCCAGATGAACGAAGCGCGCCTGGCCCGCGAAGCGGAGATCTGCTATGCCACGCTGGCCATGATCACCGATTTCGACTGCTGGTGGGAGGCTGAAACCGGCCACACCGTATCGGTCGAGCTGGTCGTGGAGAACCTGCGCCAGAGCAGCGTCGCCGCCAGGGAGGTGATCCGCCGCAGCATCGCCGCTTTTCCGGAAACCGCAGCGTGCAGCTGCCAGAAGGCCCTGGCCGGAGCGATCATTACCGAACGCAGCGCCTGGCCGGAGGAGACCATCTCCCGCCTCGGGCCGCTGCTGCAAAAATATCTTTAAGAACAGAAATCATCATTCGCGACTATCGCCGAAGTAACGGAACTGGAATCCATGTACAAGCCTTTACCTGAAAAACTCAATTTTCCCGAGATCGAAAAAGCAATTCTGGCCTGGTGGGACGAGAACCATATTTTCGAGCGCAGCGTCTCCGAACGCGACGAAAACAAACCCTTCGTCTTTTTCGAAGGCCCCCCGACCGCCAATGGACGGCCCGGCATTCACCATGTCATCTCCCGCACCGTCAAGGACGCCGTCTGCCGCCTGCGCACCATGCAGGGCTACCGCGTCGAACGCAAGGCCGGCTGGGATACCCACGGCCTGCCGGTCGAGATCGAGGTCGAAAAGCAGCTCGGCTTCGAGCGCAAGGACCAGGTCATCGCCTACGGCATTGACAAGTTCAATGCCAAATGCCGTGAGAGCGTCTGGTCCTATCTGCAGGAATGGGATGAGATCACCCGCCGCATCGGCTTCTGGGTCGATCTCAAGAATCCCTATATCACCTATACCAACGACTATATCGAATCGGTCTGGTGGATCCTCAAGGAGTTCTGGAAAAAGAATCTGATCTACCAGGGCCACAAGATCCAGCCCTATTGCCCGCATTGCGAAACCCCGCTCTCGAGCCACGAGGTATCACAGGGGTACGAAGAGGTGCGCGACCCCTCGGTCTATGTCCGCGCCCGGGTTAAGGGGGAACAGGATACCTATTTCCTCGTCTGGACGACCACGCCCTGGACCCTGCTTTCCAATGTCGCCCTCGCGCTGCACCCCGAGATCGAATACGTCAAGGTGGCGCACCTGGGGCACTTCCTGATTCTGGCCAAGGCCCGCCTCGAGGTGCTGGAGGGCGCATACGACATCCTTGAAACCCGCACCGGTGCGGAACTGGCCGGACTGGAATATGAGCCGATCTATGATTTCGTCCAGCCCGACAAGCGCAGCCATTATACCGTGCTCGGCGATTTCGTCACCACCACCGACGG
>DAOQAG010000108.1:0-5151 GCA_035353815.1 bacterium
CGCCGCACCTGATCATCGATGCCATGCTCGGGACCGGGGCGAGCACCCCGCTGCGCGGCCTCCTGGCGGAAATGACCGGCCTGCTCAACACCCTCGCCGTTCCCATCCTCGCCGTGGATCTGCCCACCGGCGTCGCTGCCGATACCGGTGCGGTGTCTGGAGAAGCCATTCAGGCCCGCGCGACGGCCGTCATGGCCCGGTTGAAACGGGGCCTGCTGCTCTCACCGGGCCGCGAACACGCTGGCGCCCTGCATCTCGTCGACATCGGCATGCCCCCCGACTGGGCGCCGCCCGCGGGTCCGCCGGTGCGCCGCCTCGAGGCCGCCGACATCGCGGCCCGCCTGCCGCACCGCGCCATTACCGCCCACAAGAACAGCCTCGGCAGCGTCGGCATCATCGCCGGATCCCTCGGCTATACCGGCGCCGCCGTCCTCGCCGCCAGCGCCGCCCTGCGCGCCGGCTGCGGTCTCTGCTACCTCGCCGCCGCCACAAGCCTGCTGCCCCTGCTCGCCCCCAAACTCACCGAGGTCATCACCTGGCCTTTCGCTGATGAGATCCCCGGCGTGCTCAGCGAGGCCGCCTGGCCGGAGTGGTCCGGGGCGATCACCGCGCGCACCGCCCTGGCCGTGGGTCCCGGACTCGGACAGCATCCCCGGACCGCCGCCCTGGTCCATCGCCTGCTGCGCGAGATGCACCAGCCGCTTGTCCTCGATGCAGACGGACTCACGCTCTGCGCCGGGGATCTCGCGCTGCTGCAACACTATCCGGGTACGCTGATCCTGACGCCCCACCCCGGTGAATTCTCCCGGCTCACCGGCATCCCGGTCCGCGATCTGCTCGCCGATCCCCTGGCCGCCGCCGGTGCCTGGGCCCGCCAGCTCGGGCATATCCTCGTCCTCAAGGGCAATCCCACTCTCATCGCCGCTCCGGAGGGCGCCCTCTACCTCAATCACACCGGCAATCCCGGCATGGCGACCGCCGGCTCCGGCGACGTCCTCACCGGCCTCATCGCCGGCCTCCTCGCCCAGGGATTCGCCCCGCTCGATGCCGCCCTCTGCGGGGTCTGGCTGCACGGCGCCGCCGGCGACCTCGCGGCCGAACACAAGGGCGAAATGGGGATGATTGCCGGCGATCTGCTCGAAACCCTGCCCCTGGCCATCCAGGCGCTGCAAACGCCATGCTGAAACCGAAGCGGGAAACACTCTACTGGCAGCTCCCGGCCTGGATCTGCGGCGGCGTCATCCTCACCCTCACTTCGCTGCCCGACCTCCAGCCGCCCGCGCTCGGCTTGAAGCTGGAAGACAAGATCTACCACCTCTTCGTCTATTTCCTCCTCGGGCTGCTCATCGTCCGCGCCTGCGTGCGCGGCCGGGCCGACCACGCGCGTGCCGGTATCTCGGCCATGCTCCGCATCGGCATCCCCTTGGCGCTCATCGACGAACTGCATCAGGCCCTCATCCCCGGCCGCTTTTGCGACGGCTTCGATGCCCTGGCCGACCTCTTCGGGCTGCTCCTGGCGGCCCTGATCTGGCACTTCGCCGGACGCACCCTGAGCCGCACCGATCGTTCGTTTTACGGCCGGTTGGGTAAATATGACGCCTCCCCGCCCTGAACCGCAGGCTTCTTTTTTTTGCCCGCCGGGGTAACTTTTGATTGACTTTTGCGCATGAATGCGTTATTTTAAGTTAGAATTAGCGCATTGTGGGGATTAACTTAACGGGAGGATACGATCGTGGCCGATACAGCATATTGCGTTAAATGCAAAGCCAAAACCGAAGTCAAGGATGGCAAAACCGTCACGATGAAAAACGGCCGCAAAGCCCTCAAAGGCATTTGTGCCAAATGCGGCACCGGCGTATACAAAATACTCGGCAAATCCAACTAATCCACAAGAGCAAAAAAAAGGCGATGAGATCCCTCATCGCTTTTTTTTTACCCACCCGGAAGCGCGGCGCAGGCCGCGTTACAGCAGAAACAGCATTTCCGAATAGCGCGGCAGGGGCCACTTGTCATCATCAACCAAAAGTTCGAGTTCGTCGACCGGCTTGCGCAACTCCTCCATGATCGGCCGGACATGATCGGCCATGAACTTGGCGCATTTGGACAACTCCTCCAGGCCTTCCGCCTTGGCCAGCGCCGCACTCAGCTCCTTCCGCTTCAGGCCGATCTGATCGATCAGACTTGTCACCGTGCGCAGCAGCTCCACCTCCGTGGTGAAAGAGAGCTCCCCCACGACCGCTTCCAGTTCCTTTAGTCCCTTGACCGCCGTGATCAGCCGTTCCTGGTAGGCAATGGCCGCCGGGACCACCAGAACGCCGACCATGTGACTCAGGGTGTCCGCTTCGATCTGCAGCTGCTTGATGAACTGCTCCAGTTTGGTGTGGTACCGCGCCTCCAGCTCAGGCTGGGTAAAGGCATGTTGGCGCACCAGCATCTCCATATTCTTGGAGGCCGCCAGGGCATCCAGGGCATAGGCGGTGTTTTTGATGTTGGGCAGATTGCGCCGCGCCGCCTCCTGCTCCCACTCCTTGCTGTAGTTGTTGCCGTTGAAGCGGATTGGCTCGGTCTCCTTGATGTGCTTGCGGAGCACGCTCAGCGCCGCGGCCTTGAGATCGCTCCCCTTGCCCCGCTCCTTTTCGATCTCATTGACGAGAATATCGAGCGAATCGGCCACCGCGGCATTGAGCACGGTATTGGCGAGGCTGACGGAGGCTGAAGAGCCGATCGCCCTGAATTCGAACTTGTTGCCGGTGAAGGCGAAAGGCGAGGTGCGGTTGCGGTCGGTATAATCGCGCAAAACCTTGGGCAGCTGACCGATGCCGAGGTCGATGATGCTCTCATTGGTCGCCTTGGCCGCTTTGCCCGCCTTGATGGCATCCAGAATCGCCGTGAGCTGCTCGCCGAGAAAGACCGACATGATCGCCGGCGGCGCCTCGTTGGCGCCGAGACGGTGATCGTTACCCGCCGAGGCGATGGCGGCGCGCAGGAGATCGCCGAAATAATAGACCGCACGCACGACCGCGACCAGGAAGACCAGGAACTGCAGGTTGGCCTCCGGCGTCTTGCCGGGCTCGAGCAGATTGTTGCCATCCGAATCGGACATCGACCAGTTGTTGTGCTTGCCGCTGCCATTGATCCCGGCAAAGGGCTTCTCGTGCAGCAGCAAAGCGAGGCTGTGACGATTGGCCACGCGGCGCAGGACCTCCATGATCAGGTGGTTGCGGTCGGCGCCGACATTGGCCTCCGCGTAGATCGGGGCAATCTCGAACTGATGCGGCGCGACCTCATTGTGGCGCGTCTTGGCGGGCACCCCCAGCTTGTACAACTCCATCTCGGCATCCTGCATGAAGGCGAGGACCCGCTCCTTGATCGAGCCGAAATAGTGGTCTTCGAGCTGCTGTCCCTTGGGGGGACGGGCGCCGATCAGGGTGCGGCCGGTGATGCGCAGATCCGGACGCAGGTTGAAAAATGCCTTGTCGACGAGAAAATATTCCTGCTCGGTGCCGATGGTCGTGATCACCCGCTGCGCCGTGTGATTGCCGAAAAGCTGCAGCACCCGCAGCGCCGAGCGGTTGATGGCATTCATCGAACGCAGCAGCGGCGTCTTTTTATCCAGCGCCTCGCCGGTATAGCTGATAAAGACCGAAGGGATGCAGAGGATGCCGCCATGCGGGCCTTCGACGATGAAGGCCGGACTGGAGGGATCCCACATCGTATAGCCGCGCGCTTCAAAGGTGGAGCGCATCCCCCCGCTCGGAAAGGAGGAGGCATCCGGCTCGCCCTGGACGAGCTGTTCGCCGCGGAAGCGCTCGATGACCGAGCCGTCGTCCTCGACCTCGATAAAGGCATCATGTTTTTCCGCGGTCGAGCCGGTTTGCGGCTGGAACCAGTGGGTAAAATGGGTCACCCCCTTGCTCAGGGCCCACTCTTTCATCGCATGGGCGACCGCATCGGCAATGCTCATGTCCAGTTTCTCGCCGCTGCGGATCGTGGCGCGCAGCTTTTTATAGACCTCTTTTGGCAGTCTTTCGCGCATGACTTGATCGTTAAAACTGTTCTTGCCATAATAGTTCGCCGCCGGCTCCGCCGGCAGATAGTCGACCTTGTGGTTGCCGCCGATCTGAACCAGTATCGCCTTGCGGGTTGAGTTGGGGGAATCTCCAGCCATGGTGCTGCTCCTTGTGTGGGAATAATGGAAGGGTATAGTTTACGCGTCCCCTAATGCAAAGCGAATGCCAGAAAAGCACCGGCGCTGCCATAATTTTCTGCATCGAACCTCTATAACCTATTGTTTATACAATGGCATTTCCGCCCCACGCCGGCGCGATAAAAGTACTGGCTTTTTTGCATTCCATTCACTACATTTTTGTAGAATATGACCATGAGACTACTTTTTTGTAGCTCGGGCCCCACCGCTGGGGTGCGGCTGCTCCGGCCCTGCGCAGCAGGGCGGAAATAGAAGTACGGCACCTGCGGATCGATCGCCCATTACCTTCATAATTGTCGCTCTCACTCTCTTTACTACAAATTTGTAACTTTAAGGATACCTTATGGAACCGCCGCACCTCCCCGGCCGCGGGGCAATGTCCGCGCCCAAGCTCGCCATCCTGCTCGAAATCCATCAGGGGTTGAGCCGCAGCCTCAATTTCCAGGAATCCCTCAACGTCACCCTGCAGATCCTGCACAGCTCCTACCGCATCCTCTCCGGAGGCCTCCTTCTCTGCGACGCCGAGAACAAAACCCTCCATCTCTCCGCCGCCGTCGGTCTGCCGGCGCACCCGGCCCGCGACATCTACCGCTACAACGAAGGCCTGAGCGGACGTATCGCCGAAACCGGCAAGCCCGTGGTCGTCCCCAGGGTCAGCAAGGAGCCCCTCTTTCTCAACCGTCTCGGCAGCTGGGAAGGCGCCGGCCGCCCCGAACAGAGCTTCTTCGGTGTCCCCATCGCCCTCGACTACCGCACCCTCGGCGTCCTCTTCATCAATCTCCCTTACGTCGCGCGGCGCGACTATGACAGCACCCTCAATTTCCTCACCCTGATCGCCTCCGCCCTGGTGCAGCGCCTGGCCCTCCGCCAGATGACCGAGGCTGAACAGCAGAAACTGCTCACCGAAAATGTCATCCTCAAGCAGCAGCTGCATCAGGAGAACC
>DAOQAG010000109.1:0-5031 GCA_035353815.1 bacterium
GCAATATCAAAGAGAGCGAGACAAGGGGTGTCGTTCTCCTCGGAGTGGCGGCACATCAGCTGCAGGCCCAGGCAGATGCCGAGGAAGGGCTGGCGCAGGCCGCGGATGACCTCGTCCAGCCCGCGCTGGCGCAGATAGGCCATGGTGGTGCCGGCCTCGCCGACCCCGGGAAAGATCACCTTGTCGGCGCTGCGGAGGATCTCGGGATCGTCACTCACCTCCGGCTCGATTCCGAGACGGTTGAGTGCCAGGCGCACCGAATGGATGTTGCCGGCATTGTACTTGATGATTGCCACTTTCATAAAACGCCCTTGCTGCTCGGAACCGAGCTGTCGCCGGGATTGCGCGCCAGGGCTTGCCGCGCCGCACGCGCCACCGCCTTAAAGATGGCCTCGATCTTGTGGTGCTCGTTTTCGCCTTTGGCCGTGATGTGGAGGTTGGCGCCGGCCGCATCGCAGAAGGATTTCCAGAAATGTTGAAAGAGCTCGGTCGGCATCTCGCCGATGCGTTCGCGGCGGAACTCCGCCTCCCAGACCAGCTGCGGCCGTCCCGAGAAATCGAGGGCCACCTGGGCCAGGGATTCGTCCATGGGCAGGAGAAAACCGTAGCGCTCCATGCCGCGCTTGTCGCCCATGGCCTGACGCAGCGCCTCGCCGAGGGCGAGAGCGGCATCTTCTACGGTGTGGTGCTCGTCGACGCGCAAGTCGCCGCGGGCCTGGAGCTCGAGGTCGCAGCCGGCGTGTTTGGCGAAAAGATCGAGCATGTGATCGAAAAATCCGATGCCGGTGCGGATCTGGCTGTCGCCGCGGCCGTCGAGATCGATGCGGACGCTGATCTCGGTCTCGCGAGTACGGCGCGAGACCTCAGCCCGCCGCGGCGCATTCTTGAGATAGCGATAGATCGCCTCCCAATCGGTGGTGACCAGGTCGGCGTCGGCCTCCAACCCCTCGCGCAGCAGGATGGCCTTGCAGCCGAGGTTGCGGGCGAGCAGGACATCGCTGATGCGGTCCCCGATCACAAAGGAATTGGCCAGGTCGTAATTACCCTCCATATAGCCGAGCAGCATGGCGGTGCCGGGCTTGCGCGTCGGGGCCAGCTCGTGCGGGAAGGTATGATCGATATGGACCGCGGCGAAATGGATGCCCTCCCCGGCCAGGGTCTTGAGGATAAAATCCTGCACCGGCCAGAAGCTCTCTTCGGGGAAGGCGGGCGTGCCCAGGCCATCCTGGTTGGTGACCATCACCAGCTCGAAGGGGCACTCGCGCGCGATCCGGGCCAGCGTGGTGATGGCGCCAGGGATGAACTCGAGCTTGGCAAAGGAGTCGATCTGTTCATCCGCGGGCTCGCGGATGAGGGTGCCATCACGGTCGATAAAAAGGAGTCGTTTCATGCGTGTTCCAGCTCTCTGCCGCAGATTCCTCCTGCGGACGTTCTCATGTTTCCAGCAAAATCAGCGCTGCTGGCCCCGGTTCGGGCTGGTCTCATGCTTAAGCCAAACCAGGCCCTGCTGGCCCCGGTTCGGACCGGTCTCATACTCTTCCCAGGGAACGCAGCGCCGCCAGGAGTCTGCGGTTCTCCTCCGGGGTGCCGATGGTGATGCGCAGGCACTCCGCACAATGGAGCTGGCGGCTGCGGTCACGGACGATGATGCCGCGCTGCATCAGCTCCAGATAGGTCTGGCGAGCCGCGCGGAAGCGCACCAGCAGAAAATTGGCATCTGAGGGATAGACATGCACCACCTCCGGGATCTCCACCAAGGCCGCGGCCAGTTGTTCGCGCTCCGCGACCAGCTTGTCCGCCATCCGGGTCTTGAGCACCTCGCGCTCGAGGGCGGCGAGGGCATGCTGCTGCGTACAGGCGTTGACGTTGTAGGGCGGCTTGGTGTGGTTGAATAGGCCGATGATAAAGGGATCGGCGTAGAGGATCCCCAGCCGCAGTCCGGCCATGCCCCAGGCCTTGGAGAAGGTCTGCAGCACCACCAGGTTGGTGTGATGTTGCAGCCGACTGAGCCACGAGGCGCCGGGGCAGAAATCGATATAAGCCTCATCGATGATCACCAGGCCGGGAAAGGTATCGAGCACGCTCTGGATCCGCTCCGCCGCCATCAGGTTGGCGCTGGGATTGTTGGGCGAGCAGAAGAAGAGCAGCTTGGCCGTTTCCCCGGCAGCCGCGAGCACGGCTGCAGGATCGGGCTGAAAGTCGCGACTTAGCGGCACCTCGATCACGCGCACATCGTTGACCGCCGCGCTTACGGCGTACATGCCGTAGGTGGGGGGCTGAATGATGACCGCATCGCACCCCGGACGGCAAAAGACGCGGAAGAGCAGGTCGATCGCCTCATCGCTGCCGTTGCCGAGGAAAATCTGCCCGGGTGTGACGCCCTTGATCCGGGCGAGCTTTTCCTTGACCGCGCGCTGCAGCGGATCAGGATAGCGGTTGAACGGCACCGCCGCGGTCGAACCGAGCGAATTCTCGTTGGCATCGAGAAAGATCTCCGCTGCCCCCGTGAATTCATCGCGGGCGCTGGCATAGGGTTCGAGGCCGAGAATGTTGGGCCGCACGAGGCGTTTGACTTCATCCAGGGTCATTGCCGGGCGCTCCCGCATGGTGACGGACCGCGGCCGGCTGAATTCCGAACTGGTTGACAAGGGGACATTCGGCGATGATCGTGATGTCCCCATGGTGACTGACCGCGGCCGGCTGAATTCTGACCGGTCATCGCGCCGCACTCCCCTCTTTCGCCCGGCGCAGGACGACCGCGTGGCGATGCGCCTCCAGCCCCTCGGCAGCGGCCATGGTCTCGATCGCCGGGCCGATCTCCTCGAGGCCGGCCGGGGTGATCTCCTGAAACGTGACCTGCTTCATAAAACTCTCCAGCGAAACCCCGCTCCAGGCGCGCGCGTGGGCGCCAGTCGGCAGGGTATGGTTGGTGCCCGAGGCATAGTCGCCGGCGGACTCGGGGGTGAAGGCGCCGATAAAGACCGAGCCGGCGTTTTTCACCTGGCCGGCGAGTTCGTGGGCGCGGGCACTCTGGAGGATAAGGTGCTCGGGGGCGTAGAGATTGACCAGGGCCATCACCTCATCGAGGGTGTCGAGGAGCACGGCCTGGCTGTGCTCGAGGGCGCGGGCGGCCAGCTCCTGCCGCGGCAACCGTGCCAGCTGCGCCGCGGTCTCCTCCAGGACCTGCTGCAACAGCGTTTCCGAGACGGTCGCCAGCAGCACCTGGCTGTCGGCGCCATGTTCGGCCTGGGAGAGCAGGTCGGCGGCGACGAAGGCGGGATCGGCATCGGCGTCAGTGACCACTGCCACCTCCGAGGGGCCGGCGGGCATGTCGATCGCCGTGCCCTCGAGACTGACGCGCTGCTTGGCCGCGGTGACGAACTGGTTGCCGGGCCCGAAGATCTTGAAGACCCGGGGGATGCTCTCGGTGCCGTAGGCCATGGCGGCGATCGCCTGCGCACCGCCTGCTTTGAAAATGCGGCGCAGGCCGATCTTTTGCGCCGTGTAGAGAATGGCCGGATGGATCCCGCCCTGGCGGCCGGGCGGAGTGCAGAGGATGATCTCGGCGCAGCCGGCGAGGACGGCCGGAATGCCGAGCATCAGCAGGGTCGAAAAGAGCGGCGCCGTGCCGCCCGGGATGTAGAGCCCGACCTTCTCGATCGGCAGCGGCGCACGCCAGCAGAACACCCCGGGCCGCGTCTCGATCTTCTCGACCGGACGCCGCTGCGCCTCGTGAAAGCGAGTGATGGTGCCGGCCGCCAGGTCGATGGCCTCCTGGAGTCCGGCCGGAACGGCCTGCATCGCTGCGTCGAGTTCGGCGGCGCTCACCTCGAGCGACGCCAGCCTGACCCCGTCATATTTCTCCGTCAGCGCGCGCAGCGCCTGATCGCCCTGCGCGCGCACGGCGGCCAGCACCGGCTCGATCACCGGCTGCATCCCCTGCCAGTCCAGAACCGGCCGGCGGACGATCTCGTCCCACAGCGCTCGCTCCGGGTGCAGATGTACTTTCATGAAAACCTCTAGTCGATCATTTTCTCGATGGCCAGTACCAGGATGCCCTCGGCGCCGTGCTGCTTGAGCTGCTCGATGATCTCCCAAAAGAGATCCTCGCGGATCACCGAATGCAGCGAACTCCATCCCTTGAGCGCCAGGGGCATGACCGTCGGGCTCTTCATTCCCGGCAGCAGGGCGATGATCTCGTCGATCTTGTCATCCGGGGCGTTGAGGAGGATATACTTGAACTGGCCCGCTTTACGCACGGAACGCATGCGGAAAAGCAGCTGGTCGATGAGGCGCTGCTTGCCGGGCTCCTGTCCGGGGGCGGCGATCATCACCGCCTCGGAGGTCATCACCTGCTCGACTTCGCGCAAGCCGTTGCTCATCAGCGTGCTGCCGGTGCTGACGATGTCAAAGATCGCTTCTGCCAGGCCGATGCCGGGCGCGATCTCGACCGAGCCATTGATCTCGTGAATGACCGCCTGCACCTGGTGGCGCTGCAGAAATCCGGAAAGAATGTTGGGATAGGAGGTGGCGATCTTTTTGCCCTGGAGGTCGGCTGGACCGGCGTAGGCGGCTCCCCGGGGCAGGGCGATGCTCAGGCGGCAGCGGCCGAAGCCGAGGCGCTCGATGATCTCCACCTCGCGCTGCGTTTCGACAACAACGTTCTCGCCCACCAGGCCGACATCAGCGATGCGGTCGGCGACGCATTCGGGAATATCGTCGTCGCGCAAGAAGAGCAGCTGCAGCGGGAAATTGGCCGCGGTGGTGATGAGTTTTTCCTTGCCGCTGTTTTCAAAGGCCACGCCGCATTCCTGCAGTAGGGCGAGCGATTTTTCCGCCAGCCGGCCGCTCTTTTGCACCGCCAGGGTGATCAAACACGCCTCCTTCGCAAAATAAAAAAACCCGGCTCACCGTGAACCGGGATGTTCTCAAGATCAGGCCGATGCAGCCGCGCGCGTGGCCCGTCTGTATACCTCAAATATACTCTTTAGGGGGCTAAAAATCAAGGCAAAAGTGGCTGGCTGCGGCCGG
>DAOQAG010000110.1:0-1453 GCA_035353815.1 bacterium
GGCTACCCCGTCGAGGTCCGCGTTTCGGTCAGTCAGCCCGTAACCGCCTGGGACCTCTGGGTCTATCTGGCCGACAACGAGATCGACAGCACCTACGGCGACGCCTTTGTGCGCGAGACAGTGCTGACCCCCGGCGCATGGTTCCGGATCGATCCCGATTACCTGCCGCTCAAGCTGACCTCCACCGCCAAGCAGGAGATGCTCAAGTTCGAGATCCGCATCCTCGACCAATACGGCAACCGCGCGCGGGCGGAGACCAACGTCATGGTGCATGAAGCCAATGATCTCTCGCTCGATCGCAATACCTACGAGCCCGATCTGCAGGATCCGCTGCAGATCCGCTTCCGGCTGAGCTCCAGCCGCACCGCCACGCTCGATCTCTATGACATCGCCGGGCACCACATCTCGGTGCTGACCGATGCTGTTTACCCGGCCGGCTGGACGACCTATTATTGGAACGGTCTGACCCGCGAGGGCGTGCGTGTCGGCAGCGGCGTGTACATCGTTACCCTGCGCTCCGATGAGTACAAGGACTGGAAAAAATTCATGATTGTGAGATAAGCATGGCAATCGGAATCCATACAGCGCCGCAGCACGCCTCCCGGGCCGGTCGTGCGCTCTTGCTCTCCCTCCTGCTCTCACTCGCGGCCGCAGGCGCTGGTATTGCCCAGGTGCGCTCTGGCGTTGGCTTTTTAAAGATGATGCCCGGCACCCGGCAGCAGTCGATGGGTGGCGCCTATACCAGTACCCTCGACGAGATGCACGCCGCCTATACCAATCCCGGCACCGGCGGCTTGCTGCGCCAATGGTACTGGTCCGCTTCCTACACGAAATGGTTCGCCGATGTTTACAATACCTCGTTTGTCGCCGGCCACCGCGTGCACACGCCGTGGAGCCAGTTCACCCATCTGAATCTCGGTGTGGTCTACCAGGGCGTGCCGGAGTTTGACAGCTCGGACAAATATGTCGCGGCCGCCTCGGCCAGCGATCTGCTCCTCTCCGCCAATATCGGCCAGCCGATCACCATGGTGACCCCCAATCTTTCGGCCGGCACCACTCTCAAATACTACAAGAGCAAGCTCGGGACCTATGCCGCCCATGCCTGGATCTATGATCTCGGACTGTTGTACCGCACGCCCCGTTTCACCTTCCTCGGCGAGTCGGGACTTTTGCGTTATGGCATCCTTTCCGGCGGTGTCTCCCTGACCAATATCGGCAGCGACATCAAGTTCCTTTCGGTCGGGACGCCGCTGCCGCAGGCTCTGCGCGCCGGCCTCTCCTTCAATGCCGGCACGCACAACGGACTGCAGCTGCAGCTCTCCGCCGATTACCAGAAGCGCCGCGATGAGGGCGAGAATTACGCCTTCGGCGCGGAGGTGGCCTGGGCGCAGCGCTTTGCCATCCAGGGCGGCTATGACACCAACATGGACCTGATGAACCAGTACACCTTCGG
>DAOQAG010000110.1:1553-3196 GCA_035353815.1 bacterium
TATTACTGGTCCGTCATTGCCTACGATCTCGACTGGCACATGCGGCCGGCGAGCCATCATGGCCGCACCATCGCCCATTTCCACATCCCGATCAACGATGTGGCGGTCGAGTCGATCACCTTCGATTACTCGCCCTGGCTCACCGTGGATGATTACCACGGGATGCTCAAGATCAAGGTCGTCAACAAGGGTGAGCGCCTCATCCAGCAGACCGTCCTCAGCCTCACCGATTCGCTCGCCTCGACGGCCCCCGGGCTTGCCCAGAATGTGCCCGGGACCACCCAGGTGCTGAAACGGATCAGCCTCAACCAGTTCAAGCCGGGTGAGGAGCGCGTCTTTGATCTCGAGTGGCACACCTCCGACCTCGGGCGCCACGTGCTCAGCGCCATGGTCGATGAGGAGGGCGCCATCCGCGAGGATGATGAGGCCAACAACCGCTACACGGCGCAGTTCTTCACCATCCCCAAGGGCTCGATCGCTGCCAAGGACACGGTCACGGCGGTCAACTATGCAACGCGGACTTACGACCTGCCGATTATCACCGAGATCTGCTTCGATTCCTCCAGCGCCCGGGTCAAATACGAGTATCTCCACACGCGGGTCATCGGCCCGATTCTCGACACCCTGGCGACGCGCCTGAAGAGCGACCGCAATCTGCAGATCACCCTGCAGGGCTATGCCGATCCCAACTCCGGCGAGAACGACGTGGCCCTCGCCAACCGGCGCAGCGAGGCCGTGCGCGATTCGATGCTGCAGCTGGGCGTGGAGGCGAGCCAGATCACCATCATCCCCGGCGAGCTGCTGGCGAAGCGCTATATTCCCGCCAAGGCGGAGGATGCCCGCTGGGTATTCCAGGAGCGGCGGTACGTCCGCATCATCGCCGACGACAAGGCCCAGGCGGTGTTGTTCCAGCCGATCCCCTTCCGCGATACCGAGCACCTGGTCCTGCCCGTCAATTATCTGGCGATCATCCGCGGCTATGCGCCCGTCGCCGCGGCCGGCCTGGTGCTGAGCAATCCGACGGTGACCGACACCTTTGATGTCCGGGATCAGTTCCAGCGCGGCGATCTCAAGGGCACCCTCGAATGGAAGATCTCGGAGGAGAAATACACCGACATCCAGATCTGGCTGGAGAAATCGAGCGACTACAACATCGCCATCCGGGATTCGCTCGGGCGCGAATTCAAGTCGCGGCCGCGCTCGGTCTATCTGCGCAAAAAGACCTATATCCAGGAGCACACGATCGCCTTCCCGCTCAAATTCGACAGCGCCGATCCGCTGTACAATTTTTACTGGGCAAACATCTTCCGGTTCATTCGCAATATCATCACCGAGCCGACCTACCGCTTCCGCTTCTACGGGCATGCTTGCGCGATCGGGGCGGAGTGGTACAACCTGCGGCTCTCGGATGAGCGCTCCAAGGCCTTCCATCAGGGATTTCTCGACTATACCTTCAAGAACTATCCCGAGCTGTACGACCGTGTCAAGCGCCAGACCGACCGGCCGCAGGGATTCGGGGAGACCCGGCCGGCCAGCATCATGCGCAGCACCGGCGAGATCACCCTCATCGGCGACAACAGCACGCCCACCGGGCGCAAGCTCAACCGCCGTATCGAGATCAACTTTTTCAGCACGGAGAACGT
>DAOQAG010000111.1:0-2871 GCA_035353815.1 bacterium
CGTTGCCGTGCTGCGGCCGGTCATACCGCGGCGAGGGCAAGCGCGGCACCGCATGAGCGATGATCTCCCAGTGGACCAGGTCGCGGGAATGGAGCACCGGTACTCCGGGCACATTGCAAAAGCTGGAGGCCACCAGGTAAAAATCGTCGCCGACGCGAATGACATCCGGATCGGAGTAATCCGCGAAAAGGACGGGATTGGTGTAGGTGTTCTGCACCGGTGCGCCTGCGGCAAGCAGGCCGAGGAGCAGGATAACACTAAGTTTCAAAAGCCTATCCCCAGTGAAAAACGGCTGACGTCTGCAAAAGTATCCATGAACGACCAGGCGTAATCAACGGCCAGATCGCTGCCGCCGAGGCTGGTGCGCACACCAAATCCGGCCGACCACGAGGCGACATCCTGGTTGCCCTGATAGCCGCCGCGCAGGGCAAGCTTGTGCAGCAAGAGCAGCTCCAGGCCGGCGTTCATACGCTCGGTGTAGTTATTGGGATGGACAAAATCGACCGAGAGGGTGAGCTGATGCTGGCTGGGCTCCGCCTGGAACAGGTCGAACAGATTCATGGCCGCCCCCATGGTGAAGGTCAGGGGCAGCTGCTCGCGGATCTCCTCCCGTTTCAAATTGGAGGCAAAATTGCGGATGGCCATGCCAAAGCAGAAGCTGCGGATGCCGGTGTAGTACTTGATTCCGGCGTCGAAGACCAGTTTGGTGGCGTTATTCTCCTTGAGCCCGCCCGCCATGGCGGTGGTGCCGAGGTTCTGGCCGGCGAGGCGCATGGTCCCGGCGATCATGAAACGCGTGCTAATGGCGCGCCCGTAGGAAAGGCCGAGCGACCAGGCGCCGGCGTTGTCCGCCAGCCCGGTATCCTTGTAGCCTTCGGGATAGAGAGTGCTCTCGGAGGCGTCGAGCAGTGCGGTGGTATAGATATCGCCATAATCGACGTTGAGCAGCGAGAGGCCGATGGCGCCAAATTTCCCCAGGTCATAAGCCAGAGCCCCGGCCATGTAATCGATGTCGGCGATCCAGCGGGTCGCATAAAACTGCACATCCAGGCGTCTGGCGGATTCGGCGATGCCGGCAGGATTGTAAAAGATCGACTCGGCGCCGCGGCCGACGGCATAAAAAGCCTCGCCGAGGGCGCTGGCCTTTGCGGAAAGGCCGACTTGCTGGAAATTCATGGTGCTCTGCGCCACCTTGTTCAGGCCCACCTGGGCCTGCAGCAGGGCGGCCGGAAACAGCCAGGCGATCAGGACGAATTTTTTCATCTGCGCATTCTCCTCTTTCCGGATCACCGGACAACCATGAATTTTTGATAGGCGGTCTCGCCGTTGGGTTTCTGGAAGACAACGATATAGACGCCGCTGCTGATCACCTGCTGGTTGCGGGTGATCATGTCCCAGATCTCATAGCCGGCGTTGACCGGGCTGTCGTGTTCGATGTTCTGGACCAGATCGCCGTACTCGGTAAAGATTTTGATCGTCACCTTGCCGGGCAGATTGTAGAACTGGATGCCGCGCTGGTCGGTCCACCCCTGCTTGACCAGCAGGGGGTCGTTGATGTTGTAGGGATTGGGCACGATGCGGATTTTGCCGAGATCGTTCTGCGAAAAATGCGGCGGATTGATCCAGTTGATGGTCGGTTCCATCACCCGGCTGCTAAAAATGACCCGGCCGCGCGAAAGGGGATCAGCGAGGGGATCGTCGGCAGCAATCCGGGCTTTGGACTGGACATAATAGTAATACTGGGCGCCGATGAGCACCTTTTTATCGATGAAGAGATGCTCGGCCGCCTTGTCCTCGGCTCCGCTGGAATAGATCTCCTCGAAGAAGAGGGTGTCCAGATTGGAGAGGCGGCGCATGATCCGATAGCCGGCGAAATCGGTGCGGCTTTCGGCCTCGGCATCTGACCAGCGGATCTCGACGCCGGTGCCGAGCCCGGTGATGGTGACCGATTCGGCCGGAGGCGGTGTGGCCGGGATCTTGTAGCCATGGTCAAAATTCCATTGGGCGCGCCAGGCGCTCTTCATCAGCGAATCGATACCGGTGCTGACCCAGCGATCCTTGCGCAGGTCGACCTCCGCGGCGTCGATGGGGAAGGCAAAATTTGCCGGGAAAAAGCCCGTGCGCGCATCGGGCAGTCCGGGCGGGTCCTGGAGCGTGCCGTTCTTCCATTTGGCGCCGATCTCCTTGGCGGTCCGGCTGTCCAGTCCGGAGAAGCCACTGGCGAACACCACGTGGAGTTTTTCGCCGGGTTTGAACAGATAAGGACCGAAGGTGCAGTACATTTTGGAGTTGTTGGCCTGGCTCGTTCCCGCCGGGTGAGCGGCATAGCTGGGATTGCCCTGCTCATCGGTATTGCCGGCGTGGAGGGTACCGGGCCAGGTGGCGCCGCTCATGGGGAAAAACTCCGAGTAGGCGCCGCGCAAGGCCCAGAAATTTTTGTCGCCATAATCGTCGCCCTCGCTGTTATAGGGGAACTTGGTGGCGGTGCCCATATAGGTGATCCGGGGCTGGAGGAAATCGTCCCGGTCGCCGGCTGCATCGGTGTAGGGTTGTTCCGAGGCATGCAGGATCGAGTACCAGACGAATTTCGGGTTGATGAGGCGGCCGTTCTGGGAGGTAACCGGAGCGCCCATCAGATCGCCGGGTACCGCCGGATCGTCGGCGCTGTATTCGTAAAAGACGCGCAGGCTGTCCCCGCTGCGGCCGCCGTAATAGTGCTGCCAGGTCGTGACCGTGCTGTAGGTCTCGCCGGTGCCGGGCGCCGGGCGGGAGCCGTTGGAGCGGTAGGTATTAGCGCCATTCGACTCGACGTTGATATAGAACTCCTTGAGGGTATCTCCACCGGTATTGGTGAACTCGGCGTCAAGGATC
>DAOQAG010000112.1:0-2805 GCA_035353815.1 bacterium
TCGGTCACCCGGCCGCGCAGGGTCGCCTGAGCCAGAAGGAGCGCGGGGAGCAGCGTGAAGCAGAGAACCAGTCTAACAATCTGCCGCTTCATCACTCCGTCCCTCCCCTTTGCGCCCTGGCTGTAAATGCTGTTGTGGCCTTGGACCAGTCGGCGTAGAGATCCAGTCCTTGGCGGGTCTCCCCCGCCTTGATCTTGAGCTTGAGCGGCGTGCCGGGTTTGGCCGGGTCTTCCAGAAATCCCAGCTCTGTAAATCCAGTTAAAGCCGATCGCTCCGGCAGCCAGAGCACCACCAGGTAGCTGACCGTGCCGGATCGGATAGGCAGTTTGTAGTGATAGGGATTAGTCCCGACACTGAAATCGATCGATTTCAGCCAGGTCAGATATTCCACGTTCGCCGTTGGGATGAATGAATACGCGGCGACCGCAGTAGCCAGGGTATTTTTTGGAAATGGTCCGTTGAAGGTAATGGTCCCTTCCAGATAGGCGTCCCGATTGACCCGGCCCCAATCGGGGTGGAGTTCCATAAAAGCCTCAGGATTCTCCCGCGTCAAATCGAATCCGAGAGGAATCAGGCCGTTGTCAATATCGAGGGGCAGGGAAAGAACATCAGCCAGATTGGATTTGGTTTCATTGCTGTACCACCAAAGGCTGATGGCGTCATAGTGACCGTAGGGCAGATCAATGACCGCGTGCACGCTGTCACGGTCGATCGGCAGACTGTTGGGAATGTGGTACAACTCGTTGATAGCGTGGGGCGGAAACTTGGGCGCCACGATCAGATAGATGCCTTGGGTCGTGGGCGGCGGCGTGCCGGTGAAAAACACATCCACCACCAGACGCCCCGGCTGCGGCGCCAGGCCGTGGTCACCGGAACAACCCAAGGCGATTAGCGTCGCCGCCCCAAGCACCAGACCGAATCGCTTCAGCATCAAGAGTTCCTTTATCGTAAGATCAGCAGCTTGGCCTGACGGCTGCGGCTTTCGCCGCGGAGCTGATAGAAATAGAGTCCTGTGGGCAGCACCTGGCCCGCTTCGTCGCGGCCGTCCCAGGAGAGGGCGTGCACTCCTTCCGCATAGCGTCCTTCCGCCAGATTTTTGACCAGCTCTCCCCGGGCATTAAAGATCTTGAGATGGATCCTCTCGGGTTTGTCCAGGGAGAAAGTGAACCGCGTCTCCTGATTGAATGGATTGGGATAGTTCTGGCCGAGGTGGAACTCGTGCGGCAGGCTGGCCCCTGGGGCACGCTCAACCGCCGTCGCCCGCGGATTCACCCAGACCGGCTTTTCCATAGCATGGGCGATCTGTACGGCCTGACTCTTTGAATTGACGCTGTTGGGGAGAAAATACATCTCGAACTTGAGGTCCAGACTGGTCGGGGACCACATGCTCACGCCAAAATCTCCATACGATACCTTGTCGCCCGTGTCGAAGTATTTCAGATCGGCAGGATCACCCGTCCCCCCGGTGCTGTTGTCAAAATAATAGAGTGAAAATGAGGTCCTGGGGGAAATAGTGCTATCCGGCAGCGAGAACAGGCTGAAAAGCGCGCCCTGCGCGCCGGAGACCAGGCTCCACTCGCTGACAGGCCTGTCGATTTGCAGGTCGACCGCCGCATCGGGTGCACCGTCGATCGGGATGCCATCGTTATAGCGGCTGTAATAAAGCATCCCCTTGGCATTCTCATTCAGATCCCAGGATTGGCGCAAATGTTTGAAACTGATGGAAAGATTTTCCGAGCCCGGCATGGCCTTGTTCAGGCTGGCGCTATCCAGCTTGGAGCCGCCGATAACCCGGCCGTTGAAGGGATAAAACTTGGCGGTCACATAAAAGGTCATTTGTCTTTCAATCTCGTTGACACCCAATTTGAAGGTTTGCCGCGATTCACGGATGACCCGGACCACTGGTTTGGCCATCACGCCGTTCGAATCGCCGGCAACGCTGACCAGCTTGATTAGCATCTCACTTTGGGACTTGAGCGGGATCTCCGTATCGGCGACGATCAAAGTCGCGGTCGCGCGGATTTTTTGCCGGTCAAAAATATCCACTCCCGAGCCAAAAGGCGGCTTGATTTTGATGTCCTGCACCAGACCGACTTGCGGATCCAGTGTGACCGCATAGTATTTGCTTTCGATCCTATTTTCATCCTTGAAATAGGCGAATTCATAAGGCGCCGGGATGGGTTCGCTGACGGTAGGGGAACGAAACAGATAGGCATAGGCATCGATCGCCGTGCTGTCAGGGTCCATCGCGCGCAGCTCCAGCCGCTGCCATTGTCTCGATTCCGGGTTGCTGATCCAGCTCTTCTCCGGCGCCTGGTCACCCATGTCGCGTACCATGAAGGAGAGCTCGTCATCCTCGTCCAGCAATCCATCATCTTTCAGATAATAGGTATGCCGCTTTACTTCCGGATTATACGGATCCGGCGCCAGGATGCGTTCGTCGATCTGGAAGGGCATCATCCGCCAGCTCTCAGTGGCGCGGTCATAGGCATACAGGAAGAGGTCATCGACCGGCGCCCGGTCCGTGGAGTCGGCATAAAAGGCGCTCAGCACCGACCCGTGCAGAACGACCGGTTCATAAGGCCGTTCAACCACCAGCCGCGGCTGGCCGCCGGCAAGGGAAAAAACCGCCAGCAGCAACGGCAGCATCAGCATGGTACTCCTTTTTTTCATGATTCCTCCTCGAGTCCGGGGCGGCAAATGTGCCCCGCCGGCATTAGGACTTGGTGATGACCGGATAGGCTCGCTGCACCGGAAACGGCCAGGCAAAGCCGTGTGCATCGAAACGGAGCTTGAGCAGCCGGT